>JABCPF020000001.1 GCA_013333285.2 Prevotella sp.
CATGGATGGCGTCATTGAGATTGTCCAGACTGAAGAAAGTCATTCCCTCTCTCTCCGCAAACAAGGGTGTAAATCAGCAACTTATGCGATTTACACCCTTTATTACACCCGAAAAGTTTCTCGGTATTCTTGTATGATTTATTGCGGCACGATGTCAGGGATTCTATTCTTACGTATCATTCAGAGCTACTAGAATAAGACTGTCATCAATTACTACACTATTGCCCTTGGCCGTAACAAAATCTCCCACCACCGAGTAGGATTTTCGTGGTCATCCACGAGTTTGAATGCAACGGTTAGCAGGTAGAAGTGGGTCATCTAGGCAACCCAATGCGTTTCAACTAGCAGCACCAGTTCATCGGTCAAGGGCTTCGCTGGCAAACAACGCCTTATGTCTCTTTTTTAGCCGTAGCAACAATCCCGGCCTTATTCTTGCCATCTAGTCGGCAGGAGTGTCAAGAGGACGCAACGGATTCCGCAAGGACAAGTCAGGCGAGAAGATCACCGAATCAGAAGAAGACCTCTTAGAGCACCGCACCGCTGGCTCCGACGCTTTTGACACCCTCTATATCGGTTGCAAGAAATTCCCAGTACATGATATAGTGAGTGTACCTGTAAGTAGCGTGATGTAATAGCCTATTGTGCAGTTATATCGCTCCCTTATGTTCAATTATGCACCTAAAATTGTGTTATTTGCTATAAAATTGCTATATTTGCCTAAGTTTAAGGACTGTTTGTGCTGCTTCTTTGATATAATATTGTAACTTTGAACTCGAGAATTAAACAAGTGCCGATTTATGAGCAAACAACTAAATAGGATAAAGGTTATACTCGCAGAGAAGCAGCTCACTAACAAGTGGTTGGCAGATGAATTACATCGAGACCAAACAACTGTTTCCAGATGGGTAACAAACACCTGCCAACCAAGTTTTAAGACAATGATAAAAATCGCCAATGCTCTTGATGTCACGCTTGACGATCTGGCAAGAAGAGATATAATTTAACATGACACAGGAAGAAAAAACGTTGCTCATTGAGCAAGCAAATAAATTAAGTGAGGTGTTGGAGGTTCTGAACAAAGAATTTTCAGCCCTTGATATTGATGATGAAAGAAATTTCCTTGCCATAGTAAAGGAAAATCTATCTAAAAAAGCATTAGATTGATACTATGGGCAAGGGAAAGGAAAATGCAACGCAACCTAAAATAGGATTAGATATATTTTCAGGTGCTGGTGGTTTGAGTCTCGGTGCAGAAATGGCTGGGATTGATGTTAAATACGCTATTGAAATTAACAAAAGTGCAGCTCAAACCTTCCGAAAAAATCATAAAGGAGCAGAGGTTATCTGTAATGATATTACCAAATTATCGCCAAAAGAGATTGTTGGCGATAATAAGGTTTTTATTATTATGGGCGGTCCCCCGTGCCAAGGCTTTTCCTTGTCAAATACCATGAACAGAAACATGGACAATCCTAAGAATTTATTATTTAGGGAGTTTGTTCGTTTCGTAGATGAATTGCATCCCACTTGGTTTGTTTTTGAGAACGTATCTGGACTTACAAGCATGAATCATGGGGAAACCCAAAAGATGATTGAACAATGTTTTGAAAGCCTTGGATATACTGTCTCTCCATCGGTACTGTGGGCATCCGATTATGGCGTTCCACAACATCGTAACCGCTTCTTCTTAATTGGTAATGCTAATGGCATCAAATTTGAGTTTCCCCAAAAACACGAGAAACAAATCAGTGTAGAAGAAGCCATCGGTGATTTGCCAATACTCGGTAACGGTGATAGCTTTGATAGTCTGCCATATAGAATTTCATTTGAAGAGGCAAGCGGCTATGCTCAACAAATGCGTAAACGCTCAGCAAATGCAACCCAAAATTTTGTTTCCAAGAATAACGACCTTGTGATTGAAAGATACAAGCATATCAAACAGGGACAAAATTGGCGTACAATTCCCGATAGCCTTATGGAAAACTATGCAGACAAAAAACGTACACACAGCGGTATCTATAAGCGTTTGTTGGCAGACAAGCCTTCTGTCGTAATATCAAATTACCGTAAGAGTATGCTTATTCATCCATTCCAAGATAGAGGTTTGTCTGTTCGAGAAGCAGCTCGCATTCAGAGTTTTCCTGATGATTTTATATTTGAAGGTCCTATTTCTCATATACAACAACAGATTGGAAATGCAGTTCCTCCACTGCTTGCAAAAGCTGTCGTGAAAAAAATCCTTTCTTATCAAGATTAAAATCCAATGAGTAAAGATAGAGAAAACATACCGAGAGCAAATATGCTGATGGGGTCAATGCGCTCAATGGGTTACTCCTTTGAGTCCGCAGTGGCAGATGTTATTGATAACAGCATCAGTGCTAATTGTAAGAACGTCATCTTATTTTTCCCTCTTAAAAGTTACGACACACTTGCTGTCGGTATTCTGGATGACGGAAAAGGTATGTCTTCTGACGAATTGTTTGAGGCTATGAGATACGGAAGTGACTCTAAGGAAGAACGACAGGAAACAGACCTTGGACGTTTCGGACTTGGAATGAAATCCGCATCAATGTCACAATGCCGAATATTAACAGTTGTCAGCAAACAGGTGGGCTCAGTACATGCTTTTAGATGGGATTATAACTATATCCTTAAAAAAAAAGCATGGATTTTACAAGAACTCAATAAAGACGAGGTTGCATCAACACCTTATGTGAAGAATTTATTAGAGTCATCTAATGATGGTACCTTGGTGGTTTGGCAAGACTTTGATGTTCTTGAAAAATCTTCTGACGGGCAAATCTATGACGCACTTATTGAACTTCAAAATAAAACGTCAGATTATCTGTCGCTAATCTATCACAGATTTCTCGACGACAAGTCTATTAAAATTAAAATAAACAATCACTCGTTAAAGCCCAGAGACCCTTTCCTTGAAAAGAATAAAAAAACCACTCAAAAGAAAGAGGTTTCCATAAGTAATCGTGATTCTTTAAACATAGAACGACAAATTAAAGTCAAAGCTTTTGTGTTGCCATTTGCTGCAGACATGACAGCTGAAGACATGAAAAATGCTGGAGGGGCGGAGAACTTTCGCTCCCTTCAGGGTTTTTACATATACCGAAACAAAAGGCTTATCATTTGGGGCACTTGGTTTGGTATGCGTTTAGGCGAACTTACAAAAAACGCCAGAATCAGAGTTGATATTCCCAATAGTCTTGATGACATTTGGGGTATTGATATTACAAAAAGAACCGCAACGATTCCAAAGAATATCCTTAACCAGCTAAGAAAAACGGTTAAGGACGCTATGGATATTGCAACAAGAAAGCAGACTCATCGAGGAAGAAAAGAAAATGTGGATGCCAATATCAGCTATATTTGGAACCGCATGCAAGGACGCAACAACAACTTCTATTATGAGTTAAACAAAGACAATCTGCTTTTTAAAAATGTAAAAGACTATATCCCTGCTGACTACCATTCATACATTGATCTGATGTTGGATGAAATTCAGCTAAGCATCCCCATTCAGCAGATATATATAGACAGGTGCAACGAAGTAATTGAAATCCCTGAGAGGGACGACCGCCTTGACGATTTGTATCAACAAGGAATTACTCTTGTAGAAGCTGCTATGAAATTTGGGAAATCTAAAGAAGAGGCCATAGAATACGTTATGACTTCCGAACCTTTCTGCACCAAAAGCGAATTAAAAGGAATGTTGAACACCTATTGCACCGAGAAATATGGAAAATGAACTCCTACAAAGTTTTCTGATTATTACTAATCAGAATGTAAAAACAGACATAAATCGAGGTATAGAAGTCAATTATAATAACATTGATAAATACATTGAGAATACCCAAAAGTTTCTTAATGTTACACTCACGGAAGATGAATATAAACTAGTTTTCCATGATATAGAACAACGCTTCTCAATCAAACACAGTAAAGGGTGTGCCATCTTCGATGACTATGACCAGGTGAGAGACTGGTATCATGAAGAAAATATCGAAGACCCATACTTTTGGACAAGATACAAAAGGTATTTGGAGGAATTTTCTTCGCTGAATCCCAAAAGCATAGAACTCCTTGACAAGACAACTCTGCCTCAGATTATGAATTGTCTTGGCAACCCGACTGAAGAATTTGAGGGCATACGTCTTCGTAGAGGTCTTGTAATTGGTGATGTACAATCAGGAAAAACAGCAACCTATTCGGGTTTGATATGCAAGGCTGTTGATGCTGGCTATAAAGTTGTAATTCTTTTGGCAGGAATTACGGAAAGCCTACGTCAGCAGACTCAGCAACGTATTGATGAAGGCATCGTTGGATTAGCTCGTACAATGAATCCCATTCTTAAAACACCTGAAACACATCGTGTCGGTGTCGGATTGGATATGAAAGAAGTACGGGCTACCTCGTTGACAACACAAGCGTATGACTTTGTTGCAACCAATGACAATATTGTCACATCTTTGGCTTCGCATAAGACTGTTTTACTAGTCATCAAGAAGAATGTGTCAGTTCTCAACAAACTATACAACTGGCTAAAAAATAACAACTACGATTCTTCTAAAGGATACATCGACTGCCCATTGTTACTTATCGACGACGAGGCAGATAATGCTTCATTGAATACAAATAAGGACGAAACCAATCCGACAAAGACCAATGCCAAAATCAGACATATCTGTGCATTGTTCAAAAACGCAACGTATGTCGGTTTTACGGCAACTCCTTTCGCTAACTGTTTCATTGACCCAGACTCTGTTGACAGCATGAAGAATGCAGATCTTTTTCCAGAGAACTTCATGTATGTATTGCCGAGCCCATCCACATATTTAGGAGCAAAGAAAATCTTTGATGAAGATGGAGAGTTCCATAGAAATGTCCGCTTCATTACAGATATTGAAGAGCCGGACTATACAAGTGAAGAGTATAAAGATAGAGTCTCCAATGACATAGATGGACTAAACGATGGCCCATTTTACTACAAGCACAGCAAGAACTGGGATGGTGTTTTTCCGAAATCACTAACCCAGTCCATGTATTGTTTCTTCTTAGCAAATGTTATAAGAGACTTACGCGGAGATAGTGGGAAACCACGTAGCATGCTTGTTAACATGTCACGTTTCGTAAAAGTCCAGAGAGTCATCAAGGAACATGTCGAGAAAATCTATAATGATTTTAAATCAAAAATAGAGTTCTCTTTCAGTGGCACTGATGCAGACAAAAGTCTTCCTTTATATAACACTCTGGAAGAATTGTGGCATAAGCACTATTCTTTCATTGGAGATATTTCTGTTGATAGAGTCCTTCAGAAAGAAAACCTTATCAAGGCAATCAATGACATTAAAATTGTTGTTGTCAATGGGTCTAAGAACAGTAACAAATTAGACTACAAGAAAAATCCATCGTTACGAGTTATCGCTGTGGGTGGCATTGCCCTTTCACGAGGCTTGACATTGGAGGGGCTGCTTACCAGTTATTTCTATAGAAATACAGCAACCTTTGATGTGTTAATGCAGATGGGAAGATGGTTTGGATATAGACCTAAATACGAGGATATATTTCAGATTTGGACTACCATGGCAAGTGCAAGATGGTACGATGAGATTTCAAAAGCTTCAGAGGATTTGAAAGAGCAACTTCGCAAGATGTTTGACCAGCACCTTACTCCAAAGGATTTTGGTATTAAGGTGCGAGATAATTGCGAGGAATTGCAAATCACTGCCTCTAACAAAATGCGCATGTCATTTGACCTGAATGAGCAAGTTTCATTCTATGGCAATTTGCATGAAACCTCGTACATTAGTCTGAATACCGAACAAAACAAGAAGAATGTTGCACAAACAAAAGCATTAGCTTCTCAACTGTGGAGTCATGGCTATAATTTCAAGAAGTCAGGTAAGGGCGCATATATTGTTAGAGATGTTCCCAAATCACTGATTTCAAGTTTTGTCGGTGGTATTGTGTGTTCTAAGATGAATCCAAGTTTCAACGAGGAGTATATCAAAGATTTCATTGATGACACCAATACAATAGGTCTTGATTCTTGGGATGTCGTTTTCCAAGGTGGTGAATCTGAAACGCATTTCGATATTGAAGGATTAGAGAAATTGACCTGCGCAGGACGTGCTATCCACATTGAGCACAATGCTGTTGTTGTCAGTTCAAGACGACGACTGCTTAACACCAGTGCTGGTAAATTGGCATTGAGTGAGGAACAGATAGCCAAAGCCGTCAATGCTTGCAAAGCTAAATGGGAAGAAGAAGGATCCAGTGTAGACCGAACTATCCCCTCAAAGGCTTATTTTGAACATTTGCCAAATAGAAAGCCCATTCTGATTGTAATGCTGATTGTACCAAAACCGCCAAAAGAAAATGAGGATGAAGAGCAGAAGCTCATCAAGTTCAGAAGCGATTTGGGACAATCATATGTAGTAGCATTTGCTATGGGTTTCCCTGGTGTTAAAGGCGTAGATAAAGCCAAGCACTATAAGGTGAATAAGGTTTACTATACACAAAACTTGATGGATGAACCTGAAGAACTGGACGATGAAGACGAATAACTCTATTTTCGACACCTTCAAGGAAGGTTTCGATGCAGGATTTTGCAAAAGATTAAACAGCAACCCGGCATTAGATTTGTATGTCGGGAAAAACGATAGTGGACTCTATTCTTTTGAATACAGAGGTGCATTTACACCCATTAAGGTTAAATGTTCAGAGCTGATTTTGGTCGATCAATTTAAGCACGACTCGTTCAACTCAATCTGTTTCTCATTAGAGAAAGACGAATTGCTCGAACGTTTTAGCATTTTCTGCCAAGATTTGGCTGACGCTGTAGATGGAATTACAGACGTAAACCAAGGTTACAAGGAAATTTGCAACCGCTTTTTCTCTTGGAAGAAGCTATTCAAACCATCAACAGGAAATCTTACAGAGCCAGAAATTATGGGTCTCATTGGTGAATTACTCTTCTTGAAAGACACAATGATTCCTACATTTGGTGTAGAAAAAGCTATCGAAAGTTGGATGGGTCCAGAAAAGACCCATAAGGACTTTTCCTTTGATGACAAATGGATTGAAATTAAAACCGTTTCTTCTGGCAAAGAGCTGGTTAAAATTTCGTCTATTGAACAGCTTGATGGAAATGAAAATGGAAGTCTCGTCGTTTATGCTCTCGAAAAGATGAGCACCAACTACAAAGGCTTAAAGCTAAACAATATTGTCAATGAGCTACTGATTAACATAAACAATCAGTTTGTGAGAGACGTATTCATGTCTAAACTATCAACGTATGGATATGAGGGATCTCCAGAATACGACAACTATGTATATGAGATAACAGATTGTTTAACATTTGCTGTAACAGAGGACTTTCCGAGGTTGAGGAGAGATTTGCTACCAAAGGCAATTGCAAAATCACAGTACGAAATAATTTTGTCTGAATTAGACACTTTCAAGTCAACGACCCCATGGAGATAGAAGATTATAGAAAACAATTCATGGAGCAGCTTCGCTTCGATGCAGAGCATGAGGGAACTGCTCCTGAGACACAATTCATAGAAAAATCTCTCGAGATCCTCGAAGAAACGGGAGATGTTAGCGATGCTATGCCAATATCAATTGAGATACGTGGTAAGAGAAACCGTCTTATGGCATTTGATGCCTATGCTTATGATGAAGCAGACGGTGCTCTTATTATGATTGCCAGTGATTTCTCAAATGAGATTGACACCGTTCAGACTCTTACTAATACACGCATTGATGAACTTTATACAAGGATGCGCAATTTTATAGAGGAGAGCGTGACTGGCAAAATGTCTGATTATTGCGATGACTCTGACCCTGCTTTAAGTATTGCCAAAGAGATAAAAGAAAGAGCAGGAAGAGGTAGGTTGAATTGGGATATTGTACGTTTCAAATTCGTTATCATCTCAAACTCCATCCTCAGTAAACAGGTTAAAAATATTAGCCGAGAAGATTTCCTTGATCGTCCAGTTGTATTAAATATTTGGACGCTGGAAAGATTCTTCCAAACATACTCGTCTAATTCTGCCGAGATAATTGAATTTGATACAGAGGAGTTTGGGTGTGACGGTATACAATGCCTTAAAGCACAAATCGGCGAAGAGGCAGACTATGATGCTTATTTGGGTATTGTGCCTGGTAGCTTCTTAGCAAATGCTTATCTGAAATATGGTAGCAAGTTGCTTCAAGGAAATGTCCGTGCTTTTCTGAGCATACGTGGAAAAGTGAATCGTGGAATACGAGACACCATCATCAATTCCCCAGAAAACTTTTTCACCTATAATAATGGTATTGCAGTCGTAGCACGTTCTGTTCGTTTCTCTGACGACGGTACAAAGATTGTTCATATGCGAGACCCACAAATCATAAATGGTGGTCAGACAACTGCTTCCCTAGCAAATGCCATTATTAAAAAAGAAAAGATGGCGGATGCCATGCAGAACCTCTTTGTACCAATGAAGTTGACCGTTCTCAACATTGAAAACGAAATGTCAGAGGACGAGGTGGAACGCTATAATGACATCACAAAGAAAATTTCTCAATGTGCAAATAGCCAGAATGCTGTATCTGATGCAGACTTCTTTTCTAATCATCCATTCCATGTTATGATGGAGAAGTTATCTCTGAAGACAATGGCGCCGCCTGTAAATGGAAATCCATTCCAAACTATTTGGTACTATGAGCGTTCAAGGGGTAAATGGGAACAAGACCAGATGAAACTTACGCCGGCACAACGTCAGCAGTTCATGGCTAAGCATCCTAAAAACCAAGTTCTCAAAAAGGAGAAACTGGCAAAGTGTTTGAATGCTTTTGCTATGAATCCTCATGAAGTGTGTCAAAGTTCTGCTATCAATTTTAAGCGTTTTGCAACCACCATTGATGATATATACGAAAAGTCACGAGATAGTATAAACGAAGAATATTTTAAGAAATGTGTGTGCTGTGTTATCGTGTTTGACACCCTCGACCGAATGGTGAATAAAGCAGAATGGTATCCTTCTGGCGGTAATAAGGCACAGATAGTTCCTTATTCTATTGCTAAATTGATATCAATGCTTCCAAAAGGTGCTGACCTTGATTGGGTTTCCATCTGGAAGAACCAAACACTATACCACCAACTGGCAACTGAATTGGAGCAAATCGCTCATGCTATCCATGAGTTTTTGATGAAAGAAGCTGATGGTGGTTTGGTACGTTCTATGTCTCGTAAACTGGACACATGGAAGAAATGTAAGGAATTGAAAATCCAACTTTCCGACCAGTTCATTGCCAGCCTTGTATCACTCCAAGAAACGAAAGATACAGAAAAAGCTGCAAAGCGAGCACACAAGTTTAATAGCAATGTTGACTTATCTGTCGAAATATTTAAGTTAGGCGCAGCTTATTGGCATAAGGTTTATACCGAGGTTGCAAAAGAAGCGATTCTTCCTTATGGTGAATTGTCATTCATCAATGGTATAGGCGACTATATCAATTTGGGAAAGTTGCCTTCTCCTAAACAGTGCAAGCAACTGATGAAGATTATCGACAAAATAGAAAACAAAGGATTTATAATGCCTGAGTCATGAGAGAATTAACAGAAAAAGAAACACTAAATAAGAAGCATTTTCTAATGTTTATGGAGCTAATAGGTCTTAGCCCCACATCCCGAAATGCCTATGCAACCACCCTAATGAGTTGTTCAGACTTTATTAAGGATGTGTTGGAGAAAGATGGCTACACCTCACTCTATGAAGTAGACAATCAAAAGGATATAAAAAGGTATCAGAAAATGCTTGACACTATGCCAGCCTATATAAGCAGAAATCATTCTGGAAACAACAGACATTCTGCAAGCATGGTCAATTATGTAAAGTTCATTGACTTTTTGTTTATCTTCAAGAAGAGATAAGATTATACAAACTTCTATTTACAAGCAGACTTTGGATCCGCCGTTTGGCGACACCAAGGCTTGCTTTCTTTTTATCGGTAGTCGCTTTGCTCTGGCGGACACCTTGTCGCCTAGTGGTTGGTTACCGCCCATTTTTGATATGCTCGAGGGAAGAGGGAGTGAGCCCTTTGGGAGCTTGTAGCGGTAGGTGCAATCAATCTCGCACGGTGGAAAAGCGATTGCGGGTATTCGTGCTTGGTCTGGGGCATCGACCGTGTAGCTTTGGCCGTGGTGATGACACGGAGCCAAAGTTTGTTCTTACGAGGGAGAGTGTTTGCTGGAAGTAAATGAGAGACTGAATTTTGCGAACAGAGATTTATTTTCCCCTCACAAAGTTAGGTTGCTACCCTTGGTGAAAAATTAGACACGATTTCCTCTCAATACTTTTATAGTTCTACACCTGTCTAGAATCTAATGTACGTGTAAGAGAAAATTACTAAAACAGTCATAATAATTACTTATAAACGGTATTTTGCCCGATATTGTTTACTTTATGAGTATGGTTTAAGTGTTTTTGATTGTCTCTGATTTCCCTATTTTCTCTTATATTTCCCGCCATATCCCTTTCACTTGGAATAACATTAAAAGCCCTCTACTTTTGCATCGTCAGAGCTGACTGAATGCCCTATGCGCAAGGGTTAGTTATTCATTTCAAAACAATCGAGTTATGACGACAAACGAATTATTGGATAAACCTGTGTGGCAGATGACGGGTGAAGAATTGCTCTTCTTGGCACAGCACGGCAATATGTCCACAAGTGGAGAAACGGCAAAAGTTTCCTCCTCCAAAGAAGAAAAGCGATATGTGTATGGGTTGGCAGGCATTGCACGCCTCTTCGGGTGCAGTCTGCCCACAGCTAACCGTATCAAACAGAGTGGTAAAATCAATCGTGCCATTACACAAGTCGGTCGTAAGATTATTGTGGATGCCGAACTTGCGCTGGAATTGGCAGGGCGAAAGACGGGAGGGCGAAGATGAACACGACTGATTATGAAAACATTTGGAAAGCGTCGCTCATTCACGTTACGGACGAGTTTGCGCTTCCTCCTGTTGTACTGCAAGTAGACGAAGCTATTATAGGTACGCTGGGTAACTTCAGTGTATCGACAGGTAAGGCGAAAGCCAAGAAGACTTTCAATGTGAGTGCCATCGTTGCAGCAGCTCTTGTCAATGGGCAGGTACTGGAATATCAAGCATCATTCCCAGAAAGTAAACGCACTATTCTTTACTTTGATACGGAACAAAGCCCTTATCATTGTCAACTTGTGATGCAACGTATTTTGAAATTGGCAAAACTACCGATAGACAGAGAACCCGAGCATTTGAAGTTCAGCCACCTCAGAGCCATTGCCGACCCAAACGAGCGCAGAGAGATTATCCGTTACGCCATCTACCATACGCCTAATGTGGGTTTGGTAGTCATTGACGGCATTCGCGATTTGATGCTCGACATCAATAACTCAACGGAGGCGACTAAACTTGTAGGCGACCTGATGCAGTGGACCAGCGAGCAGAATATCCACATTCAGACCGTGCTGCACCTCAATAAAGGAGACGATAACGCGCGAGGGCATATTGGCACGGAACTCAACAACAAGGCAGAGACAGTCTTGCAAATCATGAAAGACAACACGCTGCCAGACCGAAGCATCGTTGCTCCAGCCATCATCCGTTCTAAACCCTTTAACAAATTCGCTTTTCGGCTCAAGGAAATGGAAGATGAGATATGCATTCCCGAAATCGATACTTCTTACAAGGACGCAGATAGCAAACTCCACCGCTATTCTTACCATGAAATAAGCGACACGGAACATCGTAAAGCATTGACACAAGCCTTTTCTTTGCGTGAAGTCCTGCCCTATGGCGAACTTATCGTGGCACTCAAAAAGGTTTATGCAGAGGTTGTGGGACAATCCTATGGACAAACAAAACTCAAGGAGCTTTTGCAATTCTTGCTCAACAAAGGCATAGTGGTTAAGGAAGAGCGAGGAAAATATCGGCTCAACAAAGATCATCAGCCCTAAAACCTTTGGTCGGTCGGACGCAGGCTATAAATACCTGAACCAATCCGACCAAATAGAAATAAGTTTGGTCGGTCGCAAATGGGTGCCTATAGTGTACGACTGTCTGACCAATCCAAAACCCTTCAGCCTCCAAAAGAAAAAGGCTGAGATTTATTCTTTTCAAACATCAAAACAAAATCACAATGGAAATACAAAATATCAAGCAAATCTCTATCACAGATTATTTGCAGCAACAGGGTTATTCACCTGCACGAGTACAAGGAATTCATTTTTGGTACTGCTCCCCACTTCGTAACGAAAGTACGCCATCATTCAAAGTAAATACAGAG
>JABCPF020000002.1 GCA_013333285.2 Prevotella sp.
GCCCGTCTTTTCTGCTGCAAACTTAGAGGCTTGAGCACTAATAACAATTTCACCCAATTGCTGAGCATCCTCAGAGAGCCATACCTCAAGGTTATAAATCTCACCTAATTGGAGCTTTATAGCCTTAAAAACTTTAGTTTGGTGTCCTACGTAGCTTACGGTAACTGTGTAAGGACCTCCAACGCGCATACCCTGAATGTTAAAACGACCGTTGGTGTTTGTAACCGTTGCGTAGCGTGTACCAGAAGGTTCATGCACTGCTTGCACTGTGGCTCCAATAATCTCATCATTGGTTCCTTGTAAGACAACCTTGCCACTCATTGAGGATGTTGTGACTTGTGCCATCATTGTTGTTGTCAACCATAACAACAATGAAACCAGAAAAAGCAATCTTTTCTGCATAAGATTAATTAAATTTAGATTAAAAAATTAGGAAATAAGTCCTATGATTATCTTTCTGTGACAAAATTACTTAAAAATTACCAAATAGTACGCAAATATATATGAAAAAACATTGTGTTGCAATTTTTCTTGATGAAAGCCAACAAAAAAGTAGCTTATAAATAAAAAGCATCCCGAATCGCTATAAATTATAAACGATAGGAATGCTTTTAAATATCGATTAAAAATGTTATACTTATTTTTTTATTGTGCTTAGATTTATCCCCTCTTCCTTAGCCAACTCCTCTATCTGCTGTAACCAACTTGTAGCCATCGCATCTGTTGGCATACGCCAGTCACCTCTCGGGCTAAGACTTACAGAACCCACCTTAGGACCATCAGGAAGACAAGAGCGCTTAAACTGCTGAACAAAAAATCTACGATAGAAAGTGTAGAGCCAACGTAATATGGTTGTATCATCATATTGGTTACAATCTGAGCAAGAATCATTATTGTCATTGAAAGCTTTTTGAGCTAGTAGGAATACTTTCTTCGGACTAAATCCATGTCGTAATAAATGGAAAAGGAAGAAATCATGAAGTTCATATGGACCAACAAGATCTTCGGTTTTTTGACGAATGTTTCCTTTTTCATCAGCAGGTATAAGCTCTGGAGAAATAGGAGTATCAATAATATCTGATAACGTAGCAGCCGAAGATGAATCTACGGTACGTGCAATGTAACTTACCAAATATTCAATTAATGTCTTAGGTATCGCCGTATTCACCGCATACATTGACATATGGTCACCATTATAGGTAGCCCACCCTAAAGCCAGTTCCGATAAATCGCCTGTACCGACAACTAATCCATTGTGTTTGTTGGCTAAGTCCATTAATATCTGAGTTCGTTCACGTGCTTGGGAATTCTCATAAGTAACATCATGCACCGAAACATCATGGCCTATATCCTCAAAATGTTGCAATACACTTTTAGATATATTTATTTCCTTTATAGTAATGCCTAAGCTCTCCATTAAACGTATGGCATTATTATAAGTGCGACCAGTAGTACCAAACCCAGGCATGGTAACACCAATTATATTTTTACGATTCAGTTTTAATTTATCAAAAGTCTTTATACAAACCAATAATGCAAGCGTAGAATCAAGTCCTCCACTCACACCAATTACAACCGTAGCAGCATGAGTATGCAACAAACGCCTTGCAAGTCCCATCACCTGAATATTTAAAATTTCAGAGCATGACTCCTCCATATTATTATGTGTTGGGATAAAAGGACGAGGGTCTACAGTACGTTCTAGCACAAAATCACGCTGCACAATATCTTCAGTTTTAATTATGCGAACATTATGAGCTTGTATACATCGCTGGGCATTTACAAAAGTTGTATTATTACGTCGGTCAGCACGTAGGCTTTCAATATCAATTTGTGCTGTCATCAATTGGTTATCAAGAGCAAAGCGTTCACCCTCACATAACAATTGTCCATTTTCATAAATCAGAGTATTACCACCATATACAACATCTTGTGTGCTTTCACCAAATCCCGAGCTACTATACACATAGCCACTCAACATACGCGCACTCTGCTGAGAAAGTAAGCTTTTTAAGTAAGCATGCTTTCCTAAAAGTTCATCACTGGCAGATAGATTAAAAATAATATCGGCTCCAGCAAGCACAAGATTATTACTTGGAGGAATAGGCGCCCATACATCTTCACATATTTCTATTCCAAAGACAGCTCCACCGCATGTTCTAAATAATTGTGGGGTTGCAGTAAGTAATATAGAATGCTCCGCAAAATAAATAGTTTGTTCATATAAGTCTTGACTGGAAGCAAACCAACGTTTTTCGTAAAATTCGTTGTAATTCGGGAGGAAGGTTTTAGGAACAAGACCCAATAATCTACCATGTTGTACAACTGCTGCACAATTTAATAACAAATTGCCAACCACTACAGGAAGACCAACTATACTAATAATATCAAGTTGTTTGCTAAACTCAATAATATGCACAAGGCTTGCTTCTGCAGAATCTAATAAAAGTTGTTGGCGAAATAAATCCTGACAACTATAGCCTGTAATACAAAGCTCAGGAAAAACAACAACTTCAACACCCTGCTCCTCTGCTTGAGCAATAAGAGACTCTATTTCCTTTGTGTTTTGTCTGCAATTTGCAACATGAACAACAGGAACAGCACTGGCTACTTTAATAAATCCATACTTCATAATAAAATGCTGGATATGTTATTTAATTATTACCTGGGTTGCTCCATAACCATATTCTCTAAAAGAAGCATCTTGACAGGTGTATGATTTATATTTATAACTTAACTCGTTGAGAATTGAGCGACGCAACACTCCTTCACCCTTTCCATGAATAAAGATAATCTTTTGCCCTCTTTTATGTTCAAATTGTTTCAACGTATCACGAAAGACCTTCATTTGATACTCTAATATGTCGCCCGCTTCCATTCCTGCTGTTGAATCTAATAATTGCTCGGCATGTAAATCAATAATAATAGTATCATTTAATCCTTGGGTATGAACATCTACTACATTTTTTTTATTGCGTTTACTCTGATCAACAGAATAGCGATTGATTAACTGTTCGCGATGTTCTTCTTTTAAATCATCATGCCTATCTATTACAGGAGAACTTTTATACATCTCTTGCTTTAAGACTTTAGGATCAACTATCCAAGGACGTTTTACCACATCATTCTCAATTAATGTATAAAGCAAAACTGGCACTTCAAAAAATGGGGTTTCTCTAAAGGAGTTTGTCTTATAAAATTTAATAGGCTCCATACGAATATTAATACATGCAGGTTCCTTTAATGTGAAAGGTTTGTCACGTTTGTAAGCGATTAACTGTATCGTGATACGCTCTAGGTGATTAATATCATGATTAGTAAGTTGCTCCAAAAATACCTTCGTGTTAGGTTCTACTTCCCCTTGACACCTTAACGTCCAGCTATTACCTTCTGCACACATATAAACAAACTGTACATAATAGTTACTGTCATTAACAATATATGTATCGAAAGATGTGTTAGAGACAGAATTCACATCTGTGGGAACAAAAGCCATATAAACTGATAGTTGGTTACCTCCTTTACGCTCTTCGGCCTTTGCACTAAATGTAATAGGCTTATGAACATCTACCATATCAGACACAGACATATCAACAACTTCGTTCTGTCCCTGTTGCATTAGAGCTTTTATCGAATGGGCGCCAGGGGTTAAAGGTGTAATCTCTGCTTTCTGTTCTACCTTTTCAATACTACGGTTGATTATATTAGCTGTAGAATAGTCTTCTGATTGAACTATAACTATTTCACTTGCTGGTGTAGGAATCTGAAAACCATCTTCATCTTCTACCAAAACAATATTTTTCCCTTGAAAACCAGCTATCTTTCCTCCACCAGTTTCACTAAGAAACTTAACACGGTCACCTATCTTCATATCTTTACATGTTAAGGAATTAATAAACTTGAATCACCATAGCTCAAGAATCGAAAATCATGAGATAAAGCATAATCATATACTTTTCGCCAATCACCTTTTAGGAATGCACTTACAAGCAACAAAAGGGTACTTTGAGGCTGATGAAAGTTCGTAATTAAAGCCTTGACTATTTTATACGTATATCCAGGAGCAATCATAATTTGTGTGCTTGAGTGCAAAGCATCAATATGATCTTTATCTAAATAATTAATAATATTTTGAATTGCATCTTGGGGAGTTATCACCTTCCCATTAAACAAAACGAGACCATCTTCATTATGTGGCAAATCATAGGGTTCCCATTGATTAATATGAAGAGCTTCTTCGCTGCTATCGGGCATTAAGGCCAATTTAACGCCAATATAATATAAACTCTCCAAAGTTCGCACACTTGTTGTACCTACAGCGATAGCTTCACACTTATGTTTAAGGAGATTTTCAAAAGTATGTCGCTGAACTACAATATACTCAGTATGCATATTATGTCCTTCTATCTCTTCACTTTTAACAGGTTTAAAAGTTCCTGCCCCCACATGTAATGTTACTTCATCACGTACAATTTTATTATCATCAATTGCCTTTAAAACATTTTCCGTAAAATGTAAACCTGCTGTCGGAGCAGCAACACTACCTTTTATCTTAGAATATACAGTTTGATATGTAGTCTTATCACTTTCTTGTGTTTCGCGATTGAGATAAGGTGGAATAGGTAACTCACCAACAGTTTCTAGAATATCAGCAAAATTAATTTGAGGATCATCCCATGTAAAATCAACCCAATAATTCGTCCCTCCTCCTACCTGATGAGAAGCATACTTGCGATCCATCGTTGCTGTCAAGGTTACTTGATGTCCCTTTATATCAAAGGTGCGATGCAAATCTCCATTCTTCCATTTTTTGAGATTTCCCACCATACATAACCAACTACATCTTCCGTTGGTTTGAAACATCTGTTCATAGTCGGCAGGAACAGCAGGCTCCATCAAAAAAACTTCTATTAAAGCCCCAGTATCTTTTCGAAAATGTATTCGCGCTTGTATTACACGAGTGTTATTAAAGACCATTAAAGAATCTGCAGGAACATGATCAGATAGATTGTAAAAGATCTCTTCTGACAATTTACCATGTTTATAAAGAAGTAATTTACTATGATCTCTTTGAGCTAACGGATATTTTGCTATCCTAGTATCTGGTAAATCGTAGTTATAATTGCTAATGCGAATATGTTTAGTATCCATAATCAAAATATTAATAATCCAATATTAAGAATTGAATAAACAGACATGACTGATAATGTAAGTACAAATACTGTTAGAACAACATCTATGTCTTTCTTATCATATCCTGTACTTGTATATTGACTAGAAATATAATTCAACTTAGGGGCAATATTAAAATAAAATTTATAAAATACAGAATAAACTGTAAAGCCGACCAAACACCCATACAGAAAACCTATTAAAACGTCACTTGGATAATGTACACCAAGATAAAGACGTGTCCATCCATTAATCAACGACCAAGCCAGCATGGCAAAATTAAAGAAAGAGTCTCTTACAAGTAAACAGAAGAAAATGGCCAGAGACATTGTATTCGCAGCATGTGCAGAAAAGAAACTATAACCAGATTCTATTTGTCCTTGAACTAAACACAGACTATCACTAATACTTGGATCGTTACAAGGGCGAATTCTACACACCCAAGGTTTTATTATAATATCATCAAGTCCACCAGATAGAATAACACAAAGTACAGCTGCTCCTACAGTCAATGTAATCTGTCCCATTGTCTCATTATTCTTTACGATAAGATAAAACAATGCTATAAATAATGGTATCCATGACATGCCAGAAGTAAATAATGAAACAAAACTATCACCAAACAATGAATTGCTCGAATTCAGCATCAATAAAACTTGTCTATCAAGTGTTACAAGAGTGTCTAACATCTAAAATCAACTAAGAATATAAATTCGTATTATATTTTCTCGAGCTTATCAATTGGAACCCAGCCACTTCTCCCATCAGAAACCTGAACTCCAACCCATCCTTTTATATCTTCATCTACAATATCTACACGTGTACCTTCATGAAGAACAAACCCGTCCAAAGCATTAAATGTAGGTGATTTTTTAACATTAACAGAAGGTGCCATTATAATTGCCCCATGTCTTTTCTGCATAGCAGATTTCTGCTGGAATGCAAAAAAAGAAGAAAACGAAAAAAGAACAAACAACAAAATACCAGAAAAGAATCCCAACTTTTGAAAACCTGTAGTTGGAGAAAAAAGATAAACAAGCACAAAAACAAAAGCCAAAGCAATAGAAATCAAACTTATATAAGCCCAAGAGTCTATACTTACTAAATTCCTAATGCTTTTATACCATGTAACATAAAACATTTCTCCCCTTGGAACTATTTTATCTACAGTCTTTGAACGAGCAAATTCTAAATTAAAATTAATATCCTCATTCCCTGGTGACAGTAATGAGGCACGTTCGTAATTTAATATTGCCTGTGTAAGATTACCTGAACGGTAATAAGCATTTCCAAGATTATAAAAAATATCAGCAGAAGCACCTTGTTTCAACAATTCTTTATAATCATTAATTGCTTGCTGATAATTGCCTTTCCTATAATTTTGTTCCGCATCTTTAATTGTCACTGCATTTGACGGCAAAACAAGTGATAAAAAGATATACATCAAAAATATACATCTAAGATGCAATCTATGTAACATACTATAACTTATAAGCTTCATCTCTTTGTTACTTTATTCATTACTTGTTCAATATTTGATATCGCTATAAATGCCATCTCAAATGTACTATTCATATTTCCAGAAGGATCTCCTGGTGCATAACGTTTAAACTCACATTCATCTAATGCTAACAAAAACTTATTGACAGTTCCATTATCAACATAATTAGAGCGAAGATTCTCTGCAATATTATCACGTGATAAAGCTTCTGTAGGTATATTTAATTTATAGCCAACATAATCCCATAAAGCACGAAGCACTTCATCGTAAAATTCATTCTGTAAACCTTCAATCATAAGTCTTTTTGCATTTTTCAAACGCTTTTGAGCTATTATATTGGCTTTTTTACCACGCGTTCCTACAATATTTGAACGCTCTAGAGCACGCTGACGGAAAACAATTAGAAGAAATATAAAAGATAAGAAGAGACTAACCAGGGAAATCCAATATATTGTGCTTCCAAAGAAAGTTCCATCCTCTGTATTTCCAGTTTTTACATCTCGTATAATATCATGAATGTCATTTTCCTTCTCTGCATCATACAATGAAGGTTCTTTTAATTTATCGCCAGGAAATACTGTAACAGAAAAAACTTGTGTCTTAACAGTCTTATATGAATTTAAACTTGTATCATAATAAGTAAACTCAATAGATGGAATTGTGAATGTACCTTGATTACGTGGAACAACAAGGAAAGTATATTCCTTATTACCTTCAACTCCTGAGTTTGTTAGCTTTGTATTATCCTTAACCTTAGGATCATATTTATCAAAATCCTTTGGAAGATTAATTTCAGGTTGTTTAATTAGCTTTAAGTTGCCCTTTCCGCTAACTACAACACGTAAAGAAAGTGGTTCGCCTGCCTTGACTTCTAACTTATTTAAAGAAGCTGTAATATTAAAATTTCCTACTCCACCTGAAAAATTAACAGGTTTCTTTGGCAAAGCATCTACTTGAATAGTAAGCCCTGGAGCTTCAATATTTTTTTTAACTTCTACATAACCTGAACCTCCATTAAAGAAAGCTTCAAATGGATCGACAGATCTATTTTGCCGCACAACAGTTCCCTTAAATGTTATACTTGGAATACGAAGCTCTCCTGTTACTTGAGGAAACATTACATACTGACTCCAAGTAACCACTTTATAAGGTTTGCCATTTACACGTTCTAAATGAAAACTCTTCTGTTGAGGAAGCGGAATTTCTTGAGTGTGAAACCCCGTCAGATCAGGCATTTTGCCCTCAAGCTGTGTCAATTCAACCTGTGTATAAACTTTGTACGTCAATAATACAGGCTCCTGTTCATATACACGACGCTTATTTGCAGAAACCCTTATAAATAAATCATTACCTGTTATATTTGTACTCGAACTTTGTGCTTGAGAAGAAGATCCATCGTTACTATATTGATTCATGCGCGATGCTTTAGAACCACTACGCGTGGAACCTATAACTTTTATTTTAGCTATCTTAGATAACACCGTTTTACCATTTATCCGAACACGTGCTGCTGGTATAGTATATATTCCATTTGAAACAGCATTCAGGGTATATGTAAAGGTAATAGATGAAGAACTTGACGTATGTCCATTTATCATCTGATAACTTGATTGCCTCGAAGTATAAGGTCCAGCCAAGACTTCTAAGTTTGAAGGGATATTTCCAACTCTAAAATCTTCTATATCCTGCGTATTAATAGTATATGCCAAACGAAAGTTTTCTCCCACTTCAACCTGCGCGGGGACAGAAACCTGTATTTGGGCATACATATGTTGTATACAAGAAAATAGATATACAAAAGCAAAAAATATAATATGTGATATTTGACGTATCATATTAATCTATTTACCAGTTTTCTTTGAGACGACGTGTTTGCGACTGTTTTTTATTTTTATTAAGTCGTTGCTGAGTTGCCATTTCTGCTTGTACCGCATAATTTAAAAGCTGCTCCGCATTATCTTTACTCATCTTTTCTGTCGACTGCTGTTTCTGTTGCTTATCTTGCTTATTTTGATTTTGATTCTGATTTTCATTTTGTTTTTTATCAGAATCCTTTTTATTATTTTTATTATCCTTATTCTGTTTATCTTTTTGATCTTCCTTGTTTTGCTTTTGCTGTCGCATACAAAGAACAAGATTATATCGCGTTTCATCATCCGAAGGATTATTCCTCAAACTCTCTTTATAAGCTTCAATTGCATCCCCATAGAGACGATGTTTCTGACATATAACTCCTATATTATGATATACCATTGCTTTCCTCAGTTTTGCAGTCTCAGTTTTACCAGCATTTTGCAATTGTAAAATTGCTAATGAATCTTTTTGCTGTTGCATTAGTGCACATCCAAGATTATACATAGCCTGAGCATTATGAGAGTTTTTATCTAATGCCTTTCGGTACTCCACTTCTGCTTTTGCATAATTCTCTTGCCGATAAAAACGATTACCAGAACGAATATACTGACGATCAGAACTCGCGCTAACACTTTGCGAGAGCATTACTATACAGCTTAATGTAATTATATATCTTAATACGTTCATTTATTAACAACTTTCTTCTTAAACAATCTCAACTGCTTCAAACGTGGATTCTTAATCTCAAGTATACATATCTCCAGAATAAGCAAAATAACAGCTATGATACCAAAGCCCTGAAATTGTTCATCATATTCACTATAAACGACCGAACTCGTTTCTCCTCTTTGAAGTTTCAACAATCCTTCATTTAACTCTTGTTGAGCGTCCGAAGTATTATCTACATGAATATAAACTCCATTACCAGACTTTGCTATTTCCTTACACATTTTTTCATTTAAGGACGACATTACCGTCTGGCCAGAAGTATCCTTCATGTATTCTCCATTTCCAACTGGTATAGGAGCTCCCTTTACATCACCAATTCCTAATATATAAACATTAAAACCTTTTTTACTTGCAGCCTTTGCAGCTTCCAATGCACCACCTTCATGATCTTCTCCATCCGTAATAACTACTATAGCACGTCCAACATCTTGTTGCTGGGTAAAGCTGTGCATTGCCATATTGATAGCTCCTGCTATATTAGTTCCCTGAGTAGCTATCAAAGAAGGATCTATATCCTGCAAAAACATTTTAGCCGATACATAATCACTTGTTATTGGCAGCTGCACAAAAGCATCACCTGCAAAAACAATTAAGCCAACCTTATCATTTGTAAAATGATCTACTAAGTTTTCAACCAGCATTTTACTTTTATCCAAACGGCTTGGAACAACATCTTCAGCCTTCATAGAGTTTGAAATATCCAAACATATGATAACCTCTATCCCATTCCTCTTTTCATTTGATATCTTTGTTCCCATCTGTGGGCGAGCCAGCATAATTATCAAGAATGCTAAAGCCGTCAACATCAAAACAAACTTAACATTTGGGCGATATAATGAAACATCAGGCATCAATAATTTTAATAAAGAGGGATCACCAAATTTTTGGAGTCTCTTTTTCTGTCTATGCCAATAAAAGAATTTTACCAACACTAAAAAAGGTATGGTAAGCATTAACCAGAGATATATGGAATCTTCAAATCTAAGCATAATATTTCTTTTTAAGGCAAACGACGTAATACAATATTACGCAATAGAATTTCTAACAGAAGACATATAAAAGCAACTATAACAAAAGGTTGATAAGCTTCATAGCGCTTTGAGAACTTTTTTATATTCATCTTAGTTTTCTCAAGCTTATCAATATCTTGATATATCTGCTTCAATTCCTTCGTATTCGTTGCACGATAAAAATTGCCCTCTGTTGCTGCAGCAATCTCACGAAGTGTCTTAGTATCAATGTCAACAGGAACATTTACATATTGAACAGTTCCACCTACTAGCATTGGATAAGGGGCAACTTTATTTGTACCAACAGCAATTGTATACACTCGTATCCCCATAGATTGTGCTATCTGCGCTGCTGTCATTGGAGAAATATCTCCCATGTTATTGCTACCGTCTGTCAAGAGAATAATCACTTTGCTCTTGGTTTTTGAACTCTTTAAACGTGTAATTGCGTTTGCTAATCCCATGCCCATCGCAGTTCCATCTTGTATTAACCCACGTGCAGCGATATCAGTTCTCACGTTTCGAAGCAGATTAAGTAGCGAAGTATGATCTACTGTCATCGGACATTGAGTAAATGCCTCTCCTGCAAAAATAGTTAAACCAATATTATCATCAGGACGACCTGATATAAATTCTGATGCTACATCTTTTGCAGCTTCTATTCTATTAGGTTTTAAATCTTCTGCAAGCATAGAAGTTGAGACATCTATAGCCAACATAATATCGATACCTTCAACCGACTTATTATCCCATGAATTATGTGTTTGCGGACGAGCTAAAGCAAATACTATCAATGTGAATACAATACATCTCAAAAACATTGGAGCATGCATTATACGCACACGCCAACTCTTGGGTGCTTTAATATATGCATAAGTATCACTCATGCGTATTGTCGGCTCACTCTTCTTGCGATATAGAAAATACCATAGCACATATGGTATCAACAGCAATAACAGGAAGAAGTATTCTTTATTGACAAATTCCATTTTCAATTTCTTTCAATCACCTCTCAAATCGACAATAAATAAATATTGTAGATCACATAACACAAAAGTCCGAAGATAACCATTCCCAGTATCCAAAGTAGTACTTTAATTGTTATTCGATTTTGTCGAATACGTTTATCATTATTTGAAAGGCTTGGTACAATTCTTTCTTCCACAGGCATGTCTTCTCTCTTTGTCTTATCTATAAAATTAATAGCATTCACAAGATTAAGATCATTTTCATTGAGAAGTGTAGAATACTTTGCGAATTTCACAAGGTCAGCTGTGTTAAACAGCTCACTTAATTCGTCTATCATCGACTTATCACCCATTTCTTGTAAACAGGCAATAATTTCAGTTGAAGTCATCTCTTTTGCGTTAAAACCAAAACGTTCTTGGATATACAAACGCAATGTGTCTGTTAAGCGAGTATAATATGTCTTTTGGTCCTCACTGGATTGCATATGTTCGTCTTTAATCTGACCAATAGCAGATAATGCCTTTTGATGAGGTGGAATATGCTTGACAATACGTATCTTTGTTATTATTGGCTTGTTTTGATGCAATCTTACCACCAAGAAAAAAGCAATAGCAATCAAAAATATAATCAATAACGATAATAAAAAGAAAGGTGTTATTTCCGACCACAGGAATGGATTATCCTGAACATCTTTTGGTGGGAAAAACTGATTTGGATGCAGTGTATCAACATCTATTGTAATTACTTTCAGTGCACTGGCATTCCCCTTATAAGCCTTTCCATTTACTTTAACTGTAAGTGCAGGAATAGAAAACAAATGTTCTTCAAAAGCAGTAAGTGTATATTTCTTTTCTATTGTCAATTGTTCTCCGTCTTCATGAATTGTATCAGCTGGTTCCAACTGCACAATCTCTAAACCCGGAACAAGATATTGCCGTTCTTTCAGCAATGGCCACTGCAAACTATTTCCTTTGGCAATTGTTACATTGAGCTTTAACTGTGCCTGTTCTCCGACACGTATCTCTACCGAATCAATTGACTGTTCTACCCTAACTTGTCCAAATGATTTCATAGCGACAAGGGTAAACAAAAATAATAATATGCTGCGAACAAATATTCTCATCTAAGAATCAGATATGATTATGAGCGCTGTTTAAATAGGGTCAATAGCGCTTTTGTGAAATCTTCGTTGGTTGCAACAGAAGTCCAATCTACTCTACTTTTTGAAAATGTTCGACGTAAATCATCTTCTCTGTTAAGCCAATAAGCTGTATGTGCTCGTCTCAACTTCTTATTTGAAGTATCTATTAGCATCTCATGCCCAGTTTCTGCATCAAGTACATTCATAAGCCCCACATTGGGAAGCTCTTTCGCACGTTGGTCATAAACCTGTATTGCAACAACATCATGCTTACGATTCGCTATTTCCATTTCAAGAAGAAAATCTTTTCGATCATAGAAATCGCTAATAATAAAAGAAGTACAACGACGTTTCATTATTCTTGTTAAATAAGCTGTTGCCATTGCTATATCCGTACGCCGACTCTCTGGCTGAAAATCTAACAATTCACGAATAATGTATAAGATATGCTTGCGACCTTTTTTGGGTGGAATATACTTCTCTATACGATCAGAAAAAAATATAACACCTATCTTGTCATTATTTTGAATAGCAGAGAAAGCTAACGTTGCGGCAATCTCTGTAACCAAATCTCTTTTCAGTTGCGTTGATGTTCCAAAGTTAAGAGATCCTGACACATCGATTAATAACATAACGGTTAACTCACGTTCCTCTTCAAATACTTTTACATAAGGGCGGTGAAAGCGCGCTGTTACGTTCCAGTCAATATCACGCACATCGTCACCATACTGGTATTCTCTCACCTCAGAGAATTCCATTCCGCGACCTTTAAAAGCAGAGTGATATTGACCTGCAAAGATATTCCGACTAAGCCCCTTTGTCTTAATCTCTATCTTTCTAACCTTACTTAATATATCAGAAGTCTCCATTAATGCGCCTTTCGTTTATGGCACCTCTACCTGATTGATAATTTTGCTAACAATCTCTTCGCTTGTCACATTAGCAGCTTCTGCTTCATAGCTTAAGCCTATGCGATGACGCATTACGTCATGAGCAACCGCACGAACATCTTCAGGAACAACATAACCACGATGCTTTATAAACGCGTATGCACGAGCAGCCTTTGCTAAATTGATACTTGCACGAGGCGAACCTCCATAAGTAATCAGACCTTTCAATTCTGTCAGCTTATAACGTTCAGGATAACGAGAGGAGAAAACAATATCAGCAATATACTGCTCTATTTTTTCATCAATGTATACTTGGTTTACAACTTCACGAGCCTTCATAATCGCATCAGCAGATGTGACTGGCGTTACCGTTGGCATTACACCTTGAAGATTCTCTCTAATAATAAGCTTCTCTTCCTCAACAGTTGGATAATCAACTATCGTCTTAAGCATAAAACGGTCAACCTGTGCCTCTGGCAACTCATACGTTCCCTCCTGTTCTATAGGGTTCTGGGTGGCCATAACAAGGAATGGATTGGGCAGTTTGAAAGTAGTTTCACCTATTGTCACCTGATGTTCCTGCATTGCCTCCAAAAGAGCACTCTGTACTTTTGCTGGAGCTCGGTTTATTTCGTCAGCCAATACAAAGTTTGCAAAAACAGGACCCTTCTTTACTTGAAACTTCTCGTCTTTCTGCGAATAGATCATCGTTCCTACAACATCTGCGGGGAGAAGATCTGGAGTAAACTGTATTCTACTGTAGTCAGCATCAACTAATTGTGCAAGGGTTTTAATTGCAAGCGTTTTTGCAAGTCCTGGAACACCTTCAAGAAGAATATGCCCATCACTAAGAAGAGATATAATCAACGAATCGATAAGATGTCTCTGTCCAACAATAACTCTATTCATACCTGTTACAAGATTTGTAACAAAAGAGCTTTGTTGCTCTATGAGGATATTCAGTTCGCGAATGTCTACTGATTCTGCCATGATTACGTTTTTTACACTTAATTTTAAACTAAGCGCAAAAATACTATTTTCTATTCAGAGCAGGGGAAGCGAAGTATCTAAATTATATTAAAAAGGTACTCTAAATCTTTATTTTAAGAAAGTTTTAATGAATCAGCCTTATATAGCTATAATTCCTTAAACTACAATTCAAAAAAATGTATGTTTTTTTCGCAAACGAAATACAATTCTTTTATAGCAGTTCAAGCCTTTCACGCTTTAATGCGGATGTTGCAACACGTTCGTACACAACACCAAGTTCTATAAATCGCAACATGGCATTCATTGCAGCATGTCTTACACCCGCTGAACCTTGCTTTAAAGCAGTTACAGCCTGATCAATAAATTCATTAATTCCTCTTTCGTTTGGCTCCTGCCCTTTCATAAACAGGCGTGCCAAAATGCCGTAAGCACAAATCTGATATACATCCTCGTGCGATGCCATCCATTGATAAGCTATAACAGGCGCATAGCTTACATACTGATACAAATTAAATGCTTGCATTTCAGCCATTTCCTGAGAACGCGTTTGTTCCATCCATATCTCTGCAACTTCTTGGGGCATCTTTTCTGCAGGCATCAAAAGTGTTGCCAAAATTTTACACTCTCTAATATCTTCCTTCCACAAAGCAATGGCTAAATCATAATCTTTTTCGATATCTTTAGCCATTGATTTAAGTTGAATGAATGGAACTCCCCAGTTTAGGCGATAATCCAAACCTTTCTCACGCATCGATTGCGACGCTGGACCATTCATCAAAAAACGAAAACTTTGTTTTATCTCTTTTATCTTATTTTCTACCTGATCTAACATAACCTAAAGCTTATTACATTATAATATCCCATATTCTGTCGAATAACGGAGCATCTGATGTGTAAACGATTCTGTATAATCCAATTCTATATCCTGAATTTCATGCTGCGCATTAAAAATAGGTTTCATCCACGGATTAATGAAGCCTTTATAAGGAGCTATATGGAGTTCTGCATAACGCTCCAGTATTTCGTCATGTAAAGGTTTATCGACCTTTACGCCATAACTCTCAACTAATTCTCGAGCGGCGTTATAATCACCTTCACTCTTAATACGTTGTATTTCTGCAAGAAGTTCTGCAAACAATCCTCTCAAAGCATCATAATCAAGTATTTTTACATATCGCTTGCCATTTTTCTCAACAATCTCTACCACACCCCGCCCATGAGCAAGACACCAACGTGCTATTAAGGCCCTATTACGCATGTGTGCCTCTTCTATCTGATGACCAGGTTTTACCCGTACAAGTTGTGTCATCAGCCCGTTCATCATATATGAATAATATTGACTTTTATAGGCTTCTTTATCTGGAACTAATCCCAATTCTACAAGTTTAGGATCGGCTAAATAGTAAAGCGCAAAAAGATCGGCACGTGCTTCTTCGTTCGTGCTTGAATATGCTTTTAAAGCATCTGGCGAAATCCCAGGCAGAAGCTGACCACTTCCATGTCCTAAACACTCATGAAGGTCAGTGTGAAGGTCATCACATACGTCCCCATATTTTTCAATAAGCTGAATAGTTGCATCATCAATTACAAACTCTTGATATAGTCCGTTTCCGCGCGCTGCCTTGTTATATGCATCTGTTAAATTGCCTATCGTGACACTTTTTGAACCATACTGTGCGCGAATCCAATCAGCATTAGGTAAATTTATACCTATGGCCGTTGATGGATACTCATCACCACCCAGCATCGCTGCACATATTACATTTGCTGTTACCCCTTTTACCTTTGCTTTTTTAAATCGACTATCAACAGGAGAATGGTTCTCAAACCATTGTGCATGGTCTGATATCAGCCGCGTTCTACGAGTGGCTTCTTCGTCTTTGTATTCAACAAATCCCTCCCATGTACCTTTTAAGCCAAGCGGATCGCCATATACTTCTATGAAACCATTGATAAAATCAACCGTTCCTTCGTGCTCTTTCAGCCATTCGATATTATATTGATCAAAAAGGCGCAAATCGCCTGTTTCATAGTAAGATATCAAAATACTGATTACTTTCTTTTGCTGTTCGTTTTCGGCTACCTCACGTGCCTTGTCCAACCAGTATATAATACGTTTAATAACAGGTGCATAAAGGCCATTAGCCGAATACGTTTCTTCTGTAAATTCTCCCGCTTTCTTTACTAATCGCGAATTAAGTCCCCATGAAGGTTGCGTGTCTCCGCCCTCTTTTTCTCTTATATTTTTATAAAAATCCTCTGCTTCTTGTTGAGTAACATTCGCGTAGAAATTACATGCCGATGACGTAACAAGGTCATCTCCCTCAGCTTGATTAACACGTTTTGGCAAAATATCAGCATTGAAAATAATCGGACAAAGTGTATCTAATAATTGATCTACACTGCCATCATATTTAGTAAGCGGGAGAGATTTAGCAGGAATCTTCTTGATTTCACGTCGAAACCACTCTTCCGAAAAATCAGGAACAAACTTGTCACAGCCGTAATGGTGATAAATTCCATTAGAGAACCATAGGCGCTTCAAATAAACCTCCATCGCACCATAATGGGCTGAGGTTTTATCAATTTGGTCGGTTGTCAGCAACGCTTCAAGACATTTCCTAATGTCAAGGTTATATATACCATTTTGGTCGGTTGTGATATCACGACCGACCAAAGTAGCTTCTGACAAATAATAAATGTATTTTTTTTGTTGTATCGTTAAGCTTTCGAAGTTCACTAATTGATAGCGAAGCAATTGTAAATCAGCAAACTTTTCATCAGCATAAACAAAACTTTTTTCATTCATTTTTGTTAATTATTCAGCCTTAGCGAGGCCGTCATCTGCGCTCATTTTTGTCACAGCACGCTGTCCTTGTTTTTTTCGTCTTTTCAACAAGCGATGGATGCTGTTTAAAATGCTTCATTCGGTATTCGCGAGGCGTAATACCATTGATTTTATAGAACGATGCATAGAACGACTGTCGGTTAGAAAAACCTACCATATCAGAAATATCTTCCATGTTAAGGTCTTGATAACGTCTGTCGACAAGCAGAGACATTGCCTCTTGTATTCTAAACTTGTTAACGTAAGATGTGTAGTTTACATGAAACCTAACGTTAACCACTGCGGAAATATAACGCGTATTGGTATTCAGGTCTTCAGCTAATTGCTTTGCCGAATAGTTCTTGTCCTTAAACTTCTTCTGAATGATGATGATGTTGTTTATCTTTTCTTCCAACTCATCCATCAAACCAGGACTGACAAGAGACCTATACGCAGCCTCCTTCTCACTCTTAGTAGTAATATTATACTTTACCATATGCCTATAGAATTTAATGAACCTTCCGTTCCCAAATAATCAGTATACTAATGCCTACATTGCAAATGTAGTATCTTTTTGGGGAAAAAGCAAATTTTTTAATCGTTTTTTTCGAAAAATTTTCAAGTCAATATGCAAAAGTAATTCATAGACTTGTCGCAACATTTTTTTATCATAAGTTTTAGTGATATAAACGGCCTATAAAACACATCATATACCTATTTTAATATAAAACAGAAAGCAAGAAGACGGCTTCGTATACGTTTACAGGCTAAACGCAAACCGATTTAGCAATAAAGACTTTTTATAGGTTTACAACACGCTATTTTACAGCATGTTAGAACACAGCATCATCACCTTACGTTTACGACGTAATCGCAATCCGTTTACATCGTAATCGGAGCGCGTTTACGATGTAAACGCACTGTCATTTCAGCGTAATCGCAAACCCATTACGTCGAAAAGGCAAAAAAAAGCAACAAAAAGGCTTCTTTTTTGCCGTCAGAGCGTATATTATATAAGGTAAAAATGCTTAGCCGTTAATTTCGTATTTTTCCCTTAACCGCTTTGGTAGTTTTTGCAAAACCAAACGATACGAATGATCAATAAGTTCCTTAACCATATCGTCATTAAGCTTTTCAAGATATAAATCGTTCCAATGAACCTTATTCATATGGTATGCAGGGCAAATACCGTTCTCCCGTTCTCGCAACTCAACACCTAAAGCTGGGTCAAGCTTTACGGCGCATCTGGGTTCAAAAGATTCAAGTGCAATATGAAGAAATATTTTGCCCTCTATACGAAAAACAACACAATCGGGACCGTAAGGCATATCTTCTGTTGTTCCGTGCAGCGAAAGAGCATAGTCGCGAATTTGTTCTATGTCCATCTTAATAGGTTTATTGATATGATACTTACAAAAGTAAAGAAAAAAATGTACCTTTGCAAATATATATTTATTAAATAAAATCCTATCTTTTTTCATCATGAAAAAAACATTAATCATGGGCCTTTGCCTTAGTTTTTTGCTGGCTATGCCTGCTGAAGCTAAGAAGAAAAAGGAAGTACCACCTGTAAAAAAAGAGGTGAGAACACCTGCCCGACAGGGTCTTTTTAACGTACAATACTGGAAAGACAAGTATTATTTCCAAATACCCGACTCGCTATTAGGTCGTTTGTTTATGGTAACAACACGCTTTGTATCAACACCTGTCGACGCAGGTTTTTATGGTGGCGAATTGGCCAACGAGCACGTTATCTATTTTGAAAAGAACGGAAAACAGATACTTTTACGCGCTAAGATGTACGACGTAAGTGCCGACTCTACTAATGCTATTTATAAAGCGGTGCTTAATTCTACCGAGGATCCTATTATGGCTTCGGTGAAAATCGACTCAACGGTAACAGCAACCAATGGCTCAAAACTGTATAGTATTGACGTGACCAACTGGTTTAACGGTGACCATAGCGTATTTTCATTGAGTAGCATAGCGAAGGATCGTATAGGTGTTAGCGCTATTCTCAAAGATCTTTCATACATTAATTATATACATACTTTCCCTATCAACACCGAGATTGTTACTACAAAAACATACTCTGGCAAGTCATCGAGCAAGGTTCCTGCGGCTCGTATAGCTGGCAATGTAACGCTAAAAACAAATACTTCTTTCGTTCTGTTGCCACAAGAACCTATGAGAGCACGTACCTTTGACCCACGCGTAGGTTACTTTACCGAAGAGTTTGCCGAGTTTAATGATCAGCAACAAAACGTAAAACGGCGCAAAGTAATTACACGTTGGCGTCTCGTGCCGAAAGATGTAGAGGCTTACAAACGTGGCAAACTGGTTGAACCCGAGAAACCTATCGTCTTTTACATTGACCCAGCTACCCCAAAACAGTGGCGCAAATACCTTATACAGGGCGTAGAAGATTGGAATAAGGCTTTCGAAGTAGCGGGATTTAAGAACGCAATTCGAGCATACGAGTGGCCTAACGACTCAACTATGAGCCTTGAAGATGCACGTTATAGTGTTATCCGTTATTTGGCAAGTGATATTCCTAACGCTTACGGGCCTCATGTTAGTGACCCTCGTTCGGGCGAGATTATTGAGAGTCATGTGGGTTGGTATCACAATGTGATGAGCCTTTTACATGGTTGGTATCAAGTGCAGGCAGGCATAGTTGATGCCCGTGCGCGCAAACCGAAGTTTGATGAAGAGCTAATGGGGCAACTCATTCGCTTTGTTAGTTCTCACGAAATTGGCCATACGCTCGGGTTACGCCATAACAAGGGGGCTTCGTGGGCAACGCCAGTTGACAGTCTGCGCAACAAGGCGTGGGTTGAAAAATACGGTCATACAGCATCAATTATGGACTATGCTCGCTTTAACTACGTAGCACAGCCAGAGGATAATATTAGCGAAGCAGGTATTTTCCCTCGTATTAACGACTATGACGAATGGGCTATCAACTGGGGATATCGCTATTTCCCTGATGCGCAGAGCGAGAAAGAGGAGCGACTTATCCTCAACAAGCTTACTATTGCACAGTTGGCGAAGAGCCAGAGATATTGGTTCGGAGGTGAAGGTAACGACAACGACCCAAGGGCACAAAGTGAGGATTTGGGTAACGATGCCATGAAAGCAAGTGATTATGGCATTAAAAATCTCAAGCGAATTATCAACGAACTGCCCAAGTGGAACGATGAAGAGGGTGACATGGACGTAAATCTTCTAACCGCTTACAAAAATCTACGTTCTCAGTTTGCACGTTATTGCGGTCATGTTCGCAGCTATATCGGAGGTATGTATTATAACGTGAAGAGTGCGGAAGAAGAAGGACCTGTTTATGTTTCTGTTGATCGTGCTACACAGCGTCGCGCTTTGGCTTGGCTCAACAAAAACTTATTTAAAGAGCCTACTTGGCTTATTAGCCCTGCTTATATTAGCCGACTCATTCGCGTTCCTGAGAATTTCATCATTACTACGGGTTGCGACGTTATTGATAACCTCACATCAGCTATGACGCTTAACCTGATTAGTAAGCACAGTTCTCTCCCAAACAGCTATAAACCTATGGAGTATATCAATGACCTTGTGGGCTATCTGTTCAGCTCTACAACAACAGGCGAGAAGGTAAATCTATGGACAAAAACGCTGCAAAGGCGCGCAATTAACAACTTTGTCAAAGCATGGCGCGTTACAATGGTAGACGAACAGCGCCCCTATTGCCTTGCAGCGCTTCAGAAAATAAAAGTACGCTTACAGGCTGCACGCCCTGCTGATGCTGACACACGCGCACATTATCAAGATCTTCTCATGCAAATAAAATTGGCTATGGAAGGTAAATGGGACGGCAAAGTACAGAAATAAGCAGCGGCTTTCTATTCATTTGTAATGTTTGTTAAGCACCACCCCTTTGCTTAACCATGAATATGAATTTGCGGGAAGAATGAGATCAAACCCTGACCTCTTCTTCCCGCAAATTTATTTCTTCAACAAAATGATGACTTAATGTAAATGATGTATATCACATACTATTATAATATAGTAAAAACAACATTGTATTATAGCAGTATTTAAAACATACGGTAAAAGCCTAAATAACGATTCATAACAACAAAAAGTGGGTATCATTTGCATGACACCCACTTTATCTTTTTGTCTATTCTCCGCTATTATAAGCTAAGTATTAATTTACATCTGATTAAACATCATTGATAATACTATCTTTTATCTTATTTAGTCAACACGTCATCAATACTTAGCCAAAACAGTTAGAACATTACCACTTATTGTGCTTTCCACAATGGAATGCCAAAATGCATGCCCACTGTAGAACGGAGAGACACTTTTGAGTTATCAAATCGTAAAGCCCAAACATACAAACCATAAATACCAGCGTAAGTATTTGAACAAGAATAGAATCCGATTGTCCCTAAACCATAAAGCGTATTCCAGTTATCAGGAATAGCATATCCACCATGTTCTCCTCCATAATCTCCTAAAGTAGGCAAGAAGAAATAATTTTTAATTGTTGACGATGAAGGTGCGCCTTGTGCTATTGCCTTTTCTGGACCTTCCCCCCCAGCTGCGTCTGGATGTATCAAATCATCTTCATTTCCATTATGAGGACCAGGATAAGTGTTCTTCAATGCAGCCACAGTTGTACTATTTTCTTGTGCAATTACGCTTTGCTTCTTAATCCACGCTCCACCATAATATATTTTACCACGGAAAAGGAAAGCACCTGTTGCATCCCAACGCACATCTCCCTTGTCATAATACCAAGCTAATTCAAACACAGAAGGACAATCCTTACCAGAACGTGTAGCATAATAGAACTTATTACCATAACCATGCTGCATCGTAAATCCTGGTACCTCAGGTGGATTCGTATTAAACCATCTATTTTGATCTGCAGGAATTGAATTATGTGACCCTGAAGCCCATTGCGGATTGTCTGAGGCTGAATATAATCCATTAGCATAATCAACAGCTGTCTTATTATACCAGAGATCCTGTTCTGCATCCCACAAATAGTATTTTGTATTAGAGTACTCTCCAAATAAGTTTACAGTGATTGGATAAAGAGTGTTAGCTGCATAAGTTTTTGCATCAAGATTTCTAACAATAGTACCTGTATTTCCTGACACTGTGTTTTTAACTGAATACTCTACTTTAAGAGTATGTGTACCAGGAGCTATTACCATGTATGAAGCATTTGTAGCTTGGCTGGTTTCCGAATTGGTAATATCAAAGTTAGATACTGTAAGTGTAACTTCATTAGATGAACCAGTTCCTGCTAATCCTGCGGCAGAAAGTGTATAACTACCCGCAATATTATTATCAGAAGTAACTTTAATACTTGTCAGCACCCAGCCTGTTTCCGTAACATTTGTAGTGCGTGGGAGGAAACATAAATATGATGCTTTATGATCCAGTGAGAAAGAATATCCACCACTTGGTTTCTTATTTGCAGTAGCTACACCGCAATCTCCTGCCTCGCCAATATGAGAAGAGCTGTTAGGAGCTGTTTGTGTCTGAGCTGTTTGTATTGTAACTCCATTATAAGTTGTGGCATTTTTACCAGGATAATATACTGTATAATTCTGTGCTGTATATGATCCAGAAAGGAAGAATGTTGCAGAAGCAACCTTTGCTGTTATTTCTCCTTCTGCGCTATTACCGTCATTTAACCAAATCTTATCACCTGGCTCCCAATAATATGTCATAGAGCGAGCTGTGCGATCATAATCTAATGATGTTCGACTTGCAGGATTTTCACCTGTTACAACTTTTGATGTGCCTACAAAAGGAACACCTTGCTTAACGCCATCTTTTCCAGATTTGTTTGTTAAATCTTCTTGTGAGCAGCTTAATAATGTAAGAGCAAAAGCCGCCACATAAAATAGGTTTCTTTTCATTTTTTTTATTTTCTAGTTTTCTTAATTTAATTACTCGTAATACAAAAATACAATAGTAGAAGTTAATCGCCTTCGTCTTCTTCTACGTCGCCAGTACCATGACCACCACCTTGGTCAATACCATCATCGTCCGACAATCCTGGCCTGTGGCCGCCAGTGAAAGAAGTTCGAACCATCATGTCCTCAACTTCGAGTCCAAATAATTTAACCGCAGGTACAATATATACCCACTTTTCATTTTTTTTCATGTTTACTATCAATTAGAATTTATTTACGTATTGGTTGATTTGAAATAATTTATAATACATTTTGCATATTAAATTAAAATTATTGGTATTGAAACTATCTGTATTTATATGCTATTTATGCTAAACACATATAAATAAAATATGATTACTGCATATATATCTATAATACTCTCTTAAAATATTCAAATTACTAAATATAAAAATATAAAAGCCACATCGAGTAAAGTTCTCCTTGAAATACAACAGACTCTTCAATATGTAACTCATAAACTCTTAACAAGTGCAAAGTTATATAATAGTTAATTATGCGGAATCCCCCCCCCGTAAAAAAAACATAAGAAAAGTGAATTAATTATAATTATCACTCTAAAAACGTCTTATTTGGAACTTATAATATGACGAACACGACAATTAATCGTAAAAATGACACTAACAAAACAAATTGAATAATGTATAATTTTGTCTATTTTAAACAGTGCACATTTAAAATTCAAACGTTAGATCAGAAAACTCTCCCTTTGTAATATGATAAGTAATATTCAAATTATATACCTATTATAGTATATAAGCTCATTTAATTATAGTTTCATCTTTTAGAAACTATACTCTGTTTTACTGCTTACGACCCATAAAACTAAAGCTTGCGGTATACCCATCTTTATAATCAGGTATGACAACTTGAATAGTAAATGTAAGCTGCCCGTCCACAACCTTACCTCGAATAGAGGTTATATTGAAGTCTTTATTTAAAGCTGAGACAAAGCGAAAAACCTTTATCGAAATATGCCCCTTACCTCGACCGCGTACAATTTGCCCATCGGGAGCTAAGCTAAAAAGCGCCCGAGTGGCAGGAAGACTGATAACATGATGAGCGGGGCCACCGTTAAATTCAAGATATCCTGCAAGCGAATAACCATCTTTCTCACGTAAAACAGAGAAGGTAAAAGCTTTACCTTCAAAACGCGACTTGCTCACAGCGTCACCATTCATAACTACACTGGTTACCCGTCCTGCATAAGTTCCTGTGATATCCTGACTTAAGCTTGCTGCATTAGATTGAACGCAGAAGCAAGTCAGTATGGTTAAAGCAAGCGATAACGCCCATTTTTTCATGATAATCAGTCAAAAAATAATTATGGAAAAAGCAAAATTAATATTCGCTTTTTCCCATTTCGTAAGCCTTCCAGAAGTTAGGGATACCGTATCCAAATACATTATCTGGATAGTCATAACGGTCAGCGCTACGACGAACAAGGCTCATAATCTGCTTTGCTGTAAGATTTGGCAATGCCGACCAAAGGCTGGCAACCATACCACACATCACAGGCGCAGCGAACGATGTGCCATTAGCTCTTGTCATACTTCCGCTACCATTAATAACTGTCGTCCTTCCGCCCATGGCACATACATCTGGTTTAACACGCCCGTCTTGAGAAGGGCCAACACTTGAGAAAATAGTGTTTATACCTTTACGATTTAATGCGCCTACAGCAAGAATGTCGATAGCATCTGCTGGCACCCCAATCTTATGCCAAACTTCCTCTCCTTCATTGCCAGCACTGTTTGTAAGAATTATACCTTTTGATGCTAACATTGAAGCTGTTTGAGAAACAAATGCCGTTTTCCCATCAAGGTCACGATAGCGAAAACTTGTTGAATCGCCATCAAACTTATGATAACCCAAAGATGCGTTGATAATATCAGCACCAATTGAGTCGGCAAATTCAGCTCCTGCAGTCCATGAATCATGTTCCGCATGGGTTTCAGAGGAACCCTCTTCTGTACGAATCAGCACAAAATCAGCATCAGGAGCAGTGCCAATCATTGTGTCAGGGCTATTTGTTGCAATACATGACAAAACCATTGTGCCATGATGAGTGTCATCGTAAATAGAACGAATGCGACGCGGTGCAAAGTCGGCCGTTGCCACAACACGCACACGACGCAATACCTTAATGCGGTCTGCATTACGGAATCCGCCGTCCATGATAGCTATTAATTTGCCTTGTCCACGGAAGCCTGCTTCATGCAGAGGGATACCATTCAGCTGTGCTATTTGGTCATAACCCTGTCCATATCGTCCCTTTGAAAAAGAATCGGGGCGCAAACTATCTTTTAGCGCCGTACGTGGCAACGGTAAAAAACTATCGGGTGCAGCATAAACGCGCACCACCCTCTTAACAAATTTAACGTCCTTAAGGCGATCAGCAACATCGTCTGTTGTCGATTGAACCCAAACCGTATTATGCCATTTGCTCTTACCCATGACCTTAAGCCCCATTTTTGTCAACGCGGTTAGATACTTAGGTGATACAGGAAGGTCGGTTTCGTCCAACGCAATTCCTTGGCGAGAGCGACGATCAAGCGATCTCTGTGAGAGGAATTGTTCAGGATGTTTCAAAGTGAAAGGCGATCCCTCCTTATCTGTAAGGAAAACGCGATACTGATAAACCTTCTTGCCCATCGAAGTCTTGATGCCACGTGGACGTGCAGCCATAGCCACCGCCGACAACGAAAACAAGAAAAGAGCACAAATAATTTTCTTAGTCATGAGATATAAGTACTTGATTGTGAATTTTAATAACTATAATATTATACGGTATCGAACTCAGATAAACCCGAAACCTTGCTGCTGCAAAGGTACACAAAAACTATATAAATTGTTTTCAAATGAAATAATATTAGTAACTTTGCAATAAATAAACAACCATTATTTAAAAGATACAGCTTTATGCTTACACTTAAACTCATCACAGAGGAAACTGACCGTGTGATTAAGGGTCTTAAAAAAAACACTTCAAAGGTGCCCGTGAGGCCGTAGAGAAAGTTCTCGAATATGATAAGCTTCGCCGCGAAACACAACAAAAACTTGATAACAATAAGCAACAGCAGAACCAACTGTCAAAACAGATTGGTAGTCTGATGAAAGAAGGTAAGAAGGACGAAGCTACAGCTATTAAGAATCAAGTAGCCGATTTAAAGGCTACCGATAAAGCGTTACAAGAGATTTATGAGAAGGCTAACGAAGATATGACACTGGCTCTTCTCGATATTCCTAACATACCAAACGAGAAGGTTCCTGAAGGAGCCGACGCATCAAGTAACGTAGTTATCAAAGAGGGTGGGCAAATTCCAGAACTTCCAGAAGACGCTCTTTGTCACTGGGACTTGCTGAAAAAGTACAACCTTGCTGACTTTGACCTTGGCGTTAAAATAACAGGCGCAGGCTTCCCTGTTTATATTGGCAAAATGGCTCGTCTGCAACGTGCACTCGAAGCTTTCTTTCTTGACGAAGCACGTAAGTCTGGTTATCTTGAGATTCAGCCACCTTATGTTGTCAATGAGGCTTCAGGCTATGGCACAGGACAGCTTCCTGACAAAGAGGGACAAATGTATCATGCTAACCTTGACAACCTTTTCTTGATACCAACAGCCGAAGTTCCCGTAACGAATATTTTCCGCGATGAGATTCTTGACGAAAAAGACCTCCCTATTAAACGCTGTGCTTATTCGGCCTGTTTTCGCCGCGAAGCAGGTTCTTACGGCAAAGATGTACGTGGATTAAACCGTCTGCACCAGTTTGATAAGGTTGAAATAGTACGTATTGACACCCCAGAGAACTCGTATAAATCATGGCAAGAGATGCTCGACCATGTTGAAGGATTACTGCAGAAGCTCGAACTTCCTTATCATTTACTATTGCTTTGTGGTGGCGATATGAGCTTTACTTCAAGCATTTGCGTCGATTTTGAGACTTATTCTGCTGCACAAAAGCGCTGGTTAGAGGTTAGTTCGGTATCAAACTTTGAGAGCTATCAGGCAAACCGTCTGCACTGTCGATACCGCCATGCTGACGATAAGAAAATTGAGCTTTGTCATACACTGAATGGCTCGGCACTGGCATTGCCACGTATTGTTGCCACAATTCTGGAGAATAATCAAACTCCTGAAGGTATTCGTGTACCGAAAGTACTCGTACCATATTGTGGATTTGAAATGATTGATGATAAGATGGATTAAGAAAACACATCTGTATTCTCTATATATAATACATATTACGCGTTAATATTATTGTAAGTTTATAGTAACATAACGTTGTGATAATAAGAAGTATATAATGGTGTACTAAAAGAGTTACTTTTAGCACACCATTTCTTTTTGATAGTGTTATCCTTTTATTATAACAAAAACAGAATCTTATTCTTTTTTTCTTTGTCGTGCAATGCTTAATTATAGTTGTAGGTTTCAAAGAATTATCATGCACCGAAATGCTTGTTAACAAGCTATGTGCAAACAACCCGTTTGGTTTATTCTTAAATAATTGTCAAAGCTTTACAAAATTCAACACAAAGAAAAAGCACGTAAAACATACACCTTAATATCGATTGGGTCACTGTATGGCGGCCGTAGTATAATGTGTACCGCGACCGTAACACAACGCGTACTACGGCCATGGTATAATGCGTTTGACGGCCGTCATACAACGAGCCATACGGTACAAAGAATTTACCATATCAGAAGAAACCAACTATTATACTGCGATAATTCGGGGATAAAAACAACAAGAGGTTATCATTGTAAGATGATAACCTCTTGTTAAATCAGATTTTACGTCAGTATGACTCTTAAAATCTCTGTTCGCTAATATATACTACAAACAGTATTTACGCGCTTTAATATTCACCCCATGCCTTAATATCAAGCTCAGCAGGAGTATAGTTGCAGAAAGCGTAGATGAAAGCACTTGCCAAGCGACTGTTTGTAATCAGTGGCACATTAAGATCGATAGCGGCACGCCTAATTTTATAACCATTGGTTAATTCGCGAGCCGTCAAATCCTTAGGTATATTAACTACCATATCGATTTTCTTATTATGCAACAAATCTAACGCTTGAGGCGTTGCGCCTTGTTCTGATGGCCAGTGAACGAGCGTGTTGTTAACACCGTTCTCTGTAAGGAAACGCGATGTGCCAGGAGTAGCATATAGTTCGTAGCCATGATTGATAAGTTCTTTCGCTGCATCAAGCATCTCAACCTTTTGCTTTGCACCACCTGTTGACAAAAGCACGGTACGCGCAGGTATTCGCTGCCCTACCGAAAGCATACTCTTAAGTAATGCCTGATTGCTATCGTCGCCCAAGCAACCTACTTCACCCGTAGAACTCATATCAACACCTAAAACAGGGTCGGCCTTTTGCAAACGGTTGAAAGAGAATTGGCTTGCCTTGATACCCACATAATCTAAGTCGAAGAGGTTCTTATTAGGCTTTTCAACAGGAATTCCCAACATTACTTTCGTGGCAAGGTCAATGAAATTCAACTTCAATACTTTGCTAACAAAAGGTAATGAGCGGCTTGCGCGAAGATTACACTCAATAACAAGGATATCGTTTTCGCGAGCCATGAACTGGCAGTTAAACGGTCCTGAAATATGAAGCTCCTCTGCTATCTTGCGCGCTATGCGCTTAATACGACGTACTGTTTCCACATAGAGTTTCTGTGGTGGGAACTGTATAGTGGCGTCGCCAGAGTGAACACCTGCAAATTCAATATGTTCTGAAATAGCATAAGCTAAGATATCGCCGTCTTTTGCTACGGCATCAAACTCGATTTCCTTAGCGTGTTCAATAAACTTTGATACTACAACAGGGTGGTCAGCACTTACATTAGCAGCTAATTTTAAGAATCGTTCTAACTCTTCACGGTTTGAACAGATGTTCATTGCAGCACCCGAAAGAACGTAACTTGGACGTACAAGCACAGGGAAACCGACGCGATTAACAAACTGTTCAATATCGTCCATTGATGTTAATGCGCTCCATTTGGGTTGGTTTATGCCGTTACGTGAAAGCATTGCCGAGAATTTCGCACGGTCTTCTGCATTGTCAATATCCTTCGCCGATGTGCCTAAGATGGGTACATTCTGGGCATCAAGATTCATGGCAAGGTTGTTTGGAATCTGTCCTCCCGTAGAAACGATGACACCATGAGGATGTTCGAAATCAATAATATCCATGACACGCTCGAACGATAAGTCGTCAAAATAAAGGCGGTCACACATGTCATAGTCGGTCGAAACGGTTTCAGGATTGTAATTAATCATGATAGAGCGGTAGCCCTGACGACGAATCGTTTCGAGAGCTTGCACGCCACACCAGTCGAATTCAACCGAACTTCCAATACGATATGCACCCGAACCCAGCACGATAACAGATCTTCTGTCATCGGTAAAGGTTACATCGCTTGATGTGCCTGCGTAAGTAACGTAAAGATAATTAGTTTGAGCGGGATACTCAGCAGCCAATGTATCAATCTGTTTAACAACAGGAAGAATACCATAACGCTTTCTTAAGTTCCTGACAACAAGCGATGCTTGGTGCATGTTTGGATACTCTTTTTCAAGCTTTAAAGCGCGTGCAACCTGAAAATCAGTAAAGCCATATACCTTCGCCTCACGCAAAAGGTCGGTATCAAGCGTATTAATATTATGACGTTTCAGCTTTTCGTCAATATCAATAATATGTTTAAGCTTATTCAAGAACCAGCGATCAATCTTGGTTAACTCATGTATTTGGTCAACCGTATAACCTTGGTGCATAGCCTTTGAAATCACAAACACACGCTTATCAGTAGGTTCTCTCAGAGCCTCATCAATGCAGGGAATCTCAAGTTCTTTATTCTCGACAAAGCCATGCATGCCTTGTCCTATCATGCGCAAGCCCTTTTGAATAGCCTCTTCAAAGTTACGGCCAATGGCCATTACCTCTCCTACCGACTTCATTGAAGAGCCAAGTTCCTTATCTACGCCATGAAACTTTGATAAGTCCCAACGTGGAATTTTGCAGACTACATAGTCGAGCGCAGGCTCAAAGAACGCAGAGGTTGTCTTTGTAACCGAGTTTTTCAAATCAAAAAGTCCGTAACCCATTCCTAATTTTGCAGCAACGAAAGCTAAAGGATAGCCTGTTGCTTTAGACGCAAGCGCAGAACTACGACTTAAACGTGCATTAACTTCAATGACTCTATAATCTTCTGAATATGGGTCGAAAGCATATTGTACATTACATTCGCCAACAATTCCGATATGTCTAACTATTTTAATAGAAAGCTCACGCAGCTTATGATACTCTGCATTAGTAAGCGTTTGCGATGGAGCAATAACAATTGATTCACCCGTATGAATACCAAGTGGGTCGAAATTCTCCATATTGCAGACCGTAATACAGTTATCGTACTGGTCGCGCACTACCTCATATTCTATCTCTTTCCAACCTTTTAGGCTCTTCTCTACAAGCACTTGAGGAGAGAAAGAGAACGCTTTCTCGCATATTTTCTTCAGTTCTTCATCATTGTCTGCGAAGCCAGAGCCAAGACCACCCAATGCATAAGCAGCTCTGACAATGACAGGATAACCCAATGCATTCGCTGCTTTTACAGCCTGTTGCATATCTTCACATGCCTCGCTCTTGATGGTTTTGACCTCTATTTCATCTAATTTCTCGACAAAACGCTCGCGGTCTTCCGTGTCCATAATAGCCTTAACAGGCGTTCCCAACACTTTAACCGAATACTTTTCAAGTACACCACTTTCGTATAATTCTACACCACAGTTAAGTGCTGTTTGGCCACCGAAACTCAATAATATACCATCAGGACGTTCCTTTTCAATAACACGTTCAACAAAATAGGGCTGAACAGGAAGAAAATATATTTGGTCGGCAACACCCTCTGATGTTTGAACGGTGGCAATATTTGGGTTGATTAATACTGTCTCAATACCCTCTTCGCGAAGAGCTTTCAACGCTTGAGAACCCGAATAATCAAATTCTCCAGCTTCGCCAATTTTGAGCGCACCAGAACCTAACAACAAAACCTTTTTAATATTTGGATCTTTCATAGACTTGCTTACTATTGTTTCCTTAGTTTTGAATTACAATTACAGATTGAATTTATTAAGCATTTAGCGCATCAATAAACTTGTCGAACATAAACTCTGTATCAACAGGCCCTGAGCAAGCTTCTGGGTGGAACTGCGAAGAAAACCATGGATTAGACTTGTGTCTGATACCTTCGTTAGAACCATCATTCATATTCACAAACAATTCTTCCCAATCTTGACCAAGAGTTGCTGCATCAACGGCATATCCATGGTTCTGAGAGGTAATATAACACTGATTAGTTCCAACTAAACGTACAGGCTGATTATGCGAACGATGGCCGTATTTTAGCTTGTAAATTGTGGCTCCAGAAGCCTTCGCAAGCAACTGATTACCCATGCAAATACCACAAATGGGCTTGCGAGAAGCATTAATCTGCTTTCGAATTATATCAACAGCTTCTTGGCATGTGTCAGGATCGCCAGGACCGTTAGCCAAAAATAAACCATCGAATTCCATATTAGTATAATCATAATTCCACGGAACGCGAATGATTTCTACACCCCGAGTAATCAGGCTTCGTATAATATTAGCCTTCACTCCGCAGTCAACCAGAACAACTTTCTTTCCTGCTCCTTCCTGATATCTGATAATTTCCTTACACGAAACTTTCGCAACAAAGTTCACTCCCTCGTAATCTGCCAGAGCCACTTCATCAGGAGCATCATCAAAAACAATACTTCCCTTCATGACTCCATGCTCACGAAGTACTTTGGTTAGCTCGCGAGTATCAATGCCTGTAATGCCAGGAACATGCTCTCGCTTTAACCATTCGGCCAAGCTTTCTACACCATTCCAGTGGCTATACTGCTCACTGTAATCAGAACAAACCACTGCAGACACGTAAATTTTATCACTTTCCATGAAAGTCGGCAGCCCATTCTCTTCAAAAGTAAAGGGTGGAACTCCATAATTGCCAAGCAAAGGATATGTGAATGTAAGAATTTGGCCAGCATAAGATGGGTCAGTAAGCGACTCCGGATAGCCCATCATGGCCGTATTAAACACCACTTCCCCACTAACGGGCTGCTCATATCCAAATGATTTTCCGTGGAATTTTGTTCCATCAGACAACACCAAGGTTACGTTCTTCATCTTATATTATTTCGTTTAAGAAAGATTTTCGTTGTATGAATTCTCAAAATAGTTAACAAAAGCCTGATTACAAAGCTTTGTCCCACCAGGCGTAGGGTAATTCCCTGAGAAATACCAGTCGCCTTGATTATTAGGTATTGCCTTATGAAGTCCTTCCAAAGACTGGAAAACTATTTCAACAGGCGCAACCATATCTTTAGGACGAAGCATCTCGATAAGCTTTTGATTGATCTCTTCTACCGTAAAAGGCTTGTAGATATCCTGCACATGATTGACCATCTGCGCTTTAGGTTTCTGAAGCTCTGCTTTACATGCCGCATAAGTATCATGTATAAGTTGCTCCATGTTGCGGTCATGAATTAAACTGATTACCGCACGGAACACACAAAACTCTTCCAACCTCGGCATATCAATACCATAATAATCAGGATATCTAATTTGCGGAGCCGAACTCACAATTACTATTTTTTTAGGATGCAAACGGTCGAGAATATGCAGAATACTCTTCTTTAACGTTGTTCCTCTTACTATACTATCATCAATGATAACTAAATTATCTTCTCCTGGATTAAGGCTTCCGTATGTTACATCATAGACATGTGCTGCCAAGTCATCACGCGCACTACCTTCCGTAATAAACGTACGGAGTTTGACATCCTTCCACGTCACCTTCTCCGATCTTACCTTAGACATCAGTATTTTCTGCAATTCTTCATGCGAAGGATTTTGTCCAAGACTTTGGATTGCTTTTATTTTCTGCTCATTTACATAGTGTTGCAATCCTTCAATCAATCCGTAATAGGCCACTTCTGCAGTGTTGGGAATAAACGAAAGCACCGTATGCTCCGTATCATAATCTACTGCTTTTAATATATTTGGCGTGAGTTGCTCACCCAATTGTTTACGTTCTCTATAGATATCTCTATCTGATCCACGAGAGAAATAAATACGTTCAAACGAGCATGCTTTATTTTCCTTTTGGGGAATAATGCTTTCTATAGCAACCTCTCCGTTGCTTCGAACAATCAAAGACGTACCTGGGATAAGCTCTTCTATGGCTTCATACTCAAGGTCAAAAGTGGTTTGAAGTACTGGTCGTTCCGAAGCAAGCACTACAATCTCGTCATCTTTATAATAGTATGCGGGGCGAATACCGTTAGGATCTCGCATAGCGAACATTTCACCACTTCCTGTAATACCACACATTACATAACCACCGTCAAACTTATCCATTGTGGTCTTCAGCACATTCTCCATACGAACATGCTCGTCTATGTAATCGGTAACATCAGTTCCTGAAAGTCCCTTCTCCTTAGCTATTTGAAAATTACGCTCGACTTCTCTGTCAAGACGATGCCCCATCAATTCAAGCGCAATATAGGTATCACTATAAATTCGAGGACATTGGCCCTGAACGGTGAGACATTCAAACACCTCTTCCACATTTGTCATATTAAAATTACCACAAATACAGAGATTTTTAGCGCGCCAGTTGTTCCTACGAAGGAAGGGATGCACATATTTTACACCACACTTTCCTGTTGTAGAGTAACGAAGATGGCCCATGTACAGCTCACCAGCAAAAGGCAATTCATCATAGGCATCAGTATCAACGTCCTCCTCTTTCATCACCTGCTTAATCTGATGATGAGCAGAACCAAATATTTCTGTGATAGCATTCGCACCTTCTGCGCGCTCACGGAACATATATTCATGTCCAGGCTTTGTATGCAATTTTACAGAAGCAATTCCCGCTCCTTCTTGTCCACGGTTATGTTCCTTCTCCATCATCAGATAGAGTTTGTTTAGACCATACTTCCATGTACCATATTTCTTCTGATAATAGCTCAGCGGTTTAAGAAGGCGCACAAGAGCTACACCACAGTCTTCGTGAATATTGTTTTCCATTTTTAGTATTATTCATACAAAAATGAGATAATCATACGCTACTTATTCCGACGTGTTGATTATCTCATTTTCCATATTTTCTCAAGTCTCCGTTTGCTTATCTCTTTACCTTTTATTTACGTATAACACTAAGAACCAACGAAGCCACCGACGTTACAATTCCTACAAACGAGAACCAAAGGGTGGTACTGCTTCCTATAGTCGAGTTCTTCGCCTTCACTTTATTAGGCTCCACATACACAATATCGTTTTGTTGCAGATAATAATAAGGCGAATTAAAGAGGTTAGCATCATTTAAATTCAAGCGGTACGAGTGCTTCTCTCCTGTAGCATCTTCACGAATAAGCAACACATTGTCACGCTTACCATAGATACTAAGGTCACCAGCTTGAGCCAATGCTTCAATAATGCTCATTTGACCAGTTGTAACAGGCACCACCTTAGGGTTACCCACCTCGCCAATTACCGTCACACGGTAGCTTGATGTACGAACTGTAACAATTGGATTTTCAGTTTTAGCGAGATAAGGAGTAATCTTTTCCTTAATCATATCTTCACATTCCGTCTTTGTCATTCCAGCAACATGAAGCTTTCCTACAACTGGAAAATTAATATCTCCATCATTATCTACCAAATATCCTTGAAGAGAACCGCCTCCCGAGCTCATCTGGCCCGAACTACCCACCTTACTATTAACCGTAAGATTAAAAGGAGCAGAAACCTCTGGATTAGTTGTCAACACCGTAATGGTTAGCTCATCTTTAGGCATAATCTTGGCGTCATAAAGACCCTTTGACGCTGCTAAACTGAGAGTATCAATATTTTGAAAGTAAGCAATTTGCTTACTACTTCCACAACTGCCCATCATGATGACAATTGCCATTAGCAAAAAGGGAATTAAGACTTTCTTCATTTTACAGCAGAATTGAAATTTATATTGATGCAAAGTTAACGCTAATTTTCCAATGCTGCAAACAAAAATGTTGAAAAGCCATTATAAATTTTGCTCGCCCATAGGTTTTAACTACATTTGCACTAAATAATATATATTAATGAATAAGGTACTATTAATTTACACAGGTGGAACAGTTGGAATGGGGCAAAACCCAATAACGGGAACCTTAGAGCCGCTAGACTTTAACCATCTTGAGGATTCTATGCCCGAGTTTAAATTAATAAAGACGAAGATTGACATCTATCAGTTCACGCCTCCTATTGATTCTAGCGACATTTCTGTTGAGAAATGGGCCCAACTTGTCCGCATTATTTCTGACAACTATCAAAACTACGACGGCTTCGTTATTCTGCACGGCACCGATACTATGGCCTACACGGCATCGGCTTTATCGTTTATGCTTGAAAATCTTACGAAGCCCGTAATCCTCACTGGCTCTCAATTGCCCATCGGACAGCTTCGTACTGACGGAAAGGAGAATCTGATAACGAGTATCGAACTGGCTTCTTTGAAAGACGAAAATGGACATGCACGCGTTCCCGAAGTGTGTATTTACTTCAGCGGTCGACTACTTCGAGGCAACCGTGCTACAAAAATAAATGCTGATGGTTTTTACGCCTTCGATACCTTTAACTATCCACATCTTTGTGATGCAGGGGTGAATTTCACCTTCAACGACCACTGTATCCTCAAGCCCGACTTCTCAAAACCAATGATTCCACATCTGGCAATGAACGCAGATGTTGTTGTATTTAGTTTATTTCCAGGCATACAAGAGAATACCGTTAGGGCAATATTGCAAGTAAACGAGCTTAGAAGCATCGTTATGCGAAGCTTTGGAAGCGGAAACGCACCACAAAGTTTATGGCTCAAACATTTACTGGAGAGCGCAGCAAAACGCGGTATTGTTATCGTAAATATTAGCCAGTGTGTTGCAGGTAGTGTTGAGATGACCCGATATAATACAGGTTTTCAACTGCAAAACACAGGTATTGTATCAGGCTATGACAGCACTGTTGAGGCAGCAATCACCAAGCTTATGTTCCTCCAAGCACAACACAGCGACCCCAATGTCATTAGAAAGCTCATGAACACATCGCTTGCAGGCGAAATCACAAAATAGTATATCATCAGCTATTCTATTGATCACCTTATTATATTATATAAAGCAAGGGCTTCATTTTGCCCTTGCTTTTTTAATGTGTAACCTTTTATTATCGTGCCATTTCACCACTATCCTACTATCGTCATGTTGAACCAGCAAGTACTTTTCAACAAAAAGCGCATTGTGCGACGGTCGTCGTATAACGTGTATGGCGACCATCGTACACATTGCATGACGGCCGTAGTACACATTGTACGGCGGCCGCCATACAACCAGCCAAACTTGCTAAAGCAAGAACCAATACATAAAAATCATTGTAACAAAACAACATATAACAAACAGTCATCTTATATCAAACTTTCAATATCTTCATATATTTTTAACACGACATGGTAGACCACCTATTGCAATTTTATTAACTTTGCAACCCGTTTCGCCTCAAACGCACAAAAGGCAAATACGTTTTAAGTATTAAAAAATGAAGATAACAGGTAACATTTTCAAGATTGTATTTACGGTATCACTTATTTATCTACTCCCCATTACCTTAAATGCAGCTGATAGATTCGTTCCTTTCAAATATGGAAACTTTGATACTTGGGTAGTCCGTCATGTACACGAGTCGGCCGTTATTGGCGGTAACGTCAAAACATTATATGAGCCCGGACCTTCGCGTGAGCTTACCAGCAACAACCCTTATGTCAATTTGGGCAGTTCGCCATGGGGAACAAGTAACGTCATGGCTAAGGTAATGGGTATTGTTAAAACCAATAATTCCGTTTATCGTGACGCACACGGCTCTGGCTATTGTGCTAAAATGACCACACATATCGAAACTTGCAAAGTGCTTGGACTAATGGATATTAAGGTGCTTGCTGCAGGAAGTATCTTTCTGGGCGATATACGCGAACCAATTACAGGCACTAAAGA
>JABCPF020000003.1 GCA_013333285.2 Prevotella sp.
CGAAACTTGCAAAGTGCTTGGACTAATGGATATTAAGGTGCTTGCTGCAGGAAGTATCTTTCTGGGCGATATACGCGAACCAATTACAGGCACTAAAGATGGACCCAAGGCTTTGAATTGGGGTATTCCTTTTACACTAAGGCCCAAGACTTTACGCTTTGATTATCGTGTTGAAGCTCCTGTTTCGCACACTCGAATACGCCAAGACGGCTTCTCAAAAGCCTCTACTGTGGCAGGCTCTGACTACTGCACGGCGGTACTTTACCTGCAAAAGAGACACGAAGATGCCCAAGGAAATATCACCGCTCAACGCGTAGGAACAGTGGTTATGCGCTATGGGCGTTCAACAAACGGCTGGGTTGACGGTGCCACCTACGAAATAAACTATGGCGATATTACAGGAAAGCCCTTCTATGATAAAGCTACAATGGGCCTGCGATCAACTGATTATGCGCGCAATTCAAAAGGACAAAGCGTAATTATACGTGAAACAGGTTGGGCCAACGCAAACGAAACACCTACTCATATCACCTTACAGTTCTCGTCAAGCCACGGTGGAGCCTACGTCGGTACGCCTGGAAACACCTTTTGGATTGACAATGTTGGATTAGTATATTAATGAAAAAGATTAGCGCTACTTTCATATTTCTGTTTGCATCACTTCATGCTATAGCACAAGATGTGACGCTAATACAACCTGATACCACTATTTCAGTACAGGCATCAGAAAACAACTTACAACCAACCACGAAAAAACCGAATATCATTTCTCGCGTTCTCAACTATTTTAAAGAGAGCAATAAGGAGAAAAAAACAAAGAAATTCGATATCTCTTTCATCGGTGGCCCACACTATAGTACGGATACAAAGCTCGGGTTTGCTATTGTAGCATCAGGACTTTATAGAACATCGCTAACTGATAGCTTGCAAATTCCAAGTAACATTTCGATATATACTGATGTTTCTACCGTAGGTTTCTATAAGTTTGGACTGTATGGAACCCACATCTTCACAGGTGATAAACAGCGCATTAACTACTCTACTTCGTTCTTTTCCTTCCCCAGTTACTTTTGGGGTATTGGCTATAATATGGGCGATGATAACAGCAACAAGAGTAAAATGAAGCGTTGGCAGTATAAGTTACAAGCCAATTGGTTATTCTCTCCCGTCGAAAATCTATTTATTGGACCTGCTATTGCTGTAAACTTTGTGACAGCACGCGACGTGGAACGCCCTCAATTGCTCAATGGTCAACGTCGTAATACCGTGAACTTTGGAGCAGGTTTTACCATGCTTTACGATACGCGCGACAATCTTACAGCCCCACATCGAGGTTTGAGGCTTGAATTAAGTCAAATCGTTCGGCCTAAATTTATTGGTAATTACTATAGTTTTTCAACAACCGATTTGCACACAAGCGGATATATTCCCATTTGGCGCGGCGCGCTTTTAGCTGCTGATTTCCAAACGTTGCTTAACTTTGGAAATCCCTCTTGGGGCATGATGGCACTGCTAGGTAACAGTGATATCATGCGCGGATATTATGAAGGACGATATCGTGACAAACATAAGATGGAAACTCAACTTGAGATTCGCCAGCATATTTGGCGACGAAACGGTATTGTTATTTGGGCAGGAGCAGGAACTGTATTCAATAAGTTCAGCGCAATTAGAATGAAACACATACTTCCTAATTATGGAATTGGCTACCGATGGGAGTTTAAAAAGAACGTGAATATTAGGCTCGACTATGGCTTTGGAAAAGCAGGGCAAGGAGGATTTATATTTAATATTAACGAGGCATTTTAATATGCGGTATTAAATTATGATAATGGCCAGTAAACGTTTCAATTTTTCGGTTCCACAATTGCGTTTTCTTTCTGCGGAATTTCTGTTCATATACACCGTAGTTGCCATTGCGGTGCCGAATATTATATTGGCTTTTACTGATTCTATACCGACGTTGGCCAGCATTGTTAGCATTCTGTTACCAATATCATGCTATGTGTGGCTCATGTCGTTATCGCGTAAAACAGGACGTCAAGTGTGGCTTTTGTTTCCACTTGTCTTCTTTGCAGCCTTTCAAATGGTGCTTATCTATCTGTATGGTGGCGGTGTCATTGCAGTAGATATGTTTCTAAATCTGCTCACGACAAACCCTGACGAGGCAATAGAATTATTAGATAATCTTATACCCGCTGTTACAGGAGTTATCATACTTTACATTCCGCTCCTTATGCTTGCAGCATGGCAATGGAAAAAGAACACATTGCTAAAGGAAGAGTTTCAGCACAGAATGCGAAAAATAGCACAGTGGGCAGGCATAGTCATGCTGATTTTAACAGCACTTCTTTACATTGTATATCCACGAGGAGAAGAGCACAAAGGAGAATTCGAATATCGTGTAGAGAATAATGTTTATCCTCTAAATGTATTCTATAATCTGACGTTGGCTTTACGCGAAAGTTGGCTTTCTGCCCATTACAAAGAACGTGTAGCCAACTTCCGTTTTGGCGTAACAGCTACTCATAACGCCGATTCTACGGAAGTATATGTGCTTGTTATTGGTGAAACGGCTCGCTCAAGCAATTTCCAACTCTACGGTTACGATCGACCAACCAACCCTCAACTGTCACGCGAAAGTAGCTTATTGGTATTTAAAAACGTGCGTTCGCAATCGAATACCACTCATAAAAGCGTACCCATGTTGCTTACGGCAGCCAAAGCTGACGACCATTCGCGCTTATATCATGAGAAGGGAATACTTGCTGCTTTTGGCGAAGCAGGATATCGTACCGCCTTTTTCTCCAATCAGTTACGTAACCACTCATACATCGATTTTTTGGGAGAAGAGGCTCATAACACTTGTTTCATTCGTGAAAAACAGCCTTCACAACAGCCCGATGATGAACAATTATTGCCCTATGTGGCTCAAGAACTCGCTAAACACCCTAAGAAGCTCTTCATCGTTCTGCACATGTACGGATCGCATTTCAACTATTGCGACCGCTATTCACGTACTAATGCGCGGTTCCTGCCTGACGAACCCACCGAGGCAAAGGTTGAAAATCGCCCTCAATTAATTAATGCTTACGACAACACTATTCTGCATACCGACTATATTTTGGCTCGTTTAATCAGTATGTTGCAAGCTAAAAAATGTATTGCTGCGCTATTATATACGTCTGATCACGGCGAAAACATTTTCGATGATAAGCGCCATCTTTTTCTCCATGCTTCGCCACGTCCGTCAGAATACGACACCGACGTTCCTCTTTTAGTATGGACATCTCAGCAATATGAGCAACATTATCCCGACGTTGTCAATGCCATGCAGAGCAATATACAAAAGGGTGTAGAGTCGAACGCATCAGTATTTCCCACGATGCTTTCAATAGCTGGAATACGTGCCAAGGCGCGTGCCGATAGTCTTTCGCTCACAAACCGCGCCTATCATCTTGGAACGCGTTATTATTTAAATGATCATAACAACGCCGTTCCGTTGTCAACTCTACTAAAATAAATCATTTTTAAATAGTCCTTTCTCACTATTTGCAAATACTATACACCCATTTACAAGGTGCATAGCAGGCGTTTCGATCATGTTTTATACTATAAAGGCTATTGTTTTTCATCAAAATGTCAAACGCTTTACGAAGTAAAGATGATTGTACGACGGCCGTCATACAAAAGGTGCGACGGTCATAGTACACATCGTATGGCAGCCGTCATACAATACGTGCTGCGGCCGTCGTACAATGAAAAATACATCTAAAAGACAGTAGGAAATCAAAGAAATCGAAAGCGTATTATGTAACAGGCCCTTTCCTATTATTGTGATATCTTTATCATATACGATGAAATTGATTATTCATGCCTTATTTTTAAGCAAATAAAAACAAGAAGTTGAAAAGAAGTTTCGAACGTATGGGGTCTCAGATAATGGATAACAAAGTTTTCGCGGTTTTAAACCAAACTTCTGCAAATAGTGTGGATTGACAAGCCAAAGTTGCCGATTTATAATTGTAATATTTAATTTATGAACCAATGTTTCAAATTGTTCTATAGGCATCTTACACCTCTTTATATATAACAACTCGGCCACAGTATCAGGTTCTTCGTGTGCACACTTTTCTAAAATAAAGCGATACAGAAACGTGGGTAATAAATGAAAATACGGCATTTTCGACCATATTGCATTGCGACATATCTGTTGATGACCACCAAAAGGCATGTACCAAGCAGGAAAGGCAACAAATAACATTCCGTCTGGACGCAAGAAACAACTAATATGTTTAATGAGATTTTCCTTACAAACCACATGCTCGATAACATCATGTAATATGATAATACTATACTTATCTTTATAATGTACAGGGGGAGTAAATGTCATAAAATCATGACAAATAAAGTTTCCCACAAGCCCGTCTTCCTTAAAGAAACCTTTTGCTTGTTCTATTCTTACGTTAGCCATATCTATTCCCGTTACCACACAACCCTTTTGAGCAAATGGTTTAAGGTTTCCGCCTTCGCCACACCCTACTTCTAATATTCGGTCGGTGTTTGAAACAGAATGATATTGTAAAATATATGGTAAATAATAACGTGCAGAACTTTGAGCCGATTCTTCAAAATAACACTTTCTGTCTGTGTGTCGAGCTTGCATTTTATATCTTCTTTAAGTGGTTAAAATTGCGAACAAATTTGAATTGTATGTCCGTATAAGAAGATTCTACAAAGGTTAAAAGACTGCTATCATGAGATAAAAAATAAACATTTTAGCAAATAAAAAGGCGCATCAAACATGATGCGCCATATGAATCACATAATATTTTTAACGTCGTTTCATTGTCAAGGTTATTGATTTATTAGGTGCAAACGCTACAGTTCCTTGATAAATTCGATAAGATTCTAACGTCTTCTTGTTAGCTGTAGTGTGATAAACTTCAATCTGATAACTACCAGCTAGTAAACTTTTCAATTTAAAATCGACATCATATTGACACACGCAATCTGTGGCCATATCCTCGTGAGGATATAAAATAACAACTATTTTATTACCTTCACTTATAGCTTCAACATGAAATTGGCTAATCATGCAGTTATCTAATACGTCAACAAATTGAGCATTTACTGTGTTATCGGCAGTCATTTGCAGATGTAAAACCGTAGGGTTATTTGTGAGTGTCTGATAATTATCAGTGTGAGTATTGTTTGTTGATAGAGAAGTTTTACATTCAGATGACTTAACATCTGTCGCATGAACGTCCTTTACAACAATACTTTCTGTTGAGCAAGCCGACAAAAGGCCTAAGAATACAAGCATCAAAATGCTGTGTTTTAAATTAAAATGTTTCATATCTATGTTATATTAAAGGGTTTACCATGTTAACCTTATTCCAAACGGAACACTAAACATAAACGGATGCTCCGTTCGATAGGTTTGAATACCACTTCCATTATTGAAATAATAGAACACATTAGGTTCAATATAAATACTTACAGGTTTAAATATAGGATATTGCACACCTACACCAAGATTTACCGACCACTGTGGAAGTGGGCGAATATCACGCTTCTGTGTAAACGACGAATCGGGCGAAATGGTAAACGTTCGCGTTAATGAACTATGTACAGGAAGCTCAAATGTCACACCGCCTGTGGTATAAGCATTAAGACGTCCTTTATGCCAGAAACTATACGTCAATCGCAAAGGTAAACCAATATAATCAATTTTCTGCGTCTTTAATAGAGATGTGTTATTAAATGTACTCTCAAATTTCGACTTTAAATGCGTGTACATTAATCCTGTTCCAAACGTTAAATATGAATTTAAACGCTTGTTAAGTGAAATGCTATAGGTTTTAGGGCGATAATGATGTGCCTTTTCGCCTACAGGATTATCAGCCGAATGGAAACTATCTTCAGCTATCTTACGTAGACGTGCATTCTCTAACGAATCCATAGAAGAGCTGTTTCGATCAAGATAATTGAGGTAATCTGACCATGAATAAATTTTGGCCATAACTCCTCCACGAGCATAATCAATAACCGAAAGGTAGTTAAGATTTGACATACTATTACCAGAAGAAGTGGTGTTATAACCGAAATTGAAAGTCCATGGATAACGTTTGCGAGATGATTTATAATTATATGCGATGTTGACAGGAGAAATATTAATATCCTTTGTTGCCGTAGAAATATAAAGTAAAGTATCTGAAGTATGAGAGATAGTTGTCATATTATTAGACAAAGAATCTATAAGAACGAGTCGTTTGTTCTCTAATGCTGTAGCAATAACAGAAGAATTATCAGACATATTATAAGGTTTGATACTATCTGATACGCTTACACAAGGTGAAGAAACATTGATAGTTGTTCGTCTTGGCAGAATAGTCTCTTGGTCAAGATTATGATGTCGTTTTACGCTTTGGCTATGTTTCTTTGTTTTTACTGAAACCATACGATTATCAAAACTATCTTTCGAATTGTCCTTTGTAATAAAATAAATGTAAAATGGTATCAAAATTGGTAATATAAATAGTATCCAATAATTTGACAACATTATGCGAAGCATTTTCTTTGCTCTAAATAACTGAGAAGAAGAACTATGTGGATTGATACCCAAAAGATTGGCAATTTCATTATGTGATAAGCCGTCCAAGACCGAAAGCTTAAATATTTCACGATTGCCTTTTGGCAAAGCATCAATAGCTGACAGCAGTATTTCAAGATCGATATTTTGTTCAGACGTGTTTTCTTCATTAGGAATTTCAATGTTTAAATAGGATAATGGAAATTCTTTATTATCAGAATCACGAAGATATTTCAACGCAAGATTACGAAGAATAGTTATCATCCAGCCTTCCAATTTTGAATTATCCTTTAGGCTTTTTATAGATGTAAAGATAATAATAAAGGCATCATGAAGCACATCTTTCGCAACATTCTCGTCATGAATATAGTACAAACAAATTCTCATTAGCTTATTAGAATATGTCTTGTAAAGCTTCTCGAGAGCAGCTCTATCACCTTGTTTACATGCGTCTATGTCAAGTTCTGTATTCATTGATATACTTAACCTTTTTATCTAAAGGAGTAAATAGGTTGTAAAAGACTGCATAAAATTATGATTATTTTCTTATATCACACCATCAGAAGCCGATAAGTATAATACAATTGTACAAAAATAAAAAAGGCCATGAATAAGAATTCATGACCTTTTTATATTGAATGAAATTTAAAATATTTCTGTATTGAAATAATTTTATTTCCCTAAACCATATATTTCACAATGAAAAACTTAATGTTTTCTGTAAAAATATGAACTGGTTTCCGAAAGAATATAAAATACTTCTAACAAGAAAATTAAAAACCTCAAACAAGAAAGTGAAATACTTCTTGTAAGATGATTAATTACTTCTTGAAGAAATCTTTTACTGCTTCGTTAGGGACCATTTGCTCATCAAAGACGTAAGCGCCAGTCTTTGGGCTCTTTACCATCTTGATAACCTTTGAATAAGCACGACCATCATTGTTACCTTCATGAAGGGTTGCAACTGCTTTCTTTGCCATAGTCTTTTATTTTATAACTGTATTCAGTTCAGTTTTATACGTAATTTACCGTATTTACTTAATCTCTTTGTGAAGAGTCATCTTCTTAAGAATAGGATTATACTTCATGAGCTCGAGGCGCTCAGGAGTATTTTTACGGTTTTTTGTAGTAACATAACGGCTTGTTCCTGGCATTCCTGAGTTCTTCATCTCAGTGCATTCCAGGATAACCTGTACTCTATTACCCTTAGCTTTCTTTGCCATGATTATTAATCTCCTATAACTTTAATATCTTTCCAATCGCAATAACCCTTGGCAACTGCCTGCTTAAGAGCCGCGTCAAGACCAATTTTATTGATAAGACGAAGACCAGCTGCGCTGATCTTGAGTAAAATCCAGCAGCTTTCTTCTACATAATAGAACTTTTTGCTGAAGAGGTTTACGTCAAAGCTACGCTTCGTGCGGTGCTTTGAGTGAGACACATTACAACCTATCTGTGCCTTCTTTCCTGTGATCTGACAAATCTTAGACATTGCTATTCTTTGTTTTTGATTTCGTTTTTTGATACTTATTCCAAACAGAATGCAAAATTACAAAAAAAGTTTGTACTGACAAAATTAATGTACTTAGAATGTTATCTTTTAAGCATTTTTTCGCAAAATCACAGTTTAAACAACAGGTACACGACCTATTTTACGTCGAAATACGATATTATTCTTCTTGAGTTACAGGGTGTTTCTCTTTATAATACTCAATAAAAAGCTGCATAGCCTTACTGGTTGCAATTTCAAGATTTATGTCACGCCCAAAGTCGTCTGACAGCTTCAGTGTGCGAACATCATCTTTTGAACCATATCCTATCCAAATAGTTCCAACAGGAATTTCCACAGTTCCACCTGTTGGTCCTGCTATACCCGTTGTCGAAATTGCATAATCGCATTGCATTGCTTGACAAGCGCCTACAACCATCTGCTTTGCAACTTCTTCGCATACAGCACTTTGTTCTTCAAGAACTTGATGAGAGACGTGCAACAAATTCTCTTTTACCTCATTGCTATAAGCAACAATGCTGCCCTTAAAATACTGTGAGGCGCCCGGAACAGCTATAATTGCCTGAGAAATTTTGCCACCAGTACAACTCTCTGCTGTACAAAGCGTTTCATTATTCTTATATAGGGCCTCCTGAATTTGGCGACCCAGCACTTTAGTTTCTAATTCCATGGTATTTTAAAAAAGGTAATTACGTTATAATAAAAAGTCTAATTATTGGAATGTAACCTTCGAGAAGGCAGGGACATCTATTGAACAAAAGTTTTTGTTCAGATACTTAAAGTATCCTACTATGCCAATCATTGCCGCATTATCAGTAGTATAACTGAACTTCGGAATGTAGATTGTCCAGCCATATTTCGCAGCATGATCCTGAAAAGATTGACGTAAAACCGAGTTCGCCGATACGCCACCAGCCACTGCTACGTGCTTTATGCCCGTTTGTTTTACCGCTAAACGCAGTTTCTTCATTAAGATATCAACAATAGTATATTCCAAACTTGCCGCCAAATCTTCCTTATGATTCTCTACAAAATTGGGCTCCTCAGCAACCCACTTGCGCAGATTATAAAGGAAAGATGTCTTTAATCCTGAGAAACTATAATCAAGACCCGGAATATGTGGCTCTGAAAATTTATAGGCATTAGGATTTCCATTCTTACCCAAACGGTCTATAATTGGTCCTCCCGGATAGCCTAAGCCCATCACTTTTGAGCACTTATCAATAGCTTCTCCAGCAGCATCGTCTATTGTCTGACCTAAAACCTCAATATCATTATAAGCGTTAACCTTTACTATTTGCGAGTTACCCCCCGATACCAACAAACAAATGAACGGATAAGGAGGCATGTGATTATCATCGTCGCTTTCCTTAATGAAATGCGCCATCACGTGTCCTTGCAAATGATTTACATCTATAAGAGGTATTTCTAAGCTGCGAGCAAATCCCTTTGCAAAGCTAACACCAACCAAAAGAGAGCCCATTAAACCTGGGCCACGGGTGAAAGCTACTGCCGACAATTGCTCTTTCGTAATACCAGCACGTTTAATAGCTTGATCAACTACGGGCACCACATTCTGCTGATGTGCCCTACTGGCCAACTCTGGTACCACTCCTCCGTAGCTCTGATGCACCTCTTGCGATGCTGTTATATTGCTAAGCAGAACGCCATTTTTTAACACGGCAGCCGAAGTATCGTCGCAACTGCTTTCTATTCCAAGAATATAAATATCTTCCATCTTTTATTCTGCTAATATCTCGACACCTGTTTCTGTCATTAAGAACGTATGTTCCCATTGTGCAGAAGGCTTTTCATCGCCCGAGATTACTTCCCAACCGTATGGGTCTTCTGCATCAATGAATACCTTCCATGTACCCATATTAATCATTGGTTCGATAGTAAAGGTCATACCAGGCACCAGTAACATACCCGTTCCCTTACGTCCAAAGTGTGCCACTTCAGGTGCTTCGTGCATAGCTAAGCCTACACCGTGTCCGCAAAGATCACGTACAACACCGTAGCCAAAGCGCTCAGCATGTTTCTGTATGGCATTTCCGATGTCGCCAACAAAGCCAAAAGGTTTTGCGGCTTCGGCACCAATGTCGAGGCATTCTTTCGTTACTCGAACCAGTTGCTCCTTTTCAGGTGTTGTTTTTCCACCTATTATAAACATACGACTCGCATCACCGTAGAAGCCATCTTTATCTATTGTGATATCCACATTGACAATATCGCCCTCCTTTAACACATCTTCTTTCTTTGGAATACCGTGGCATACTACTTCGTTTATTGAAGTACACAGCGCCTTTGGAAAGCCTTCGTAGTTCAGACAAGTGGGATTACATGCGTTTTCTTTGCAAAATTGCATCACCAAATCGTCAATATCTTGCGTATTATTACACTCTCCTATTTTGGCCGCAACAGTGTCAAGACAACGTGTTGTCAATTGACCAGCCATTCTTATACCCTCAATTTGTTCGGGGGTTCTTATCATATCACGAGTTGGAACAAGCTTACCTTTGTTCTCCCAATACATTATTTTCTTGTCGAATTCTGTAACAGGAGCACCCGGCAAGCAGTGCCAACGTCTTTTCTTATTGAAAACCATAGTCGTATTTACTTTTTCAATTGCAAAGTTAATACATTTATATAAATTGAAGCCCTTATCGAACATATATTTCCATACCGATAACCGCACCTCAAAAAATAAATATACACACCACGCACAACCTTAGCAATCGTGTACCCTTCGGGCATAGTTAAGGCATGATTTTAATCAATATATTTCAACATTTACATAAAAAACAAACGTCAACAAGACTTATTTCTGATTCTTTTTCCCCACTTATCAATCTATCATACTACATTTTTATCTTTCACATAAAGAAAAAATGCTCCTGTTTTACTTGTAGTTTTCCAATTCCTCGTTGATGTCGTTTATCAACTTTTTCATCGTAACTTTCAGTCCATAAGCATTGGCAACAGGGAACACCAATGCCATATTGACATCGTGCGAAAGTAACTTTTCCATAACCTTGCCCATGAATTCGTCTAAATGAAAGCATTTACCCACAGCTTCTTCCATGCTTTTTGTTCCATGCGCATAATACGAAACAAAGGTTTCGTACGGAAATAAAAACACTTCTAACTTTCCTTTCTTATCTTCGTTTAGAACCAAATTATCATCGCTATACAGTGTCCATATCTGCTCCCAATCACATATACGCTTGATGAAATATACATAACGCTCTTCAGGCGAAAGCTTAATTATCGCATCAAACTCTTGTTTTGTGATGTCCTTCATTTCTGTAATATGTTTTTTTAAGGCTGTTTTTTGTAATCAACAAATCCTTCATCAACTACTGCTACCATTATAATAAGGTATAAACTATTGCTTTATCTTTTTGAATTTACCCTTTACAAATTTATAGCTTTTGCTGCTTAACACTTCTACTCCTCCATTTGTGGTTACCACTTCACGTATAGAAATATAACCATTACCGCCCACTAAATAATGTAAATAGGCGTTTTCCACTTGGTCTTTCCACTCCATATCGTGAGCGTCATAAATGAGCAGACTATCCGTCAACTTATATTTATCATTCAAAGCACATAGGAAAAATTGCCCTTCGCCTATACTATTGTTAGCAAAAATCAAAACAAAGTGGTAGCCACCACGTGAAGGAAGCCTTGCGGCATGACAATCAGACAAATCGGTATCCGAGCTAACAAACGACGAAATATACTGCAATTCCGACTTCTTCAACGCTTTAGTGCCAGGCAAATCGGTTATAAAATCGTACGAATACTCGAATGGAGGCTCAATAACAGGTAGGGATTCGAAGAAACCCGACAATGTATTATTGTTCTTAGATGTTTCATTATCTTCTTTCGTTTTTGAGCTATCAGATGCATTACCTGTATCATTTTTCTGCTCAATTGCTGATTCTGAAACATCTGTTTTACGCTGTTTGTCAGCACATGAGACCAACATCAAAATTAAAGAAAAGGCTATTATCCGTATCATAAGTCTTTATCTATATCTTAATTTATAACAATGGAGCTAGAAATCACATTTGTAAATATTGTTTATACAATCTTACTGCAATATTCGGAAAAATTATTGGATTATCCAAAAGTTTTGTCAACGGTTTCGCACACTGCACTACAAATAGCACATACACACCACGCTTATATCCTTTATACAAGCTAAAAACACGATGTTTGTATCATCTTCCTACTGCAATTTAAGCATAGTGCTATTACCTTTATTAAAACATGATGATTGTTCGACGACCGTCATACAGGGTGTACTACGGCCGTCATACACATTGTACGTCGACTGTCGTACAGCGTGTTTGGTGGCCGCCGAACACCCAGCCCAACACCACAAACGTAGAAGATTAACGTAAAAAGGCTACCACCTTTTAGTAGTAGCCTTTTTACGAAATAAGCGTATACAGTATAGCTTTCTACATCAAACTCTGATAAACTATGCCATAAACGGTTGTGCATCTTTGTCTTTCCTCTTCGACGAAACCTCTAAAAGCGGATTTCACTGCATCGACAATAGCAAGTCTATACTTCTTAATTCTCAAATAAAACTTTTGAAATGTGTCTATCACAATACAAGACTAAAACCCAATTAATCGAATAAATTCAGTTTATTTTTTCTTGCATCGTCTAACGATAAAATGCGTTGTTGCTCTTGTTGATAGCCTTCTCGAAGAGTCTTATACCGCTCTTGAAGCTGCTTCCAGTAAATAGTGCGCTCATCAGTATTCATTAATTTAGAAAGAATTTGAGCACTTTGCGAAGCGTCTTTCATCCAAATTACAGGCCCATTATATTCGGGTGCGATTTTCAATGCAACATGTAATTCAGACGTTGTTGCACCACCGATAAGCACAGGAATATGTATTCCTGCACGCTCCATTTCCTTAACGGTGTTAATCATTTCCTCAAGGGAGGGCGTTATTAAGCCGCTTAGACCAACAACATCGGCATTACTTTCTTGAATTTTCTGCACAATCTGGTCGGCAGGAACCATTACTCCCATATCGATTACTTCGTAATTGTTGCAGCCCATCACCACACCGACAATGTTTTTACCAATATCGTGCACATCGCCTTTAACCGTAGCCATAATAACCTTACCTGCACTCGATGACGCCTTTGTTTTCTCAGCTTCAATATATGGTTGCAGAATAGCTACTGCTTGCTTCATGGTTCGCGCTGTCTTCACAACCTGCGGAAGAAACATTTTGCCCGCACCAAAGAGCTCTCCTACCTTATTCATACCGTCCATTAGCGGGCCTTCAATAATATCTACCGCTTTAGAGTATATTGAAAGAGCCTCATGAAGGTCGGCCTCTAAATAATCGGCAATACCTCGTCGTAGCGCATAAACTAAACGGTATTGTAGATTTTCGTTGCGCCATTCGTCCTGTGCTTTATTCTTTATAATCGAAGAAGATGTTGAAACAGAAGCTACAGCTGCTGAATTTTGCTCCTCAAGTATGCGTTCAGCAAGGGTAATCAGTTCATCAGCTGCACCTTTTCTTCGGTCAAGAACAACATCTTCAAGCACACTTAAATATGTAGAGGGGATATCATCATACGTAATTTTAGTTGCCGGATTGATGATACCAAAGTCCATTCCTGCTTGTGTGGCATAATAAAGAAATACTGCATGCAACGCCTCACGAATGTAATTATTGCCTCTAAATGAAAAGCTCAGATTACTAATACCTCCACTTACATGTGCGCCTGTTAGGTTTTCACGAATCCACTTGGTAGCAAGAATAAAGTCTTTTGCATAGCAATCGTGTTCCTCTATGCCTGTAGCTATCGAAAGAATATTCGGATCGAAGATAATATCAGTAGCTTTTATGCCCGCCTTTTGGGTGAGAAGATCATAAGCCCGCGCAGCAATCTCAATCTTTCTATCAAAGGTTGTAGCCTGCCCTTTTTCGTCAAAGCACATCACAACAACCGCAGCGCCAAAACGTTTTACGTCATGGGCGCGAGCCAGAAAGACCTCCTCGCCTTCCTTTAACGAAATAGAATTAACGATACACTTGCCTTGAAGGCACTTCAAACCAGCAAGCACGACGTTCCAATCTGACGAATCGATCATGACAGGAACACGTGAAATATCGGGGTCTGAAGCCACAAGATTTAAGAATGTAACCATTTCGCTTTGCGCATCAAGCAAAGGGGCGTCCATATTTACGTCAATAACCATAGCTCCTGCTTCAACCTGCTTACGAGCAATTGAAAGGGCTTCGTCATATTTTTTTTCGGAAATGAGTCGTAAAAATTTCTTTGAGCCAGCAACATTACAACGTTCTCCTACATTGACAAAACCTACTTCGGGCGTGACATCTAACAGTTCGAGACCCGATAACCATAATGTTGACGACTTCTTATTTCTAATATGTGGCTTTTTTCCTGCTGCTAATTGGCAGTAACTACGAATAAATGTTTCGTCAGTTCCACAACAACCACCTACAATATTAACCAACCCCTCATCAATAAACTCGCCTATTTGCGGAGACATGCTTTCGGCAGTCTCATCATATACGCCCATAGAATTGGGGAGTCCTGCATTGGGATAAACAGAGATATAATAAGGAGCCTTTGCCGACAATTCCTTTAAATAGGGTTTCATCTGTCGTGCACCGAACGAACAATTTAAGCCAACAGAGAATATTTCATACGAACTTACACTGCCTAAAAATGCGTCTAAGGTCTGCCCACTAAGCGTTCTGCCAGCTAAATCACTAATGGTAATACTTAGCATAATAGGCAAATGCACACCTCGTTCGTGCATAACCTGTTGGGCTGCATCTATAGCACACTTCGCGTTAAGGCTGTCGAAAATAGTTTCTATCAAAATAGCGTCAACGCCACCCTGCACTAAACCATCAATCTGTTCAATATAATCGGTAAGTAATTCGTCGTATGTGAGATCACGAAATGCGGGATTACTCACATCAGGACTCATGGAACAAGTTTTGTTTGTTGGGCCAACCGCACCAGCAACAAAGCGTGGCCAGTCGGCAGTTGAATACTTATCAGCTGCCTTTCGTGCAATTCTCGCACCTTGCAGAGCCATATTTTGAGCTTCGTTTTCTAAAAAATAATCAGATTGTGAAACCCTTTGGGAAGAGAAAGTATTGGTTTCTATAATATCGGCACCAGCCTCAAGGTAACGGCAATGAATAGCATACACGATATCAGGACGACTGATATTTAAGACGTCATTGTTGCCCTTTAATTGCCCTTCAATATTCAGGAACTGTTCACCACGAAAGTCTGATTCAGTAAGATTGTAATCCTGAATCATTGTGCCCATTGCACCGTCAAGTACTAATACCTTATTTTGAATGACATCTTTTATGGTCTGCATTCTAAAAATTTTTGATAGCGCGATCCATTTCTCGGCGATCCTCTTTCTCTTTTAATGTTTGTCGCTTATCGAATTCTTTCTTTCCTCTTGCCAATGCAATATCAACCTTTGCACGTCCGTAACTATCTATAAACACGAGTGTGGGAACAATGGTGTAACCTGGCGTCTTTGTGTCCTCGGCAAGATGACGTATTTCGCGCTTGTTTAGTAAGAGTTTACGATCACGTTTTGCTGGAACATTGGCGAAAGAACCATAAAAATAGGGAGAAATATTCATGCCTTTAATCCATATTTCTCCACGATTGATGTAACAAAATGAATCAACAAGAGAGGCCTTTCCCATGCGAATCGACTTAATTTCTGTTCCTGTCAGAACAATTCCAGCCGTATATGTGTCGACGAAATTGTACTCAAATGAAGCCTTTTTATTCCTTATTTGTACTGGACTCTTTCGTCGGAGTTCCTGTTCTACTTTATTCATTAACTATTGTTGCAAAGTTATCAATATGCTCATCAATATAATGGGCAATGGCAGATGTGAAGTCTTCTTCGTTCTCCACGAAAGCATCATCAAAATCATCAAACATAGGGTACTGCTCATAAAGCGCATCAAACTCTTCCTGCGTGCAGTCTTTTTCAAGCGCTTCATGATGTTTGGCATATAAACTATGACATTTTCTGATGATCTTATACAAGTCTTGAAGTCCCCATTCTCTCACAGCCTTACCAAAAGGATTCTTAAAAATAAAACCGCCGTAACCGTTATGAATAAGCTCAATAAAGCCACCGTCCATAACAGTATCACGTAAAATAACGTAAGCAAGCAAGGTAATCTGATCAGAATTCAACATTCCCATATTATCGGCACATAGTTCTCCACCGATAAAATCGTATATGGCATCTGTAAAGACTTTAATAAATTCGTCCATTCCAGCCTCTGCTGCCTGACAAAGAACAGAGTCTTTAACTATGACTTTCGTTGATTTTTCCATTCTATTCTACTTATGAAGACTACAAAGATAAGTAATTTTATCTCAAAGTGATGCAAGAAACAAAAAAAATCCCAACCACAATGGGTTGGGATTCACGTAAGAGCGGAAGATGAGGGATTCAAACCCCCGATACCCGGAAAGGGTATACCGGATTTCGAGGCCAGCGCATTCGATCACTCTGCCAATCTTCCTTTATTAGCGATGCAAAGGTAAAAAAAATGTGTGTAAATGAGAAAGATGAAATCGATAAAACAAAATTCTTAACGTTTATTAAACAGAAGATAAAGTCATAACATCGCCTGCGCAAACAAATAATAAAAGTAAGGTATCGCACAAACCGAAATAAGAGAACATCTATCTTAAAAGATTACATAAACTATTCAAAAGCAAGCTTTTCTAATTTAGCTTTAAGTTGCTCTGCTAAACTGGCTCGAATAGAAAGCGTAATATCGCAATCATTATCAAATTCCTGTGAAACGATAGTTGCATTCATCTCTTTTACAACTCGCATTACACCATTAAGCATTGGATAAGTAAAATGAAACTTTAACTCTTCCTTCTGAAAACATTCTATCTTTTCAGCATCATCAATGGCTGCTGCCGCTGCTGCGCGATATGCTTCTATCAATCCTGACGTACCCAAATTTACACCACCATAATATCTTATCACGCAAACCAATATGTCAGTTAGCTCATTTGAATTAATCTGTCCCATTATAGGCTTACCACCTGTAGATGAGGGTTCGCCGTCGTCATTGGCGCGCCACTCCTGTCTTTCTGGCCCTAACATATAAGCATAACAGCAATGGCGAGCATCGTAATATTTCTTACGATACTCACCTATTATCGATTTACATTCGTCAACTGTTTCTACATGGTGGGCAAAGGCATAGAATTTACTTCGCCTGTCTGTATAATAGCCTTCTCCTATTGAACAAATTGTCAAATAAGCGTCTTCCATGAAGCCTACTCTAATTTGTGTATTACTAATCCACTTCTTAGCTTAGGCTCAAACCATGTTGCTTTTGGCGGCATTATTTTACCCGTATCAGCTATGTTCATTATTTGCTGCATTGATACAGGATAAAGCGCAAGGGCCCAACGACTTTCACCACTATCTACACGCTTCTTGAGCTCATCTAATCCTCTCAAGCCACCAACAAAATCAATTCTATTATCTGATCGTAGATCCTTAATTCCCATTAACTTATCTAAGATAAGGCGTGACGAAATATCAACATCCAATACACCAATGGCATCTGTATCGTCGTAGGTTCCTTGACGCGCCGTTAAGCTGTACCAATTACCATCAAGATAGAGGGAGAATTCGTGTAAACGCTGTGGTTTATAGTTTGTAGAGCCTTTCTTTTCTACTATAAAATCATGTTCGAGTTGAGCCAAAAACTCTTCTGATGACATTCCATTCAAATCCTTTACAACACGATTATAGTCGAGGATTGTAAGCTGACTAGCCTGAAAACACACCGCCATAAAGTAGTCGTGTTCATGTATTCCACTACCCTTTGCGTCATCCTTTCCTTTTTCTGCTCCCACAAGGGCCGCAGCAGCTGTACGGTGATGGCCGTCGGCAATGTACAAAGCGGGCATTGCAGCAAACTCATCGGTTATCAGTTTTATATCATCTGCCTGATTAACAACCCAAAATTGATGTCGAAATCCATCAATAGGCGCAATAAAATCATATACTGGTTTCGTTGCCGCATAACGCATAATAAGTTGGTCAAGGCGCGTATTGTCAGGGTATGCAAAGAATACTGGCTCCATGTTTGCATCGCAAACACGCACATGTTTCATTCTGTTTTCTTCCTTATCCTTACGGGTAAGCTCATGCTTTTTAATCACACCGTTAACATAATCCTGTACTGAAGCACAGACCACCAGCCCATACTGTGTTTTGCCATTCATCGTTTGGGCATAGATATAATAGTTTTCTGTATCGTCCTGTACAAGCCAACCGCGTTCCTGAAACATCTCAAACTGCTCCTTTGCGCTATTATAAGCGCGAGGGTCGTCCTCAGAAACTTCTGTATCAAAGTTTATTTCGGGTTTAGTAATATGATAAAGAGACATCTCGTTTCCCTCAGCTTCCTGACGAGCTTCTTCTGAATCTAAAACATCATAAGGACGTGCTTCTATGCGTTCAACAAGATTTACAGGTGGGCGAACGCCCTTAAAGGGTTTAACAACAGCCATAAATATAGATTTTTAGTTTTAACAAAAGCTTAAACAAAATTGAATAGCCCTCCCCTATATTATTTAAAGAGGAGGGAGCTATTAAAAGTTTTAGAATTACATTTTACTTGTTTACACGAAATGTTTCATCGCCTGTTGCGAAGAAACTATTAATTTGTCGTGCAGCAGCAATACCAGCATTGTTATTAGCTTCAGCTGTTTGCGCACCCATCTTCTTAGGTGTTGTAAAATAGCGTCCTTCGAATTTCGTAAACTCTTCCGTTGCATCGGGCATAATATCAGTAACAAACTTCAAGTCGGTACGTTCAGCCATAAGCTTCAATAAGCCTGCTTCGTCTATTACTTCTTTGCGCGCAGTATTTACCAAAATACCACCCTTCTTCATCAAGTTAACCACATCGTAGTTAATGCTCTTCTGTGTTTCGGGTGTCGCAGGAATGTGAAGAGAAACGATATCACATTGTTTGAACAACTCATCACGTGATGCTACAGCATGAACACCAGCCTCTTCAATTGCCGTTGCTGGGCAATACTCGTCAAAAGCATACACTTCCATGCCAAAGCCTTTTGCTATTCGGGCTACATTTCGGCCCACATTACCGAAAGCAAGAATACCTAATTTCTTACCTTTTAGCTCTGAACCGCTCTTGCCATTATAAAAATTGCGTACTGCAAAGACTAACAATCCAAACACCAATTCGGCTACGGCATTCGAATTCTGCCCCGGAGTGTTCTCTACAACAACGCCTTTTGTCTTAGCATAAGCGGTGTCAACAGAATCATATCCTGCCCCTGCCCTCACTACAATTTTTAGATTTTGTGCAGCGTCAAGAACGTCAGCCGTCACCTTATCTGATCGAACTATCATGGCGTCAGCGTCTTTTACAGCTGCCAAAAGTTCGCTACGATCGGTATATTTCTCAAGAAGCACAAGATCATGTCCCGCTCCTTCAATTTCTTTTCTAATACCTTCAACAGCTGTTGCTGCAAAAGGTTTCTCTGTAGCTATTAATACTTTCATGTCTTTTTATTTATATCGATAATAGCACATGGGCTCTATTACTTATGCAAATAAATCGTTTAATGCCTCAGCCATTGTTGGATGAGTGAATATTTGATTCTTTAATTTATCAGCAGTTATGTGATTATCTATAGCCATTTTACAGATATTGATTAGCTCATGTGCTTCTGCGCAGAAGAGAGTTACACCCAATATACGATTGGTTTTCTTTTCTACAAGCGCTTTTAACAGCCCTTCGGTTTCACCTAATACCTTTGCCTTAGGTATAGAATTTGCCATAATCTTTTTAACTTCAAATTCTAACTGTAAAGCATTTGCTTGTTGTTCAGTTAAACCTACTTGCGCAAGTGTAGGATATGTGAACACAGAAGTCGCTATATTTTGGCGATCCTGTCTATTTCTGATAGAATCACCAAACAGTTGATCACGCACAATTCTATAATCATCTAACGACATATAGGTGAATTGTGGCGTTTTAGCTACATCGCCCATTGCCCATACGTTCTCACGCACCTGTAGGTAATCATTAGTAATAATGTATCCTCTTTCGTCTGTTTTAATATCAGCTTTATCTAATTGCAATTCTTCTGTTGCAGGCTTTCTTCCAATAGCAACCAATACAGCTTCAGCATCGAAATTACCATTTGATGTAATCACCGTTGTGAAATTGTCGTTTTCTTGCAATTCCTTTGTTTGGCAATTAAGTATAACTTCAATACCACGTGCCTGAAGTATGTGCAACATTTCGTCGGCTATATCTCTATCTTCACGCGCCAAGAAAGTGTCACTTGCTTCTAAAACAGTTACTTTACTTCCAAAAGCCTGAAACATACATGCAAATTCTAAAGAGATATAACCTCCTCCAATAATAACAAGACGTTTGGGAAGTGTTTCTAAAGATAATAACTGTGTACTATTATAAACATATTTTCCATCTGCTCCTTTTACATTTAATGGCACAGAAGTACTACCAGTATTGATGAAGATCCGTTGTGCTGTAACTTCAATTTCATCATCTACGTTTTTTAATAATACCGTATTCTTATTTAGAAAAGATGCCGTCGCATTAATAACACGTACTCCTTCTAAGTCGTTAAGTTTCTTGTAATTAGCTGCTCTTAACGCAGAAATCAAAGTATTCTTGCGTTCCATTGCTTGTTGAAAATAAACACTTTCGTTAGCATCGAAAGGTTTTCTTTTCGCTTCAACTAATAGCTTTTTAGATGGAATACAACCGATATTAATACAAGTTCCACCATACATAGAACTACTCTTCTCTGCTAATATAACCTCTTCTCCATGCTTTGCCAAATCAGCTGCCAGTGTTTTTCCTGCTTTGCCAAAACCGATAACTAGATTTTTTATGCTAATTCTTTCCATAATAGTTATAGTAAAAGAAAAAGATAATAATAGGAATCAACTTTATTTATCTATCTTTTGCTTCACTTTATGCTTTAGTTTAATACTTTAATTCAAATGCTTTCATGCAGTTGACGAGAGCTTTTACGCCTTCTATTGGTTGCGCATTGTAGCAACTTGCACGGAAGCCGCCAACAGAACGGTGTCCCTTTATACCTACCATACCCTGCTCAGTTGCAAAATCGAGGAATGGTTTCTCCAATTCTTTATACTCATCGTTCATAACAAAGCAAATATTCATGAGCGAACGGTCTTCAGCTGCAACCGTACCACGGAACAGTTTATTACGATCAATCTCATCATAAACTATGCGCGCGCGCTCCTGTGCTCGCCTATCCATCTCTTTAACACCGCCTTGAGCTTTACACCAACGCATAGTTTCCAACAACGAATAAATTGGTACTACAGGAGGAGTATTGAACATTGAACCCTTCTCAACGTGTGTACGATAATCAAGCATTGTAGGCAACTCACGAGGAGCCTTACCCAACATATCGTCTTTCACGATAACAACCGTTACACCAGCCATAGCCATGTTCTTCTGTGCTCCTGCATAAATAGCAGTATATTTTGAAACATCAACAGGACGGCTCATAATATCCGAACTCATATCACCAATTAATGGTACTGGCGAATCGAGGTCTTTGCGCAACTCAGTACCATAAATGGTATTGTTTGCACATATATGAAGGTAGTCAATATCAGTTGGAATCGTAAAGTTATGTGGCAAATGAGTGTAGTTATCATCAGCAGAAGAAGCTACTTCTACTACCTCACCGAAATGCTTTGCTTCTTTTAAGGCTTTCTTTGCCCACGCACCTGTATTCAGGTAACCAGCCTTTTTAACCAAGAAATTGGCAGGAATCTGCATAAACTGCAGAGAAGCTCCACCACCAAGAAAAATCACAGAGTAGCCCTCAGGTATATCAAGAAGTTCTTTGATAAGGGCAGTAGTTTCATCAACAACAGGTTGGAAGTCTTTAGCACGATGACTAATTTCCATCAACGACAGTCCAGAACCATTAAAATCTAAAATCTGTTTTGCTGTGTTCTCAATCACTTCTCGTGGAAGAATTGAAGGACCGGCATTAAAATTGTATTTCTTCATCTCTACGTGATTTATATAAGGTTTTAATATTTTACAAATATTACTATACATTGCAAATCTACATTTTTTTTTCGGAATATACAAATTTTTAAAACACATTTAAGCGGTATGTTTCATATTGTATTGAATTTTCCTAAACCCCATACTACACAATAGTAGTGTGACGGCGTTCGGCGTACAATTCGTACGACGGCCGACGCACAACTCGTACCGCGTCCGCCACACCATGTGTACGACGTCCGCCACACTATGAACTTAAGCGCTAAAACGACTGACCGATATGGTTAATTCAATATATCGTTAAAGGCTTAAGTATGTAAAGAAAGTATATCAAGATAAGAACCCTATAAATACAGCAGAAATGACTATAAAAGAACTATTTAAGCAAATTTAAAACAAGCAAAAACCGCTCACAAGAAAAAAACTTTTTCTTGTCATAACAGCAATGTTTTGTACTAGAAATAATAGATGTTTTATCATACAACCTAAAAATGTTTATCCCATTGTACAAATCAGCAGGCTGTGTTTACAACAATCTGCATTTACGCTGAATAAGTTGAGCTAATCAGTCTTCAAAGCATGAAAAAGAGACCTTTACAATTATCCCAATCAAAGGTAGCAACAAGATGTCAGAACCCCAAAATATAATAAAAAAGCTGTATAAGTTATTCTGTTATAAACAATACCCGCTTGTAACTTTATGCTTTTCACAAAAAATAAATAAAATTCTTCTTCATGCTTCACATATGTAAAATATATTCATAAAAACAAAGCGCATTCTGAAAACAGAATGCGCTTTTATTCCTTATTGTTATTACCGCTATCTTATTTCTTCAATAACAGTTTTATGTCCTTTAATTTTCTGCCCTTTTGTACATTGAATAACCTGCTTAAATTGTTCACGCGCAACAGCAACATACGTGTAATAATCGCGCACATCTATACGCCCTATATCAGCAGATTTTAAGTTACCCGTCTTACATAAAAAGCCAACTACATCGCCTTTTGATATTTTATCCTTCTTGCCCTTGCCGATATAAAGTGTCGACATTTTAGGCATTGGAACTTTGCTATCCGCTATATCAGGAATAATATAGTTAGCAACATCAGCCTCTACGTATTCAGGAATCTGCTCACTGTCATTTAGAAGGAAAAAGGTTCTACCCTTTTTATCCCATCTTGCCGAACGTCCCACGCGATGAACATAAGCTTCTCGAGTATCGGGCAGATGATAATGAATAATGTTTTCTATATCAGGAATATCCAGTCCGCGACTTCCTAAATCGGTACTTACCATGACAGAGGCCGACCCATTTGAAAATCTGAAAAGCTGGTCCTCTCGCTGACGCTGATCCAATCCGCCATGAAAAGTGCTTAAAACAAAGCCTTTTTCACGCAAGAAAGATGCTGTTCGCTCAACACTTTCACGATAATTTAAGAACACTATACTGCTTTCGTCGCCCAAAGACATCAATAAACGCTCTAACGTTTCGAGTTTATCTTTTGACGGACTTTGTACAGAAAAAGTCTTGATTCTGTCAGAAACAGCCTCTGTTTTTTCCCTATAATCAATACGTGAAAAGTCTTTATACGAAAGCTCGCGGGGCAATTCGCCACGACGTTGCTCTGTTTTTGATGCTAATTTATTTGAGTCTTCTTCAGAGTCGGTTGCCGAAAGGAAGATGCGACGTGCCCCTATGGGTAGCTTTTGCATCAATGCAACCATCTCGTTTTGAAAGCCCATTTCAAGACATTTGTCAAATTCGTCGATGATGATAAAGCGTATTTGATCGGTCACTATATTACCTTTGTCTATATGATCATTCAGACGGCCAGGAGTTCCAAATACAATTTGAGGTTTGACCTGATGCAAAACACGATGCTCGTCCATTGTAGGTCTTCCACCATAACAAGCACAAGCACGAAGACCTGCACCCATATTCTTTAGCACTGTAGCCGATTGCAGAGCCAATTCACGACCAGGAACCACAACAATAGCTTGAAGATCATCAGATGTTTCTTCAAGCTTTTGCGTAACAGGCATTAGGTAAGCTAACGTCTTTCCTGTACCCGTAGGACTAAGAATAACCAGATTTTCATTCTTTTCAGACACAAATTCAAAGGTCTGTGCCTGCATAGGGTTAGGAGTTATTCCCAACCGAGTAGTGATTTCGTTTAAGGTCATTGCTTTAATATTTTATCAATCTCATCAAATTGCTTACCCATATTCAAATTCAAATAAATGGTATATAATGGTAATGCCCATTTATCCTTTCTGTCAGGACAGCGTTTTCGATACATCTCAATATATGGTAGTGCCTGACGATAGTATTTTAAGATATCGCGACGCTGACTTGCTGTTTTCACAGCTATCTTGTCAATGCCAACCCCTTGGTTAAATAAAGCAAGGCCTGCATTAAGGTTTGCCTCGACCAAGCTGTCGTTACGCGCCAACAAATTTTGACTAATCTGGTAACTTGCCTTATACTGTCCTAAGTTCAAAAGCACCGAACTCTTTGCCAATAAAAATCTTTCATTCAAACTATCTTTTCGCAAAGCCTCGTTGGTCAGGTCAAGAATTTCATTCCATTGCTGCTTTTTAGAGTAATGGTCTATCAAATGAGGATAAAAGAATGCTGAAAGAGGATAACGCTTAAAGCCCTCTTTTAGAGTTTCAAGCATACGCGTTGTATCGCCCTCTTGATAATAGGTAGCTGCCAAATACTGCAACATCATCTCGTAATGAGCAGTATCTTTCAGGGCTAAATAGGTGTGATGAAGGGTTTTCTTCGTATCCTTCATTTTATAAGCACAGTATACAGCCCAATAAGCTGCTTCGGGAAGATGTTTATCTTTTTCCGCATAGCGGTAAGCTGCAAATAAGGGTTGATTGGCTGTTTCGATATATTGATTGAAGAAATTGTACGCCGTCGGAAAGTTCTGCTTGCGTATAAAAAACAAGCCTCCGTTATAAAGGTTGGGTCTTAACGAATTAAGCAGAGCACTATTATCCTTACGATACTGCGGGTTTATTTTACCGTCTTTACCCGGCATGGCATCAATGCTATCGTAAGAAGCCATAACAGTAAACATTCTTGAAGCGATATCGAACAGCGCTACTGTATCATATTTCTGCTTCAAATAAAACTTTTCATTAACCGCTGCATATTGTTTTCGGAGCGATTCAAAGAGGACACTCCATATCTTTTCGTTATTGCGATTTGCAGAATCATTCAATAAGGTCATCATTGACTGCTCTGCTTTATCAAAATTTTTGCCTGATTTTATCCAATTGCGCGCTGTGTTTATCTCCTTTTTTTGAGCCATAGCAGGCATCATCATGAGCAAAAACACAAACGTATAAATAATTTTTCTCACCTTCATCTTGAATCAATATCTTAGTTTTGCATCTATTATCATTGATAATTATGCAGTGCGAAGTTAGCATAATTCTACATATCAGACAAGAATTGCATGCTAAATATACATAAAAGACGACAAAAGCACAACCCCACTTCACCTTTCTCATGACGAGAAAGCGAAGTGAGGTTATGATAATTATATTGATACTTCCTATCGATAGAAGCATCAGTTACGGCAAAATCAGCTATCGTTTACGGTATATTTAACCGTTGATGATAGACTATTTAATTGCCGTTTTCTAACAATTTAGTTGCCTTTTACAAGGTTTTCCAACTCTTTTGTGCGGGCATCGTTGCCACCATACACAACGTAATAGCTCTGATAGAGAGGATATGCCCAGTTACTCTTCTCGCGATTTGGATCAAGCTGTTTAGCTCTTTCTAAGAAACCGAGTGATTCTTTAAACAGTTGTTTCTGCTGATCAGCATTGTTATTAACCTGAGCTGCTTTTGAATTAATAGCAAATCCAAGATAAGTGAGCACTACAGAATTCTCTGGTTGAATCTCCGATGCGTGCTTAAAGGCATCAATACATTCGTCCCAGTTAGGCTCTTTAGCCGTTGTATTAGCGTTGAGAATTGACTGACCCTTCATTGCCCATGCAGTAAAGTTCTTTGGATCCTGAGCAATTTTTGCATTAATAACATCGTTAAGCTGGCTTCCCATGCCCAATCCGCTATAAATACTACAAAGAATACTGAATACAGATTCGTTGCTCTGATCCTTGTCATATTCAGCCTTCATCTTCTCAGCAAAAGCTAAAGAGTCAGCGTGTGTTTTGAGATTACGCTCTGCCATAGCATATTTGAAAGTCTCAGCCTGCTTACGCATTGCTGGGTCTTGCATGGCAATGTCAGCATATTTTTCAGCTTTCACGTAGTTCTGAGCCTGATTTGCATAGAGAGCAGAATAGTAAGCTACCTGTCCTATAAATTGTTTTTCAGACTCCTTACCCTTTGCAAACACAGGATTATCGTCAGTATCGAGGAATGTTCCCCAATATTTCAACACATTATCCTGATCATTACGCTGAGCGTAATAGTTACCAGCGGTAACCAATTGCAGACGTGCGTTGGTGAGTAATGGAGTAAGATCACTCGTGTACTTTGGCTTAACCTTTCCCTTTTCGTTAGGTTCTGCGTCGTATTTAATACACTCCAGTCCGTTAACCGTTGCATTATAAGCAGCCTCATAGAAGCCTAACGTATCGTAAGCAGCCTCTTTTTGTTTGGTAAGTTGAGCCTGCACATTGTTAGTTTGAATAAGATTTTCCTTATCATACTTCTCCAAAGCAAGCTTAGTTACATGGTTGTAGGCTTTTGCTTTCTCTGCACTATTAGCCAGCTGGCTTAAGTTTTGATTCAAAAGCTGAACGGCCTCAGCATAAGTTTTTGCGTTGGTGATTGCCTTTAATGGCTCACTGTCAGCTGCGAATGCTGCTGAAGTGCCAAGCACTAACGCAGCTGCAATCATTAACTTTTTCATAAATTATCTTCTGTTTAAAATTTATTTTACACTATTTACTGTCATGAAAGACGATTAAATGATACAGAAAGTTACTCTTGCGATTCAGTATTTACCTCTTCGTCATTCTCTACAGTACCTTCCGTTTGCGTGTTAGAGATTGAACTATTAAACTTTTCTACTGTTTCATCTAACTGTTCACGGCTCTCCTCTTCGTCAGTAGCTTCAAGCTCTGAGCTCATAACCTTGCACACACTTGCAATAACATCGCTCTTCTTTGCGAGGTTAATCAGTCGAACGCCTTGCGTAGCACGTCCCATGACACGTACATCAGCCACTGCCAAACGAATGACAATACCACTCTTGTTAATAATCATCAAGTCATTATCATCAGTAACATTCTTCAGCGCTACTAAGCGACCCGTCTTCTCGGTAATAGCCAACGTCTTGACACCTTTACCACCGCGGTTGGTCTTACGATAGTCTTCGATAGCCGAGCGTTTACCATAGCCGTTCTCACTAACTACCATAGCCGTTTCGTTTTCGGCATCGTTTACGACAATCATGCCCACAACGGCATCATCGCCACCATCAACTTTCATACCTCTAACACCAGTAGCCGAGCGACCCATTGTACGAATAGTCTGTTCATCGAAGCGTACTGCACGTCCGTTACGGTCAGCAATAATCAGCTCGTTATGGCCATTCGTCAAACGAACATCTACTACTTCGTCGCCCTCTACGATGTTAATTGCGATTACTCCGTTCGCACGAGGACGAGAATACTCCTTCAAACTGGTCTTCTTTACAGTACCATTCTTCGTTGCAAAGACAACAAAGTGGCTCTGAACAAACTCTTCATCTTCAAGCCCGCGACCACGAAGACGCAAGAATGCATTCACAGCGTCATCGGGTTCTATATTTAAAAGGTTCTGAATTGCGCGGCCTTTCGACGTCTTATCGCCTTCAGGGATATCGTAACAATGCAACCAATAACAGCGGCCCTTTTTGGTAAAGAACAACATTGTTTGATGCATCGTTGCAGGATATATAAATTCTGTGAAGTCTTTATCGCGAGTATTAGCTCCCTTTGAGCCTACACCACCACGCGCTTGCTCACGGAAATCGCTCAACGGTGTGCGCTTAATGTATCCTAAATGGCTCACAGTGATAACAACTGGGTCATTAGGATAGAAGTCTTCTGCGTTAAATTCGTGCTCGTCAGGTATAATCTGCGTGCGACGCTCATCGCCATAACGCTCCTTCACTTCCTGCAATTCGTCCTTCATTACCTTCTTGCAAAGCTCAGGATTATCAAGTATCGACTGCAGATAATCGATTTGCTTCATCAGCTCTTCGTATTCAGCGTGTAGCTGATCCATACGCAGGTTAGTCAACTGACTGAGGCGCATATCGACAATTGCTTTCGATTGCAATTCGTCAAGCTCAAATCTCTTCTCCAAATTACGCTGAGCATCAGCAGGTGTTTGGCTCGCACGGATAATACGAACAACCTCATCTATGTTATCACAAGCGATGATAAGGCCTTCCAAAATGTGTGCACGCTCCTTAGCTTTCTTCAATTCGAAGTTTGTGCGACGAATTGTAACCTCTTGACGATGCTCAATAAAGTAATTGATACACTCCTTTAAACTCAACAACTTCGGACGCAGCAGACTATGGTCGTGCTTCGAAGGAACCAATGCAATGCAGTTTACTGAGAACGAGCTTTGCAAAGCAGTCATCTTAAAAAGCTTATTAAGAATTACGTTTGCATTAGCATCACGCTTCACGTCAACAACAATACGCATACCTTGGCGGCCCGTTTCGTCGTTTACGTTAGATATACCTTCCAACCTGCCTTCTTTAACAAGTTCGGCAATATATTCAATAAGCTGCTGCTTATTTACACCGTAAGGAATTTCAGTTACAATAATCTTATCGCCCTTCTCCGTACTTTCAATTTCGGCCTTAGCGCGCATAACCACACGACCACGTCCTGTTTCGTAAGCGTCTTTAACGCCCTGCAAGCCATAAATATAGGCTCCTGTAGGGAAGTCGGGGGCAGGAATATATTGCATTAACTCCTCTGTCGAAATCTCAGGATTGTCAATATAAGCACAACAACCATCAATAACCTCACCCAAATTATGTGTAGGCATATTGGTTGCCATACCTACAGCAATACCATTACCACCATTAACCAGCAGGTTTGGTATCTTTGTCGGCATAACAGCAGGCTCACGTAGCGTATCGTCGAAGTTGCTAACCATGTCAACGGTATCCTTTTCGATGTCGTCCATTACATGTTCTCCCATCTTCGAAAGGCGGCACTCGGTATATCGCATAGCTGCAGGCGAGTCGCCATCTACGCTACCAAAGTTACCCTGTCCGTCAACAAGCTTGTATCGCATGTTCCAATCCTGTCCCATGCGTACCAACGCACCGTACACCGAACTGTCACCATGAGGGTGGTATTTACCCAATACTTCACCTACTACACGCGCACATTTCTTGTAAGGTTTGTCGCTTGTGTTTCCCAATCCCAACATACCGTATAAAATACGGCGATGTACAGGTTTGAAACCATCTCTCACATCAGGAAGCGCTCGAGATACAATGACCGACATAGAATAATCGATATAGGAGGCTTTCATCTCCTGCTCGATGTTAATTTTCATAATCCGGTCCTGATCAATCGTCTGATTTTCGTCCATTTTTCTTTATCGATGTTTTTGTTAAAATTCGTTTTAAGGCCGTTTTTTTGCCCTCTAAGGCGTTTGTCCTTTTATTTTAATGGCGTAAAATTAGTTTTTTTTTTGATATGAGCAAACTTTTAAAGCTTTATATTGTACAAGAAAACACCCTTTTTAGGCTATTTTTTTAACTCCAAGCATCAAAATCACATGTCCCACGCTTACACACAATCCCATATAAAAGGTTCTTTTGATACGGGCGTTTATCATCATTCTTCTACTGCCAAATCATTGACTTACTCCAAACTATTCGATGTTACGCTTCCACTCTTCTTATATAATAGTAGTTGTACGACGGCCGTCGTACCCATTGAATGGCGAACGCAGTACAGGTTGTATGATGGCCGCAGTACACATGATACGGCGACCGCCCCTCAACCCTCTTTTATCCCAAAACGATGAGCCGAAAAAGCGGAAACAGTTTGACCTATCAAAAAAAATAAGTTTCCAAAAAGCAATAATAAATATTTCCATACCTTTGCGTGTATATAACCATGTATTGTACAGACCCATAAATTCTTATAGATGACATACGAAGCATTATCCAACGAAAAGGTAAATTTGAAGCAATTGGAGGAAAAACTCTGTTTAAAATTTCCCAACGATTACCTGTCGTTTCTCTCGCAACATAATGGAATAAGCATTGAAAATGGCTACATCAAGATAAAAGATGTTGACGAAGAGGTTATGATGAACGTCTTATTTAGTAGCGACAGCAGTTTAAATCGGTCTTTAACGCTCGACTTTTGGAATACTGAATACCGTGATGACATTCCTGAAGGGTCGGCTATAATTGGCGACTTTCAAGATGGAGGGTTTCTGCTTTTAATTGCTGATGGTGAGTACAAAGGCGTATATTACTACGACCATGCATATATCTTTGAAGAGTCGGACGACGATTGCAATACTTATTTGCTTGCCGAGAGTTTCGAAGTTTTCATGAATAAGATAGAAGAAAACTTGTAAGGAAATTAACAGATAGAAAAGTTTTACATCGGGAATGTATCGAATTATTTGATTCTTTTCTCCATTTTTTTAACGAACCTACCATCTGCTATCTTGTAAATAGAACGGTAAATAACAGTATCAGGCTTCGCTTTCGTACCGATAATATCCCCACTTTCGTCTGCGTATAGGATATCATTAATCTCGTATCTGTCCACTGTAGCCAACGAATCATTAACAGAATAGTGCGAGGATATTTGCGTTTCAAAAGTAAAATTCAGCTCCAGAATTAAGGCATCAATAAGTGATTCTTGCTGGTATGAGTTAATTTGAGTAACCAAAATTTCAGTATCATTATCACCTATCACGCTATAAACTATAAGCTTATAAGTAAAACCATTCTTGTCTTTGTATTCAGCCACCGTATAATATCGGCCATCGATGCTGATCAATGAATAGTTGTATTTCTCACCCTTTGGCACAAACCCCTTTTCATTATCAGAAAAAGGAACGGAAAGTTTGCGGTATTCAGGCTTCAATTGATATGACAATACAGAATCGTTATAAAATAATAACGGCTTCACCAGCTTATTCGACCAATGCAAAGATTCTGTATTTACATTCCGTTGATGAGAACAAGAGATAAATAATAAAGGCCAAAAACATAACAAAAAGGCTCCTTTCATAGCGTATTCAACTTACAATTGTATCCTAATACTTGAAAAACATCAAGGCAAAACATAGCATAACGAGCACCAAAGCTCGCGGCCTGTGATATAGAGAAAAAGCAAAGGCATAATCCATTTCTTGCATGAGCAAAGACAATCAAATATCTCTGTCAGCGAGTGTAAATTGTCGCCCATCATACCATAGAACACAGAGGACGAAATAAACATAAATGAAACCGTAGGGATTATGCTTGCCGAGAAAGGCCCTGGAAACAGATTGCCCGTTACACTTAACAATACGGCATGAGGAACAAAGACCAATAGTGAAACGATAATAAGTTCAACGACAAGCAGAGCAGCCGCAAGTTCCAACGCCAAAAGCTTCTGACTTCCCAACAAACGTGATTGTCGCAAGAGTACCAAACGTATAGCAGAGGCCGTGCCACTATGCAAAATGGTTCCCCAAGTAATCGAAAGCAGAATGAGCCATACCAATAAAACAGAAGCCTCGTTATCAGCAAAGCTTCCAAAAAACCATCTTATTCCAGCCGAAGAAAGAAGTGAACGCACGTTCGATTCGGGCATGGCGGCTGTCCAAAGCCACGATGCCAAAATTAGTATTGCCTGTCCCATCAAACATATAGTGGCAGCAATATAACAAAATCGCGCAAATCGGTTGCGTCGTTTATGAGGATTTTTGTAAGCTTCCATACCTATCGGTTCCCAATATTACTTTATTCTTCGTCGGGATTAAGGTTGTCAATATCTAAGATTCTGAGCTCGAGCGCTCTAACAACTAAACGCGTAGCATTGATGCTCATTCCACCATTGCCCTCAGGAAATAACTTTTGCGCTAATTCATTCTGACGTTTTTCCAAACTTTTCACACCAAAAGGCATACCGCGCAAGGTTGTAATTTGCTCTTTCGTATATCCTAAAGACAGATGGCGCAGGAAGCGTTCATCGTACTCATCAATATCATAGTTAATTAAAGCCTCCTGTCGCATAAGTTCGTTATTGACACTACGTTTAAAGCGTGCCACGATTTTGTCGAGAATAGGCTCATTAAAAACAAGTCGCTTACCGCTCATAGCGCTGGCTACATCTCCGCGTGTCAGAAGCTCTCCACTCTTTAAAATAATACCGTCACAACCAGCATCAAGAACATCTACCCACAGTTTTTCATTAAGAATCTCACCTGTGAAGATCAGAATCTTTATATTTGGATGCATCTCTTTGGTTTGACGACAAATCTCTACGCCCACAGTCGTAGAGCCTCCAAGGCCTAAATCTAACAGCACTAGGTCGGGAAGCTGATTCTTTAAAAGCCTCCAATAACTTTGTTCATCTTCTGCAGTTCCGATAATATGTGCTTCAGGAATGTCGTTTCGTATAATACCTTCAGTTCCTTTAAGCTCCAAAGGCACATCTTCTACAATAATAATATTAAAGTCTTTCATATCTTTAATTACGCTTTTATTTCTCTTTGTTATACATTACCCAACACTTTTCTGGCATCACTATGTTTACAAGTGTCCCACTTTCTTGATCAAGAGAAGCAGAAATACCACAGGCTCTCAAGTTCGTAGCTTCGCCCATCTCGCGTATAATTTGTCTACAAAGCAGAAATTGCAAGTTACAAGTTTCGAACGTAAACAAGTCATGGGCCTGCTCTTGCGTAAGTGGAAGCTGCATCATACGTGCAACAATAGAAACATATTGGGTATTTTTAGGGGTTACTTCAAGTATCGGTCTCACGCCCTTATTGAGTTTTTTAAGAATCTCAAAAAGATAAATGATCATTTCATTATCCAAACGAATAGGAGGAATCTGTCGCATAGCTTGCTCCGAAAGGATTTGATAAAGTGCATAATAGTATTTCGTCAATTCTGAAATACCATTTAATTTTTCATCGGTTCCATCGACAAGCTGACGAATTCGTGATGGATAATACATGGTTTCATGTTTTAAAGTCGACAAACAATTATCAAGTACACTATTCGAAACATGAAGTCGGTCATCTTCCATTTGCAATCGACGCAACTCATCTTCTTTTAATTCCATCTGTGTTGCCTGGTCTGAGACACTCTCAATAGTCTCATGTAAGGCCTGCTCTATTTTACCAACAATCTCGTTTAACGTATGTTTCTGACGTGTTGATATATTAAATTTACGGAAGTCTTTGAGCCGTTCTATGCCCCGTAACTTCTGTTCGTCTGAAACATCAGACAATAAGAGGTCATTCATTTGGTTTACACGTTCAACACAAAAGCTATAATTGAGTTTATGTCGATAATATAAAAAATAATAGGCTGGGAAAATAACAATAAGCAAGATAACAAGCAAAACAACGGCAACAGTCTTATTTGTTTTGCTTCTTTGCATGGCACGGACATATTCTGGTAACGAACTGTCGGCACTGGCCTCACGGAAAAGACGCGTGTATACCTTATTATTATAACGATAAACCTCCCATTTGTGCAAAGCAAGTGCAGCAACAGCCGCTTCGTTACTGATATCAAGAAGAACTGCTGTATCCCGTTTCGTCAGGTATTTATGACAACTATCTGCAAACTGTAAAGTACGTTCGTAAGTACCATTAAGATTAGAGAAGTAGGCACTATCTGCAAAACGTGAGGCATTTGTTGCAGCGACAATTCGACGAGACACAGCCGCCGAAGCAGAAGACTGAGACGATGTCCACAAGGAAAGCACACTTGTAACAATCAAAACCAACAATCGTGCAACGCCTTTAGGCAATCGGAATGAAATTCTTGTACCACAACCAACTTTACTTTCCGCCTTTATTTGACAGACATTAAATATGCGGCTCACCTTCTTATACTTCTCAATGATACCATAACAGTTCTTAAGGCCGAAGCCATGACCGCCTGTATAGGTGCGGTCAAAGATGTGAGCTAAACTATCTTCGTCCATACCGAAACCAGTATCACATATTCTTACCTCTACACAATCGGACAAATCTTCGGCCTCAACCGTCACAGAAGCACCTTCTGGTGTAAATTTTCGCGCGTTGTCTGCGATGGTATTAATCATGAATAACGTCAATGTCTTATCAGCTTTCACCACACAATCTGTATGCTTAACTGTTAAGTCGATACCCTTCAATTGAAAACTCATTCGACTATGAGACACTAAATCAAACAAGGGCTGAAGCTTAAAACTTTCTATTTTTAAGCTTAATTCGCCTTGACGCATTTGTATCCATTGCGTCAATATATCGTTATAATTATTAATACTGTCTGTTAATTCGGCAATATACTCATAGCGCTGTTGTCTAATTTCTTGCTTATCATTCCGCGATAACAAACGATTTACTTCATTAACCATACGATCAATGAAGGGCAACACGCTATTAACCAACTGTATTTTTGCACGTTGTTCAAGATTTCTACGTTTACTTTGCATCAAGTGCAAACGCACTACGTCCATCTGTTCTGTCAGCAAATTATACTGTTCATTTACCCATTGAGAGCGCTCGTTGTTTCTTTCCTGCCATCGTCTTAAAGGCATAAGCAACGCCGTCATTGAAAAACGGTCATCACTTTGTTTCCTCATTCGTGCAAAAATAACTAACAAAAATATCACCAACAGTATCATAAACAACACCGCTATAATCATAGCGTTAAGCTGTTTAGACGATTCATCAAGTTGGCTTGCACGCGCTTCAAGCTGCCTATCTTGTCTTGTCTGTTCCTGAAGGTCAAGGTAAATATTACGGTTTCGATCACTATTTTTCTTATCATTAACCGCAGAGTAAACCAAACTTAATTGTTCACGAATTGACGCAACAAGGTCAGGAGCTTGATCTACTAATTGACTCCTTGTTAAAGCACGTTGTAAACAAATTAAAGCCGAACTATAATCATGTATTGATCTATAACATTCGGCAAGCGTTCTATACGAGCCTGCCGTCTGATAAACATCACCATATTCCGAAAAAATACTTAGAGAGCGAAGAGCCAAATTACCTGCAAGAAGCGAGTCGGGCATTAAATCGGTATTCAGGAACTTCATTGCCGGCAGGTTGTTAGCAATTAATTTCTCGCGCAACTTTTTGTTAACGATATGCTCGCTAATAGCTTGCATCGTCTGAGCTATCCAAAAAGAGTAATTGTATCTGCGCGCAAGAAGAAAACATTTCATCAGATAATCAAATTCTTCCTGCGCTATTTCATATGAAGTTCCTTTATTAATAATACCACCTGCTCCAATACTATACCAATAATTTAGCAATTGAGCCGTATCTTGTCTGATAGGGCCATAGGGGTCAATCATGTTAAGCGTACTTACAGCCTGCTTAGTAAGTCCCAAGTAATAGAAGTAAGCCGATGTAACAATACTATATTCCGTCCGAGCATAAATAAGTCTACGTTGTTGATGTTCTGTATAATGAGAGTTTTCTTCTATAAGACGGTTTAAACGTTGACGCGCCCGTTCCCAATACACATAAAAGTCCTTATTGTGCGATTGTCTCTGACAGAGTCTCATTTGCTGTATGTCGGCTACCAGCAATTCTATTTGATTATCGGTCATTTTCTCTATCAAACTCAAATTTTCATGAGCTTGACGATATCTCATTCTCGCAATATCTACAAACGCTAAGTTATTTAACGCTTCTACAGCACCCGCACTATATCCTTCCGAATGCGCGTAAGCTTTATTTGCATACCACGCTGTAGAATCCAGATTACGATAATGCCATGCATAAGAAGTTTCGTTGAGCTTATCAACCAACGCATCACTCTGTCGGTCGCATGCCGAGAAAAGCGCAAGGCAAGCCCAAAGAACTATCCATAATAATCGTTGCAGAATATTCAATGATTTACATATTTGTTAGGGCAAAAATAAAGATTATTCTTAAAAGTACGAAATTATTTCATCAAAAACACATTCTCATATTAAAATTACAACTGTGCTTTCGCACAATTTGAACTTTTTTATATACATTTGCACACAAAAGAAGTGAATATCAAATGCCTGAAAAAATCAGAATAAAAGACATTGCAGAGCGCGCTGGTGTTTCTGTAGGGACAGTTGACCGTGTACTTCATAACCGTCCCAATGTATCCACAAAAGCAAGACAAAAGGTCGAAGAGGCTTTAAGAGAACGTAATTATAAGCCCAACGCCTATGCGTCAGCTCTTGCCTATAACAAATCATACGCGTTTTATGTTCTTCTTCCACAGCATAATCAAATTGCATATTGGGAAGAGATTGAGGAAGGAGTCCATACCGCAGGTGAGGCTCGAAAGGATTTCAATATAAATGTAACACTTCTTTATTACGACCGATTTGACGACAATTCGTTTCAAGAAACTGCCGAAAAATGTCTCCAAGCCCAACCCGATGGTGTTGTTATTGTACCTACACAACAAGAGATAACACGTACGCTTACTGACAAATTACATGATGCCGACATTCCTTTTGTGATGCTCGACTCATATATGCCCGATCTTAATCCTCTTGCATTCTTTGGCCAAGATTCCTTTTCGAGTGGGTATTTTGCCGCACGAATGCTGATGCTGCTTGCTAATAACGAATCAGAAATAATGCTCATGAAGGTTACAAAAGATGGTAAAGTAATGAGTCAACAACAAAGTAACCGCGAGGTTGGTTTCCGAAATTATATGCGTGACCATTTTCCTCATGTGAAAATTATTACACTTGAACTACCCTTTAACGGAAACGACGCTGCCTACGATCACCTTTTTGATCAGTATTTTAAAATGTATCCCAAAACTCACCATTGTGCTACGTTAGGAGCAAATGCTCATCTCTTGGGTGAATACATTTTGAAAACAAATCGACCAAATACACAAATCATGGGATATGATATGGTGGATAAGAACGTAGAATGCTTACGCAAGGGAAGCATTTCTTTTCTAATTTCTCAACACGCATATTTACAAGGCTTCTCATGTATTGACACGCTGTTTAAAGCTATTGTACTAAAAAGTGACGTTCAGGCCGTTAATTTTATGCCCATTGAATTGCTTATGCAAGAGAATGTTGACTTTTATCGTCGAACGCAATTATAATCTGCTCCGCATAAGAACAAAGCATTATTATCTCATTCACTGCTCTTTATACATATAGGAATATGAATGTCATCACACGCAACTTATTTAGTCTGCTTCGGTCGGGTGCTTTAAACGAGTACGAGCCCATCGAACCCATGTCTGAATTTAAATGGAAGCGACTCGAACAAATGGTGAATGCCCAACACGTTGAGAACACAGCTTGGAAAGGTGTGCGCAACCATCAGTATGACGAGATGATGAATATACCAGAACATCTTATCAAAGAGAGTTCGTCGACAGATACACAACAGCAACCCGCCCAACTTAGTAATCGCTTTTTAAACGCCCGTTTGCAACGTATTCTTAATAATGAACGACACGCCATTGATACCAATATTGGTGCCATTGAGGTGCTTAATATTATTATTAATAATGTGTCAAGCATGCTCAATAATGGCTCAATGCTCAGTGGTTTAATACGTCTTGGCAGCTATCTACGAAACAAAGGCGACAAGGTTGACTATGTAAAGGTTGAAAATTGGCTCAATAAGTTACACATTCGACGCATGGCCCAGCTTCAGGGAAGCATGCTCATATCTGTATTTAACTTCGAACCTGTAGAGCTTCCATTTGTTAATCGCATTGAACCTGCTGCACATAATTTGGTTATGCGTTCTGTAGAACATGCCGCAAATGACAGTGCAGAAGAGTGGCATTTTCGCCAAAGTCGTTCGGGATTTGTAACAAACAATTCCACACTACTTCGTCGTAATCTTAGGAGAAGCCTGCGTTACATTAGCTATGCGCCCATAGAGACTATTAGTAACTATTTTAGTAGCTTTGCACGTTCTTTACAAGAGATAGAGGAATAATAAATAAAACATAATTATAATAGGGCATATATAGTTTTCTGTTTCTTTTCATTAACTTTGCAATATGAAGCGAATCCTCCTATTGATATTGAATATATTTATTTTTACTTGTGGCTTTGCCCAGTCTGATAGAGTTGAATGTGAAGACACCTGTAGTCATATTCATGGCATTGATATGAGCCATTAACAAGGTAATGTTTTCTGGGAGGCTGTTGGAGAAACCAAGATGGCCTATGTTTATCTGAAAGCAACCGAAGGTGGCAACCACATAGACAAAAAATATAAAGAGAATATCGACTTTGCTCATCAATATGGAATTAAAGTCGGTTCTTACCATTTTTATCGTCCTCAAATAGACCAAGAGACACAGTTACGCAACTTTGTGACGCAGTGTCGCCCCATAGACCAAGACCTTATCCCTATGGTTGACATTGAAACAAGGGGAGGATTGTCAAAAGAAGCTTTCTGCGACTCGCTCTTTAAATTTCTAAATCTGATTGAGAAAGCATACAAACAAAAGCCCTTACTTTATACATACACCAATTTTTATAACGTTAACCTTGTTGGTAAACTGAAAGATTATAAAGTAATGATGGCCCAATACACGAAACAAGAACCCGTTACAAGCGATGGCTTAGAATACATCATGTGGCAATATACCGGCAAAGGGCACCTCAATGGTATCAATGGTTATGTTGACAAAAGCCGCTTTATGGGTGATCATCGTTTAAGAGAAATAAGATTTAGACATAAATAACCTTTAAAAATTATATCATTATGGCAATGATAAAATGTCCCGAATGCGGACGCCAAATTAGCGAAAAGGCACCCGTTTGTCCCAATTGCGGTGTTGAAATAGCAGGAAAAATTACCCAGTGCACGCAGTGTGGCGAAGTTTATTTCAACGAACAGGATTCTTGTCCTAACTGTCACCATCATGCACACAGCCCCAAAACTACAAATCAAATTAATAATACCCAAGAGGCTGCAGGACAGAACGCTGGCAACTATTCTACCCCACCTGTTCTCCCTCAGCGAAGTTTTACAAGTGAACAAAATACAAATGTAACTCCGCCTACACCACCTGTTCCTCCCAAAAATGAAGTCGAGCCTGAATCTGCACAAAAGCAAGAGAAACGCCATACACCGTTAATTATCGGCTTTATTTTTGCACTCATCGTATGTGCAGTATGTTTTTACTTTTATAACGATGCCAAATCATCGAAAGAAGCAGAAGCTTACGAGTTTGCCATGAAGAGTAACGACCCTTTGGTTCTGCAAACCTATCTTGACAATTACAAAGATGCCTCTCAGGCTCATCTTGATTCTATAACCGCGCGTCTTGAAACCTTGAAGCGCGTTGACAACGATTGGAACAACGCTTTAGTAAGTGGATCAAAACAGGCACTGCTTGATTATCTTAGCAAGCACCCCGATTCGGGACATAAAGCTGAGGCTGAACAGAAAATCGATTCAATTGATTGGGCTGAGGCTCAGAAGGCAAACTCTATGGATTTACTGCAGGCTTACTTAGCCGAGCACCCTAATGGCGAGTATGTTGACCAAGCTAACGATGCACTTAAAAAGCTAAAAACAAAAACCATACAGCCAGAAGACAAAACACTTGTTTCTTCTGTCATGCGACAGTTCTTCCAAGCAATAAGTTCACGTAACGAATTAGGGTTTGACGGTTGCGTCGCACCGACCTTGAGTAACTTCCTTGGAAAGCAAGATGCTACAAAAACAGACGTTATCACATTCATGAATAAGATATACAAAGATGATATTACAAGCATGAAGTGGCGCCTTAATAACGACTACAAAATTGACAAGAAAGAAGTTGGAGATGAACAATATGAATATACTGTAAACTTCTCTGCCTTACAGGAAATTGATCGTACTGATTCGAGCAAAGAGAAGGAAGCTCGCTATAAAATCAAAGCTGTCATTAATCCTGACGGAATGATTACTTCAATGAGTATGACAAAAATTCTTGAGTAGAATACAATTTTAAATCAATAAAAGAAGCCGCATAATGCCTTAATAAGGTCGTTATGCGGCTTCTTCTTTTTCCATAATAAGTTATTGGTCAAGCAAAATCAAATCATTATTCCCAGCCATTGGCTTTATATTTAGGATTAACCGAAAACTCAGCAGCACCAATATCAAGGTCACCACTATTTGGTATTCGCCACTGTCCCCAGCCACAAGGTTTAGTGCGATGGCTACGATAGCTTGTCCACATGCCCGAATAGAGGTTGTTACAATATGAGTCAGAGTAACTGTCGATATCGTCAATATGTAACGTATCATCTTTTTTTGTATACCAAAAGAATAAGGCGTAACCTTTAAACACACCACTACCCTTTGCTGTATAGGATTCTTTTAACTGAAAACGAGCCACACAACAGCCACGTTTATCAAACTTACCTTTCATTTCGTCGTCAATACCATAGCCCCGATTTTTAAAAATTCGTGTCTCGATAATTTCAAGCATACCACTAAATGGACAAACAAAGCCCCGCACTTTAGAATTACCGCTGATAGCATATTTTGCATTAGTGAGCATGCATACTTTGTTAAACCGAATATCCATCTTATGGTAATCTTTACCTATATAACCTATAAATTCGGGTGTACTATAGCTAATAATCGATGAAAAATCTCTATTCGTTGATACAATTGTAGATCCTTTTGTCATTGTGTACACCCATTTTGGGACGCGTGAAGTTGTTTTCTTTGCACTCACAACGAAAGATAGGCACACAAATAATAACAAGAAAACATATCGTTTCATATTGAATGTATTTAGTTTTACGAGAAATAACATGTATGTTGCTTTGCAAAAATAGCACTTTTTGCAAAAGAAAAAATTAAACTAAAGAGAGAAAGAACATATAAACTACAAAAATATTATAGCATAAAAGAGATAAAAAATAAAATAACAACATACTGTTCCTATCGAATTATATTTCAGCAAAGACACCTTAATATGATTAAATATGATGGAAAAACAACAGGTTTGCTTCTATTCATACTCCATAATGCCAATACCTTTACATCGTTGTATTCATTGTACGACGGCCGTCATACACATTATACTGCGACCGTGATACAGGTTGTACTACGACCGTCGTACAACTCGTATGGCGGCCGTCGTTCAACATACAAAACAAAAGAAACACAGATAACTTACATCAGAAAAGCCTAATTGATCAATAGTAAACCAAAATACAAAAACCTGAAAAAGCTATCACCTCTTTACAGAACTTGAATGTCAGGGTTAAAAAAACTATCGTAAGAATGATGGAAAAAAAATAAAGAATATGCAAATAAAAAACGGACAACCTTCTTATTGAAAGTTATCCGTTTGTAAGTCGGGGCGACAGGATTCGAACCTGCGACCACCTGGTCCCAAACCAGGCGCGCTACCGGGCTGCGCTACACCCCGCTGCAACTTAAAAGGAACATAAGTGAAAATCACAACACCTTTTGTCGTTTGCGGGTGCAAAGGTATATATATTCTTTTTGACAGCCAAACGTTTTCCATGATTTTTTTAATTAAATGTCTTAAATTTAACTTTTCTGTAAAAAAGTTGTCATTTTTTTATTATGCCTTAATTGTTTTTGCTACTTTTGCAAACGTATTAAAAATATTGATTAATTTTTCTACCATTTTTAAAACCCGTATGAAAAAGAAACTACTTCTCACCATGCTCGTTTCGACCGTTATGGCAACAGCAAGTGCAGAAAACAACTGGCCCTCATGGATAAACAATTTTAAGGTATCGGGCTACATTATGTCACAATACCAGTATAGCAGCCAGGAAAATGCTACATCAAACAGCTTCAATATTCGCATGGGACGTTTAATTATTGATGCTGCGCCATTGAAGAACTGGGTAGCAAGGGTTCAGTTTCAGTATAATGGAAACACCACTAACCTCGGTAGCTCGTTCCGAATGGTAGATGCTTACGCCGAGTGGCAGAAGTACGAGTTCATGCGTGTTAAAATAGGACAATTTAAAAGAGCCTTTACTCTGGAGAACCCTATGAACCCAATTAATCAAGGTTTCATGAGTTTCGGACAGAATGTAAACAAGCTTGCTGGCTTCGTTGACCGCAACGGTGCACACTCAAGCAACGGTCGCGATATTGGTATACAGTTGCAAGGTGACTTCTTAAAAAACTCGAGCGGTCGTAATTTAATGCACTATCAGGTAGCAGTATATAACGGTCAGGGTATCAACACTAAAGATGTTGACCACCAAAAGGATATTGTCGGTGGTGTTTGGGTAATGCCTATTAAAGGCATGCGCCTTGCATTGTTTGGCTCTGAAGGCACATACGCCCGCAAAGACCCACATACAGGTCTTGTAAAACTTCCACAACACCGTTACGCTATTTCTGGCGAATATGCGGCAAATGATTGGACTTTCCGCTCGGAATACATACATTCAACAGGTCAAGCTTTTAAGAAGACTTATCAAAAAAGTGAGGATCTCAACGATGCTACCATTAACACTGCTCTCGGCAACAAAGCGGACGGTGTGTATGCATTGGTTATTGCTCCGATTATTAAGAATAAATTACATGTAAAAGCGCGCTACGACACCTATCGTGAATCGGCAACATGGAACACGGCAAGAACACAATATGAAATAGGTGCCGACTATATGCTTGGCAAAAACCTTCAAATTAATATTGAGTGGGCGCTTGTAAACGATAAGAGTCTTGCAAACAGAGCCAAGAGTAATAAGCATAACTATAATATTATAGATGCAGAACTTGACTTCAGATTTTAATAGATTATGACTGAGAAACATCAACATAGCTCACGCCATACATCGTCAAGGCACCAACATCGCCGTCATCACATTGATGATGCTGAGCGTTTTAAACAACGACAACTGCGCGCATCGCATCGCAAAAAGGTTTTCAGTAAGATTCTTTTTTGGGCATTAAGCGCGTTGTCCTTGGCTATCATATACGCTGTATTCTGGCTTTACACCCACGAATAACAACAAAAAATGCGCATTACGGTTGACTTACGGACGAGATTATCAATTGATAATTAGTCTCAAACGTAATGCGCATAACTTTATTTTCTACAGGCATTTGCTTTGAAAGAGCAAGTGCAACATGCCCCATGGTTGAACGAAGATTGAGTTCTACACACGGTTGAAGCAATGGTTTATCTTCATGCTGAACAACCATCATATCTATTCCTAAAGGTCCTTGATAACGTCCGCCAAGTTGAGATGAAAGTAAAAGCTCAGCCTGACGAGTTATTTTTTGCAATAAATCAGGACTAACATAACGAGCAATCTGTGACATTAGGAAGCTGTCACTTCCAAGCAGATTACCCTCATAAGTGCCATCGGCAGCATGAAATAGCGACAAGCCTAAATAATTGACGCTCCCATCAGCATTCGCATAGAACTCCATGCCAACGTCAATAAGCTTATCATACCATGGCTCTACCATGACACTCCCCTGCTCATTCAGCACATTCTTGATCCAACCTTGCACATGAGTTGACATATTACTATAGCTTTTGCGACCACCATTATATCGCTTTCCTACATATCTAATACCACGCCCACTACTACTCCATGGTGCTTTCAATACGATAGAATGGTGTAAAGACAGCAACTTTTGTACCTCTTCAATACTATTTGCTGTATATGATTCGCCTATCGTACCCTCGAATTGGCGTAACGGCAGAAGCAGTTTGTCAGCAGCCCAGCGGCGATGACTCATTTGTCTGATTGCATCAAGCTGTGCCATGTCGGGAAGAATAGATGGAGAAATACCATACTCAAGCAATTCGTTTTGCAATACAACGTCCCACCCCCATGGACATATCACATCAGGTTGAAAGCCTAAAGACAGTTTCTCACGTAGCTTTCCACAGGTGATAAACGCTCCCTTACAATCGATACCAAGACGTGCAGAACGGTCAATTGCAATCTGTTTATTGTCTACTAAAACCATGTCCCCCTCCTCTGCCCACAATATAGGCAAGAAGCCCAGGTCGTAACGAATTTGGCATGCCGCACGTGGCGGAGTGAAATGCTCATAGTTCGAAGCGAGGGCCATATCGTGCTCTGGATTAAAGATAAACAATTTCATTGTATGCTAACCTTCCTATTATCAGGGCGCAAAGTTACAAAAGAAATACGAAAAACACATCGTGAAAAATCGCTAAACATATCAAATTTTGCTATCTACACTTTGCAATTCTAAAAATAATTATTAACTTTGCAGAGATAATAAACGCATCATGGAACTATTGGAAGCTTTCTTTCGCACCCACTCTTATCTTATTGAGCATAACAATGCTTCTGTGCGCCGCGGTCTCATGGACGAAATAAACTGGGAAGACCGTTTAATCGGCATAAAAGGCACACGTGGTGTTGGAAAGACTACTTTCTTGCTTTCATATGCTAAGGAAAAATTTGGCAAGGATAACAGAAAGTGTTTATACGTTAATATGAACAACTTCTACTTTCAAGGTCACGATTTTTCAGAATTTGCAGGACAGTTTGTTGCACAAGGTGGACAAGTTTTGCTGCTTGATCAAATTTTTAAGCAGCCAAACTGGAGTAATGAACTGCGAAAGTGTTATGACTTATACCCAGAACTTAAAATTGTTTTCACAGGCTCAAGTGTAATGCGTTTGAAAACGGATTATCCTGCAATACGTGATATTTTAAAGTTCTACTATCTTCGAGGTTTTTCATTTCGCGAGTACCTAAACCTCATGGCAGGAACACACTTTCAGCCATATACTTTAGACGAAATTGTGAATAATCACGAACATATCGTCAAAAAAATTCTTCCTTATATCAGTCCTGCACAATATTTTAAAGACTATCTTCATCACGGTTTTTATCCTTTCTTCTTGGAACATCGCAATTTCTCTGAGAACTTACTGAAAACCATGAATATGATGGCTGAGGTAGACATTCTCTTCATTAAGCAGATTGAACTGAAATATCTGACAAAAATTAAGAAACTTTTCTACCTTCTCGCTGTAGATGGACCGCAGGCTCCAAACATCAGTCAATTGGCACATCTTATTGATACCAGCCGTGCCACGGTAATGAATTATATAAAATATCTTACCGATGCGCGCTTGCTGAATATGATTTACTCGCCAGGAATGGACTTTCCGAAAAAGCCCGCCAAACTGATGATGCAAAATCCGAACCTTATGTACGCCATCTATCCTATAGCTATTAATCAGCAGGATATCATGGAAACGTTTTTTGTAAATACGGTTTGGAAAGACCATCTTGTAAACGAAGGCAGTAAACCACAATATTATATTGTAGATAATAATCGTAAGATAAGAGTTTGCGATGCACTTTCTACGAATAAAGTACGATTCAATTCGGACACTATTTATGCCCGTTACAATACAGAAGTTGGACATGACAACCAAATTCCATTATGGTTATTTGGGTTTTTGTATTAAAATGATAATACATAAAGAAATACAATATTCACTTTTTAACATTACAAGAACATTATAATTAAACATTAATCTTTAAAGAAAAATGGCAAAAGAAAAGAAATTCACGACATGTGATGGTAATACCGCCGCCGCTCATGTGAGCTATATGTTCACTGAGGTAGCAGCTATTTATCCTATCACTCCGTCTTCACCTATGGCCGAGCACATTGATGAGTGGACAGCTAAAGGACGTAAGAACCTCTTTGGTCAGACTGTTTCTGTGCAGGAAATGGAATCGGAAGCAGGTGCAGCAGGCGCACTTCATGGTTCACTTCAAGCAGGTGCCTTGACCTCAACTTATACAGCTTCACAAGGTTTGTTGCTGATGATCCCTAACATGTACAAGATAGCAGGAGAGCTTCTACCTTGCGTTTTCAACGTGTCTGCACGTACTATCGCAAGCCATTCGTTGTGTATCTTCGGCGATCATCAAGATGTTATGGCTTGTCGTCAGACAGGTTTTGCAATGTTCTGCTCAGGATCTGTACAGGAAGTAATGGATCTCTCTGCAGTTCCATATCTTTCTACTCTTGAGTCAGAAGTGCCTTTCATTAACTTCTTCGATGGTTTCCGCACATCTCATGAGTATCATAAGGTTGAGGAAATGGATATGGAAGATATCCGTCCTTTAGTTAAACCTGAATGGATTAAGCGTTTCCGTGACCGCGCAATGTCACCAGAACGCCCTGTTACTCGTGGTACTGCAGAAAATCCAGAGACTTTCTTCACGCACCGTGAGGCGTCAAACTCATACTATGACAGAGTTCCTGAGATAGTAGAAAAGCATCTCGCTGAGGTGTCTAAGATTACAGGACGTGAATATCACCTCTTTAACTATTATGGTGCACAAGATGCTGAGAATATCATTATTTTGATGGGATCAGCCACTGAGCCTGCACGCGAAGCAATTGACTTCCTTACAAAGCAAGGCAAAAAGGTGGGTATGGTAGCTGTTCACCTCTATCGCCCATTCTCTGTAGAGGCTATTCGCAAGGCAATTCCTGATACAGTAAAACGTATTGCTGTATTGGATCGTACAAAAGAACCAGGCGCAGAGGGCGAACCTTTGTACTTAGACGTTAAGTCTGCACTTTATGATGATCCACGTAAACCAATTATTGTTGGTGGCCGTTACGGCTTAGGCTCTTCAGATACAACACCTGCAAAGATTATTGCTGTGTTTAAAAACTTAGAGCTTCCCGAGCCAAAGAATCACTTTACTGTAGGTATCGTTGATGACGTAACCTTTACTTCTTTACCCGAAGAGGAAGAAATCCCAATGGGTGGAGACAACCTTTTTGAGGCTAAATTTTATGGACTTGGTTCTGATGGAACTGTAGGTGCAAATAAGAATTCAGTGCAGATTATTGGTAATAACACCAATAAGTACTGCCAAGCATACTTCTCTTATGACTCAAAGAAGTCTGGAGGATTCACATGTTCACACTTACGTTTCGGTGACGAACCTATACATTCAGCATATCAAGTAAACACACCTAACTTTGTAGCATGTCACGTTCAGGCTTACATGCACATGTATGATGTATGCCGTGGCCTTCGCAAGGGAGGTATATTTTTGCTTAATACCATCTTTGATGGTGAAGAATTAATTAATTTTATCCCTAATAAGATTAAACGACTCTTTGCAAAGCAGAACATAAAGGTTTACTATATCAACGCTACTAAGATTGGTCAGGAGATTGGATTAGGTAACCGTACCAACACTATTCTTCAGAGTGCATTCTTCCGTATTACCAAGGTTATTCCTGAAGATTTGGCTATTGAACAAATGAAGAAGTTCATTGTTAAGTCATATAGCAATAAGGGAGAGGACGTAGTTAAGCTAAATTACGCTGCTGTTGATCGCGGTAATGAATATAAAGAGCTTACGGTTGATCCAGCATGGGCTAATCTTCCTGATGATAACAAGATTGAAGATGATGCTCCTGCATTCGTAAAGGACCTTGTTCGTCCAATCAATGCACAATCAGGCGACCTTTTAAAAGTTTCTGATTTCGTTAACCATGGCACGATAGATGGTACATGGCAGAATGGAACCACTGCTTACGAAAAGCGTGGTGTAGAAGCCTTTGTTCCTGTATGGAATAGCGAAAACTGTATACAGTGTAACAAGTGTGCTTATTCTTGTCCTCACGCATCTATACGTCCGTTTGTCCTTGACGATGAAGAGGCTGCTGCTTTTGACGGCACGATGATTGATATTCTTGCACCAAAGACCCTCAAGGGCATGAAATTCCGCATTCAGGTTTCAGTTCTCGACTGTTTAGGTTGTGGTAACTGTGCCGACGTTTGTCCAGGCAAGAAGGGTGAGAAGGCTCTTGACATGGTTCCATTCAATGTTGATGCCCCTGATATGATTCAGGAAGCTAAGAACTGGGATCACATTATTAAGAATGTAAAATCAAAGCAACACCTTGTTGATATTAAGCAAAGTCCTAAGAATTCACAGTTTGCGACACCACTATTTGAGTTCTCTGGTGCATGCGCTGGCTGTGGAGAGACTCCTTATGTAAAACTTATCTCGCAGCTTTATGGTGACCGTGAGATGATCGCTAACGCTACAGGATGTTCTTCTATCTATTCAGCTTCTATCCCATCTACGCCTTATACAACGAACGAAAACGGACAAGGTCCTGCCTTTAACAACTCTTTGTTCGAGGACTTCTGTGAGTTCGGTCTTGGTATGGCGCTTGGTAATAAGAAGATGAAAGAGCGTATCAGCGTATTACTTAATGAGTTAATTGCTCGCGATGATACACCTGCAGGCTTCAAAGAGGCTGCTCAGGAGTGGCTCGAAGGCAAAGATGATGCTGATGCTTCAAAAGAAGCAGCTGCAAAACTGAAGCCTTTCATTGAAGGTGGCTGCTCTATTGGTTGTGACACTTGTGCAGAACTGAAGACCCTTGACCACTATCTCGTTAAGCGTAGCCAGTGGATTATTGGTGGCGACGGTGCATCATACGATATCGGCTACGGTGGTCTCGACCACGTTTTAGCATCTGGTGAAGATGTAAACATTTTGGTACTCGATACAGAGGTTTACTCTAACACAGGTGGTCAATCATCTAAATCAACACCTTTAGGCGCAATTGCACAGTTCGCTGCCAGCGGTAAGCGTATCAGCAAAAAGGACCTTGGCTTGATGCAAACAACCTATGGCTACATCTATGTAGCTCAGATTGCAATGGGTGCTGATAATAACCAGACGCTGAAAGCGATACGCGAGGCTGAAGCTTACCCAGGTCCATCTCTTATTATTGCCTACGCTCCATGTATCAATCATGGTATTAGAGGTAAAGAGGCTGATGGCAAATTGCGCAGCATGGGTCGTTCACAGCACGAGGAAGAACTTGCAGTTACTTGTGGTTACTGGCATCTGTGGCGATATAATCCTGCTTTAGCCGATGAGGGAAAGAACCCATTCCAGCTCGATTCTAAAGCTCCGAAGTGGGAAGAGTTCCGCAACTATCTCATGGGTGAGGTGCGATTTGCTTCTCTACAGAAAGCACGTCCAGAAGAAGCACAGGAGCTTTACGAAGCAACTGAGCTTGCAGCAAAGCGTCGTTATCAGGCGTACGTTCGCAAATCACAAGAAGATTGGAGCGAGCAGATTTAAACTTCTGAAGAAATCTCTTTTATAATAAAAGCCCGAGACAACAACAAAAGTCTCGGGCTTTCTTTGTAATTACCAAAATGTTTAAGCCTTAACACAAACTCTTTAAAAAAATCCAGAAAACTTCTGTTAGTGCCTTATACAAAGGGCTTTGAGAGAATTATCCGATTTTGAGGATAATTCTGAAAGTATTGTATATAATCCCAGCATTTCTCATACCAACGAAAGAATCTTCCAGAAGAATGGAAATCTGTGATGCTATTGATAAATTCTTATCCAGAGACAAAAAACATCATTTTATAAAAAATTTCAATATCATGTTTCCAATAGTCAAATTTATTTCTTTGAGCGACAATGTTTTCGTAGTTTGATATAATGTCATTTGAAAACCGTATAAGAGATAGTGATTTGGCTGATTTCTTTTCACCTTCCTTTTTACGATATGTAATTATTCGATGCTTAGATAATACAAAAACATCTCCACATAATCATCAAAATTCATCAAGGATTCCCTTTGGGATTTCCTTGAATTCCTAGGCCACAACATACAATTGGTTTAAAGAAAACAGGTATACCCGTATTGATAGAATTATTTATAACGTCAAAAAAAACATATATGTAAAAGAAAGGAATTCGCTTATCAATTGATGTCGGAGAAATATTCCATTTAACAGCCAATTCCATGTTCTTTTTGCTGTTCAGATAATCATTCGCTATACATAATCTAATCGCTTGTCCCTTCACAGAATAAACTTTATACACAAAAACAGAATCTGAGCATAAAGTATAGAAAAGATTTTGCTTCTTTAGAGGAACAGGACATATGTTGGGGGCGATATAATTACCATATTCCCTATCAAATGGAGAAAATTTGTAAATTTCTACATTTTTATAGCAAGGAGAAACTAATGCTGAATAAATTTCTTTCGGACTCATTATACGAATACTATCTATTTGGGTCGTAAAATAAAAAGTGTCCATTGAGTGATCTATTAACAATGTATCCTTTCTAAAGATTTCTTTCTTGCTATAACGTTCTATAAGAAATCCTTCTATCTTTACCATCTCTTTTTGACTATATGCATAAAATTGATAGTTCGCAAAGAAGATTAATGCAAAAAAATATTTATCCATAACCGTTATCAAAATTAGAGCCACAATTACCTTTGACAAGCAAAAGCAATGTCAAAGGTAATTTAATTGGCTGTTTATTTATCTAGACCTAATAATTCCCAAAGAACCTTTTCTGGGTTTATTTCTGTTATCCAGCATAATTTTAACTCCTTTAGTATCTACCTTAGGATGGGTAATGGTAGGTGGGCTGGTAGTAGAACCTCCTGTACGTTGTCAAACAAAAGTGCACAACTGCAAATATAGTTATTTACTCTGATATGTCATTGTTTTATTATGAAAAATTCTTTTTTGTTGTCATTGTGCAGATATACTTTTTTATTAATAATTCTAACTTCAAACTTAATTGGAGATCAAGTTGTGCACTTTTGTTTGACAACGTACAAGGTAGCAGTATGTTTGGGCTTTCAGGACTTTTCACAGCTTACCGTGATTATGGCGACAAGGAGAGCAAGGTAATACAAAACACAGTAGGTAATATGTTTAGTGGACTGGTGGTGGGTGAAACAGCCAAGACGCTTAACGAACCATTTGGCAAAGTGCTTCAGCAACTCCAATCAATAACAATTAACCACAATGACAAATCCACCTCCATCTCCACACAGATGGATAGCCTTATCCCAGCCCGCAAGATTAGTAACCTCATGCAGGGGATGTTTGTGGGTGCGGTATCCGACAATTTTAATGAACGCATCAATCAGAAGATTTTCCATGCGGAGATTGTCGTGGATAGCGTCAAGGTTTCTGCGGAAATGAAAACATACCAGCCTATACCTATGAAAGTGGACTTCAAAAATGAAGATGGCTCCGATAATCTCAAAGAGTCTATCGATATCGCAAGGTAAAGCAAAAGATACTAACGCTTGTTGATTCGGAGATTAAAAGGATAAAAATACCCCTGCCTTGTCCCATCTCATTCCGGACAAATAGCTCAATCACGAAACAAGTGTTGTGGATGTAGTATGACGATTAAGGAAAAGAGTCATACTTACAGGTGAATCCTTATGGTAGCAGTCAATACTAATAGACTACGACTGTAACAAATCGATTTTCAGCCCAGTCGTTTCAGCAGGTACGAAGCATAAGATTGTGTCGCTCGATGTGGTTGGTAGAGTGGAATACTTTGCAATGTATTTTTTGACTGATAAGATGGCTGTTATTTTATTGTTTACCTGTACCATTTTTACCACTTCTAATTGGAATTAGCGGGGCAATGGGGACATAGGAACTCAACTCCCAATCTGAAACATAAAGTGCCAAATGCGTTCTCACATATTCATTTCTTTGTTTGGGGGTAAAATAGCAAAAGGCAGAGAATTTTCCCTATCTTTACGCCTATTTTTTAATCACATTGATAATCAGATGATTATTTCAACAACTCCCAATCTAGTACATTACCCGAAATTTGTTATATTTTAGAACTCTGTTATTCAAAGATATTCTGAATTTGTCGAATTCACGTTAATTAGAATAGTCATCTATCTGAAATAATATCCAAGAACTCTTGTCTTTTTTGAATAAATATTTCATATATATTCCCGAATCATAGCCCTTTAAGATAATAGTATGCGTCATTGTATCAACCTTTAACATTATTTTTTGCCCTTCTATTATAGAATCGTTGAAATTTGTATATATCCAATCACTCTTGCTGATATGAAGAATCGAGTCTGTCTCTTCATAATCATAACCTTCGTATGTAATTTTCAACGGAAACAAAATGTGTTTCCGTTGAAAACATGAGTCTGAGGCGAACTTTTTAAAAAAATCATAAAAAGTTGTTTTTCCTGTCACATTTTTTTTAGTGATATCACAGCCCCTATCCTTTAAAACTTGCTTTTTATTATTTGGTTGTGCACAGCTTATTAAACAGAGGAAAACAAATAGTATGTAAGTAAACTTATTCATAATATATGATAACTTGATTTTATGAGACAGGATTATATTACAATCCCGTCTCATTTCTTATTGCTCTTGTTGTGTGGAATTAGGTAAATTAATCTCTTTAGGAATATTTATAATCGGTGTGAATAAGATATCATTTGTACGTTGTCAAACAAAAGTGCACAACTGCAAATATAGTTATTTACTCAGATATTTCATTGTTTTATTATCAAAAATTCTTTTGCTAATTGAATTTTGCTTTATTATTTCTCTTATCTTTTTGATTTTCTCCCCTTGCCCTAAATATACGTCTTTGGGTGTGAGATTATCCAATGATTCATGAAATCTTTTTTCATTATAATAGTCTACCCACTCATTGATAGCCTTTTCCAATTCAGAGGGACAAAAATAATGATTTAGCTTAATTACATTTTTCATCGATCTGTGATACCGTTCTATCTTTCCTTGCGTCTGCGGATGTAAGGGTTTGCCATGGAAATGCTTGATATTATATTCCTTACAGAGATACTGTTTGAGAGAGGAAGCAATATAACATGGTTCATTATCTGACAACAGACAAGGAGGATTCTGGAATGTAACTCCAGCCTTTTCAATCGCTTTATCTATTGTTCTAGATACATCATCAGAAGTCATACCCGAACATAACTCCCAATGGATAATATACCTGCTGAAGTCATCAATTACAATAGAGAGATAATACCAGCCCCAACCCTTGACTTTGAAATAGGTAAAATCGGTCTACCACATCTCATTAGCGAATTTAGTCTTATGATGGAACTCATCAGCTGTAAAGATAAAATCATGCTCCATACATTACAATAGACCTCTTTCATGCAATATACGATAAAAGCTTGACTATGAAACAAACATCTGACTCTCTTCCAATAAAAGAACTGATAATTCCCTAGGCGTGAACTCTGTATGCTCTAAAGACAGTTCAATCACTATTTGTCAAATATTATCAGGTATGCGGTTCACGTTATCATTGTGCAAATATACCTTTTTATTAATAATTCTAAATCAAAACCCCAAATTTAATTGGAGCTCAAGTTGCGCACTTTTGTTTGACAACGTACATTCTTGCCTTTGGCTCGGTTGCTTTTCGCATCCCAAAGGGTTTTCGGAATGGTCTGCTTTCAACTGAACTGAGCCGCAGTACCGTTGATTGTCACTCGTTCCATGATGGAGATAACACCGTCTTTCTCCTTGCTGCCGTTCACGTAGAACAGCACTTTGAATGTACTTCTTGCCATACTCGTTTTTTGTTTGCAAAATTAAATATCAACGAGTTAGACCTTGATACGTAAACTGGTGATAAACGGTGCAATAGCATCTATCATATGTTAAATCTTACTCTTTCACGAGTAATGATTTGTAAACTGTCCTTTTTCTTAAATCTGTTTTTTTACGTATTCCGATTTTTCGGCTTGTCATCATTTGAAACCGTAACAGTTCTGATATTAAGTTGTTTAGCGTCATTTCTCCCGTTTTTTTCAGTTATTCCAGAGATTTTTTTGTAAGTTTAGTCGACTTTTGGCGACCGCCAAACCATGTGTACTGCAGCCGCCGTACGCATTATGCTACGTCCGTCATACAACATGTACCACGACTGTCGAACACTGACCATAACACAAAAGAAACAAATCCGAAAGTCTGTAAACATATAGTGTTTACATCTTTAATAGGATTACAGCATGTCACGTTTATTTTTAAAATCAAGTGGTTCATACTGCGACTGGTTAGCGTCATGGAATTACAGCATGTCACTCTTATTTTTAAAATCAAGAGTTATATTTGTATTACTCTTAAAGAGCAGAATTCACAAACAAATATGTTCAACAAAAGAAACCTCTATAATATCACAAATTGTGTATTACAGAGGTTCGCTTTATAGATAGAAAAATATATTTTAAAATTACGATTTTAAGATATTCCGACTGAATTTTATGTTGTGATTCCCATCTCTTTGCAAAGCTTAAGAAAGGCTTTTCCACCTGTTATATTTTCGGTTTCCAATAACTTATTAACAGGTAACAGAAGTTCTCCAAGATGTAACATCACTTGCTTTTCTTGTCCCCAATACTGATCTTTAAGCAGTTTTGTGAGTCGACTAAGCGGGAAAAGTCCATGCTTTAGGAAACTTGCCAATATCTCTCCTATCGAATCCAGACAAATTGCAGGCTGTTCTCCGTAGCTCTGTAGCCTTCGTTCCATACACAATTCTATAGCTGAAACGCGCGTCGTTGCTTCAGAAGAAGCCATACAATATGCCACAAAAATAGATAGAATACCACGTACTGGCACCTGCGCTTCATGCAAAAAAGCAAGTCCATAGCCCACCCACATTTTATCATCAGCATGTGCATTGCTGAAAACACCATAGTTATGAAGTATCGTTGAAAAAAGAGGTGCGGGAAATGCAGGGAAGAAACTTACAACTGTTTGCGCAAGATAATGCGACCAAATTCCCCGTATATCAATAAAGTTTTGGAACAACTGCTTTTTACGTAAAGCAAAAAATATATTGTCTAATACCACACGCGAAAAAACATCATAGCAATTCGGCTTCTTCCCATAATCAACCCATTCACGATTTACCTTTGTTATGATGTTGAGTTCTTTAGTCAAATCAAAAGACAAATCGCCATGTATATTCTCATGTGCTTCTTTTATCAGCTGGGCCTGTGTCCATGCAGTATCAAGCGTAACAGGCTTTACAGGCTCCTTTTCCTCTCCAAGAAGATATAACATCAAGTGTAACAGTTCACCTTTTAGCAGCTTGCGAGCACACTTCAAGGCTGCAGACACATCATCAGCAGCACAGCGAAGCAGTGCCAGTTGTATGTCGAAAGACAGTGGTTGTACTCCAGCCTGCTGCCATTTAGCCAAGCGTTCAATTAGGGTTTCAGCATTTACCCATGCAGGTTTATGTGTAGGCGTAGAGAGAATGGGCAACGATGTGTCGAACGAAAGTATTTCGACATAATCTGTTAACAGATGTTTCAATAAGGTTTCCACCTCTGAATTGTATCCTCTTACCTTGTACGACTTTAATCTTGTAAACGATTGAGTTTGAAAATTACCCAATCCACGAGCGCTGTCAGCAAAACGCATAAAGCGGGATTTCATCGAAGTTTCGTCAACATTAAAGCGTTGTTCAACAGCACTGCCAAACTCAAGGAAGAATAATCCCAACAGACGATCCTCATCAAGAAATGCATCTGATGACCATTTACGGGCCTCTTCAAACAAACTTTCAAGCCTGTCGAGATCATCAATATTTAACTTTGGTGCCCACTCTACGGCTACTGCAAAAGCAAGTTGTAACTGCAATGAATCCATTTTAAATAATGCCGATGAAAGCAAAAATATGGCTTCGTCCTTATCTTTTGGCACAACAAGCCGATTATCATGACGGCATCGTTTCAAAGGCATAATGTCAAAAGAAACTTCTTCCGCTATATCCAAGTCTGCATTATGCTTCTGAGGTATAAACTCTGCAAGCATTTCACGAGGCTCTTGCCTCATTTCCGCCTCATAACTACGCAATTCCGAACAGAGCGTTTCATCATTTTTGTCTCCAAATTTTGCTATCAACTTTGCAGCTCGCTTCTGTGCAGCCTCAGACTTATTCATGAAAACAAGACAAAGTGTACGACAAATGTCGGGACGAGCATTCACATGTTGCTTTGCGATTCTTTCAAAAGTAGCACAAACTACGCTCATATTTGTCTGCGCCATATCATATAATAGTCCTGAAATAGCAGCAATAAAATCGTTATAATTAAACGTAGTTTCGTCAGCCAATTGACGTAAAAGTCGGAGTAAAAGCTTTAAAGAACCAGGTAATTTCGTCGTAAGGCCTTGAAGAATTAGGTCTTGATGAGGTAACAATTCGGCAGAAGTTGGGTGCAATTCTTCAATAATGCCAACAAACCAACTGCCTTTACTTCTTCCCATTACTAAAGCTTCAAGCGACGATTTCAACAAACGGGCACGATCAATACGCCCATCTGCCACGCGGTTTAATAGTAAACCTTGTAAGCTTCCATTGATTTTTGTGCGCCCTTCTTTAAAAGCGGTAATGGCATTATCGTCATTCCATGCGATGGGTGTGTCGTAACGGAAAAGCAACCACACATGTTCCTCAAGCAATTCCTTATGTTCAAGAAATATTCTTCCTGTGTAATCGCGATTATACCATGGCAATTGGCCCACCATATTTGCCAATAAAGGCTCTTCAATTGTTTCGACAAAACCACGCTTTGCAAGCGTCATGTAAGTAAGATATGATACAGAACGGCCGCCTTCTGTAGGCTTAAACTTCAAGTGTTTAATCCATGAAGGGCAATAAATTTCAAGCAAATCGCAAAGTAAAGACACATGATTATCGAGAGAAACAGGTAAATAAGCAGTACGAGGATTTTCGATTAGCAACCGCATTGACGACAAAAAAATTAAACAATCTTCGCCACATGGTCGCCATTCTATGATTTCACCATCTTTATTTTTGCGTGTTCTTACAAACAAATTACTGGCTGTTTCGTGCAAGGCATAGCGCTCTTTTGCTGGTAATTGCGATATTTCTTTATAAAAAGGAAAAAGTATTTCAGTCCGATTTTGGGTAGAATCGGTATATGAATTAGCCAATTTTGTAAAACGCTCTTTTAATTGTTCTTCCATTTTGTCAGTATTTTAGTTGCCAAAATATGTTTACATTCTCCCCTCTCTCCAGCGTTTTGACCCATCCAACGGCACGTACAGTGACATTGTTTAGGCTTAAGAACCACAGAATATGCGGTGTTACTATCTCCTATTACACGCGCTTCCACGCGATCAATTGTCTGCGAAAGTACCTCGATACGCCCCTCCTCTATCAACTTTTGCGCCGTAACCAAACGGGGATTTGACTTACTAATATGCTTAATATTGAAAGGAAGTCGACGATAAAAGTAGCTACCCTCGTCAAGATCAAAGCCTAAAAGCCCCATTGATGCGAGGCGAGCGGTAAGCTGTGGCATAAGTGACACTGGCAGATTATTAGATAATGCAAACAACTCCGCGTTGAACCAACCATTCGATGAGCAGTAATTGTTCAAACCTTCTGTCCATTCTTCTGGTATGTCATCAACCAAATCAGCCAACGCTGCGCCCTCACCCGAGAACCCTCTACTACATTCTTTCGACAACGAAAGACTGAAACGAACACCATCTTTAAAGTATAACTGCCACACAGTAGCCAGTCCTGACGAATGAGAAAAGACGCGAAGCTCTTCAGTATATGGCAGCAACGAATCGAGAAGATGTAAGCGTCGTGCTCCACCTACACTTATAGCACCTGCTCTTTCCACAGGCGAAAAGACAGGGCGTGGACTATTTGTTGTCAAAAAAAGGTCTGTATTTGAACGCCCTCGCGGCAGACTGTGGAAAAGTCTAAGCAAATCAACACGACCGATATTGCAAAAACATACTGCTTTCGACTGATAAAGGGGAACCGTTGTTAAGCCTCTTACCCACTTGTCTGGCAAAGGAACCTTCTTTTCTACCACGCTATAGCCGTTACCATAAAGACCTACATCACGAGCGCCAACATGCATAACAAGCCGATCTTTAGGAAGAAACGATGACAGAGCCTGAAGCATTGCTTCATTGAAATCAACATTTGTCGTTCCCTCTGCAAGAAATTCGCCATCTAAACCATCAGGTAAAATATCAACCCTTGCATAAACACCAGCACACTGTGAGAACCCTTCGAAGCGCAAACAACGATTACCAGCCGTAACGATAGGGTCACGAAGTCGGGCCAATTCTGATGGTGAAAGATAGAAAGATGAGGCTACAACCTGCGATAATGCAAGCAAACAGCGTGAAGCCACAAGCGGATTCTTAACCGTTCCCCAAAAGAAACAAGGTGCGCTTTGCGACTCAACACCATTATATTGCGACAGCAAAAGTGTTTCTTTACCCGCTTCGCGCAATAGCGTTGAAGGCGCAGGATAAAGATATGAAAGCGTTTGCGACATAAGTTTTAAATTAAATAATACTATTTATTGGACTGAAAAACATGATAAAATCAATACTCTTATCCAGTCTTTTACCTGTAACTTACATGGCAAAGATACACAAAAGAAGGTGTATTCTGTACTTCTTACTACGTATTTTTACTACTATTCTGCACGTTTTATTCTATTCTAAATCAGTGAGAGGACAGTATTGATAAAACAAAATAAGCCCGACCATACAGTCGAGCTTATTATATAATATAAATAAGGTGTAAGCTTTATCTCACTATCTAATACGATCCATTGACCTTACAAGGGCTTCATCTGCCTTGATTCCAGCACGAGCCATTACTAAAAACACAATAGCCACAGCAGGTAAACAAAAGGCAAAATGGAAATGTGCTTCGCTATTTGTCGAATCTAACCCAACAAACTGCATTCCAAACCAATAAGTATACCATAACGTACACAGCAGTATATTAATCAAACACAAGCGAGCTTGTAATACGCGCTTTTTGTAAATGAAAATATCGCCCAACGTAAACGTTGCAGTAATTACCAGCAAGCCAAAAGGAATAACTTTCAATTGAAAATCACTTCCCTGCATACGGCCAAGGTTATACCACACATAATCACCACCCATACCCTTAAATTCATAAGTAACTAAGGGCATACATAGGCAGGCTATAAGGCATGCAAGGGCCAGCAACAAATAGATTGTTTGCTTGCGCTGTATCATTACGCCTGATCTCCTTCCATGTTATCACGTGACGGATCACGCCAGTAAACGTTGCCTTCCATAAACTCTTGTGTAGCCAAAAGTGTAGGTTTAGGCAGCTTTTCATAGTAACGGCTGATCTCAATCTGCTCACGATTCTCGAAAACTTCTTCTAAAGAGTCGTTATAAGATGCAAACTCGGCAAGCTTTTTACTTAGATCGTTCTTAATCTCTACAGAAATTTGATTTGCACGTTTGCCAATGATAGCAACACTTTCATAAACATTTCCTGTCTCGTCACACAAGTCAATGATGTTACGAGTAACTGTGTTCACTGGTGCTTTTGACTTTTTATAATCCATTTATATTCGAAAATAATTAAAGTTTTTCTATTTTATATTTGTACACCTATTATGCAATGACAACGTAAAGTGTACATCATTCTCGTTTCTTAATTCTCGTCTTTAATTGTTGACGTGAACTTTTTACACTTCGCTATAAAGTTTTCGGCCTCACGACGCTGCTTTGAATCGGGGTACTCGTTGATAAAACCATAGCACTCGTCTTCAGCATCTTGGTATCGATCCAATTTCTTTGCCTCCACACTCTGTTCGGCAAGATGAAATTTACTCTTCATAATAAGTGAAGCAAACTGCTCACGCTTCTTCGTGTAAGGATAATCTTTTAGAGCGTTTTGTGCCGTTACAATGCAGGCTTCATAATTATTTCCGCCACTGGTACAGTTGCCAAAATAAGAACCTAAGTTGTAATAGAGCTGAGCTGTATACAATTCTTTGTCAACCAGTTTGTCCTGCAAACTGAACAATTGCTGCTGAGCCTGTTCCTTATAACGTGCATCAGGATAAAGGTCAAGATACTCTTGAAACGCAGAAATAGCTGCTAACGTACCACTCTGATCAAGTCGAGGCTCTGGCGTATTCATATACAGGCTTTGACCAACATAAAATTGGGCTACCTCTGCAAACTGTCCACGAGGATACGATTTCACGTATTTCTTGAACGTTTCAGAAGCTGTTTCATAGTCTAAGTTCATATATTCAGCCATACCTAACATGTAAAGGCATTCCTGTGCATCAACACTGCCTTTCAGAGGAACTATAATTTCCTGTAGAATTGTAGAAGCACGCGAATACTGTCCGTTAGCAAAACACTCCTTAGCGTATTCGTATTTATATTTGTAATCGGCGCTCTTGTATATGCTGTTAAACTCTTTAGCGCAACTGCTAAACAGTAAAACACCAGTAAGGGCAGCCAGAATAGTTTTCTTCATGGTCATATAAACACTCAAAAATAACATATATGTTCAAGTGTGCAAAATTACATATAAATATTCTATTTTCGATATAGGCTTCGTCTTTTTTGCAAAAAATTAGCTTTCGAAACGATGTTTTGCGATATTCTGCAACGAAAAAAGCACAGACACACCCATGAAAAGAACTAAAACATGAAAGAAATGCACATTCCATCTTTATTATAACGACAAGCCTGTGTATCGAAATGGGCGAGATTTGCCACCATATTCCGACAGTATTTTCGACAAAATGGTGATTGTACGACGGCCGCGATACACATGATACCACGTTCGCAGTACGCGTTGTGTGACGGCCGTCATACAATGCGTACGACGGCCGCCAAAATATTACGAAATGTGAATACAATAAGCAGGAATAGGTCAATAACTTAGAACCCTTTAAGCCCATAGCATTATACAAAACACACAATACATAGACACAAAGAAGCAAAAAAGCGACAGATGCTATATATCATACCAAATAAATTTCGTAACTTTGTATGTTATAACCATTCGGGACGACACGATTATTACTTTTATTCAAGCCACTTCATAGCATGAGTAGACACATGCTTTGCGAAACAGGCTAAAGACGTACTATTCACAGCTTTTACACAAAATATGGATTTTAAGCTTACATCAAAATATAAACCTACGGGCGATCAGCCTCAAGCCATACGCCAACTTAGCGATGGAATTGAGCGCGGTGATACGGCACAGGTACTGCTTGGCGTTACAGGTTCAGGCAAGACCTTTACAATGGCCAACGTCATTGCAAATGCAGGAAAACCCACTCTCGTACTAAGTCATAACAAAACGTTGGCTGCTCAGCTGTTCGAGGAGATGAAAGGGTTCTTCCCTGACAACGCAGTCGATTATTATGTAAGTTATTATGACTATTACCAACCAGAAGCATACCTACCCTCTTCTGACACATACATTGAAAAAGACCTTGCTATAAACGAAGAGATTGATAAGTTACGACTGGCTGCTGTAAGCGATTTATTATCAGGACGTAAAGATGTAATTGTTGTATCTTCAGTTTCATGTATTTACGGTATGGGCGGTCCCGTTGCCATGCAAGAGAGTATTATACACATAAAACGCGGGCAACGATTAGACCGTAATGTGTTTTTACGTAAATTAGTAAACGCATTATACGTTAGGAATGATATTGATTTGCAACGCGGATGTTTCTCGGTGAAGGGTGATACAGTGAATATTGCCATGGCCTATTCAGACTATGTTTTGCGCATTTCTTGGTGGGACGACGAGATAGATAGCATAGAAGAAGTTGACTCTTTGACGATGCGCCGTATGCAAAGCTTTGAAGAGTATGCCATATATCCTGCAAACCTGTTTGTCACAACAGCAGAACAAACCGAGCGTGCCATTTATCAGATACAGGACGACTTGACTAAACAGGTTGCGTTTTTTGAAGAAATAGGCGACCCTATTAAGGCACAACGCATCAAGGAACGCGTTGAATACGATATGGAAATGATTAAGGAGTTAGGGCATTGTGCTGGAATAGAAAACTATTCGCGGTATTTTGACGGTCGAGAAGCAGGACAACGACCATACTGTTTGCTCGATTTCTTCCCCGAAGATTATCTGATTGTGATTGACGAAAGCCACGTAAGTGTGCCACAAATCAGTGCCATGTACGGAGGTGATCGCGCCAGAAAGCAGAACCTTGTAGAATATGGGTTCCGACTACCTGCCGCTTTCGACAATCGTCCGTTACGTTTTGAAGAGTTCCATGAGCTGATACACCAAGTGGTTTACGTATCAGCAACACCCGCCGATTTTGAATTACAAGAAGCCGAAGGCGTTGTTGTTGAACAGCTTATACGTCCTACAGGTCTCCTCGATCCAGAGATAGACGTAAGGCCTTCTGAAAATCAGATTGATGATTTACTTGACGAAATTCTTACGCGTAGCAACCGAAACGAACGTGTTTTGGTGACAACGCTGACAAAACGTATGGCAGAAGAGCTCACCGAATTTCTGTTAAACCATAACGTTAGAGCCAATTATATCCACAGTGATGTAAAGACTCTTGATCGCGTTAAGATTATGAACGATTTAAGAGCTGGAATATACGACGTGTTAGTAGGCGTAAACCTGCTGCGCGAAGGCCTTGATTTACCAGAAGTTTCACTCGTTGCCATTCTTGATGCAGATAAAGAAGGCTTCCTTAGAAGCCACCGAAGCTTGACGCAAACGGCAGGACGAGCAGCGCGAAACGTGAACGGAAAGGTCATCATGTATGCTGACAGCATTACCGAAAGCATGCGAAAGACCATTGAAGAAACGGCAAGAAGGCGCAGCATTCAGCTGAAATATAATGAAGAACACGGTATAACACCTCAGCAGATTGTGAAGGATATCAAGAGTATTTTGCCTACAGAGAAAGAGGACGCTATGCAAACAGTTGGTACAAACCGACAAACTGCTGCACAGGTTTATCTTGAACCAGAAGCTGGTGCTTTCGCAGCTGATCCAATTGTATTGCAGATGACTCGACCAGATTTGGAGAGAAGCATTGAAAATACTAAAAAAATGATGGAAGAAGCAGCCCGTAAACTAGACTTTATTCAAGCAGCACAATACCGCGATGAAATCGTACGACTTGAGAAACAATTGGAGCTTAAATAAACGATTATATCATTATTGCGAACAACAATAAACGTTAAATCAAGCACAGAAAAGGCTTTTCACGTCAATATTTTGTACTTTTGCTTAGAATATTCCAATTTAAAATTTCAGCTCGTATGAAAACTTATTTGCTTGCTATAATAGCTTTCGTGCCACTTTTTGCCATAGCTCAAAATAATAAATGGGAAAATCCAGAACAAGAACAGCAGCTTAAGACAGAAGCAAAAGCGTTACAAAAGTCTAAATCTGCAACTAAAGGGAGTGACAATAAGTATCTTGTTGGAGCAGTTCCAGAGGTTGATGGGCACGTGGTATTTACGCTAAACATAGACGTGCCTGGACAAAACGCAAGCGAAATATATCAGAAAGTTTACAATACAATTGATGAATTAGTTAGAGAAAGTAAAGCAGAGGGCTTGCAACCAGAAAGTAGAATTGCTGCCATTAATAAAGAAGACCATATTATTGCTGCCCGTTTTAAAGAGTGGTTAGTATTTTCAAGCAATCTGTTTTCGCTTGATCGCACTGAGTTTATTTACACGTTGATTGCACAAGCTACTGATGGACATCTGAAGGTTACGATGGAACGCATTAAGTATGCTTACGAAACAAACCAGCGAGATAATCGTGGTTTCGAGACGACAGCAGAAGAATGGATTACCGATAAAGAAGCTTTAAATAAACGACAAGATAAGTTAGCTAAGGGCAATGGGAAATTTCGCATGAAGACTATCGACCGAAAAGATAATATCTTCAGACGTATTTGTCAAGCCTTTAATGTTAAATATTAACATGATAATAGCCTTAGCTGTTATCAAATATTTCAGAAACTAATTATGATAGAAGATAAAGAACAATATCTGCAGCGCCGTCACAGAGGCGAAGATAACGAAAAAGAAGATCGTTTCAGGGCAACACGCCAATGGCTTAACATCATTTTTATGATTGGTGCTATAGCTGGAGTGATTGTGTATCTTACGCAACCCAACCAAAATTTAGGCACTATCATCGTGCTTGTAGCTATGTTTTTCAAGATTATAGAGTGCGCTCTACGATTTATTCGCTAATGAAAAAACTATTCTGTTTATTTATTTTGCTCACTGTTACCCATGGTTTGTTTGCACAAATACTACAGGACGACATGGGCTATAACTCGATTGATGCCAACGGTGACATCACAAACCAACGTGATCGACATCATACAGCCGACTCGTTAGGCACCGATAAGGAAATCCCAGAAGGCCTACACGTATGGACCATTGACCGCAAATTTGGTGATAGAACAGCTGCAAAGCCTGATACCTTGCAGCATATGTTCATGAATTCTATATTTACAACGGGATTAAGAGGCGAATATAACACAACGGGAAACTTAGGTTCTCCACGACAGGCTCGTATATTTATTGATCGCAAAGAGAACGAAAAGTTCATCTTCGCCAACCCATATGACTTTGTAATTACACCGATAGAGCAATTTCATTTCACCAATACCCTTTCGCCTTTTACCAATCTTTCGTATAACAATTGTGGTAACAGGATAAACGGTGAAGACCATTTCAAGGCGCTTTTTGGCGTAAATGTAGGGAAGAAATTAGGTGTTGGCTTCAAGTTTGATTATCTATACGGTCGTGGATACTATGATAGTCAGGCTACGTCGCATATTAATTACACTCTGTATGGTAGTTATTTGGGCGATCGCTATCAAGCTCATTTATTGCTTTCTACGTTACATCAGAAGGTAACTGAGAACGGCGGCATCACGAAAGATGCATATATTACTCACCCCGAATCGTTTACAGAGAACTTCGCTACTTCCGAAATTCCAACGATGCTTACACGTAATTGGAACCGTAATGATAGCAGACACTTGTTCTTTTCTCAACGTTACAGCTTAGGATTTAATCGTAAGGTGCCCATGACGGCAGAAGAAATTAAAGCCCGTAAGTTTGCACTTGCTGCAAAAAAAGAAAAGGCTGAGCGTGAAGCTAAAGAAAAAGCGTTGAAAGAAGCTGGCGAAGACGTTGACAAAGTAGATATGGATAAGGTGGCGGTTCCTAACAAATATGCAGGTCGTCCTGACGATGCCAAGATTGCTACTAAGCCAACAGCTACCGACTCTACAAAGAATGATTCTATCCATTCCAGCCAAAGAATTAAGGTAAATAGCAAGGCTGCCGCCGACAGTTTGCTGGCAAGCCTATCAAAAACAAAAGTAGACACGTCGTGGTTAAAGAACGAATACGTTCCTGTTACGAGCTTTATTCATACCCTCGACTTCAAAAACTACCGTCGAATATATGAGGCTTATACTGTGCCTGAGAACTATTATCTCTACATTTACAATGCCATGGAGAAGCTTCAACGCGATTCTATCTTCGACAGTACGGCTAATTGGAGCTTAAATAACACTTTTGCCATCTCACTTCTTGAAGGTTTTAACAAGTGGATAAAGACAGGAGCGAAGGTATTTGCTTCTCATACCCTCGACCATTATACCTTGCCTGGACTTAACGGAAGGAACACATGGAACGAAAATAGTGTAACAATTGGTGCGCAATTAAGCAAGACTCAAGGCAAGACACTGCATTATAACGCCACAGGAGAATTTGCTACTCTCGGATACAATATTGGAGAAATACGTGTAAATGGTGGCATTGACATCAACTTCCCATTATTCCGTGATACAATGACATTGGCGGCTTCGGGGTTCTTCCATCACGAAAAACCCTCCTTCTATTATCGACATTACCAAGGCCGACATCTGCGGTGGGATAACAGTAACCTTTCAATGATTGACCATTTAAGGTTGCAAGGCGTTCTGAACTATCAAAAGACGCGCACACGTTTGCGTGTAGCCTTTGACGAAATTCGAAATTATACTTATTTCTCAACAACCTATACAACCACTAACGACGCCCGTTTGCAGAATGTTGTACAGGTTGAACAGCAATCGAGTCCTATTACAGTGATCACCGCAGAGGTAGCACAAGACATTACTTTTGGCCCATTAAATTGGGAAACCGTGCTTACTTTCCAGAAGTCAACCAATAATAGCGCTCTGCCATTACCTCTTTTAAACGCATATACAAACCTGTATTTGAAGTTTAAAATAGCACGAGTGCTGAACTGTGAACTTGGTGCTGACGCTCGCTTTTTTACAGAATATGATGCACCTGAATACGTGCCCGCTATTGGTCAATACGCTACTCAAGGAAACAGTACAAAAGTAAAGATAGGCAATTACCCTATTGTCAATGCTTATTTCAACTTTAAACTCAAGAAGGCAAGGTTCTTTGTGATGATGAGTCACGTCAATAGCGGAACAGGAAATAAACAATATTTCCTTGCGCCTCATTATCCATTGAACGACCGCGTTTTCCGTTTGGGAGTAAGTTGGACCTTTGCAAACTAAACTTTTTGCACAATTAGCAAAGGCAAAAACGCTGAAATAAGTTCGTAAAAACAGGCTGCATGATTAACGAAAACAACACTATCATCACCAACAGCTTTCCTGCTTGGTATTTGGCTGCAAGGCCAAAGACTTTAACTGGCGCCGCAACCCCTGTTATAATAGGTATTGCTCTCGCATGGAAAGATGCTGGAACGGCTGGTTTTCAGTTCATACCCGCCTTACTCTGTTTGCTATTTGCATGGCTCATGCAAATAGATTCGAACTTCATTAACGACTATTTCGATTGTATTCGTGGCAATGATGACACCGCCACTCGCCTTGGACCGAAGCGCGCTTGCAGTGAAGGTTGGATAACATTACCTGCCATGAAGCGAGGTATTATTATCACATCTATTTTTGCTTCGCTTATTGGAGCGCCACTAATTATATACGGAGGTTGGCAAATGATAGCCGTTGGCGCAGCCTGTGTATTGTTTGCTTTTCTATACACCACGGTGTTTTCGTACCACGGAATGGGCGATTTGCTTGTGCTTGTATTCTTTGGTATTGTACCCGTTTGCCTTACTTATTATGTGATTATGCCCACAGCAATGCAAACTATTCCTCTGGAAGTGTTCGTAATTTCTGTTGCATGCGGACTAATTATCGACACACTGCTGTGTATTAACAACTATCGCGACCGCGACAACGACCGCAAAGATGGCAAACGAACACTTGTAGTGCGTTTGGGAGAAAAGGCTGGAGCACAACTCTATCTTATTACAGGACTCACTGGTTGTTTTGCAACCTTTGCCACCCTACTCTTTTCTGCCCTACACCAAAGCCAATTTGGCATTAATCTGTTAGGCCTTACACTATTCCTATTCTACCTTGTTTTGCATCTCAAAGCGTTCAAAAGCATGAAACATATTGGGCGCGGGCGCGAATTAAACAAGGTACTTGGCCTAACGGCAAGGAACATGTTCGTCTACGGAATCATCACCTCTTTTGATATTATATTATTGAGCATCGCATGAAACAGCAAGTAAATCTTGATATCATGACCTTTATTGAGCAGCAGATTCTGCCGCGCTACAACGCCTTTGGCAAGTCGCACGGCTTGGGACATGTGCAGCGAGTAATTAAAAATTCGTTGCAACTGGCGTCTCTTATTGGCGCAGACCTCAATATGGCATACGTAACAGCCGCCTACCATGACCTTGGAATGGAAGGCCCTCGCGCTATACACCACATTACCAGTGGAAAGATTTTGCTCAGTGATGCGCGCTTAAGAAAATGGTTTTCGCCCGAACAAATCAAGATAATGAAGGAGGCAGTAGAAGACCATCGTGCGTCAGCGTCGCACGAACCCAGAAGCATTTATGGGAAAATTGTAGCTGAAGCCGACCGCGATCTTGACCCAGAGGTAGTGTTTACACGCGCTATTCTGTATGGAATAGAGCACAATCCCGAATTGGATAAAGAAGGACAATGGAAGCGTTTTGACCGTCACATGGAAGAAAAATATAGTTCGAGTGGCTATATGAGGCTGTGGATTCCGAAGTCGCCCAACGAAGAAAGCCTTAGGCAGATACGTGAAACGATTGTCAACAAGATACAATTACGAGAAGTTTTCAATCAAATTTACGAGAGAGAAAGCGCTAAGTAGAACTCATAAATAAGGTGAAAACAACATCTTTTCAGTCCATTTATAACTACGTATTTTTATTATTCTAAGACCATTAAAACACATTGATTTTGCCATTACGGCGTAATCGTGTTGTGTTTACGATGTAATCGCAGTACGTTTACGACGTAATCGTGTTATCTTTACATCGTAATCGCGTTGCGTTTACGATGTAAAGGCAAGCCCATTACACAATTTATAAAGTACTGAATTAGAACAAGATACAAACCTTATTTTTTAATTACGTCGTAAAGATAATACGTTTACGACGTAATCGCAATCATACTCATTTTTATATAACGATTGAGCCAACAGTATCAAACAAAATAAAAGTTAGAGCAGACAAACAAGATGTCTTTTAGAATATACAACTCTATAGTTGTGAAAAGGCTTTCTTACCTTTGACATAATACTGCCAAAGAATACTGTAACGTACACGTTCAGAAGGATTTTCAAGGCGTGTTCTGCTTATATCACGACGGTCTTCATCAAACTGATGACGCCAACGGCGAAACGCTCTGCGCGCCTTTACAACCGCTTTAAAATTACCCCAACTTCTCTCCATGATGAGCATTTGGAACGCTGCCACATAATCTAACACGCAACGCATACGCATAACGCTCTTCAATTCAGCGTCGGGCAGATTCTTATACAGCATAGTTAAGTTGTTTCTAAAGTTTAAAAAGGTCTTCATAGGATTGCTTTTAGGGAGCGTTCCTCCTCCAACGTGATAAACTTCACTTTCAGGAATACAGACAATTCTTCTACCTCGCTGACGCAATCGCCAACAAAGATCAATCTCTTCATTATGTGCAAAGAAGCGCCCATCGAGGCCATTCAGCGCGCGATAGTCGATAGAGCGAATCAGCAAACAGGCTCCTGTCGCCCATAAAATATCTATATTATAATTGTATTGTCCGTTATCCTCTTCTACCGTATTGAATATACGTCCTCGGCAAAAAGGGTAACCATAACGATCAATAAAGCCACCCGACGCACCCGCATATTCAAAATAATCGTGGTTGGCTTCTGATAGCAACTTAGGTTGGCACGCAGCCACATCAAGATGACTATCCATATGCTCGACGAGAGGGGTGATCCAATGATGCGTTACTTCAACATCTGAATTAAGAAGTACGAAGTATTCGGCTTCAATCTGCGCCAAAGCTTTATTATATCCTTCAGCAAAACCGTAGTTTTTCTCCAATAAAATCAGTTTCACCGAAGGGAAATGTTCACGCAATAGCTGAACAGAGGAATCGGTTGAAGCATTATCAGCTACCCAAACTTCAGCCTCATCACAAGAATATCGTAGCACAGTGGGAAGAAAACGACGCAACATTGCTTCGCCATTCCAGTTTAAAATTACAATTGCTACCTTCATAAGCTATCGTCGTTCTGCTAATAAAATTAGATAAGTGTTGCTTTAAGCGCGGTTTTGTCAAAGTTAAATTCGCCAAGGCGTACGCGCATAAGCTGGTTATCATATCCTTCTTTCGAGAGATGCGGAGGAAGTTCTACTCGGATATAATTTCTGGTAAAGCCGTGCATTGCTTTGCCAACCGCAGACTTTTCAAACAACACTTCGGCTTCCTTACCCATATAATCAGCATAGAAAGCTTGTGTTTTTTCGTCTGAAAGATTCAACAAACGGCGTGCACGTTCTTTCTTATCGCGGTCGGCTACCTTATATTTTATAGCAAGAGCAGATGTACCTGGGCGTTCAGAATAAGGAAAAACATGTAACTGCGAAATCGGAAGCGAATCGATAAACTGATAGCAGTCTTCAAAGTATTCGGGTCTTTCACCCCTGCATCCTACCATTACATCAACTCCAATAAACGCATCTGGCATCACCTTTTTAATAAGGTGTACCTTACGTGCAAACAAATCGCGGTCGTAACGACGATGCATCAACTTCAACACTTCGTCATTACCACTCTGCAATGGAATATGAAAATGCGGCATAAACGCACGACTTTGTGCGCAAAATTCAATTAATTCGTCGTCAATTAAGTCAGGTTCGAGCGAACTAATACGGAAACGTTGAATACCCTTTACCTCGTCAAGTGCCTTAACAAGGTCAACAAACTTCTCACCTGTAGTCCTACCAAAGTCGCCAATATTGACGCCAGTTAATACAATTTCTTTACCTCCCTCACAAGCAGCCTGCTCTGCTTGCTCGACCAAAGAGACGATTGTAGGATTGCGTGAAAAGCCACGGGCATACGGAATTGTACAATAGGTACAGAAATAATTGCAGCCGTCCTGCACCTTTAGGAAGTAACGTGTACGGTTTCCTTTCGAACAGGAAGGCTGAAAACTTTTAATATCCTTGGTTTTAACGTGATGAAAACGATGTAAATGGCCTTTGCGGGGCTCGTTCCAAGCCTCTGAAAGATATTGAATAAGGTTAGCTTTCTCGTTCGAACCCAAAACAAGATCAACACCATCTATCTTGCTAACCTTCTCGCTTTCAAGCTGAGCATAGCAGCCTGTAACAATAACAAACGAATCAGGATTCTCTCTTACCAACCTATTAATGGCCTGACGACATTTGTGATCAGCCATTTCCGTCACTGAACAAGTATTAATAAGGCAAATGTCTGCTTGCTCACCTTTAGCTGCTGTGGTAACACCCATCTCGGAAAGTAGCTTACCGAATGTCGATGTTTCGCTGAAATTCAGTTTACATCCTAATGTATAATATGTAGCTTTCTTTCCCTGGAATGCACTCGTATCTATCATTCTACAATTTCTTTTACTGCAAAGTTACTCTTTTCCACTGAATTTTGCTCCGTTTTGCCTTGCTATTTTGGTTTTCGATATAACCCGAAATATTTTTAACTTTTGTTTAAACTTTGTAATCGTTTAAAAATCAACGCATTATAAAAAAGTTACAAAATAAGTCAAAAAAAATCGTGGAAAAACGAAACTTTCTATTGAAAAAATATATACCTTTGCAGTGTTTTAATAAACAACTGATTGTTTTACAGATTTTAAAAAGCAAAGAAAATGAAGAAATTACTTTTATCAATGGTAGCTGTTGCAGCTATCTCTTTGGCATCTTGTGGTAATAAGAACACAACTGCAGCTCCTGCAAATGATTCAGACACAACAGCTGTTGCTGACACTACTGCTGCTGACACTACTGCTGCTGATACTGCAATGGTAAAGTAAATTTTAGTTCGTTAGAACGAATTGAAAATTGAGAGACACCGCTTTAGGCAACGCCTGAAGCGGTTTTTTGTATACTTTAAATGCGTGATATTTGTAGTTAGCACAAACAAAAGAAATAAAAACAATCAGATTTTGATGTGAAACTTGATACAAAGCAGTATAAATGTAAAGGGGTAACAAATCAAACAATATTAAGTTATATGCTAAGTCTTGACGGAAAATAGACGAAGGACTATTATGTTATATGCAAAGGTCTTAAAGAAAGCAAACAAATGAACATATAATTATATTCTAAAACTTGGAAGAAATCTAAAGATTAAATATATGACTATATCCTTCAACTTGGAAGAAAACCAAAGATTAAATATATGACCATATCCTTAGACTTAAAAGGAAGCTAAAGATTGAATATATAACTATATTCTTAGACTTAGAAGAATATCAAAGATTGAATATTTGATTACATTCTAAACTTTAGAATAAATCAAACAAAAGGATATTGGGATATATACTAAAGACATAGTATTAAACAAATTACAGCATGGTGATTGAATCACCATGCTGTAATTTGTATAGTGCGTTTATAAAGTAATTAAAAAGGAACGTTTATATCAGATCCACCTAAAGGATCATCGTCTCCTTGTCCAAGACGTGAACTTATAATCTCACCTCCACCCAAATCATTTGGTAAAGGAGCCAGCATTGCATCTTCAGGATTAGAGAATCGTGTATATTGTCCTTGGAAAGCTAAGAGCACATCGCCCGTCGCTCCTTTACGATGCTTGGCTATAATAATTTGTGCTTTGCCTCGAAGATCATTGCCTTTCTCATCTTCATACAAATGATAGTATTCGGGACGATGCACAAAAAGAACCATGTCGGCGTCCTGCTCGATAGCTCCCGATTCACGCAAGTCGCTCAATTGAGGACGTTTTCCTTCCAATCCTTCGCGACCTTCAACCGTACGATTCAACTGCGACAGCGCAATCATAGGGATATCAAGCTCCTTGGCCAGCCCCTTTAGTGAGCGCGAAATTGTAGAGACCTCCTCTTGACGGTTGCCAAAGCGTGCTCCATTCGCATTCATCAACTGTAAATAGTCAATCATAATTACCTTCACACCCTTCTCACGAACCAATCTGCGTGCTTTGGTACGAAGTTCAAAAATCGACATACCCGGCGTATCATCAACAAATAGAGGAGCACCCGTTAATCTTGAAAGATTTTTATCTAAGCGTTCCCACTCATCACGAGCAAGCTGTCCATTCATAATCTTTTTTCCCTCAATTTCACAGACATTCGAAATCAAGCGGTCGACCAACTGCACATTATTCATCTCCAAAGAGAAGAAAGCAACTGGTATTTTATAATCAACGGCGATATTTTTAGCTATAGAAAGCGCAAACGATGTTTTACCCATGGCAGGTCGTCCTGCAATAATAACAAGGTCACTCTTTTGCCAACCCGAAGTAATATCATCAAGTTTAGTAAAGCCTGAAGTAATACCCGTCAAACCAGATGAGTCTGCTGATGCCTTTGTAAGGATATCAATAGCCTGACGAATAACAGGATCGATCTGTGTATAATCCTGTCGCATGTTCTTCTGCGAAAGCTCAAACAGTCCGCTTTCTGCCTCTTGCATCAGTTCTTCTGTATCTACAGTTGGGTCAAAAGCCTTTGTTTCAATCACACTTGCAAACGAAATAAGCTGTCGAGCCAAAAATTTTTGCTGTAGAATTTTTGCATGATATTCGATATGTGCCGACGACGCCACTTGTGCCGTAAGATCTAAAACATACGTCGGGCCGCCCACATCTTCAAGCGTTCCTTCCCTTTGCAGTTCGTTTGTAACGGTCATTATATCGACCGGATTTTCGTCAAAGTTCAGTTTTTGTATTGCTTGGTAAATCTTTTGATGACGTGGCTCATAGAAAGTTTCAGGACGAAGAATATCCGAAACTACCGAAAACGCGTCCTTGTCTATCATCAAAGCACCAAGAACAACCTTTTCAATGTCTGTCGCTTGCGGTTGTAAATGTCCGTAAGCAGGGTCAATTGGTGCTGAGGTCTTTTTACGTCGAGAGCCTGTATTCGCTGATTTATTCGAGTCTGGCATGCTTGTTTATTGATTATTAGTTGGGCAAATATACGAAATTTCCGTAAATATAATTCCTGCCTTTCGGCTTTTTCTCTTATTTTTGCAATAGTTTTTAATACCTTGTCTCAACATGTTGACATTTCCTTGTGCCAAAATTAATCTTGGCCTTAACATTACTTCCAAACGCGAAGATGGCTATCACAATCTTGAAACCATCTTTTATCCCGTTCCCCTTACTGATGCACTTGAAGTTAAACTCATGCACGACGACTTCCCTTCTGACGAGCCTTGCGACCTGAAAATTACAGGAAACGCGGTCGATTGTGATGAGAAAAATAACCTTGTAGTAAAGGCTTACACACTACTGGCGCAAGATTTTAAATTGCCCCGCGTTCATACCCATTTGGTAAAACGTATTCCTATGCAAGCCGGACTTGGAGGAGGGTCGGCCGATGGCGCCTTTATGATTCGACTTCTTGATGAGCGTTTTCGTCTGAATATGGGCATTGCCGAGATGGAACGCTATGCAGGCCAACTGGGTTCTGATTGTGCTTTCTTTATCACCGCTGAACCTTCGTTCGCCACTGGGCGCGGCGAGGTACTTGAACCCGTAAATATTGCAGAGCAAAATCTGAAAGGATACTATATCGCTATCGTCAAACCCGCAATTGCTGTATCCACTCGTGAGGCTTTCAAACAGATTATTTGCCGACAGCCCGAGCATTGTTGCCGCGATATTGTACGTCAGCCTGTTGAAACTTGGAAAACGGTTTTAACCAACGATTTCGAAGAACCTGCTTTTAAACAACACCCAGAATTGGCCGACATTAAGCAACGATTATACGACCTTGGTGCCGTTTATGCACAAATGAGTGGTAGTGGAAGTGCTTTCTTTGGCCTTTTCCGCACAGAGCCTCAGCAGCTAAAGAGCAACTTCCCTGATTGTTATACATTTACAACAAAACTATAATAACAAAGCTTGAAGCCTACTATTTATATGGCTTCAAGCTTTTTTAGTTCCGCGTATACACGGTGTACGGGCAACCCTACAACATTAAAGTAACTGCCTTTTATACCTGTTACACCAGCCAAACCTATCCACTCCTGTATGCCATACGCTCCTGCCTTGTCTAAAGGACGGAAGTTATCCACATAATATTTTATCTCTTCGTCGGTTAAATCTGCAAAACTCACATCAGTTACATCTGCAAATGTTACCTGTTTATCGTTGGTTGTCAGGCATACTCCTGTTATAACCTGATGAGTTTTACCACTCAACTGGCGTAGCATACGCATAGCATCGGCTTCATCGTGCGGCTTTCCCATAATCTCGTTACCCAATACAACAACCGTGTCGGCGGTGAGTAGCACCTCGTCTTTGCCCACTATGTAAACGCGAGCCTTCTCACGTGCAATATACTGTGGCACTTCTGCAACCGATAATTCTTTCGGATAAGTTTCATCAATGCCTTCAATGACACGCACTTCAAAGTCGATTCCTAATTCACCCAACAGTTCTTTGCGCCGAGGAGAATTGCTCGACAATACTATCTTTTTCATCTTTTCTTTTAGTTTCTGTGTGGCGTAGCGTATACTATCTTGTTCATAAAACACATGCTTTACTTACCAACCAAAAGCCTTTGCGTTGCTAAGCCACTTTCCTTGCGCCTTTAAAACCTGCTCTATCACATCGCGAGCGCACCCATAACCACCTTTACGCTGAGAAACATATAACGATACCGCCTTAATGTCGGCGCAGGCATCGGCTGGGCAACAGGGACAACCCACGCGCTGCATTACCTCATAATCAGGAATATCATCGCCCATATACATTATTTCTTCGTCAGTAAGGCCATGACGTTGCAGAAACTCTTCATACACCTCTATTTTTACAGCACACTTCAAATATATGTCTTTCACACCCAAATAAGCATACCGTTTTCGAATAGATTCAGAGTTGCCACCTGTCATAATAGCGCATCGAATCCCCATTTTTTCGGCTAACTGTATTGCGTAACCGTCTTTAATATTTACCGTACGCACAGGCATGCCTTCGTCGTCCATACCAATCGTTTCGGCCGAAAGCACACCATCTACATCAAAAATAATAGCCTTTATGCGTGTTAAATCGTAGTTTATCATAGCCTGTAGTTAGTCTTTGATGATAACGTTTTCCCATTTCAGGCGGTCCTCATTTTGCATAGGGCGCTCGTCAGCAGGGTGACCGATAGCTAACACACACAGAACCTGCATATTTTCAGGCAATGAGAGTATACCGTGAATGATGTCGTTAGCACGCGTGCCGTCCGAAAGACCACGACCGCGCATCTGTACCCAACAGCTGCCTAAACCCAATTCTTCGGCCTGATATTGCATAGAGATTGCAGCAATACTACCATCTTCTATCCAGCATTCGTCCTCATCGGGATTTCCTAACACCACAATAGCCAGAGGAGCACCCGCCATAAAGGCCGCTCCGCCTTCCTTAGCATCAGCCATTTTTGCAATATCGGTTTTGTTATCAACTACTACGAAGCGCCACGCTCTTGAGTTTTTAGCCGTAGGCGACATCAGAGCTGCACGCAAAATAAGCTGAACATCTGTAGCGTCGACTTCCTTTTCAGTAAATTTTCGGTGGCTACGGCGTTGCTGAACAAGCGTTTTAAAGTCTTTCATTTTATGCTTATCGTATTAATATAAGGTTGTTATTTTATAGGATTTTATACATGGGCAAAGATACGAAAAAAAGATTGAAAGAACAAGTTGTTGAACAGTGGTTTATTTGTAACCACGCTACCCATACTCCACACTAAAGCTTTGCCTTTCTCTATACTTAGCTGTGGTACCGCCTTTACGCTTCCATTTAAAAACAATCGTATTGAAAAAGTAAAGGTACGTCGGCCGTCATACAGCTCGTATGACGGTCGTCGTACAATGTGTATGACAGCCGTAGCACGACGCGTACGACAGCCGCCACACCATGAGAAAACAGCAAGAAAAATGGCAACAAAAGCTTTGAAAATATTGAACAAAACGCTGAGAAATTCGGATTGTTTAGACGTTATAAAGAATTTTATGTGCCTTTCGCAAAGCCGTCTTTCAATATCTATAACATGAAAAAATATAACTATAAAAGGCACATACGTTTTATTTTTTACTATCTTTGCGACGATATGCCATACAAGGTCAACATCTATTCAAAGGGAGATACGTTGCCACAGATGACCTGTCACAACTTCTTCCACAGCGTCGAGCTATTTCATATTATTGAGAAAACGCCCGCCGAAGCACCCTACATGGCGGTAGCCGTTGACGAAGATGGGCGAGCACGCGCACACATGCTGGCTATTACACGACGCAAAGGTTCACTACTGCCACCCTATTTGTATATGCAGGGGCGCATTTATGGCGAAGGCGAATACGATGAAGATGTTGACCGCGAAGAGGTATTCGGACTGCTTTTGCATGCCGTCACACGCAAACTACGCCGTCGTTTGTGTCTATACATTGAGTTTAGTGACTTATCGCGTAAAATGTTTGGTTACAAGCTGTTCCGTCGTGAGGGCTATTTCCCTATTAATTGGCAGGAGGTACACAACTCGCTTCACTCTATACCACCCGAAGAACGCCTCACACCCCGACTGAAAAATCGTATAGAACACGTGTACAAACTCGGCGTAGAGACAAGAGAAGCAGCCTCATTAGACGAGGTGCATGAGTTCTATAAGGTGCTCCGTAACTTCTATAAGATGAAGGTTCGACGCCTAATTCCACCCGAGGAACAAGTAAAACAACTTTACGAAAGCAAAAATGGGCAGGTGTTTGTTACCCTGTTTCGCAAAAAGGTAATTGGAGGTTGCTTATGTGTGTTTAGCGAAGGCAACGTTTATTTGTGGTATTTGGCTGCAAGACGTAAGACCTACGCCCCTCTGCATCCTAACCTTATGACTATATGGCAAGCCCTAAAATGGTCATGGGAACATCAGTATAACCACCTGTTTTTCCTTGACGTGGGCCTGCCTCTACCCCACAATCGGCTCCGCGATTTTATATTAAGTTTTGGCGGGAAGCCTGTTGCCCGATACCGTTGGTTCTTATTAACCATAGGCTGGGCGAACCGTTTGATAAGAAGAATTTACAGAGAGTAAATAGCTTTACTTCTTTCTGTAAACATATATTCTGTTTTTTCAGCTCGTTATTTATACGCATAAGTCCTCACAAGCTTCTGTTTTTAAGCTTTGCAAAGCCTTGTATGAACAAAGGGTATCAAAATATCATCAAAACCCTTATAAACACACGTTTTATGGATAACATAAAACCGCTTATTTATTTTCTACACTCAATATTATTATGTATATTTGCAAATAATTATGGTAACAAAACTATCCTATGGGGTAGCCATCGTAAAATATAACATAAAAGGCGCTTGTTAGGCCGCTATCATGCTGTGCTGACAAGGGAAAACAAAAGTTTAGTACAACTAAAATGTTCATCGATTATCAGAAAGTAAAAGTATATCAGCAAGACAAACTTGTTCTTGATGATGTTGACTTCCATGTAGACGAAGGCGAATTTGTATATATCATTGGCAAAGTAGGTTCGGGAAAGAGTTCTCTTTTAAAAACATTTTACTGCGAACTTGACGTATATGAGAAAGAGGCTGAGAAAGCAGAGGTACTCGGTCGTGACCTTATTAAGCTGAAACGTAAGGACGTTCCTGCTTTAAGACGTGAATTAGGAATCATCTTTCAGGACTTTCAGCTATTGCATGATCGTACAGTATTGAAAAACCTTCGCTTCGTACTGAAAGCTACTGGCTGGAAGGATAAAGAGAAGATTGAACAACGCATTGATGAAGTTTTGGAAGCTGTAGGCATGACTGATAAAAAGAACGCCATGCCCCATGAACTGTCAGGCGGTGAGCAACAGCGCATATCTATTGCTCGTGCACTGTTGAATAACCCCAAAGTTATTATTGCTGATGAACCTACTGGCAACCTTGACCCTGAAACTGCAGATAATATTGTACACTTGTTACACGATATAAAGTCGCAAGGAACTGCCGTTATCATGTCAACACATAATATAGCAATGCTTGACGCTTACCCCGGAATTGTATACCGTTGTAAGGAAGGACGCATTGCCGACGTAACAAAAGAGTATAATCTTCTTGACCTTTCCGAAGACGGAGAAGAACGATAGAATAGGCTTTTATTGGCCTAATAAGACGATAATGACCACATTTAAACAGCTATAGCACGATGAAAGTAATGAAATTTGGTGGTACTTCGGTTGGAAGTCCTGAGCTGATAAAAAACGTTGCTACGCTTATAACCGCTTCAAAAGAGCAAGTATTTGTTGTACTATCAGCCATGAGCGGTACAACCAATGCGCTGATTGAAATTAGCGATTACTTGATTAAACGAAACCCAGAAGGTGCTAACGAACTGATCAACCGACTGGAAACCTCATACCTTTCACACGTAGATGCGTTATATTCTACACAGGAATATAAAGAAAAAACGCAAACTACGCTGTTGCAAATTTTCAGTTATCTACGCTCGTTTACTAAGGGACACTTCACCAGTTTTGAAAGTCACCGAGTAGTTGCGCAAGGCGAAATCATGTCAACTAACATGATGGCCAACTACCTTTTAGAGCAAGGGTATCACACTACGCTTATAGACGCTCTTTCGTTCATGCGTACCGACAAGAACGCAGAGCCTGATATGGAATACATTAAGCACCATTTAAAGGAGGCGATGCAAGGGCATGAAGACTCTCAAGTTTACATAACGCAAGGGTTTATATGTCGTAATTCATACGGCGAAATAGCGAATTTACAACGCGGAGGTTCTGATTACACGGCGTCACTTGTAGGTGTTTCTCTGCCCGCTGAGGAAATACAGATATGGACTGACATCGACGGCATGCACAATAATGACCCTCGTTTCGTAGATAAAACAACGGCAATACATCAGCTTAACTTTGAAGAAGCGGCCGAATTAGCTTATTTCGGTGCAAAAATTCTGCACCCCACATGTGTACAACCTGCAAAATTCTATGGTGTTCCTGTACGATTAAAGCACACCATGGACCCACACGCTGAAGGCACTATCATTGATAACAACTTAGTAAGAGGTAAGATAAAGGCCGTAGCTGCGAAAGATAATATCACAGCTATTAAAATAAAATCATCGCGAATGTTATTGGCAACGGGCTTCATGCGTAAAGTTTTTGAGACCTTTGAAGCATATCAAACTCCCATCGATATGATTACAACGTCGGAAGTTGGCGTTTCAATGAGTATTGATAATGATAAGCATCTGACCGAGATTGTGGACGAACTGAAAAAATATGGCACCGTAACGGTCGATTCAGACATGTGTATTATCTGTGTCGTTGGCGACTTAGATTCGAGCAATATTGGTTTTGAGACAATTGCAACAAAGGCTATGAAAGATATCCCTGTGCGCATGATATCATACGGTGGTTCAAATTACAACATATCATTCCTTATTAGAGAAATTGATAAACAAAAGGCATTACAAAGCCTTTCTGACACACTTTTCAAATAAAATTTTAGCAAGATGTTGAAATTGTCGCATAAAGGACAAAACCTACACAGCACCCAGTAAAGATGAAAAGCAAATTCCCAATTGATAAATTCGAGCAGATAAGAACACCTTTCTATTATTATGACACGAATCTGTTGCAAGAAACAATACAAACTGTTTGCAGAGAGGTGTCAAAGAAAGAAAATTTTCACGTGCACTATGCTATTAAAGCAAATGCTAATCCCAAAATACTGAGGATAATTGCACAGGTTGGACTTGGAGCCGATTGCGTGAGCGGAGGAGAAATTCAGGCTGCAATTGAAGCGGGATTTCCTGCTAACAAAATAGTTTTTGCAGGCGTAGGAAAGGCCGATTGGGAAATAAATTTGGCACTTGAAGCCTCTATTTTCTGCTTCAATGTGGAAAGTGTGCCTGAGCTTGAAATCATAAACGAGTTGGCAAATGCCAAGCAAAAGGTGGCAAATGTATGCTTTCGCATCAATCCAGACGTTGGAGCGCACACACATGATAATATAAAAACAGGTCTGGCAGAGAACAAATTCGGCATCGCTATGAGGGATATGATCCCCATTATCAAGCGTGCTGAAGAGATGAAGAATATTAATTTCATCGGTCTCCATTTCCATATTGGCAGCCAAATACTGAATATGGGCGACTTTGAAGCGCTGTGTAATCGAATCAATGAGCTTCAAGACACGCTGGAACAACAGCATATTGCCATTAAGAATATTAATGTAGGAGGCGGTCTTGGCATTGACTATAACAATCCTGAAGAGCGTCCAATAGCTGACTTTACACAA
>JABCPF020000004.1 GCA_013333285.2 Prevotella sp.
AGGATACGTTATCCGTCGCATCTTACGCCGTGCTGTTCGATATGCTTATACCTTCCTCGATCAGAAGAGTGCGTTCATGTTTAAGCTTATCCCCGTTCTCGTTCATGAGATGGGAGGCGCTTACCCTGAACTGAAAGCACAACAAGAACTCATCGCTAAGGCGATGAAACAAGAGGAAGATAGCTTCCTCCGCACACTGCAGAATGGTATCAATATGCTCTCTGACGATATGGAAGAGATGAAGAAAGCAGGTATCAAACAGCTTGACGGTGCAAAGGCTTTCCGTCTTTTCGACACCTATGGCTTCCCTCTTGACCTCACCGAACTTATCTGTGCAGAAAATGGTTTCACCGTAGATGCAGAAGCTTTCAATGCTGAAATGGAGAAACAAAAGTCGCGCGCACGCAATGCTGCTGTTGTAGAGAACAGCGATTGGGTTAAGTTAAGAGATGGCGAACAAGAGTTTGTAGGTTACGATTACAACGAATACGACTGCCATATTTTGCGTTATCGTCAGGTAACACAAAAGAAAAACACATACTTTGAGGTTGTTCTCGACCACACTCCATTCTATGGAGAGATGGGCGGACAGGTTGGAGATAAGGGGCTTTTAATCTCTGACGCTGAAACAATAGAGGTTATTGACACCAAGCGTGAGAACAATCAAAGCATTCATATCATCAAAAAGATGCCGCAAAATGCGGAAGCAGCCTTTAAGGCTGTGGTTGATACGGACAAGCGTGATGCTTCTGCCAGCAACCATACAGCCACTCACCTCCTCGACTATGCGTTGAAACAGGTGCTTGGTGAGCAAACGGAGCAACGTGGTTCGTATGTTGATGAGAAGATACTTCGCTTTGATTTCAACTGTTTTGAAAAGGTAACCGACGAGAAGCTTCGTCAAGTTGAGCGCATCGTTAACCAAATGATACGTCAGGATTTACCTCTTAACGAGTATCGTGACATACCTGTTGAGGAAGCGAAAAAACATGGAGCAGTTGCCTTATTTGGTGAAAAATATGGCGATAAAGTACGTGTAGTATGCTTCGGTCCGTCAGCAGAGTTCTGCGGTGGTATTCATGCCAAGAGCACAGGACGTATTGGTTTCTTCAAGATTATTAGTGAAAGCTCTGTTGCTGCTGGCATACGCCGTATTGAAGCGCTTACAGGAAAAGCTGCCGAAGAGCTTATTTATGCTGTTCAGGATTCGCTTAACGATGTTCGTGCACTATTTAATAATACAAAGGATCTGCACGGAGCCATTGAAAAATTCATGAGCGAGAACGCTACTTTGAAGAAGGAAATAGAGAAGTTCCAAGCACAAATGGTTGAGCGTACAAAAGAAAAGCTTGTTGCAAAAGCGCGTGAAGTAAACGGTGTAAAGGTTGTTACGTCTGTTCTTCCTATTGAAGCCGCTCAAGCAAAAGACCTTGTTTTCAAAATCCGTGAGGCCATTCCAGAGAAACTGGTTTGCGCTATCGGTTCAACAGCTCATAACAAACCACTGCTCACCGTTATCTTTAGCGACGATATGGTCAACGATCACAGCCTTAATGCAGGCAATATTATTCGCGAAGCTGCTAAGTTAATGCAGGGCGGTGGCGGCGGACAGCCTCATTACGCACAGGCTGGAGGTAAGAACCTCGATGGCATTTCGGCTGCTGTCGACAAGGTTGTTGAGTTGGCAAACCTCTAAAAAACGGTTCTCGGTGCTACGTCTTCCTTTCTTTTTAACGAAAGATTATTGACGGAAGTACAGGCTTGAGAAGTTGATTAAACATTAAAAAGTTATTTACTATGCAATAGAAAAGAATATCCGTTACACCATGAGCGGATATTCTTTTTTTTCACTTCAAATAGGCATTCTTTATGAATAAACTGTGGCTTATTGCCTTTCTTATACTACCTATCATAGGTATCACCTACGCAACATGGCGTACATGGCATATACTTCCGCTTACAAGCACATATAAATATCTTGTCGTAGGCATTCTGTTACTATGTTTTCTGCTTTTCTTTAGCAACTTAAACATATTTCATACCGACCGTATGCCCATGTCTGTAGCCACTGCTTGCTATGAGATTGGCAACTCAAGTTTGTTTATTTTGCTTTATTTGGTATTGCTATATCTCCTGCTCGACCTTGGTCACGCACTGCATTTGGTTCCTCATAGCTTCCTTTACAACAGCACAAAAGGCTCTCTTACTGTACTTGCTGTTCTTGTATCGGTATTCACCTACGGCTACTTCCATTACATGGATAAGACGCGTCAGCCACTCGATATGCCAACAACGAAAAAGCTTGAGCGCCCTTTGAAAATTGTTATGGCCTCTGATCTGCACCTCGGTTACCACAATCAGGTTGACGAACTCAATAGATGGGTCGACCTCATCAATCAGGAAAACCCCGACCTTATTCTGATTGCTGGCGATATTATCGACGGGCAGATACGCCCTTTACAAGAGCAAAATATGGCCGCATCGTTTCACCGACTCAAAGCGCCCGTTGTTGCCTGTCTGGGAAATCACGAATATTATTCTGGCGTTAGAAACTCTTTCAATTTTTATAAGGCTGCAGGCATTCAGTTATTATGCGATACGGCAGTCACCATAAAGGGCATAAACATTATTGGCCGTGACGATAGAACCGACTCTCGACGCCAAACCGTGCAGGCTCTTACAACACCATTAGATATGAATCGTTACACTATTCTGCTCGATCATCAGCCCTATCATCTTGAAGAAGCACAACGAGCGAGCATCGATTTTCAGCTTAGCGGGCATACCCATCATGGGCAAGTGTGGCCTATTAGTTGGATAACCGATGCTATTTATGAGCAGGCTTTCGGACCGTTACAGAAAGGAAACACGCAATATTACGTGAGCAGCGGACTTGGAATATGGGGTGGAAAGTTCCGCATTGGAACACGCTCGGAGTATATCGTTGGTACGCTCCACAACTAATTACACCTTATTATATTAGCAGATAGGCTATGCAAATTGACACGTTATGGTTAAAAACCAACTTCGAGAGGTTTAACACGCAATATTTTGACGGCGTGTTACCCTTGCCACGCCTGCGTGTGGGGCGCTCGCGCACGCAGCTGGGAACCATGTCGTGCAAACGAAAGAGGAGTTGGGGACGTACAAAACTCTACGACTTTGCTATTGGTCTAAGCAACTATTACGATCAAACCGAACACCAGTTTCAGAGCGTTCTTCTACACGAAATGATTCATTTGAGCATTGCCGTAAGCGGTGTGAAAGATACTTCACCTCACGGAGTCGTTTTCCGTGGCATGATGCAGCGCCTCAATCGCGACGGGTGGAATATACAAGTGATGACAAAAACTCGTAACTATACAAAAGCATATACAGGCTCTACCACTGTTATCGCGCAATATATTGTGCTTGCTCTTGAGATGACTGACGGCAAAAGATTTCTCTCGTCTGTCAATCCAAAGTTTGCACGCGATATTAATCGTCGATTGGAAGCGATGCCACAAGTAAGCCGTTTTACTTGGTTCACCACCTCTGACCGCTGGTTTGAAGCCATGCCTAAGGTGCGCTCGTTGCGCGGACGCCGTGTTACCGCAGATGTTTTTGAGGCTAAAACACAGGCTATGAAGCCGATAAACGTGTAGTATAATACGCCTCTCTGTCTTCCAAAAGCAAGAATAAACGACCGTTTTATTCTCCTAAGCCTATTATGTTCTGCATTTTTCTACTAACCATACTTGCTTTTTCACCAAAACTATACTATATTTGCATAACATCTTTATATAGGTATCTGCCAAGGCCGTAAACCTGTTGCCGAGGCATTAACTATCAAATCTGCTTATTATTCATTACTAAAAACATAAGATGTATGAAAAAATTATTATCGCTTCTCGTCATGCTTATGCTCTCCACAGCTCTACATGCGCAACACAATGTGACCAAATTCTTAGGTATTCCTGTTGATGGCACAAAAACTTCCATGATTCAAAAGCTTAAAAATAAAGGCTTTACGTACGATGTTAAAAGAGATAGGTTGTCAGGAGAATTTAATGGAGTGAAGGTAGATCTTCTTATTGCTACTTATAAAAACAAAGTATGGAGAATACTTGCATTGTATCAAGAAGGCTGTAATGAAGCTCAAATCAAAATAAGATATAATGCCTTATGCCAACAATTCAATAATAACACCAAATATACATCGTTTAAATCAAATGAAATTCCCAATGATGAGGATATATCTTATCAAATGAGTGTAAATAGTAAAGAGTACCAATCAGCCTATTATCAACTTCCAAACGATGAAGGATTAAAAAAAAGACGTGTATGGTTTTCCTTTAGTGAAATGCTTGGAAAATATTATTTAGGAATATTCTACGACAACGAATTCAACCACGACACAACAGACGAGCTATAAGATAACGATGATAACACAAAACATCTGAAACATTCTTATTACAACATCATACAACGGTTGCCCAAATATTATGGGCAGCCGTTTTTACATACCATCAACTATCTACGAAGTTAATTTTCAGCATAGCAGTTACGTAACAGGCAAATTGTCAAAGGCTAACACCATTTTTACCCTCTCTCTACAACATAAACCTCCACCCATTACCCCGTAAGGTTCACTGTTTGGTGCCCGTCGTACACATTGTATGGCGAACGTGATACGACACGTACGACGGCCGTAGTACAGCGTGTATGACGGCCGACGCATCACCACCAACACACTACAACGATAGCGTGACAACTATAAAAAGGAATTAGAAAGATGCAGAACAGGCCCAGCAAAGACAGCGCAAAAGCACCCTCTTTCGCGAAAAAAGAGTATCTTTGCAACATACTCTCTGCGCACCCTACTACCCTATTTTGCGCATCAGAAAAACGTAGCACCCACAACAAACATGGAACATAACAAGGAATTAGCAACAGCATGGGATTTTGTTGAGCATACTGGCACAAGCATTTTCTTAACGGGAAAAGCTGGCACAGGCAAGACAACATTTCTCAAAACCATAAAAGAACGTTCGTCGAAACGTATGATTGTGGTTGCTCCTACGGGTGTTGCTGCTATTAATGCTGCTGGTATGACTATCCATTCGTTCTTTCAGCTACCCCTCACACCGTATGTTCCCGGAGCCGCTATACGCGACCGCTACGACTTCAGTAAGGAGAAACGCCGCATTATTCGGTCGATTGATATGGTTGTCATTGACGAAATTTCGATGGTAAGAGCCGATTTACTCGATGCCATCGACTTTGTTTTACGACGCTATCGTGATGCTACGCAACCCTTTGGAGGCGCACAACTGCTGATGATTGGCGACCTGCAACAGCTTACTCCTGTTGTAACTCCGAAAGATGAAGAGATATTACGCAACTACTATAGCACGCCCTATTTCTTCGGTTCGAAAGCTTTGCAACAAATAAACTATGTTACTATACAGCTCACACGCGTGTATAGGCAACAAGACGAGGCTTTTATCAATATTCTAAATCATATTCGTGACGGAAAGCCTACGCAAGCAGACCTCGCGCTTCTGAACCAACGCTGCAAACCTTTTTTCATTCCACGTCCCGAAGAAGGATACATTAGGTTGACGACGCACAACAATATGGCCGACAGCTATAACGAAAATGAGTTGCGCAAACTATCAGGACGTAGTATCACTTTCACAGCTGAGGTAAAGGGAGAATTTCCACCACAGAACTATCCTGCCGAAGAACGACTCACGCTAAAGGCTGGTGCGCAGGTTATGTTCATCAAGAACGACCCATCGGGCAGGCATTTATACTATAACGGACGTATAGGACACATTACATCTATCAGCAACGACGAGATAAGCGTTAGATGCGCGGGCGACGAAGAAGACATAAAAGTAGAACCACAAGAATGGGAGAATACACGCTACGTTCTTAACCCAACAACAAAGGTTATCGAATCGCAGGTGCAAGGTGTATTTCGTCAATATCCTCTGCGTTTGGCGTGGGCAATAACCATTCATAAAAGTCAGGGACTTACCTTTGAGCATGCTATCATTGACGCTGGGCGCTCTTTTGCATCGGGTCAGGTTTATGTGGCATTAAGTAGATGTAAGAGTTTAGAAGGCCTTGTACTGGCTTCGCCCATAGAACCTGTAGGAATTATTAACGATGGACGTGTAAGCGACTATATCGCACGCCAACAACAGGCTGCTGAAGAAAGCATTGAGCAACTGCCCAACTTAAAAGAAGAATACTACCGATTGCAATTATTGGATATGTTTAACTTTACTAACATATACCATGCACAGCAAATGTTAAACCGCGTACTGTTAGAACACTTTCGCTCATACCCTAAACTCACATTGCTACATAAGCTGGTTTTACATCATATTAAGACGAAAGTAATAGACGTTGCCTACAAGTGGTTGACCGTTATACGTCGCACACCAGTTGCTGATTTGCATGCAGAGGAATTTCTTTTACGTGTTAAGCGGAGCGCAGACTACTTTGCAGCGGAGCTGAAAGCGCAGATTCCAGAACTACTTGAGAAAACAAAAACAATAGATTGTCAAAGTCAGCGTACGGCCGAATTGCTGGAAGAGCGATACAAAGACCTTTGGCTGGCCTATCTACAAAAAGAGAATTTGCTCGACATCATGGCAGAAGAGCGTTTCGCTGTAAACGTTTACATGCGAAACAAACAGGAGACCTTACTTGACACTATGGAGAAAGTAAATCCGGGTAGCGTACAAAAGAAACGCAGAAGACGTAAAACTACAAATCAGTAGGCGTTGTATTTTCAATAGGAATAACCTTAACTTCCTTCACCAGTGTATCGCCACGTTGCGACGTCCACAGTTTAATGCGAACCACAGTACCGAAGTCGGCCTTGCCCTCAACGCGAATATGGCGAGCCTTACTGCGCATAATGGTATCACGCCGACTGGGATAACTCACCAACTGTAGTTCGTGACGAGTAGAACCATCGCCCACATAAAAAATATCAATACTATCAGGCTGTTGAGCCACAACAGTACTATCGGCTTGTCGTTGGCGGTGAAGCTGTGCTGTATCAGGCGGATAAAATTGGGACGATGCTACGGTATCGCCCGGATTATCTTTTGGTGCCATACGGCATGAGCTAACAAAAAACGCCGACACTACAGGCAACAACAAAAGGGATACTTGCAGAACGACAAAACGAAAACTACGATTCTTAATGCTCATCATGATAGTATTTGCAGAGTATTATTATTCGGTTTCGCGACGCGATTTCGTATAATGTGGGAATTAAAAGTAAGAAAGCCCCTCTCCGCCTTGGAGAGAGGCTTTATGTTTGTATCGTTGAAAACTTATGTTTTCTATTCTTTCGAACAGAGATTTCAGTTTTCTAACAATCAGCTTTCATTATTCAGCCCTGAAATTTTCGAGGTCGTCGGCTGTGAAATTCATAATATAGGCGTGTGCACCTACACATATTTCTTCTGCCATACGAACGAAAACATTCGCACTCTTCGTGAATTCTTCAGGACAATTTGTAGCATCGTCTAACAGCATAAGCGCCATAACGATGTATCCTGTCATATCATAGAGGCGACGTGCAAGGAAGTCGTGTACGTTCTGGTCGTCGTCAGCCTTCAGCTTTTCAATCGCTTCAGTATAGAGTTCTACGCAACGAGCAATACGCTTTTTGAGCGATTTAAACTCTGGTGCCACCTCTGTCTCAAGCATTTCCTGCATGATGCTGAGGTAAGTTCCGTTGGTGATATAACGAACTGCAGCCACAACCTGAAGCTGAGTAGTTCCTTCATAGATAGAGAAAATGCGGGCATCACGCAGTAAGCGCTGTGCCTTGTACTCCATAATAAAGCCTGAACCACCATGAACGCTGACACAATCGTAAGCATTTTGGTTCGCAAACTCTGAAGACATACCCTTACTTAGCGGTGTGAACGCATCAGCAAGACGACTATATTTCTTCAGTTCCTGACGCTCTTCTGGCGTCAGTTTGCGCTCGCGTGAGATGTCTTCGAGAGTCTTATAAATATCAACGTAGCGAGATGTCTGATACAAAACAGAACGGCTTCCGTCGATTTTTGCCTTCATGCGCGACAGCATGTCGTACACTGCAGGGAATTCTATAATCTTCTTTCCGAACTGAGCGCGATCTCTTGCATACGCAACTGCTTGGTCATAAGCCTCCTGTTCGAGACCCACGCTTTGCGCAGCGATACCCAAACGAGCGCCATTCATCAGACTCATTACGTACTTAATCAAACCTAATCGTTGGCTACCGCAAAGTTCAGCCTTAGCATTCTTGTAGGTCAACTCACAAGTAGGCGAACCATGAATACCCAGTTTGTGCTCAATATGACGTACATCTACGCCACCGTCGCGCTTGTCATAAATGAACATTGACAGGCCACGGCCGTCGCGTGTACCCGCTTCAGAGCGTGCCAAAACAAGGTGAATATCCGAATCTCCATTCGTAATGAAGCGCTTTACACCATTTAAACGCCATGTGCCATCAGCATCTTGAGTAGCCTTTAACATCACGCGCTGCAGGTCAGAACCTGCATCTGGCTCGGTCAAATCCATTGACATGGTTTCGCCTGCGCAAATACGGGGAATGTATTTAGCCTGTTGTTCGGGAGAGCCAAACTCGTAAAGGGTATCGATACAGCTCTGAAGGCTCCAGATATTCTGGAAGCCTGAGTCGGCCGCAGAAACGATTTCAGAAAGCATTGAGAACACAGTGATGGGGAGATTTAATCCACCAAAGCGACGCGGCATGCTAATACCCCAAAGGCCAGCCTTACGTGTAGCATCGAGGTTTTCGAAAGTTTTGCTCGCATAAACCATGCGTCCGTCAACGAGATGTGGACCTTCTTGGTCGACGCTTTCAGAGTTAGGCTCGATGATATTACGCGAAACTTCGTCGGTAATCTCAAGTATACGCTTGTAGTTTTCGATGGCATCTTCGTAGTTTACGGGCGCATCGTCAAACTGATCCTTCTCTGTATAGTCTCTTTCCTTGAGCTCAACGATCCTCTTCATAAGAGGACTGTTCAGATAATATTGTATTTTATTTACGTCTACCATGGTTATTTCGTGTTCTGCTTATAATATTTAATGAGCTTCGGAACGACCTCCTCAACTGTTCCATTAATCACATAGTCGGCAATTGCATTGATAGGAGCATCAGGGTCATTGTTGATAGAGATGATGATTCCTGCATCTTGCATGCCGGAAATATGCTGGATTTGTCCAGAAATTCCACAAGCAATATACACCTTTGGGTGCACAGTGACGCCTGTTTGACCTACTTGTCGGTCGTTCTCTACCCAACCAGCATCAACTGCTGCGCGGCTTGCGCCAACCTCTCCATGAAGTTCTTTTGCCAATTCGAAAAGCATATCGAAGCCTTCTTTCGAGCCAACGCCATAACCACCAGCCACAACAATAGGAGCGGCTTTGAGGTTATTCTTCGATGGTTCTACATGACGGTCGATTACTTGTACGGCATAAGATGTTGCCGAAACATAGTCGTCAACCTTTGGATATACCACTTCACCCTTAGCTTTACCTTCATAAATGGCTTTCTTCATTACGCCAGAGCGCACGGTTGCCATCTGTGGGCGATGATCAGGGTTCACAATTGTTGCCACGATATTACCACCGAAAGCGGGGCGAATAGCGTGAAGCATATTCTCATAGTGACGATTGTTCTTCTTGTCTTCATAGTCGCCAATCTCAAGCTGTGTACAATCGGCTGTAAGACCAGAGGTTAAAGCCGCCGACACTCTTGGGCCAAGGTCGCGTCCTATCACCGTAGCGCCCATGAGAGCTATTTGTGGTTGCTCTTCGTTAAAGAGCTTTACGACGATATCAGTATGAGGTGCTGATGTGTAAGGAAAAAGGCCTTCGCCATCAAAAACAAACAGTTTATCAACGCCATAAGGAAGAATTTGATCTTCAACTTTGCCCTTAATGCCGCTACCAGCAACAACAGCCTCGAGGTCAACACCTAATTTATTGGCCAGCTTACGACCCTTTGTGAGAAGCTCTTGCGATACTTCCTGTACGGTTGTACCCTCAACTTCGCAATAAACAAATACGTTATTCATATCTCTTGATTAGCCAATAATGTTTTTTTCCAACAATTCTGTAACCAGACCTTCGATGTCAGCGTCATCGCCTGTCATCGTAGTGGTCTCCTTTGCCTGGAAGACAATGCTCTTCACTGCGCTTACTTTGGTAGGTGAACCTGCCAAACCACACTGCTCGTAATCGCCATCACAGTCGGCAATACTCCATTGTCCGAGCGTCAGATAAGGGCGAGTTTCATACAGTTCTGTCCAAGGTTCGTCACCTTTACGTTCCATAGGGCAAGTAGCATACTTGTATTTCATCACACGCTTAATGTTGCAAGGGCGAGCAGGTGCTGCCGAGCCATTAACAGTGATAACTACAGGAAGCGGAGCTACAACCGTTTCAACACCGCCATCAATATGGCGACGAATAGTTGCTTTTCCATCTTCTACCTTCAGCACTTCTTCTGCATAGGTAACCTGATTGAGGCCTAACTTCTGAGCCACCTGAGGGCCAACCTGTGCCGTATCGCCATCGATGGCCTGACGACCACCCAATACGATATCAACGTGTCCGATTTCCTTACCTATTTTTTCAATAGCTTTGCTCAGGAAATAAGAGGTAGCGAGCGTATCGGCACCAGCACTCTTGCGGTCGGTTAACAACCATCCGCAGTCGGCTCCACGATAGAGACCCTGTCGGATAATTTCGCCTGCACGGGGAGGACCCATCGTAACGATACCCACTTGAATATTTTCTGGGTCAAGGTCCTTTATGCGAAGGGCCTGCTCCAGCGCGTTCAAGTCTTCTGGATTAAAGATTGCAGGCAGTACGGCGCGGTTGACAGTGCCTTCGGCTGTCATTGCATCCTTGCCCACATTTCTTGTGTCAGGTACCTGCTTAGCAAGTACTACGATATTCAATTTCATAAATAAATGATATAATTGTGTTATCTTTTACTTCCAAATTAGCGGCAAATATACTAACATTTTGTTTCTTGACCAAACAAAATGCACAAAAACAAGCTGTTTGTGCACAAAAGAAAAACTTTGTGCATTGGTAAACTTCCATACGCATTTAGGTCGAAAGCTCCTTCACTTTTTGTTTCTATTTACTATACTAACGTCACTTTTTTCGGCTCAAAAACACCCTTTTAAAGTATCTTTCTAACCCATCTGCCAATATCTTAACAGCGTACTTCTCCTCCCTTTTCATCAGTATACAAAAGCCTTTTAACCTTAATGCTCACTGTACGGCGGTCGTCAACAGCGCGTACTACGGCCGTAGTACGATTTGTACGATGGTCGGCATACGATGTGTACGGCGACCGCCGTACAACCACCACAACCGCGTAAAGACAGTAGCATACTGCTTGAAAAGGTTTACTTTTTTACCCTTACGGCATAAGAATCTCACAAAAAAACTATTATCTTTGCACGTATGATAGACCATCAGACTGTTGAAAAAATTAAAGATGCCGCCAACATTGTTGACGTGGTTTCTGAATTTGTCACACTCAAAAAGTCGGGCTCGAACTATAAAGGCCTTTGTCCTTTCCATAACGAAAAGACGCCATCGTTCTACGTATCGCCCGCACGCGGTATGGCTCACTGCTTTGGTTGCGGCAAGGGAGGGAACTCTGTATCGTTCATTATGGAGCATGAGCAGATGACTTATGTGGAGGCTCTGCGATGGTTGGCGAACAAATATCATATCGAAATTCACGAACGCGAACTGACCGACCGTGAGAAAGAGGAACAGAGTCAACGTGAGTCGATGTTTATCATTAACGATTGGGCACGCAGTTACTTTGAGAATCTGCTCCACAATCATGCAGACGGATTGGCTATTGGCATGCAATACCTACGCATGCGTGGCTTTCGCGATGACGTGATTAAGAAGTTTAATCTGGGCTTCGACCTCACCGACCGCCATGCTCTTGGACGTGAAGCACTATCGAAAGGCTACCGCGAAGACTATCTTACCGCCACAGGCATTTGCTATAAAAACGAGAGAGGCGAGCTGATTGACCGCTACGCAGGTCGCGTTATCTTCCCATGGACGGGTGTTAGTGGCAAGGTTGTGGGGTTCACGGCGCGCGTATTAGATTCGCGAACCAAAGGCGTGAATCAGAAATATGTCAATTCTCCCGACAGCGAAGTTTTTCATAAGGACCGCGAACTATACGGCATTTGGCAAGCCAAAAAGGCTATTGCACGCGAAGATAGGGTGTATATGGTCGAGGGACAGGCCGATGTGATAGCGATGCACCAGTGTGGTATTGAGAACGTAGTGGCTAATAGTGGAACTGCTCTCAGCCTGCACCAGATACATACCTTACACCGTTTTACGTCGAATATTACGTTGTTATACGACAGCGATGCCGCAGGCATACACGCAGCCTTACGTGGAACGGACATGTTACTTTCTGAAGGTATGAACCTCAAGGTGCTTATGCTACCCGAAGGAAAGGACCCTGACGAGTTCGCTCGTACGCACACGGTCGACGAATTCAACGAATATATCAAAACGCATCAGGCTGATTTCATTCAGTTTAAAACTAATTTGCTGCTCAAAAACGAAACCGACCCAACGAAAAGAGCCGAAGCAATCAATTCGATTGTTGAAAGTATATCGGTTATTCAGAACCAAATTCTGAGAGATACGTATATTCATGACTGTGCCCAACGTATTAAAATAAGTGAGGCTACGCTCATTAACCAGATGAACGCCTTTATAAGAAACAGGCGTTCTACCCCAACACCACAAAGAGAACAAGCAGAAACCACCACGGACGAAAACCACAATAAGGCAGTGGCTATACAACAGATAGCGGCCCCGCAGCAGCAAACCTCGAAAATAGAAAGCTTTTTAATACAAATGGTTGTGCGGCACGGCGAACGTATTATCGTACAAAATGCGAAAGACGATAGTGGGAATGAATTTAACCTTTCGGTAGCACAATTCATCAGTTATAACTTAGCTCACGATGATCTTACACTTAGCAACCCGCTGTATAACCGCATACTGAACGAGGCAAATGAGAAAAGTAGTGAACCCGATTTCAAAGCCGAGCCATGGTTCTTACATCATAATGATATTGAGATTAGTCGTATAGCAACCGCACTTGCTGCCGAAGAGTATCATATTACACCCCAGCGCGACAACGCCCCACAGAACGAAGAAGCGGCCCTTCAACGCGAACAGAACGAAACCGAAGCCTTATATGTGCAGGTAAATCACCTGTTAAACGATTTCCGTATGGAATATATTGAAAAACATCTTAAGGAACTTCAGGTTCAAATATCGCAAGCAGCATCGGACATGAACAAGCTATCGGAACTGATGACAGAATATAGAAACTGGCAGGATTTGCGCAATAAGCTTGCCCGACTGCTCGGAAGCAATATTATTGTATGATATTTTCGCCTGTTGCTCACCTTATAATATAGGTGGGTTATCAGCCATAATGAAAGAGCTTTTCGTATAAGTGATAAGACTGTACGAACGCTTCTTTTTACATTTTTATACCTGCTTTGCTTTCGTTTTCCACCTATTATTATTATATTTGTAAACAGAAAGGAGATTTTTAAGGCACATAGGCATGACGTCCACCTATTTTATTATTACTGCTTTAGCGGCTTGCCTATCGGCAGCACTGACGTTTTTCTTGTTGTGGCACAGGCGTTACAACAAGAAAGAAAGTCTGTTTGCCCACACCATGACAGACAATAAACGGTGTCTTGACAAAACCCTCGCCAAACTAAATAGCAAAATACTGTGGGAGGAAACATCCGAAACGATTACTGGGCATTTCGATTTTCAAAGTGGGCACTTTAGTGTTCGTCTTGAGAAAGAGTCGCCCTACGTGCGGCTATCTTACTTTTTCTTCTTCTCTGCATCAACAAACGACATTGAACTTGTGCGCTGCGTGTGCAACCTTTGCAACCTGAACACCGAGACAAGTCGCGTAGTTTACACCGTAAACGAGAAAGAAGGACTGACCGATGTGCACATCGTGTGTACCCTTTTGCTTGAGAACCATACCGCGCATGAAGCCATTGAACGCGCGCTAAACAACATTTTCAACTGGCAAAATGTATTCCTACGTAAGTTCAACGAACTGAAAAGCGAAAACGATAAATCGCCAACGCGCGACTCAGAAAAGGACCATGCACAGTACATTCATGAGTTAGAGTTAACCCGTGAGCTTGAAATGATGCACCAAGGAGGGCATACAAACTGGCACTTCACTACCGAAAAACCCATGCTTTTAGGCTCGATGGTGACATCGGTAATGGGTATAAACGAAATTATTCCTGCGAAATTAAGCGTTACTATTGATGATAAGGTAACTACTTTTGACGGACCTGACGACATTCTTGCATACGATACTTCGTGCCTGCTCATCAGCGAAGGGCAGTTTGTGCGACATTCAGCCTCAGCCGTGTTGGCCTTCTACGACCCTCAAAATCCTGTAAAGCAGCGACATTTAATGCTATTTTTCAGCAACGAAGGGGCAACAAAGCACACGCTTTACTATCGTGTGACCATGAGTTTGTCGCCTGTAAGCACCGATATAGCTACGCATGCTGACCATCAGGAGCGTCATTTGCAAACGGCAAGTGTGTTGTTAGGCTACGACCTCACACCACAAACCGAACGACTTTCGCGCTTTAAATATATGTGGAAAGAGGCTGTAAGCAAGCAAGAAGCAGGCGAAACGCAAGACATGACCGACGATGAGAAACTACTTGCTGGCTTAAAGAGCCATGACATTGCGTACTATTTCCAAATGGGTCGCAGCCTTTACCAGGAACGTCGCTTCTATGAAGGTGCACTCCATCTTCAAAGAGCATTCCGTCTAATCACACAGCAAAACGACACCAAAAAGCCACAACAGAATGGGGCTATCGTTGATGTGGCATATTATTTAGGCTGTTGTTATCTGCACCTTCAGCAATATGAACGGGCTTGTTATTACCTACAGCTCACACTTGCAGCCCACAATATCACTTACACAAAGGCGTATATCAACTGTCTTGTCAACAGTAACGACTTCCGTGCTATGGATATTATCGACAGCCTTCTTACTGATATGCAAGAGGTTCTCGATCATAATAATGAAGCCAGAGTAGGCTTTTCGCAACAGCAAATCGAATCGTTCATCAGCTTTATGAAGCGTAGAAAAGCTTACCTTTTGGTGAGTAAGCAACGATATGATGATGCCGTGCCCCTGCTAAAAAGCTTACTTGACGACCCCAAATATGGGCATTTTGCACTACATCAGCTTGCTTTCATTCAAAAACAAAAGAAGAAAGAAGCTATTCAAACGAAAAAAAATCAATAAGAAATGTATTATATTCAGAAAACACTTGACGTATCAGCCAGTCATCATCTTACGTTAACATACGAAAGTAAGTGTACAAGGGTACACGGTCATAACTGGAAAATAACCGTGTTTTGTAAAGCACGCGAACTTGACGAAAACGGAATGGTTGCCGACTTTGCACATATCAAAGAGCTTATTCAAGATAAATTAGATCATCGTGAGCTCAACGAGGTGTTGTCTTTCAACCCTACAGCCGAGAACATTGCGCGCTGGATTGTTGACCTTATCCCCACTTGTTACAAGGCAAGTGTACAGGAAACAGAGGGAAATATTGCCATTTATGAAGAAGATTAACGAAATATTCTACTCTCTTCAAGGCGAAGGATACAATACGGGACAGCCAGCTTTATTCATTCGTTTCAGCGTATGCAATCTGCGTTGTAGCTTTTGTGACACCGACTTTTCAAGCTTTGAGGAGTTAGATGATGATGAAATTGTACGGCGAGCATTGGATATTGTCAACGCCAAAAAAGCAGAATTGCAGAGCGCTGACACCACTATGCCCATAATTGTACTAACGGGAGGCGAGCCCACTCTGCAAGTAGACGAAGCCTTTGTCGATGCTCTTCATTCGGCGGGCTTTACGTTTATTGCGATGGAAAGCAACGGAACGCATGAGCCTCCACGTGGTATTGACTGGCTGACAGTATCGCCAAAAGAACGGCCTATCGTCACACATTGTAACGAATTAAAGGTGATTTTCGATGGCAAACAACCCATAAACACGCACGGCATCACCGCCGACCACTATTTTTTACAGCCTTTAGATACGGGTAATGAAGCAGAAAACAACAGAATTCTCGCCGATTGCTTCGAATATCTATTGGCAAATCCCCAATGGAGATTGAGCTTACAAACGCACAAACTCATGGGAATAAGATAGCAAGTACAACGTTTTTACCACCCCTTTAAGCACATTTGCTCATTTAATAACGAATGGAATACCTGCACTGGCTTTTATATGGCGTTTACACTTTTATCGTGATTATTGTCATGTTAAAGGTGTTAATGGACAACCGCGAGCCGTCAAAGACCATCGCTTGGGTGCTTGTGCTGTGGACTTTGCCTTTAGTTGGCATTGTGCTTTACTTCTTTTTTGGACAAAATACGCGCAAAGAGAGATTGATAAGTCAGCGTAGTTTGGACCAACTTACAAAGCGTTCGATGCTTGAATTTGCCGAACAGCGCAATCTTCATATCCCAGAAGAGCACCGTACTCTGATGCAATTATTCAAGAATCAGAGCATGGCCCTGCCCTTTAAAGATAATGAAGTAGAGGTCTTCACAAATGGATACCAGTTCTTTCCCAGTCTTTTGCGCGAAATTAGCCGTGCAAAAGATCATGTCCATGTGGAAATGTTTATCTTTAACGATGACGCATTGGGTTACCTTATAGCCGATGCTCTCATCGATAAAGCGCAACAAGGTGTAGAAGTTCGCGTCATTTACGATGATGTTGCATGCTGGAAAGTGCAGAACTCTTTTTGGGAAAGACTTCGTGATGGTGGTGTAGAAGTTCATGCCTTTATGCCCGTAAAATTCCCCGCTTTCACCTCAAAGGTAAACTATCGTAATCACAGAAAGCTTATCGTTATTGACGGAAAGGTCGGTTTTATTGGCGGAATGAACATTGCTACACGCTATGTTAAGGGTGTGGGAAGGGCGTGGCGCGACACCCATGTGCTCGTAAGAGGAGGAGCCGTATATGGTATTCAGCGCGCGTTTTTGGTAGATTGGTATTTCGTTGACCGCACTCTGATAACAGGAAAGCGCTTTTATCCGAGCATATCGCCAACGCTTTCAAACAATTGTTTGGCTCAAGTGGTAACAAGTGGACCCATAACAGAGTGGCCCGATATGATGCAAGGTTACGTTTGTGTTTTATTATCGGCGCGACGATATGTGTATATGGAAACGCCCTATTTTTTGCCAACAGAACCTATTCTCTTCGCTATCAGGACGGCGGCATTGGCAGGAGTAGATATCCGTTTGATGTTACCGCAACGCACCGACTCGCATTTGCTCGACCAAGCCAGCAAGTCTTATGTCAGGGAAATTCTGCAGGCAGGTGCTAAAGTGTATTTTTACGACGACGGATTTAACCATTCTAAGTTCCTCGTTAGTGATGATAGCATCTCCACTGTGGGAAGTTCGAACATCGATTTCCGAAGTTTTGAACATAATTTTGAGGCGAATATCTTTTTCTATGACGAAGAAATGGCCCTGCGAATGAAAAAGATTTACTTAGAAGATGAGTCGCATTGTGTACTCATTGACGAAGCAGGGCAGCTTGAAAAACATGGTTTCTTCCAACTCCTTTGGGAGAGTTTTCTGCGCATGTTCAGCCCATTGATGTAGCCTTTTGTACCAAAAACTGCCAGTACAAAAGGCATTTTTTCTGATAAAATTTTAGAAATCAGGAGTTCTTAACGGAACAAACTAAAATTCACACTTCCGTAATGCCGATGTTCTAAAAAGCGTTCGGTAGAAGAAAAATCATAGTTTTTTCCATGCTCTAAAACAAAAATTCCGCCCTCTTTAAGCAAGTTTCCATTAAGAATAAGTTGCGGAAGGTCAGCTAATTTTTCTAAATCATAGGGTGGATCCGCAAAAATAATATCAAATTGCTTATGGCAACTCTTGATAAAACGGAACACGTCACATTTAATTAAAATATGATTGGGGTCACCAATCTTCTTCACACACTCGCTGATAAAGCGACTATGGTCGCGGTCTGCTTCCACACTGACCACAGGTTTACAGCCTCTTGACAACATCTCAAGGGAAATACTGCCTGTCCCTGCAAATAAATCAAGTGCCGAAGATTCGTCAAAATCAATGTATCCCATCAACACATTGAAGATATTTTCCTTTGCAAAATCGGTTGTCGGACGTGCCTTAAACGACCGCGGTATATCAAAATGCCGACTCTTATACTTTCCTGTAATTACACGCATTTGCCTTTTTCTTATTGATGAGAAGCTCTAAAACTTCGGATAAAAATAATTAATTCAGAAGATAACAAGCTTTATTTTTAGGAAAAAATTTGATAGGAAACTATCGTCAAACATACAAACTGATGATATCCCATGTAATGCCTTTAATCATCGTTATGGGCGCACGGTTAAAGTCGGACGACGCTTTCACCACACTAACCATACCAATATACTGCTTCAAAGCGTCTAAAAGTATTTCGCATTCTGGTATATCACCCGATAAAAACAGATTATCACGCTGTTGGTCAAGGGCCAATTGCTTCCACACAAACAGAATAAAGTATTCAGCGTCCTTTGAGTATTTAACCTCGAAACTATTGCAAAAGATGAACCTGTTACGCTCAAAACTAAACAGCTCAAGCTTGTTATCATGGAAGTGTGCATACAGTTTGCGTCGGTTTCCTACAAACGATCGGCGGTGCATATAGTTCCAAACTGGGCGCATTAAGCACACAAACTTCACATCGCTATAATGATCTTCCACCACCAACTTTAAGTCACGGTTCACACAAAACAGCGCTACGGCATTCAAATCAGGCAATACATTGCTCATGATTACGCTTCCCTCGGTCTTTGGAAAGCTATGTCTATACAGCGCTTCCATGGTCTCTTCACGATATTCTTCTATCGGAATCAATAGCACCTGCGTATCTACAAGCACTTGCGCTCTGTCGGTAGGCCTTCGCAAAAGTTCTTCGGTCTTAAACGCCTCGCGTAGGTTTGCTGCCATCGACACACCGCTACGACAAGTAAATGGCTTAAAAACTATTTGCTCATCACAGTGTTTATCAGCAATGGCAAAGGCCAAAGAGCCTTCGCTTACACGGATTGTCATTCTCGCTGTCTTCTTAATTTCTTCCATGTGGATAAAATTAAAACTTTGTTTTTCTTTTATATCGATATCTGCTTTGCAGAATTTATCGCCTTTCTATTACTTGTATTCCCGGATAGCTACCCATTGCAGCAGCCCGAGTTATCAGCTCGTTGACCTTATCTTCATCAAGCCCTTGCAAATACACAGCATAACGAGCGCCACATATTACTTGCGAAATACTGCGTCCACTCTTCCCTACTTCTGCCGAGGCATCAAGCTCAAAGCTTTGTTCTTTCGAGTAAGGCACGTATCGGTCAGCCTTATCAAGTAGCCCTTCTGCTGTTAGCACATCGAAACTTCCTGTGTATACACCTTTCTGCTGACAATAGCGCTGTTCAGCTTTTATAATTTTATCTATCTGTGCTTTCACCGCCTTCTCGCGCTGTTTCTGCTCACGTTCAAAGCTCAAAGGCCCTTCTACGCTCAGAAAGCATAGCACAGCCAGCAGAACTACACAGGCTGTTAGAAGCACATTATTATTTATATTTAGTTTCATATATACACAAAACTCGCTAACTTTGTTGGCAATAGTTGCCACTGTTTGCAAAGATACGAAAAAAAAACAAGCAAGAACATGACACAGTCAGAATTCATAAACCTTATCAAGAAAGACCTTAACTACGAGCCTACTGCGGGGCAAGAAGGCGTTCTGACGGTGTTTGCACAATTCCTTGCCGACCGAAACCCTCGCTCTGTTATGGTTCTTCGTGGTTCCGCAGGAACAGGAAAGACTACCGTTGCTGCTGCTATGGTAAGCGCCCTGCACCGTTTAGGGCAGAAGCTTACTCTTATGGCGCCCACTGGCCGCGCCGCAAAAGTTTTTTCTTTACATAGCAATCTACCTGCCTATACAATCCATAGGCGCATCTATCGTGAGAAGAGTTACACAGGCATTGGCGGTGTATTCAACCTCAATGACAACCGTTACCGCCGAATGTTATTTGTAGTTGACGAGGCGTCTATGATAGGTAACCAGCCTACTGCTGGTGATATCACCTTCGGAACAGCCAGTTTGCTCGACGACCTTATTCAATATGTATATAGCGGTACCGATTGTCGCCTATTACTTATTGGTGATAATGCCCAGCTGCCACCTGTGGGAGAGACCGAAGCTCCTGCCCTTAACACGTCGGTTTTAGAAGCTTACGGACTAAAAGTTTGGGAATATAGTCTGGTGTCTGTGCTCCGTCAGAGCCAACTTTCAGGCATACTTTACAACGCCATACAGATACGAGCGCTTATTGACGACCCCATATTGCCCCGTATCCGACTATGGCCTTTTACCGACGTTGTGCGTGTTCCGGGCGACGAGCTCATCGAAAGCTTAGCCACAAGCTATTCGGTAGCAGGACTTGACGACACCATCGTACTCACCCGTTCTAACAAGCGAGCCAACGTCTATAATCAAGGAATACGTGCCAGTGTGCTCGACAGAGAAGAGGCTTTATGCACGGGTGATATGGTGATGATGGTAAAAAACAACTATTCCTACTCTCTTTCCACCCAACAAGAAGGCAGTGGCGATGGTGCTTTCCTTGCTAATGGCGACCGCGCCAAGGTACAAAGGGCGCGCCACTTTCGTAGCTTTTATGGTTTCCAATTTGCTGACGTCTATCTGCAATTCCCCGATTACGACAATGCCGAAATTGAGGCAACGGTCATCATGGACACGCTAACGAGCGAAGCGCCTGCCCTCACACACGAACAAAACGAGCAATTATGGCAAAATGTGATGGACGACTATCAAGACCTTTCGCTCAAGACCGACCGTCTCAAAGCCATGAAAACCGACCGTTATTATAACGCTCTGCAAATAAAATTTGCCTATGCCGTAACTTGCCACAAAGCGCAAGGTGGACAGTGGCAGCATGTATACATTGACCAAGGATACATGACTGACGAGATGCTTACGCCCGAATATATGCACTGGCTCTACACAGCCTTTACGCGTGCTACACATAAGGTATTTCTCGTTAACTGGCCAGAGAACCAGATTGAGCCTGACGACACGCCGCCTGAAGAACTATAACCTATGCTCCCTCTTTTGCCCATAGCCCTCGCACTCATCGTCGGCATTCTTGTCGGTGATGCTATTCGGCTGCCACTTCTCACGTGGACAGCCATAACTGGTAGCCTACTGGCAACGGCTTTTTTGTTCAAACGGAAGGCCAATCTTCAACACATATCCATCGTATTAACTACCATGTGTTTAGGGGCTGCGCTAATTACGCATACCCACAGCCTACTTCGCCCTGCTCTTCCTATCAACAAACCTGTACCTTACCACGCTATTATCACCAGCAAACCTATTATACACGGACGTGTTACAACCTGCGACATGGCTATTTACGAGGCCGAAGGCCATACGCTTTCGCGCCCCATGCTTGTGAAAGCTTCTTTTTTGCGTGACACTCTACACCATCATTGGCGCATGCTACGTACAGGATTATCTATTGAAGCTTTTTCAAGCATGGAACTTCCTGCCAATTGGCATACTACACAAAGGTTTAATTACGTGCGCTGGATACACGTTCACGGCTTCACGGCACGCACATTTATTCTTCCCCAAAGCTGGCAAAACTGCTCTAACAAAGGCATAGCTCTGCCACGTTTGCTGAATCTTAAACTAAAGGCTTCAGCATTACGTGACCATTTTCTCGACATGCTAAATATCACACAAGTCAACGACCAGCGATACGCGGTGATAGCAGCCATGACGCTTGGCGACAGAAGCTACCTCAGCCAACAAACACGCGAGCAATTCAATCTGTCGGGTGGCGCACATGTTTTAGCACTATCGGGATTACACCTAAGTATTATTTATGCCATACTAACGCTACTTTTACCTTTAGGACGCCGCACAAAGTGGCTGAGCCAAGCCCTTATTCTAACTACCATTTGGACGTTTGCACTCATCGTTGGTATGAGTGCAAGCGTTATAAGAGCAGCCACAATGCTCTCTATTCTTTCAGTAGGAATTGTGCTTAGTAGAGGTAAAACCTCGCTCAATACGTTATCATTAGCTGCTATCATCATGCTTATAGCCGACCCGATGAGTCTTTGGGACGTCGGATTTCAGCTATCGTTTATGGCCGTATTGGGCATACTGCTATTTTATCCGTTCTTATTTAGGCTCGTCCCTACACAACAAAAAGCCGTACGCGCCCTTTGGGGCATGGTGGCAGTATCGCTGGCTGCGCAAACAGGCACTGCGCCATTGGTGATGTATTACTTCGGGCGCTTTGCAAGTTATTTCTTACTTACCAATATGGTGGTGGTGCCTGCAGCCACACTTATTGTTTATGGCACCGCTCTCCTACTATTAACCTCACCTCTTCCCATGCTGGGGAAAACCATAGCTACCGCTCTGTTTGGCATAGCAGGATTCATGAACCGTGCTCTTTCTCTGATTGCATCGCTACCATACGCAAGCATTGAAGGTATCAATCTAAGTGTACTTCAGGTTATCAGTATTTATATACTGATTGCTGCAACTGCCGTTTTTATTTTCTATTATAATCATGTTAAATCGGTGAAAAAGCTGGATAGCTTCAACCAAACTACCCATACGGTATAATGTTTTCGGCATAAGCCTCGTCGTACGGTGGCCGCCATACACATTGTACGGCGGCCGTGATACACATTGTGCTTCGAATGCCATACAACGCGTACCACGACCGTCGCACACCAAGCAAATACATTTAAAGCAAGCACACCTAGCCCATAAACATATAACAAAAAGGGCGTAGAGAAATATTCTCCACGCCCTTTTGTATCATACGTCAGCACAATAAGTTTTACAAAACAGCCTATTGTTCTGGGTATTGCTGGTAAATAGTCAGTCCAAATTCAGCTGCCATGACATACACTTTCTCCATAATTTCAGCCAGATGATGGTCGTAAGTAGGTCCTTCTTTCGATTTTAAGAAAAAGTAGAAAGCCAATGGCAGTCCACACTGTGTGGCCTCAAGCTGTCGTACAACAAGCGACATCTCGTTATTTACACGCTCATCGGCCTTCAAAAATTCTTCAGCAGCGTTACGAAAGCGCGACATATTGGTTTCGTTTGGATTATCGTCAGCGACACGTATACTGCGAAAATCGAAGAACACTTTACGATTGACAAGTCGACCCGCTGCGTCCTGCATACCTTTCCAGTTTTTAAAAGGGCCACTCACTAAAGCCATAGGTGAGATTGTGACAACGGTTTTATCAAAGTTCTGTACTTTAACCGTCGTCAGACTCATCTCCGTTACAATACCGTCGGCTCCAGCGCTATCGACGGTAATCCAGTCGCCAACGTGCATCATATCATTAGATGTAAGTCGAATGCCTGCGCCAAGACCTTCAATGGTATCTTTGAATACCAACATCAGAACAGCCGAAGTAGCACCAAGTCCAGCGAACAAAGCGAATGGGCTTCGGTCAATAATGATTGAGACAATTACGATAACTGCCAAAAAGACTACTACTATACGCAGTACGCCCAAAAACGAAATAATATACTGCTGACGGCTGGTACGACGATCATTATCGAACAGTTTTAGTTGGCTGATGAACGTAAGGCACAGGTGAACCGTTGCTAACGTAATATAGATAGCTGTAAGACGCGTGAGCACCGTGCGCACAATAGGGTACTGATAAAACACCAATGGCAATAGCTGCCAAATAACAATTGCTGGCACTATGCCACAAAAGGCAATGAGCACAGGGCGCTCAAACAACACGTTAACATAGCTTACCGAACGACCTCGCGTCAAACGTGTAATAGCTGAAACAAGTACAAGCCTGCAGAGTACATAGCTAAGTATAGCTAACAAAGCTGCAACAACTACCAAAAACGCGTGACTCAACACTGGCACTTGAGCACCTTGGAAACCTGAAACAACTAATAGGTGCTCAACAAACTGGCGTATAGTATCTAACATCATAATGAAAAGGAATTAAGGTCGGCAAAGAATAGAACAAACACGGTCCTGAAAACGACGGCCGTTTTTTGCATGCATAATGCCTTGGTTAATAATAGAAAAACATATTTGGTGGCCATTTGACGCTGTAAGATAGCCACAAAGGCTTGACACTCCCATCACTGTTCCTGTCTTTGCACGCACATTTGAGCGTGTGAAAGGCGAGCGCATACGTGCTTTTAACGTACCATCGACACCTGCTATAGGCAGTGCAGGTAGTAGGTGATTGAGGATAAGTTGGTTACTATAGGCATAACGCAGCAGGCGAACCTCTAATTCTGCACTTACGTAATTGTAAAGAGAAAGGCCCGAACCGTCAGCAAAGCTGTAACGGGAAGCATTAAGTCCGAGCTTATTGATAAGCTGTTGGACCACTCGATGTGCATGTTCAGCCGTAGCAGGACGGTTACCCGTAGCCGCCGCTATTTGATAATACATGGCCTCTGCATACAGATTGTCGCTCTCTTTCAGCATACGCATCAATATCTGGTCAATAGTATGGAAACGTGAAATAATACAGTTAGCATTGTCGGGTTTGCGCTGTTCACCTGTTGTTCCTGTAATGTATATGCCAGCTTTCTGCAGTTCAGACACAAAGCGTGCGATGAATTTATCCTTACGTGCAAACAATAAGGGCGATAAAACAGGGTTATTATCGTCCCAGCACCAGCCCTCACCGTAAGGGTCTTCGTCTTTCATGCTTTTATCGGCATACACATTTCCACGAATGGTATCGACGCCCATGCGACGTAAAGCCTCAACAAAGGCATGCATATCATCTACATTAAAGCGAGGGTCGAAACCGCCAACACAATATACATCGCCCACAAGCGTACAGCTATCTATACGACCTGTATAGCAAAGATCGGTTTTAAAGCGGTGTCCTCCGCCTAATTTATCAAGGGCAGTTATGGCTGTAATCACTTTCATTGTTGATGCAGGACGCATAAGTTGACGCTCATTATGCCGATAAATAACTGAATCGGCATCAAGGTCATAAATCAGCATTCCGACCTGAGACGTCTTGAACATATCGTTCTGTAGCAACTCGTCGATAGCCTTTTGTACGTTTTGGGGCCACGCAAGCGTATCATTTTTAAGGAACAAGCTGTCGTTGTCGTTCCATAATGTATCAACAACGAGGGTATCACGGTCGGCTACCGATTCTTCAATTTCAGTTTGCGCGTGCAACGGCACGCAGGCAATGGAAATAAAAAGCCAAAACGAAAGTTTTATAAAAAGAGGGATATGATGTTTATTCAACTGCATGAAACTATCATTATAGGTTAAGATTCTGCTTTTAATTTCTTCAAACACGCCATAAAAGCAGCCTCATTTTGAGGTTCAACATAGGTCATACGGTCATCACCATACTGTATAAGCAGGTAATGGGAAAGACCAAAATTAACGGAAACTACGCGACAATGGGTTATATCGCACAAAGCAATTGTCTTGTCGCGTGACAATCGACCTCGTCGGATAACAAGCTTATCATTGTATAAAATATATTCAGTATTCAGCACTCGCTCACACATCCATATAACGCCCAGCGCCATAAGAGTCCCTAAAATAACCATTTTGACCCAGAAAAGCCAAAATGCAGCAACAAGGCAAAGGATTATGCCACAACCTGCACCCAACGTAATACGATGATGAAACGAACGGCTAAAAGCCTCCATAAGCGCCTGATATACAAATAAAACTTGTTACAGTGCGCAAAGTTACAAAGTTTTACGCAAAGTACAAAAGGGAAGAACCGTTTAATCAGCGTGTAAGTGAGAACTTGACACTCAAACCAAAGTCTTGTGTGGTAGTGGGGTAACTGCTTGACGAAAGTAGCGGCGTGTTGGTTTGACGGTCTAAATAAAAGCTCATAGAAAGCAGGCGCGAGAGTGTATATTCGGCCGAGAAAGCAAACTTAAATGCAGAGTTTCCAGATGTAGCCGTTGAGCTAACAGTAGCAATATCGCGTGTAATGGCGGCCTGTCGACGCCACGAAACATCAAGTCTGAGGTTCAAAGCGTGGTTCGTACTGCGACTGGTAGGCGTTATGGTTTCAGGCTGTGCCTTTGCTTTTGAGCGCGTCTTCACCTTGCGAGAACCCACTAAACCAAAGAAGTTGAAATTGTTAAGCTTATATCCCATGCCCAAAACCCAGTCGCGACTTAATGCCTCATTCAGTTGCACTGACGTCATAGAGAGGGCCAAAGAACGGGTTTGACGATACTCGAGACGTGTGGTAAGGTCGTTTAAGAACGTCACATCGACACCCAACAACGGCGAGAACGACTCGTTAATACTTACCATAGAAACGTTATACATCGAGTTAGGGATTGGGCCTCCTGTAGTTGCATCACTGATGAAACCCATGTCGGGATTGAGCAATTGCACAAAAGTTGAATAGCTTTGATAGGCTCCTACAGCATAAATGCTTTTGTAAGAGTGGTTAATATTAACGCTCTTGAAATGGTCACGAAACCATGGTAAACGACTCAATCCGCTATAACGAACCGTCCAGTTGGGCAGCATTTTCATCAGAGACGGGAATATGCTAAGACCCTTACTCATTGATGTGTAAGTTGAAAGGAATGCAGGCACCATAACGTCGGCACTATAAGGATTTACGCTTCCGTTAGCTGCATTGAACGTGCCGCCAGCAAGCGTTGTGCCTGTAGGATATACCGTGCCAACATAACGGTCTTCAACACGTTGGCGGAAGCTCGAAAGCGAAGCGCAGAAACGTTCAAAACTCTTACTCTGGAAGCCGTTAGAAGCGCTTCCCATGCTCTCAAACGATGTACCGATTGATAGCGTTGTCATGGTAAGACTTCCTGTTTGAGTAGTAGGATTGCCCACATACATATACTGAATGCTACGAGCACGCGTTTGCATACGGGCAGCATTCAGATCAATTTTCAGGTTTTTCACAGGCTCAACCAACACACGCATTTGCACATCTTCGGTTGATTGAGTAGTAGCAGGCGTAGCCACACTATCATTATTCAACAACCAACCATGTCGCTGTGCGCGGTTAATATATCCGTCTTCCACAAGACCGAAAGCGAAATCAAGGCCAGGAGATAACACGTGACTGCCACGAGTCTGACCGAAAGCGTTGCCAATGGTTGGCATGAAACCCGGTAAAGCCAATGAGTAATTATTACGATAAGTAAACGATACCGAACGAACCATCATCGCAAAACGCGACAACGTTTGAGCCGTTTTATACCAATTTTGGTCGTCAAGCGTCGGCTTCGCAACAACTGAAAGCTTGAGGGTTGTAGCCGAATCGACCTTATTACGGATACGAATACGGTTATCGTCAAGCCTCTTATACTTAAGTTTATACACCTTTCCATCGGCAGTGCGAGCCGTTACTTCTAATCGACGCGACTTTCTACCATGTGAAATATCAATCGTAGTATCGGGACGAAGCACAATTTCTTTCTCAAAGGCACGCTTGTTACGCGGTAATTGTTTCTTCTTTTCTTCGGCTTCTTGTTGCTGTTTCTTCCATTGCGCAACAGCTTCCTCAGGATCTTTTCCACTCTTTACGGCCTCTGCACGCACCTTTTGCATTTCGCGTTGCTGGCGTTGTTGTTCATCTTTCTTCTGCTGTTGCTCACGTTTGCGCTGCTGTAACGACTGACTCTGCATGCGGTCAAAGCGTTCATTAGCCTTCTTTAGGAAAGGAATATGATTATAAAGGCGAACAAGGTCAAAGTCGCCATTAACAGTGAGCTGTCGGTTATTGGCAATCGTGTTGCCCAATGACATTCCGTTCTCAAGGCTTGTACCACGCACCCAATTGTAGGTTGCACTGTAAGTTGCATCAGCTCTCACCCAATCGAAGACGGGTAAAAGATTAATTGGGAGCTGATAAGACAGCGTAAAGTTCTGCTGATAATCCAACGGACGACCCCACGATTTGATGCTTGACCAAATAGAATCTTTCCAAGCCGCATAACGATCAGGATAAAGATCCTTGTTCACAGGTGTGTAAGGTTCTTCAATTTCTGCATGTGTGGCACTGTTAAAATTCATATGAAGGTTCTTCGTTAGGTCCCAACGAAGTTGAAATTCTCTATTCCAGAGGAACTGTTGTGAGAAGCTTAATGGGAGCTTTGTGTTTAAAGTTGCCTCCATATCGCGCTCTTGCAACTCATAATATGAACGTGTCATTTCGGTGTTAAAGCCAATACTTTGCGGCAACCAGTTCAAACCAAAACGTCGAAATATATCAAGCCACTTGCTCTTTGATTTGACACGATGGAAAGGTTCCCATGGTTTGTACACGGGAGACCAGTTATAATTCAGCATGCCTTGCCAGTTATCTTCATTCTCATACACCGTAGTTTCGCCTTGCGTATGGCTATGATTATGGCTGTAAGAGAAAGAGAAATTGGCAGGATCATATGGCATGGGGTGCCGTTTATTCTGTATTCCCACACGCACATTGGAAAGAGAGAAGTTGGTATTAATCACCTTGGTAACAGCAATATTCTCTATAGAATCGCGCTCAAACTTGTTAACAGTGGCCTTTAACGCGTCTTTTAGCTCCATATCGTTATCCAACGGATTATACTTTGGCTTAGAAACTTCCTTTGTTACACTATAATAGAGAGGCGCAGTAACCTTAGCTTTATCGGGGAAAAACTTACCAAGTTCGAGGCTTGTCGTCAGCGAAACATTGCTTTGGTCACGATCAGATCGACTGCTTACGCCGTCTTCAAGACCACCAAAGCCTTGCGTTACATATCTTCCCTGCAAGTTTACGTTGCCTAAATCAGAGAGTTGTACGTTTAAATTGGCATCTGCGGCCCAGCCTCCCGTGTTATTATACTCTTTCATTCTGAGCTCGTTTACCCAGACTTCGCCACTTTTTATATTCGAAGAAAGGTTACGAACACCTATAATCATGGTTTTCACTTCGCCCAAAGTGGGGTTACCCATAATGGTAATCTTATTCTCTGGGTGCTCAGAATCGTAAGCCGAATAAGCCCTATTGTACGATGCCAAACCCATAGACTTCTGTCGATTGCGCGCCTTTTTGAGCGATGTAAAGATGGATAATGGCACATCTAACATGTTATCTGCAGGCCAAACCAGCTCACAATCAGCACGCGAATAACGGTCATAGCGGCCTGGGGCAGTCAGTTTCAATGGTATTTCATACTCATAATAGTTGCTCTTATAATCAGAACCCAAACGAATAAAGAGAGCCAACTGATTATCTTGTAGGTTATGACTGTCGACAACGGGCGCGTTAGCATGCACAAACATCTGCATACGCTTATACTGTCGCAGGTCAAGAGTAGTATTCTTATAAACACATTTCGATTCTCCCGAAGAAAGATTCTCCACATTAATTTGTAATGCTTGCTCGTTAGCTTCGACCAATTGCGGTTGCGTTGGGTCTTGTTCGCGAGTTACTCCTGGAGGTAATACGTAATTAACGGGGGTTTTATCATTGTTTTCTTCAATGCTAACAGAGGCTGTTGTCATGCTCCCACTGCCTGCAGTTGCGCCGTCTAACGTCTGATTGTACACACGCCACGTGCCACGAACCAAATCGAAACTTCCGAAACGAAGTACTATTGGACGACGGAAATCAGTCAGGAACATGCGCATAAAGCGAATGCTTGAGAAGCCAGAAATAGAGCCAACACGTCGGTCATATTCAGTTAATGGCACACGAAATTGATACCATGTAATGTTTTCAGTATTACCATTACGCAGCATAGGCGACGTCTCGCGCTTGTCTACGATATAGTTTCGGCCCACAACGAGGTCCTGAGGGCGTAACGAAATGCGGTATTGGTAATACTTCTCATATTCATTTAACGTATAGTCCTGATTGATATCCTCCACATCAGGCGTTGTTTTATAAGAAGTATCATAGCGTTCTGTGCGATCGTCGTTATCAGGAGAGTTTCCTTGTGGATTATTAATGTACTTGTAACGATGCAAGATTGGCGCTTGAATGCGGTCGAAATCAGAACCACGGAAGTAATGATAATCGTCGTTTGCAGGGTCTTTCCATATCGAATCCCAAACAGCAGCGTTCACCGTTCCCTGCACCGTTGTGAGATAATTTTGATAACTTGCAAACTGCTGTTCTTCCTCATTATTCAGTCCGTTAAGGCCAAGGTCTTGCAATTTACGGCTGCCACTCGTCGTCGCGAAAGCGTAATTTACCGTCGATTGCGTTGGAATTTTTCCCCACTGTGTAGTGATATACGTCGACGATCCATCAACAGGCAACCCACTTTCATAGAACTTTTTGCCGTCGCGCAGCACGTCTTCCGACACCTCTCCAAGGTTAATGTAGAAGTCGCCACCATATTGTGCCGCATCGCTTCGCCTATTACTGTGAATAAATGGGTCCATAAGCCAGAACTCAATATATTCAATATTAGCCGCTTCGAAATCGTTAGTGTCCAGCTTTCGCATCATACCGCCCCAATGTTGCTGTGGGTTAAGCAACTTTCCTGTAGGCGAAAGATTGGTATTAAAATTATATGGACCGCGCTCGTCGGGGTAATAAGCCATGTTCAAAATCGACAATGTCGACGTTGCACCACTGTAAGAACTCTGGTCGCGAGTAGGATAAAGCTCACGTACATACACATCTCTCACATAAGGATCACTTAGCTGATCCAAGTCGCTTTTGATGTGACCAGGTGTCAATGACGAACTTCTGCGCGTGAAAAGAGGGTCAATTGTGTACCAAGCCAGCAAAGAACGGTTAAATCCACTACTCAACGTCGTCTTATCAGTACTCTCTGGGAACATTGATGGAACGCTGGAAAGACTCCACGATGTGGGTTCCATGACGCTTATTTTATCCGTAGTATTCTCAAAGTCGTCTAAATAAGAGGCATTGCCTTGCACGCCACGCGTCTGATGAGCTATAAGTTGAGCAAACTCGCCTGTGAACGAAATGAGCGATGGTGCTGTCAGATGCAAGAACGGAAGCTTATCTAAAGCGTTTGTAAGCCATTGACTTTCACGTCGCCAATTCAAATTAAAGCCCCACAAAGTATTGCTTACAGGCTCTGCGCCCATTGAAACTTTCGTTGTAAGTGCTTGTTCGGAGAGATGTTGGAAAGTACCAGAAAGCTGGAAGTCGCGCGAGAAATCGTACGCCCAGTTCATACCAAACATGGTCTTTCTCTCTTGTGAATAGTCACTCTGACTTTCCAAACTCACATTCACTGGCGTCCCAGCGTCAATAATACTCTGATTTAAAATAGTTACCTCCCCCGCACTATAGTCTACACTATAGTCGCTACCCTCGTTCAGAGTTACGCCTCCTGCCGTCACCACTACTGAACCTTGAGGAACATTATATGCGCCTAACGATATCACGTTTGCCTGCGATCCACGATACTGACCTTGCAAAATATATTTATCTTTTTCCGCAATCTGTCGAGCTACAGTCTTGGTTTGGTCGTACAATTCAGTAAAAGCATACTTATCGGCTTGCGTAGCACTCACGCCTTGGCTCACCAAATAGTTCTTCATATAACTACCAAAAGGCTCAGCTACTGGGAAGAACACACGCCCATCACTCACAGTATATCCGCTCACATAGTCGAAATATCCGTTCGGGTGCGTCCTATTATTATTGTCAAGGCGGTCAGCACCCAGCAATCTGATGATAGGAAGGTTGCGCACTTGCGGCTCCGGGATATAAGAAATATACACACCTGCCGTATCGCTTTGGAACTTCACGTCAAGTCTAAACTTATCTTTCTCAACCTGAGAAGCCAAATAATACACGTTCTTCATCATCAAAGGCCAGTTGCCTTGCTGTGGAGTATTACTGGTATTTTTTAGCGATTTAACAAACAAAGCCTGATTAACGTCTGTAATATCGCTTGCAAACTCACCCACTTGATAGGTACGTCCGCCATAAGTATATTCGTAAGCAACAGCCAATACTTGGTCTGTCTGCAACGAAGTGCGAAGCGAAATATATCCCAAAGCGTTGTTAACGCTATATTCTGACGAACTTAACAACCGCGCACTCTGTAGTTTTTCATAGTCGGTTCCGCCCACAAGACCTGCACCATCAAGCACTGTTGACGTTTGATCTATATTACGAGCTGCCGCAAAACTGCTCACAACAGTAGCATATTCTGTATTGGCTGAATTAGAAGGTACAGGCTGACCAGCTGCCATCCACATCGGATTGCTGACATGGTTATGTTCTCCAAGGTCGGAAAGAGCAATGATGTTACGCGAGTTTGACGTTGTACCCGACTTGTTCGTTACCCACACTTCCACACGATTTATGGTTACACCCGTTGCCAAATTAGGCAGCGTGCGCATACCATCATCATACTGATCATGGAAATAACGGGCGAGAAAGAAGTGTCTATTCTCCTCATAGTCGGCGGCGTCCATCTCAAAAGTAGTCAGCTGTTTGCCACCACGTGACGTCACGCTCTTCGATGTGCTCTTCTTCTGTGAGCCTACAAGTTGCAGCTTTAGCTTACCAAACTGCAAATCGGTGCGCAATCCGAAGAGGGAACTTGCGCCTTGAATAAGTGACGAATTGGAAGGAAACGACACGTTTCCCGCCTCGACGAGCTTGATAATCTCGTCTTCTTTACCGTCGTATTTTAGCTTAAGGTTCTGCGCATCATAGTCAAAGGTAGCGTCGGTATTGTAGTTAAGGTTCATGTTTACCTTGTCGCCTACCTTACCATTCACGTTAAGGTTTATCTTTTCATCAAAGTCTATCGATGTCTTCGTGCGGTTACGAATAGGTAATGACGGGTTATCGATGTTCTTATATGTGCCACCAAACTTCAGCTCTGCGGTACCTTGCGTTCGTATTCGCACGCCACCCGGCCCAAAAATCTTCTCAGCAGGGCCCAAATCGAAGTGCATATCGCTGAAGTCGAACTTCTCTTTGCCTTTACGTTCGTATATTTCCGAGTTCTTCTGACGGAAATAAATGTCACGACCATGCTTCTCGCTCCATTTCATATACTCCTCTGGAGTCATCATAATAGGCGCAGCAAGCCATGTCGACCCCATTCTGGTGCCCACGATATATCGGTTTATAGTATCGTTGTATGTTACCTCATATTTTAGCGCATTAGGTCGTTTCAGGTCTAAAGCACTCTGATTCAGGTCATCGTATGTGATAGGAGTGGTGCGCTGTATCTTCCAACGGGGGTTGAGAAGTGAGTCAGGAATAGAATCGTCGTCGGTTTCAAGAATAATAATATCGTTAGCCAACGGCGCCTGCTTTTTCTTATCTTTCGTGTTGGTTGTTTTATTTTTCTGCGACGATTGCGGCCTCTGTGGGTTTTGTTTAGCATGAAGATAAGGCACAGCTACTGCATAACTTACCATAGCCATGGCAAGCATCAACATCAGCAATATATGATTTTTCCTTGTCTTCATTTTCTAAAGTGCACTAACCGCTGTCGTCTTTCCCGCAGAGCTACATAGCGCATTCGTCCTGGACCTTATATAATATAGAGCACTTTTCCCTGTAACACAGAGACCTTTCTGCCCAAGAACTTTATTTTTTTTATCTTTTAATTCTTTACTCCTAAGCAAAGCCTTTTACTTTTTTAATCTTTTAATTTTTTACCCTCAAGCGGAGTCTTTTAATTTTTTAATCTTTTAATTTTTTACCCTCAAGCGGAGCCTTTTAATTTTTTAATCTTTTAATTCTTTACCTTTACTTAATTCTCTTCAGTGCTTCCTTCACCACCATTTCCACCGCCAAGTCTGGTTGTTCGGTAAGAATTGCCGTAACAACCTTTGCCGTGGGTGCGGGAGCAAAGCCTAACATCGTTAATGCCGACACAGCTTCATCGCGGACGCTCGTATTAACAGCTGGACCTTCCTGACGAGATGTGGCTACATGCAACTCCTCTGCAATGCCCGACGACATGATTTTATCTTTCAAGTCGACGATAATGCGTTGTGCCGTCTTCAAGCCTATGCCCTTAACACCTTTAATTAACTTCTCATCACCGTTGGCAATAGCGTTGCAAAGCTCAGCGGGCGTGATGGAAGAAAGCATGGTTCGCGCCGTATTGGCTCCCACTCCTGATACCGTAATGAGCAACCTATACAGCTCCCGCTCACGACGTGTAGCAAAGCCATAAAAGGTATAATTGTCGTCGCGACCACCCGTCTGCAACGATTCGTGTACGTAAAGCTTAACTTCTTTCTTGCCTTGTATGGCACTATAAGTGTTCAGCGATATGTTTAACGCATAGCCAACACCGCCTGTTTCGAGCACAGCTTGTGCAGGCGTAAGCTCTGTTAGCTCGCCTTTGATATATTCAATCATAAATTATCCTTTTGTATATATACGGTAAAATAACGCTGACTTCATTATATTATTGTATAAACAATGCCTATTACACATGATAAAAGTACATCAAGCAATACACAACAAGCCACTATGGCTTTTATGTTAAAGAAAGATATAATAACACGTCGTTTCGCTGTAATGACGTAATTTTGCAATACCTATTAGGTATTTTCAATTTTCACAAACGATAAAAACAGAGTAAGATGAAAAAAATTAGAGCAGCAATTGTAGGCTATGGCAATATAGGCCATTTTGCCTTAGAGGCTTTAGAGGCAGCCCCCGACTTTGAAATTGCAGGTGTTGTGCGCCGACAGGGAGGCAGCGATAAGCCTCTTGCCCTCACGCCTTACGAAGTAGTTGACGATATTAAGAAACTAAAGGACGTGGACGTAGCTATTTTAGCCACCCCCACACGCCAATGTCCTGAATATGCTGAACAAATAACAGCACTGGGTATTAACACCGTCGACAGCTTCGATATTCACACGGGTATCCTCGATTACCGCAACCGACAGACGCAAAACAACAAGAAAACCAATACCGTAAGTGTTATTGCAGCTGGCTGGGACCCCGGTTCCGACTCGGTTGTACGTGTACTTATGCAGGCCCTTGCACCTAAAGGGCTAAGCTATACTAACTTTGGACCTGGAATGTCAATGGGCCATTCGGTAGTAGCACGTAGCAAAAAGGGTGTAAAAAATGCGCTATCTATGACGATCCCTTTGGGCGAAGGCATACACCGTCGTATGGTTTACGTTGAGCTTGAAGAGGGTGCTTCGCTCGACGAGGTGACGAAAGAAATCAAGGCTGACGACTATTTTGCACATGATGAGCTACACGTTTTCGCCGTGAAAAGCGTTGACGAAGTAAAGGATATGGGGCATGGCGTACACATGACACGAAAGGGAGTGAGCGGCAAAACGCAAAATCAACATTTCTCTTTCGACATGAACATCAATAATCCTGCCCTTACCGCACAGGTACTTATTGATGTGGCGCGTGCTACAACTCGATTGCAACCCGGTTGCTATACGATGCCCGAAATTCCTGTTATTGACCTTCTTCCGGGTTCACGTGAAGAAATTATTGCTACATTAGTATAATAAATTCCGAACGAAAATTACGTTGAATTTTCTTGACAACAAAGGCTTCACCGTTGCGTTATTTTGCACAAGGTGAAGCCTTTGCTACAAATACGCGAAATATGACAGTTTTTACATTTCGCTCATATTCAACAACTTACCCTTCGTTACAACATTTCCCTGTTTTAAAAATGCTGTTTTGACCAGACGTTTACGACGTAATCGCAATCCGATTATGGTGTAATCAGTAAGTCTTTACGATGTAATCGCCATGTGTTTACATCGTAATCGGAAGTTGATTACGCAAGAATGGTAATATTTTTATTCGTTCATACAGATTTCATGCCGATAAAAACGTTCAGGCATTATATTATCTATATACCACCATTTCTATTTTACCTCTATTTGGGAACGTAAATAATTAGAAAAATTATTGACAATATTTTCGGTCGTTTCTATCAAAAAGAAGGATAAAAACAGGAGGGAAAACAGATGGATCACAAAAGAGCCTGCTTTCTCTCGCTTAAAAAGCAAAAACGGTTACAAGGGGCAGGTGGTCACTATAACCATTTAAATACTTAGGGCCAAGATAATTTCGTTTGGGCTTTTTACCGCCATACTTCTCGTCATCGGTAAGCAAAAACGGCTTGTCGTTGATGTGACAGTAGCGCAATCGTTGTAATAAAATGGCGTTACATAGCACATGGTCAAGGCTGGCCCAAACGCCATGGTAACGATATGTGCCGCGCGCGCCATGTCGCCCTGTGGCTTTTGCCGACACGTTAGTCAGGCCCCGAATTTCTAAAAACTGCAACGAAGCATCGCCCGTATAATCGTTAAAATCGCCTGCTACCAATATAAGCGGATGTTGGTTACTACGTCGAACCGAATCAATGGCTTCGGCAAGTAGTTGCGCCACCTGCATACGATAAGGACGTGTAGCCGATTCACCCCCTCTCCTACTGGGCGCATGAAGCGCAAAAACATGCAATGTGTCGCCACTAATTACCTCACCAGAGGCATACAATACGTCGCGCGTAGGACGAAAACCCGCAGGTGGCATCACGCGAATAGCATGGCTATGAATCAGCCTAAAGGCATAAGGCGAAAACATTAAGGCTACATCAATACCGCGGAGGTCGGGGCTTGACGTCATCACATAGTCGTAGCCAGCACCGCGTAACAGCGAACGGCGTGTCAAATCGTGCATAACACTGTCGTTCTCGACCTCAGTAAGCACCACCATATCAGGCACTACCGTAGCCGAATCAAGCTCACCACACGAAAGAATATCTTTGCTAATATGGTCTATTTTGCGCCAATAGCGGTAAGGAGTCCAGCGTAAAGCCGACGTGGGAAGGAACTCCTCGTCATGCTTTAAGCTGTCGTGGCGGGTGTCGAACAGGTTTTCACAGTTTAGCTCGACAAAAGTAAAAAACGATATCAGTAGCAGACTGATCATTTGTCATCAGCAAAAAGCGGATCTTCTGGCGCCAGCATTACAGGCTTTTGCTCAAATTCTTTCAATATCGTTTCAGGAACATACTTTTTGTTAATCACCAAACGGAAGAAAAATTCGTTAAACCATCGGTTTGTCATGATGAGGTAACCCTTATGCCCATATTCAGCACCCCAACTGTTTTCTACCTTCCATTTCAAAGGCTTACCGTTGGTATCGAGGTCAACTGCTGTAAGGGTCATAGCATGAGTAGAGCCACTATCGAAGGTCGCAATGCGGTCGGCCTTATTCATACCAAACGTAGTGCTGAAGAGAGCACCATAATCGAAGTTATCAAGATCGAGGTAACCACGCTTACGATCAAGCTGTTTTCCAACATCATAACTTGAATACATCTTGTGACCATCGCGCAAAGAAGCAATAGCCATTGACGCTATCTCGTCCATAGGCAGGTTAAGATACTTCCAGTTATGACCGTCATAGGTATGGCGATCGTATTCAATTTCGTATGTTTTATGATAGGGACGGCGAGGGTCGTTCATGATCATGATAAACGATCCGTTAATAGGCGCACCTACAGTAGCCTCAAAAAATTGCTTCGGTGTATAAGTGCGGGGTTCTCCTACTGGCTTTCCTTCCTTATCATGGAACGTATAAGAGAAACTCTTTACAGGCTCGCCCATTGTCATCACCAACATATGGTATATGGTTCCAAGCATTTCTGTCTTGCGCTTTTTTAAAGCATCAGCCTTCTTTCCTGCTGCAACCATACGACGAAGTTCAAGTCCGAATTCGCGCAGTTTAGAAGAAATAAGTCGTGAAATAGCCTTTGTGTTATCCGAACTATAGGTTTCGGGCATTACGCTCATGGGCACAAGACCATATTTATCAACCAAATCGGCAACACCACAAAAGGTTCCTCCATCGTTGATAGGGCTCTTAAAGAAGTACTGTACTCGTGCATCATCAATAGGTTTATTGGCATTGTCAATAACGTTTTGCAACATAAAATTAGCCTTTTCCATCTGATCGTAGAAGAAAAGATAGGCTTGCGAATACTCGACACGCAATGAATCGTTGTGAGTTTTGGCAAAATTAGCGCGCAGAACATTAAGTCCTGAGAACATCCAACAACGGCCAGAGCTACGCTGATCGTGTATATTCTGTCGGGGAGTCTCTACACTAAAATAGGCGTCTACAGAACCCTGACGCTCAAAATTCTTCGCTAAATCGTCAATATTATTTGATGCTATAGCATTGCGTAGCGCCTTTGCAGTAGACGCAGAGGGCTGACTTTGCTCTATTTGCTGCAGCATGGAGGGCGTCAAAGCGCCAGAAGTGTTTATCTTTTGTGCATTCATGCTCGTAACGGCCCATAGTAAGCCGAGGGTGATGAGGGTTCTTTTCATATTTATTTCCTTTATAATCTGTGGGTAATCAAGTTGCGTTTACGTTGCAAAAGTAACAAAATCTATATAAAAAAGCACCTCTATGAGATAAAATTATTACCTTTGCAAGGTTCTCCTAAAGAATAACAATGAACGAGAAAAAGTTTGAATTACTAAATCAAATCACATATCCCTCCGACCTCCGAAAGCTATCTGTTGAGCAACTTCCTGAAGTTTGCAAGGAGTTACGCGAGAATATCATTGAAGAAGTGTCGGTAAATCCTGGACACTTTGCCTCAAGTTTGGGAGTCGTTGAGCTTACGGTCGCCTTGCATTATGTCTATGACACGCCCGACGATCGCATTGTTTGGGACGTAGGACATCAGGCTTATGGACATAAAATTTTGACAGGACGACGCGACCGTTTTTGTACCAACAGAAAGCTTGGAGGCATACGTCCTTTCCCCTCACCTGACGAAAGCGAATACGATACCTTTACCTGCGGACATGCTTCAAATAGTATTTCGGCTGCTCTTGGTATGGCTGTTGCAGCCCGCAAAAGCGAAAATACCGACCGTCATGTGGTTGCAGTAATTGGCGATGGGGCGATGAGTAGCGGTCTTGCTTTCGAAGGCTTGAACAACGTCAGCAGTACGCCCAATGATTTGCTGATTATATTGAACGACAACGACATGTCAATCGATAGGGCCGTTGGAGGTATGGAAAGCTACCTTTTGAACCTCGACACAAATGCAACCTACAATAAACTGCGTTTCAAAGCGTCGCAATGGTTACATTCAAAGGGCTATTTGAATGAGGAACGACGTAAAGGAATTATTCGCCTAAACAACGCTATCAAAAGTGCATTAAGCCATCAACAGAATATTTTTGAGGGCATGAATATCCGATATTTCGGGCCTTTTGACGGGCATGATATCAATAACGTAGTGCGTATTCTTTCACAACTGAAGGACATGAAAGGGCCTAAACTGCTGCATTTGCATACAACAAAGGGCAAGGGATATAAGCCAGCAGAAGAGGCTGCCACAATATGGCACGCTCCGGGTAAGTTTAATCCTGCGACGGGAGAACGCATTGTAGCAGACACTTCTAACGAACCGCCTAAGTTTCAAGATGTATTTGGGCATACACTTCTTGAATTAGCTGAGAACAATCCACGCATTGTGGGAGTTACTCCAGCCATGCCAACAGGTTGCTCTATGAACATCATGATGAAGGAAATGCCCGATCGCGTCTTTGATGTAGGCATTGCCGAGGGGCACGCTGTGACCTTTTCGGGAGGTATGGCCAAAGACGGCTTACAACCTTTCTGCAACATCTATAGTGCGTTTGCGCAACGCGCATACGACAATATCATTCACGATTTAGCAATTTTAAACCTGCCTGTGGTGCTCTGTCTTGACCGCGCAGGAATAGTTGGCCCCGACGGGCCTACACATCATGGTGTATTTGACATGGCGGCTATGCGCCCCATTCCAAACCTAACCATAGCATCGCCTATGGACGAACACGAACTTCGCAGGTTGATGTTTACGGCGCAGTTGCCCAACAAAGGCACTTTCGTCATACGTTATCCACGTGGACAGGGCCAGTTGGTTGACTGGAAGTGTCCGCTTGAGGAAGTGGAAGTAGGAACAGGACGCCGAATGAGAGAAGGTAAAAGCGTAGCAGTTCTGAGCATTGGCCCTATAGGCACCTCTGTAGAACAAGCTATTGACGAAAGCAATTTGGATATAGCCCATTACGATATGCGCTTCCTGAAACCACTTGATAACAAGCTCTTACAGGAGGTAGGCGAGCAATTTAAAACCATTATCACCGTTGAAGATGGCTCTCGTGATGGTGGAATGGGGTCGGCTGTACTGGAATGGATGGCCGACCATGGCTATACGCCACGCGTAATACGACTGGGTATAGCTGACAATTTTGTAGAACACGGCACCGTTGAGCAATTATACGAGGCTTGTGGTATCAGTAAAGAGGCCATCAAAAAAGTTATTTACCAGATAGCAAACGAAGCATGAAAATTATCATTGCAGGAGCTTATGCCATTGGAACGCATTTGGCACAACTCCTTTCACGTAACCAAGAGGAAATCACCGTTATTGATTCAGACCCCGATCGCCTCGAAAAAATTGGAGGAGACTATGATTTATTGACACTCTGTGGGTCGCCATCATGTGTTCGCACGCTCCAAGAGGCCAACACACAAGATGCTGACCTTTTTATCGCTGTGACCAAAAACGAAAATGAGAATATCAATAGTTGTATTCTCGCACATGCTTTACATGCCAAGAAAACGGTAGCAAAAGTTGATGGCGACGAATACATGGCCGATGATATACGTGCGTTTTACAAGAACTTGGGCGTTGATGAACTCATCTATCCAGAGCTTTTGGCAGCACGTGGAATAAATAATGGTCTTAAGATGTCGTGGGTAAGACAGCGCTGGGACGTGCATGACGGTGCACTTGTCATGTTAGGAATTAAGCTCCGTAGCGACTGTGAAATTCTTGATAAGCCGCTACGCGAACTATGTGGACCTGATGATCCTTACCACGTTGTGGCCATTAAACGTAATCGCGAAACCATTATCCCTGGAGGAAATGATGAGCTAAAGTGCTATGATCTGGCTTACTTTATGACCACTAAGCAGTATATCCCGCATGTTCGTAAGATAACTGGCAAAGAGCATTATGCAGATGTGAAAAACGTAATGGTCATGGGCGGTGGCGCTACAGCCGTAAGAGCCATACGGAGCATGCCAGAATACATGGACGTTAAAATCTTAGAAGTTGACCCTGAACGTTGCCAAGAGCTGAACCAAGAGCTGGACAACTGTCTTGTAATCAACGGCGATGCTCGAGATATTACGCTATTAGAAGACGAGGGTATTAGCAACACACAAGCTTTTGTGGCACTAACTGGAAATTCAGAAACCAATATTTTGGCGTGTTTAGCTGCGAAAAAGCTTGGCGTTCGCAAAACCGTTGCCGACGTAGAAAACATAGGTTACGCAAACATGGCAGAAGGACTTGACATTGGTACAATCATTAATAAGAAAGCTATAGCAGCAAGTAGAATTTACCAAATGATGTTAGATGCTGACGTGATGAACGTAACCTTCTTGATGTCGGCCAATGCTGATGTAGCCGAATTTATACCTAAGGAAGGCTCTAAGGTCACAAAGGTTCCTGTAAAAGATATTGGTTTGCCTAAAGGAATAACCATAGGTGGACTGGTTAGAGACGGTGAAGGCTATCTGGTTTCGGGAAATACGCAGATAGAAGCTGGCGATTCGGTTGTGGTTTTCTGCCACAACATGAATCTGAAAAAGGTAGAAAAATTTTTTAATTAATTTTTTGTGAGCAAACGCTTGTGATTAATTTCAAGATCATATACAAAATTATGGGTTCGCTTCTGTTTCTTGAAGCGCTGCTCATGTTGCTATGTTTAGGTATGGCTTTCGTCTATGAAGAAGACGATATGCCTGCTTTTATGGTTTCTATTATAGTAACAACGGGTATCGGTTTCGTCTTTAAACATCTTGGGCGTAACTCAGAAAATAAACTCTCAAGGCGTGATTCGTTCTTGCTTGTCACGCTTGTTTGGGTGGTATTCTCTTTATTTGCTACCCTGCCTTTTCTCTTTGGAGGGTATCTTACCACCTTTACCGATGCCTATTTTGAAGCTATGTCGGGATTTACAACTACAGGAGCTACTATTATTGACGATGTAGAAGCATTACCTCACGGTATTCTTTTTTGGCGCTCACTGACACAATGGGTTGGTGGTTTAGGTATAGTTTTTACGACCGTAGCCTTACTTCCATCAGTGGTAAAAGGAAGTACAAAGGTGTTCGCTGCCGAAGCTACGGGGCCAATCAAAACGAAATTACACCCTCGCCTTTCCACAAGTGTTCGATGGATATGGGGTGTTTATCTCACCATCACAATATCTTGTATGATCTGTTACAAGATTTTCGGCATGAATTACTTTGAGGCACTCAACTACGCTATGTCGAGTGCAGCTACTGGTGGCTTCTCTGTCAACAACACAAGTACAGAGTTTTTCCACTCTCCTGCGCTGGAATATACTACTATTTTTTTCTGTTTTATATCGGGAGTTAACTTTACTCTACTCTACGCATCAGTGATAAAAGGCCGATTTATCAATCTTTGGAAGGATAATGAGTTTAAGTTTTACATTGGTATTGTGAGTATTTTTACGCTGTTTATCATGTTCGAGTTGATTGTTCGCAATAATTATCAAACAGAGCATGCTTTTAGATCGGCACTTTTTCAGGTTGTAAGTTTCATTACAACTACAGGTCTTTTCAACGACAATGCGGCATTATGGCCACATGTTACCTGGGTTGTGCTTGCACTATGTATGTTTATTGGCGCTTGCTCTGGCAGCACAAGTGGAGGTCTAAAATGCGTAAGGGGTGTTATGCTCTTTAAGATTATCAAGAACGAACTTTTGCAGCGTTTACACCCTAATGCTGTACTACCCTTGAAAATCAATGGTGTTAATATTCCCAATCCACAGCGTGTATCACTACTTGCATTCCTTACCGCATACCTTTTATTATTCTTCCTGATAGCCTTTGTCATGATTTCGGCGGGAATTGATAATACAAATGCTATCACGATATGCTTAAGTTCCATGGGAAATGTGGGGCCAACACTGGGTATTGAAATTGGTCCCACTATGTCTTGGGCCAGTCTTCCTGTCTTCGCTAAATGGATGTGCTCATTCATGATGCTTGTAGGACGTTTGGAAATATTCTCTGTTCTTGTAATTCTTACGCCAGCTTTCTGGACAAAAAATTAATAGTAGATTAACTTATTATAAAATAATTGAGCAATGAAACCATTTAGATTTAAAGCTCTGTTGAAGCAAACTCTTTGGGGAGGACAGCGTATAGCTCCTTTCAAAAATATAGTAAGTGACCTCGAAAATGTGGGTGAAAGTTGGGAAATTTCAGGAGTACCAGGTAGGGAAACCGTTGTTGAAGGCGGTCCATATCATGGAAAATCTATCCACGAACTTATTGAATTGTTAAAAGATCGACTCGTTGGAGAAGCTAATTACAAGCGCTTTGGTAATGAGTTTCCGCTACTAATAAAGTTCATTGATGCCGAAGAGCCCCTGTCTATTCAAGTACACCCAACTGATGAAATTGCGAAAAAACATGGTGAAAAGCAAGGAAAAACAGAGATGTGGTATGTGATGGAGTCGGCCCCAGATGCCAATTTGCTGGTAGGATTAAAACAGAAAATCACACCCGAACAATATAAAGAAATGGTTGAAAATGATACTATCATTGATGCCATAGACCGTTATAACGTAAAGGAAGGCGACTGCTTTTTCCTCCCTGCTGGAAGAATTCATAGCATTGGCAAGGGTTGTTTACTGGCGGAGATTCAGCAAACAAGTGATGTTACCTATCGTATTTACGATTTTAAACGTCGGGATAAAGACGGTAATTATCGACAATTACACACTCAAAAAGCCGCAGAGAGCATTGATTATACAATAGAAAACAACTATTCTGTTACATATGTTCCCGTTAAAAATCAAGGAATTTCACTGGTTCAATGTCCTTATTTTAAAACTCTTCTTTATCAAGTTGACGAACCTTTAACCATTGACCTTTCATCACTTGATAGTTTTGTGATTACCATCGTTACCTCTGGTCATGGAACTTTCACTGATAACGACGGAAATATTGAGCAGATTCAAGCGGGCAATACGCTCCTATTCCCTGCTACAACCAAACAAATTAAGGTTGAAGGCAATCTAAAATTCCTCATCACTTATGTTTAATGTCGAGATAGAACATTAATAACCTCGATACTTTATAATAACAAAACTCACACCATATTCACAATACAAACAGATAATTACCATCTGTCAATACCACGAATATGACGTGAGCCCCTCTATTTTATTCTATACAGGTATTAGCAAAACGCTTATACCTGCACCAGAAATCGTTATTTCAACTCAGCCTGTGCTTTGATAGCTTCTTTGATTAAGCCTTCAAGTTCTTCGCAAAGCTCAGGATTATCACGAAGCAATGTCATGGTAGCATCACGGCCTTGTCCCAATTTCGAACCATTATAGCTATACCAGCTACCACTCTTTTGAATGATATCGAACTCTACACCAAGGTCAACGATTTCACCAATCTTATTGATTCCAACACCAAACATGATGTCAAACTCCGACTTTCTGAATGGAGGGGCAACTTTATTCTTTACTACTTTCACACGGACATGGTTGCCAATGATGTTATCTCCGTCCTTTAAGCTGGTCACTCTACGAATATCAAGTCGAACGCTAGAATAGAATTTCAGCGCATTTCCACCTGTTGTAGTCTCTGGATTACCAAACATTACACCGATCTTTTCGCGCAATTGATTGATAAAAATACAACAAGTATTGGTCTTCGATATGGTGGCAGTAAGTTTACGTAACGCCTGACTCATCAGACGAGCCTGCAAACCAACAGCCGACTCTCCCATGTCACCTTCTATCTCTTTCTTCGGAGTCAGCGCAGCAACTGAGTCTACAACCAATATGTCTACTGCCGAACTGCTGATCAATTGGTCTGCAATCTGTAGGGCTTGCTCACCATTATCAGGTTGAGAAATCCAAAGATTATCCACATCTACGCCCAATTTCTCAGCATAGAAACGGTCAAAAGCATGCTCGGCATCAATGAAAGCAGCAATACCTCCCTGTTTCTGTGCCTCAGCAATAGCGTGAATAGCCAGCGTCGTTTTTCCAGAAGACTCTGGACCATAAATCTCAATGATTCGGCCTTTAGGATATCCTCCCACGCCCATTGCAACGTCAAGACCTAATGAACCCGTAGGTATCACTTCTACGTTTTCAATCTTTTCATCGCCCATGCGCATAATGGAGCCCTTGCCAAAATCCTTTTCTATCTTCGACATTGCTGCCTGCAGAGCTTTCATTTTAGCTTGCTTCACAGCCTGCTCCTGCTCTACTTTTCCAGCAGTTAGTTCTTCTTCTGTCTTTGCCATGATAATAAACTACTATTGTTAAGTTTTAAATAATTCAATCGTTAAACTCTATATCCTTGTCGAATTCTTCGTGCCAAGGCAAACCTTGTTCACCAATCACCTTCAAGAATAGGTCTGGATCAAACTCCTCTACGTTGAAAACGCCTGGCTTTCTCCATATACCCTTGAAGAACATCATGGCTCCTGCCATAGCCGGAACACCAGTAGTGTAGCTCACTCCCTGCATGCCCGTCTCGTTATATGCGTCTTGATGGCGACAGTTATTATAAATATAATAGGTATGTTCTTTTCCGTCCTTCAAACCACGAATACGACAACCAATAGAAGTTTCGCCCTCATAGTTCTCCCCTAAGTCTTGTGGGTTAGGCAAAACAGCCTTTAAGAACTGTAAAGGTACTATCTTAACTTTTACCGTTTTCGTTTCATCGTCTGCAAGCGGAGCCTCATATTCAATAGCGTCTATGCGACCCATACCTATATTTTCTATCACACGGAGGTGAGTAAGATACTCTTGTCCGAACGTCATCCAGAAACGACCACGTTTGATTGTTGGAAAATTCTTTACCAAACTCTCCAATTCTTCATGGTGCATAAGGTAAGAATCGCGTGGACCAATATTCGGATAGTTCACATCACGGTGTACAACAAGCGGATCCGTTTCGACCCATTTACCATTCTCATAGTACAGACCCTTCTGCGTTATCTCACGTATATTAATCTCGGGATTGAAGTTTGTGGCAAACGCTTTGTGATGATTGCCTGCGTTACAATCTACAATATCAAGATAGTGTATTTCGTCAAAGTAGTGCTTTGCTGCATAAGCGGTGAACACTTGCGATACTCCTGGGTCGAAGCCGCAACCGAGAATAGCTGTTAATCCTGCTTTCTCGAATCGATCCTTATAGGCCCATTGCCAGCTATATTCGAAATGAGCCTCATCTTTGGGTTCATAATTAGCTGTATCAAGATAGTTACAACCGCAAGCCAAACAAGCCTCCATAATCGTTAAATCCTGATAAGGGAGCGCCAGATTAATTACTAATTCGGGCTTGAAACTATTGAAAAGTTCTATCAACTGTTCTACACTATCAGCGTCAACCTCAGCTGTTTTAATATCCATATCGTAGCCCTTGGCATGAATATTAGCCACGAGCTTATCGCATTTCTCCTTATGATGGCTGGCAATCATAAAATCACCAAATACGTCTGTATTCTGTGCTATCTTGAAAGCACATACAGTTGCCACACCGCCTGCGCCTATCATCAAAACTCGACCCTTGTCTTTCTTACACTGACAATTGCCACATTCTGTAGCACAGCTACTGTTTTGGTTCTGTAAGTTGTCCATTATCGTTTCTTATTTCTTAAATTATTTATTCTATTTTATATCGGTTATAAGGCTTAACAAGCCCCTCCTTCAGAAGCTTTAGGGGCAGATAATTCGTCACCTTTAATCCCTAACGCACTAATCATACTATAGCCTAATATTTCCTGACGGAAGTTACCGCCTTGCATAGGCTGCATAGCGAACACTGTAACGCGTTTATCTTCATCTATATTACGCAGAGCATGACGCACCTTATCATAAATATCGCCTTGTTCAGCATTAGGTATTATCATTACCCTTTTTACCTCTTGATGTTCCTTTATAGTATTAATAAGGTCAATAATATAATCGTCCTTACTCACCACGTCGCCCACAGGGTACGAATTAATCAAGAATTCTCCTAACCCCTCATCGTTAAAAGCCTGTGCGCTCAACTCTGTTCCAAAGTCGGACGGACAAAAGTTTTCCAACTTTTTACTATTCTTTTCATGCACCAAAACCACCTGTGTTTCGTGCCTTTGACCATCAGCACGCAATCCGCCATCGAGAGCAACGTTCATTGCCCAGCGGCTTAAGTCGGCCTGAGGAATACGCCGTCCCAGCATTCGTTCGAATTGAACGCTTAGCTGAAAGGCCACATAATCAATGTAATCTGCGTCTACAATAATAATGTTTTCGCTTAGTTTTATGTTGCTTATGTCTTGGGATATCATATTGCAAAGATAAAACAATTATTTCGTTTTTACCTTGTGGTTATGATATTTTTCTTATCTTTGCAAGCTGTAAAAAAATACTAATTCAACCTTTCATATGTCAACATTAACTATTTGCATTGTCGTCGCGTTTTGTGTGGGCTATCTTTTCATCGCCCTTGAGAGTGTAACGAAAGTAAACAAGGCTGCTATCGCATTACTCATGTTTGCAGTTTGCTGGACTCTTCTTATGTTCAGCCCCGAGAGTTATTTCCCCAACCTTACAGGACAAGACCTTATCAACACGGTAAGTTCGGCTATTGAGCATCACCTTGGCAGCACTTCCACCACGCTCTTCTTCTTGATGGGCGCCATGACCATTGTGGAAATTGTCGACCAAAACGGTGGTTTCAATTGGGTTCGCTCCGCTTTACAGACACGCAGTAAGCGCGCATTATTGTGGCGTATCGCCTTTATGACGTTCGTCCTCTCGGCTATTCTTGACAACCTTACGACAAGTATTGTCATGGTTATGATTCTACGCAAGCTTGTTCAAGACCATAAAGACCGCCTTGTTTATGCGTCACTTGTTATCATTGCAGCCAATTCGGGAGGTGCATTCTCACCTATTGGCGACGTTACCACTATTATGCTTTGGAACAAGGGCGTTATCACCGCTGCAGGTGTTATCTCTGAAATCATTGTGCCTTCTATTATTTCTATGGTTGTTCCTGCCTTTATTATGCAATATATGCTTAAAGGCGAACTGCAGATAAAGGAAGAAACTACTAATAACGACAGCACTGTTGCTGCAGATCACCTATCTGACAGTCAGCGCAAATCGGTATTCTTTATTGGTGTTGGCGGTTTAATGATGGTACCTGTATTCAAGGCAATCACACACCTTCCTCCGTTTGTAGGAATTCTTCTCGTACTAAGCATCTTATGGACTGTTACAGAAGTATTCTACTATAACCTGCCACATGAGAGCGATAAAGAAGGAACGGGCAAGCGAGTAACTAATTTACTTCGCAACATTGATATGTCAACCATTCTCTTCTTCCTTGGTATCCTCATGGCGGTAGCTTGTCTTGAGCAGATAGGCGTGCTTACATCGCTGGGTAAGGGCCTTAATGTGGCGTTCGACAACAATCATTATGTTGTAACAGGTATTATTGGTGTGCTTTCAAGTATCGTTGACAACGTGCCTCTCGTAGCAGGTTGTATGGGAATGTATCCTGTAGAAGCTGCTGGCGATATGGCTATCGACGGCATTTTCTGGCAGCTGTTAGCTTACTGCGCTGGCGTAGGAGGATCAATGCTTATCATTGGTTCGGCTGCAGGTGTAGTGGTAATGGGACTGGAGAAAATTACCTTCGGCTGGTACATGAAGCATATTACGTGGATAGCTTTTGTAGGCTATATTGCAGGTATTCTGAGCTATTGGGTAATACGTACCTGTATTTTAACCACACCGATCTAAAGAAAATACATTGCGATTGGCAGCTTATATTTAGCGAATAAAGCGTACCAAACGCAATGCTTATAATGTTTTTCATAAGGGTAGCCATCACAGGCTACCCTTTATTTTTTCAGTTTTATTACTAACGGACGCTCATCTCCCAAGTCTATTTCACAATGAACGGTTGTATATCCTTCCTTTTTTACCGTTAAATTAATCTTAGCTGAATGTGCCGCAACGTTACCACACACAAACGCACCTGTGCTATCAGATTGTGAAACCTGCGAATTTTCGTTGCACGTAACTTCGGCGTGAGGTACGGGTTTATTTGTACCTGCGTCTAAAATAAGTCCTTCTACACGAACGTCCATTTTGCACGCACAAAACAACAACAGGATACCCACAACAGCTGTCAAAAAATATAACTTCATGCTTTCTTGCTTTTTATAAGAACTTTTCTTCGCGAACAAAAATAAATAAAAAACTGCAAACTGTAGGGATAGGTTTAAATATTTCTGCTTTATCAATTTCATAAGAATCAATTATAATGATTGTGAAATTTATTTACAATCACGCTTCTGTAGCTGCAATAGAATCAAATCGGTTCACTTTCGCTCTGATACAGCCAAATTTCAACCAACTTGCAATCTACACATAACCAGCAAGTTACAAAAAATCTTCTTAAAATCGCACCTGTTTAGGGCCTATTTATGCTGCGATTACGCCGTAATGACACCAGTGTTACAACAGTACAACAACAACATTTCTTCCCCAATACATGTGTTTAACATGTATAATACCCCTTTCTCACCCCCTTTTCACTACTTCTTTATGGCTGAAAAGAGGTGTCTTTACTACGTGATGAGCTTCCGATTACGACGTAAACACAACGCGATTACATCGTAAAGGTTGTGCGATTACGATGTAAAGACAACACCTTTATGCCGTAATCGCAAAAACAGCATCACAAAATAATCATTTCATCAAGAAAAAGGGTAATAACCTTTCTAAAACAACGAATTAACAAGCACTGAATTTACACCAAATTATTTTACAAAATTCAATATACCGTTTTAGCTATAATAGCACATAAAGAGGTCGTATATACAATAAGCATATATCATAAGTGCTACTTCATGGTCCTCCTATCTGACCCCATTTTCAATGAGCGGATATATGAGTACAAACGTTCAGTCCCCCAGTCCCCTAACTTAGGGGATGAGGGGAATGCAGAAAATGGGTGACCACAAAACAATGTCGCTCCACCTGTATCAACAGGCAGAGCGATCATTTACATATATTAAATTAAGAAAGTATGTAGTTTATAGTGGGTAATCCTCAAAGGCATAGAGCACGGTTGAGAGGTAGCGTTCGCCTGTGTCGGGAAGCAAGGCCACAATATTTTTTCCTGCATTCTCAGGGCGACGCGCTATTTCAGAAGCTGCAAAGGCTGCTGCACCTGACGAAATACCTACAAGAACACCGTCCTCACGGGCAATCTGACGACTCGAAAGTATTGCATCGTCGTTCTCAACAGCCAATACTTCGTCTATCACCGTAGCGTCATAGGTGTTAGGAATAAAGCCTGCGCCAATGCCTTGTATCTTATGAGGGCCAGGCGCTCCACCCTGAAGCACAGGAGAAGCTGTAGGTTCTACGGCAACAATCTTGATGTTCGGGTTCAGCTCCTTTAAGCGCTTGCCCACACCACTAACCGTACCGCCAGTGCCTACACCAGCTACAAAGATATCGACTTTACCGTCGGTATCGTCCCAAATTTCCTGAGCTGTTGTTTCATAATGCTTACGAGGGTTTGCCTTGTTTTCGAACTGCTCAAGAATAACAGCCCCTTCGATGGTATCACGTAAGCGTTCAGCCTCAGCAATAGCGCCCTTCATACCGTCCTTTCCAGGCGTAAGCTTCACCTCTGCACCATAGGCTTTTACTAAGTTTCTGCGCTCAACGCTCATGGTTTCGGGCATGGTCAAAATAAGTTTATAACCTTTTACGGCCGACACAAGGGCTAAACCGACACCTGTATTACCGCTGGTGGGTTCAATAATTGTTGCTCCAGCTTTCAGCACACCGCGCTTCTCGGCATCTTCTATCATCGCCAGCGCAATACGATCCTTTACACTTCCGCCAGGGTTAAAGAACTCAACCTTAGCTATAATGGGAGTTTTCAAACCGCGAAGAGCCGAATATTTTTGGAGTTCTACAAGTGGAGTACGGCCTATTAATTCTGTAATTTGTTTTGCTATCTTTGACATAATTGTATTGTTTTTATTGATTAATTTTTTTTATTTTGAAAGCTACGCTTGATCAGTAGGCAGGAGTTAGGAGGAGTTATGGAGTTAAGACCTTCACCAGAAGACAGGAGTTAGGAGGAGTTATGGAGTTAAGGCAAATGCCTGTCCGTCCTTTTTGTGAGGAATTGGAGCGCACGAAGTAATGTCTTAACTCCTCTTCACTCCATAACTACTTAACTCCTAAAAGGCCTTTTGGCCTTTTTTCACCTTTCGTTTTTAACCGCCTCAAAAGCCTGATCAAGGTCAGCGATAAGGTCTTCATAATGTTCTGTACCTATGCTTAGGCGTATAGTGCCATCGTAAATGCCTTGTTCGTTAGCCTCTTCCTCGCTAAGTTCCGAGTGGGTTGTGCTTTTAGGGTGAACCACCAACGACTTAACATCAGCTACATTTGCCAATAAAGAGAATATCTTTAAATGGTCAATAAAGTGGAATGCTTTCTGTTGCGAACCGTCAATCTCAATAGTAAATATTGAGCCTGCACCATTAGGGAAATAGCGTTCGTACAAATCGTGATTGCGATGTGATGGTAACGAAGGGTGGTTTATTTTTTTAACCTGTGGTTGTTTCAGCAAATACGCTATCACCTTCTGCGTATTAAAGATATGCCGTTCAACGCGTAGGCTTAACGTTTCAAGCCCCAGCAACAGTACCCATGCGTTAAACGGCGATATACAGGCGCCCTCATCGCGCAACAACAACGCCCTAACGCGAGTAACAAACGGTGCTTCGAGCTTGCCGAAAACTAAACCATGATAAGACGCATCAGGCTGTGTGAAGCCTGCAAACTTCTCATTTTGGAAGTAGTTAAAAGTGCCACCGTCAACAATTAGACCGCCTAACGACGTACCATGACCGCCTATAAACTTGGTGGCTGAATGCACAACGATGTCGGCTCCGCGCTCAATGGGTCGGATAAGATAGGGTGTTCCGAACGTGTTATCGATGACAAGAGGAAGCCCGTGTTTATGAGCGATATCGGCAGAACGCTCTATATCCGAGATGTTTGAATTGGGATTGCACAGCGTTTCAATAAATACCAGTTTTGTATTTGGACGAATAGCGGCTGCCATGGCATCATAATCATCGGGGTCAACAAACGTTGTTTCTATACCAAACTTACTCAACGTGTGCTTCAACAGGTTGTAAGTGCCACCATAAATGGTATTAGTTGCCACCACGTGATCGCCAGCATTTGCCAAATTTGTAATCGCATAAGTAACGGCTGCAGCGCCAGAAGCCACTGCCAACGCGCCAACACCGCCTTCAAGAGCAGCCACACGCTTCTCGAAAATATCTTGTGTTGTGTTGGTCAAACGACCGTAAATATTCCCCGATTCCTTCATAAAGAAACGGTCAGAAGCATTTTGCGCGCTCGGGAAAACATAAGAAGTGGTTTGGTAAATAGGCACAGCGCGTGAGTCGGTAGCCGAATCTGCCTGTTCCTGTCCTACGTGCAACTGCAGTGTTTCAAAGTGAAGTTTGGTCTTGTTACTCATATTCTTTGCCCTTTCTGTTTCTTGCTTCTGTTTTCGTTCCTGTTACACAAGAACCCTTTTCAACAGTCAGCGGTGTTAATGACTTATGTTTACGGTTGCAAAGGTAGGGCAAAAGGTACTACCATACAATAGCATATTTGGGGCATTTGGCATACCACAATCATGGTATATTGCTGAAAATTGCCCCTGTTTACACCATTTAAGCACCTGTAACACCTCTTTTTCAATAACAAAAAACGCTGCAAAGATGCGAAAAAAAGAGAGCAGAAAGCCCTTTCGTATTATTATTTTACTATATTTGCCATACATAAAGACCTAATACATGCAGAAGTTTGCCGAGTATATTACACAAATAGAGATTGACTCGCTTTGGAGCAAGACAAAGCATATTGTATGGAATCTCGACCGCAGAGTGAACATTCTTAGCGGTGTTAACGGTGTGGGGAAATCTACAATCCTCAACAAAGTGGTAAAAGGATTGTCCACAAACGGTGAGTTTCCCTCTCATCTTTTAAAAGGAGTACACCTAAAAGTATATCCCGAAGATGCGCGATGGCTACGCTATGACATCATACGAAGCTTTGATAGACCGCTATTAAATGCCGACTTGGCATCGAAAATTGATACCAGTTTGGCCACAGAGTTAGATTGGCAACTATACAAACTGCAAAGAAAATATCTTGATTATCAGGTTAATATCGGCAACAGAATGATTGCAGAATTACAGAGTGGTGCGTCCGACGCAGCATTAAAGGCTCAAGCTTTGGCCGAACGCAAGACTACTTTTCAGGATATTATCGACGATTTATTTGCCGATACGGGCAAGAAAATAATCAGAAGCGAGAACGAAATACGCTTTTCACAAATTGGAGAAACGCTTATTCCTTATCAGCTTTCAAGCGGAGAGAAGCAAATTTTAGCCATACTTCTCACCGTTCTTGTTGAAGATAATCAGCCTTATGTGCTCTTTATGGACGAGCCAGAAGTGAGTTTACACATCGAGTGGCAGAAACAATTAATCGACCTTATCCTCCGTCTGAACCCTAATGTACAGATAATTCTTACCACTCATAGCCCAGCAATGATTATGAATGGTTGGGTAGATAAGGTTACAGAAGTTAGCGATATAACTGTCTAAAGGCTGTAATAACAACATCTTTTTAAAATCGAGGCGACCTAAAAACATAGAAAAGAAAATGGGATACCGACTACATGACAATCTCACATCAGGCTATTTTGAGGCTGCTCACAGGCTAAACTCAAAGCAAGCACGACGCAGAATTGTGGCCTATGTGGAAAGTTATGACGACATTTTCTTTTGGAGGACTATCCTTAGTCAGCTGGAAACTGACCGCATTTACTTTGAAATTATGCTGCCTTCGCGCGAAAACAAGCTCAAACGTGGCAAGAAAGCTGCCATGATGAGTATGCTTTCGGATAAGGTTGGCGGCCATATGATAGCGTGCATTGATGCTGATTACGACTATCTTTTACAGGGAATCACGCCCACTTCACAGGCTATCTTGTCGAGCCCTTACGTGTTTCATACCTACGCTTACGCCATTGAGAATATGCAATGCTATGCTCCTGCCTTGCACGATGTGTGTGTAGCGGTAACGCTTAACGACCATGTTATCTTTGATATAGAACGTTATTTGCGCGAATTTTCGGAAGCAATCTACCCTCTTTTTGTCTGGAACATCTGGTATTATCGTACGCCCCACTACGACGAATTTTCGATGACGGAATTCCTTAAAATCATTGAAGCAGGACATTTCTCCTTAAAAAATCCCGCCGAAAAGATTAATAATATACGTCGAAAGGTTGAAAGTAAATGCCGATTTTTACAAAATCAGAACCCCGAAGCTACAGAAAGCTACGAGAAATTAAAAACTATTCTTGAGCAATTAGGCGTAAATCCACAGAACACTTACCTGTTTATTCAAGGTCATCACCTCTTCGACAAAATTGTTTTACCTATGCTTTCAGACATCTGTTCAAAACTAATTACCGAACGACAGAACGAAATCAGCGTCGAAAGCTTACATTCTACCCAGCGCCATAACGAATTATCGTGTTACACGCGCAGTATAGGCGACATTATTCCGCTGCTCAAAAAGAACACGGGGTTTATGCGTTCACCACAATTTTCACAGATAAAAGTCGACCTTCAACGCTTTATCGACCGCTTTTATACCGTGCCATCTCTTGATAAAAATTAGCTTTTTTATAAAAGAAAAGGCTGTCGACACCATATATTTAAACGAAAAGTCACAGATGTTTCCGTTATAACCATACAGAAACAAAGTACTATCATACAGCATTTCACGTGTTATCCAGATAGCCATCACACACAAGAAGCTGCTTAAAAACGCAGATTTGAAACTCCCTAACAACTATTTTTCTTTTATCGCCACATCATTTTGTCGACCCCTGTTCATACTTTTTCGATATATTCCACGTATCTTTGCAGCTGAAAATATCAAAATTTTAAATGGGCCCTGCCACAGACTCACATTATTTTATTTATGGCATCACTCTATCTTCTTATCGTTATTTTCCTGCTTTTCTTAGCTATTTTCGATCTTTTTGTGGGCGTCAGCAATGATGCTGTCAACTTTATGCAGTCGGCCGTTGGCGCACGCGCGGCAAGCTTTCGCACCGTAATTACGATTGCTTCAGCGGGTGTTATTGTTGGCGCACTGATGTCATCGGGAATGATGGACGTAGCAAGGCATGGTATTATGTTGCCTGCAAACTACTCGTTTGAGGAAGTAATGACCATATTTTTAGCCGTAATGGTTACTGATATTATTGTGTTAGACATCTTCAATACGCTCGGAATGCCAACGTCAACTACGGTATCTCTTATCTTCGATCTTTTGGGAGGAACTTTCGCTTTGGCAACAGTCAAAACCATAAACGACCCATCTTTAACCTACAGTGCGCTGTTAAACTCGGAGAATGCCTTACAAGTGATCATTGCAATATTTGTTAGTGTAGCCTTCGCTTTTGTGGCAGGAAGCATTATTATGTGGGTTAGCCGTTTGGTTTTCACCTTTAATTATAAGGAACATAGCAAGTATTCCATCGCTATTTTCGGCGGAATTGCCTTCACATCACTTGCATATTTTATATTCCTCAAAGGCTTTGGCTCAAGTCCTTACATAGAAGAAAGCACTCGTTTATGGGTAATCCAGAACACGTCACTGTTGTTATTGATTATCTTTGTCATATCAACTGTACTCATGGAAGCGCTGCATTTGATGCGCATTAACATCTTTAAGATAGTTGTTCTTATGGGTACTTTTGCTTTGGCTATGGCCTTTGCAGGAAACGATTTGGTCAACTTCATTGGTGTTCCATTGGCAGGTCTCGACTCTTTTCAAGACTATATGGCCAACAGTAACGGTGCATCGCCTTCGACTTTCTTGATGACATCGCTCACCGCATCGGCTAAAACACCACCTTTCTACCTTTTAATCGCCGGACTTATTATGATAGTTGCCATGGCAACATCAGAGAAAGCCCGTAACGTTATCAAAACATCGGTCGACCTCAGCAGGCAAGATGGTGGCGACGAAATGTTTGGTTCGTCAGCGGCTGCACGCTCTATCGTTCGTGTATGCCAAAACTTTAGCGACGATGTTTCGGCTGTTACACCTCCCTTTATCAAACAATGGATAGGCAAACGCTTTCAGAAAGACGAGAACGTTCCTGCTAATGATGCGGCCGCTTTCGACCTTGTTCGCGCAGCTGTTACGCTTGTTATCTCGGCCATGCTTATTACTTTAGGAACCAATTATCACCTACCCCTGTCAACAACATACGTTACTTTCATGGTGGCTATGGGCGCAAGCTTAGCCGATAAGGCTTGGAGCCGCGAGAGTGCAGTATTTCGTGTAACAGGCGTTATTAGTGTTATTGGCGGTTGGTTCGTCACAGCCGGAGTAGCTTTCTTGGTTTGTGCCATCGTGTGCCTGTTGATGTTCTTCGGCGGAATGTTTGCCAAGCTTGGATTTATAGCACTTGTTGCCCTTATTCTTATTCGCAGCAACCGCAGCTATAACAAGAAAAAGAAGCAGAGCCGACGTGAGGACGACTCCTTCAACCTGATGATGAAAACACGCGATCCTGAGCTAATCTGGGATATGTTACAACGCAGGGTAAGACGCACACAAGGCTTTGTTTGCCACTTTACGCTCGCAGAGTTTAACCGAATTATGGACGGTCTTGAGAACAATAGCACGAGCGACCTTCGCAATGCTGCCAAAGACCTGAAGGAAGAACGTCAGCAACTTAAACGCCTTCGCCGACAAGAGCTCATGGCTTTAAGGCGTGTGCCCTACGATATAGCTATTGAACGTAACACGTGGTTTCACTTAGGGGCTAACAGTAACCAGCAATTGCTCTACACGTTACAACGAATGTTAGAACCCATTAAAGAACATGTGGACAACAGTTTCACCCCTCTCTCGCCAGCTTTATGCGAGGAATTTCAGCCCATGCGCCGAGCAATTAACGACCTGATGAAGGCCACCGCTGACGATATAGATACTAATAAATACGACAATTACCGTGAAGTTCTGGCTCAAGCCGATGCTTGCAAAGACGAATTATCCGTACTTCGCAAACAGCATATTGACAGAATGCAAGCTAATACCGACGCTTCGCAGTTGCAAATTGACTTGCTTTACCTGAACGTTCTTCAGGAAAGTCAGCAGTTACTCAGCAATATGCGCCACCAACTTAGGGCTGCAAAGAAGTTCATGGAGAACTAAAGGCTTCATCATTAGGCCGATAGCGATTGCAACTATCGGCCTAAAACAATGGTTCCGTAAGCCCCAAGCTCTCCCCTTTTCCTTATTTTTAAATTCTCAAAAAAATATATTTTGTCTACTCAACAATTTGAAACGCTCTTCCACGACGATTTGAAGAGATATTTACTGGGCTTAAACGAGATTGACGAACGTCTGCCCGAAACGCCCGATATTGACGAATTATGGTCAAAGATAGGCAAGTCGTTCCTTAACGATGGCATGCGCGAGTTTCAGCAATACCCCACTGTGCCCTTTGGCTGGTGTATGTATATAGGCATGGCTATTGCGAAATACTGGGACGAAGATTGGGAATTGTACAGCCAAGTAGATGACCTTTACGTTTACTTACGCGACAAAATCGATTTCGATCACATGGACGACTATATCCGTGATAAGGTGCTTCTGCTATCGACAACAGAAGCAGAGCGTTTGCAAAACATCGTAGGCGAGTGCGGATCACGAAGCTACAGCCTTTACCAACATCTACAACTCGCGCCCTCTTCTACCGAAGCTTTCTATGCTTTTGTTGCTGGCCTACGCACGTGTTACCTTATGGGCGCTGCCATGCAGCTTAAACGAATGGGTTATCGCATGGTAGCCATGAACGGATAAGCCTATTTTCATACTCCTTTTTCGCGCAAAAGCCCTCTTTTTTACACTATCAGAGTGATTGTATGGCTGCCGTCGTACACATTGTTCGACAGCCGTCATACAAACCGTACTGCGGCCGCCACACCCATTGTACGACGGCCGTAGTATAACGACCATTACACAAAAAAGTCCACACCCGATAAGAAGAATCGGGTGTGGACTATGTTATAAAATGTATAGCGTTATGTCTAAATGTTTTGAGTAGCAGCGCGCAACCAGTCGAGGTCGGCACCCTGAAGATACGGCGAAAGCTTGTCGAACACATACTGATGATAGCCGTTCAGCCACTCCACCTCTTCGTTAAGCAACATTTCACGCACAATAGGAGCTGTGTCAATAGGACAAAGCGTAAGAGGTTCCATTTGCAAAAATTCGCCAAATGCCGTCGTCATATAAGGCTTAATCAGCAATATATTCTCGATGCGCACACCAAATTTACCTTCCAAATATAACCCAGGCTCATCGGTAACTGTCATAAAAGGCAACAGCGGTGCAGGCCTATACTCCATTCGTATTTGATGAGGACCCTCGTGAACATTCAAAAATGAGCCTACGCCATGCCCTGTTCCGTGCAAGAAATTAAAGCCTTTGCGCCACATTGCCTCACGTGCAAGGGCGTCGATTTGCGTACCACTGGCACCCGATGGAAATTTAGCCAGCTCTAATTGTATATGTCCTTTCAACACCAGTGTGTACACTTCGCGTTGCTCTTCGGTAAGTTCGCCAAGAGCTATTGTGCGTGTTATATCAGTAGTTCCGTTCTGATACTGCGCTCCACTGTCAAGCAACAGGAAACCATGTGGCTTTAAAGGCGCATCGGTTTCGGGTGTAGCTTCATAATGAACAATAGCACCGTGAGCCTCATAACCCGCAATAGTATCGAAACTTATACCGCGGAAAAGCGGTTGTTCAGCACGTAAAGCCGTCAGCTTTTCAGCAACACTTATTTCGGTTTCTTGCCCTTTTACCACAGCTGTTTGCAGCCATCGCAGAAACTTCACCAAAGCTACACCGTCACGTATCATCGCACGACGGAAACCTTCTACCTCTATCTCGTTTTTGATCGCTTTCATAGCAGGGATTGGCGAAGATGCGCGAACAATTTCTTGTGTGCGCACTTGTTTGAAGAGTGTGTAAGATATTACATTGGGGTCAAGCAGAATATTGTACTCACCATAGTTGCGAAGCGCATCTTTTATATGGTTATAAGGAGCCGTTTGCACACCTTGCGCTGTTAGATATGCCTTAACATCGGGTGTCAACTTTTCGTCGTTGATAAACAAAGTAGTTGTTTTCGTATCAATTAACAAATACGAAACAAACACAGGATTGCAATGCACGTCGCTACCTCGCAGGTTTAACGTCCAGGCAATATCGTCAAGCGCCGACACCAGCATACCGTCGGCATGCAACGAACGCAACGCCATACGAATACGACTCAGCTTTGACGTGGTCGACTCGCCAGCATATTCGAGCGAATGAACTTCAATTGGGGTAACAGGAATAGGTGGCTGGTTAGTCCAGATAACTGCCAGTGGGTCGAAGTTTGTGCGCACGGTGATACCGCCCTGTTGACGTAAATCGGCTATCAGCGCCTCCACATCGGCAGCCGTATTCACCATGCCGTCAACACCAACTGTAGCTCCGTTGATATCGCTAAGCACCTTACCCAGCCACTCGGATATCGTAGGCGTACCCGCAACACGCTCACGCATCAACACAAATTCGGTGCCTGCCAGCTGCTGTTCGGCCGCAATAAAGTAACGACTATCGGTCCATAATGCAGCGGCATGCATGGTAACAACGGCCGTTCCTGCCGAACCATTGAAACCACTTATCCATTCACGCCCCTTCCAACGGTCGGGAACATACTCGCTATTGTGCGGATCAGTACTTGGAAATATAAAGGCATCGAGGTGCTCGCGCTGCATAATCTCACGCAAGTTACTTAATCGTTGTGCTATCTCTTCTTTCATATCAGTGGGAATTACTTTCATTTTGAAATTTAAATTGCTAAACAGACTTAGCAAAGATACGTCTTTTAAGATTATACAACAAATTTAATTGAGCAGAAGTAAACCTTTGTATCCTTTTTTTGTTAACTTTGCAATGCTGAAGGTTACTGGCGAAACTACATCGTTCTATCGGCATAAATTGAACATCTTTAATACATTTATTAAACATATAACGTAGCTATGAAGTATTTAACAAACGAAAAACTGCTTATCGTCGGCGCTGGCGGTATGATTGGTTCTAACATGGTACAGACCGCTCTTGCTCTCGGTCTTACACCTAACATCTGCTTGTATGACATCTACGAACCAGGCGTTCGTGGTGTGTTTGACGAAATGGAGCAGTGTGCTTTCCCAGGTGCAAACCTCTCTTACTGCGCACCAGCTGTAGAGGATATGAACAATCCTGAGAAGGTTGCAGAGGCTGCAAAGAAGGCTTTCACTGGCGCAAAGTACATCATTTCTTCAGGTGGCGCTCCTCGTAAGGACGGTATGACACGTGAGGATTTGTTGAAAGGCAACTGCCAGATTGCAGCTGAATTCGGTGAGAACATTAAGAAATATTGCCCCGATGTTAAGCATGTAGTTGTTATTTTCAACCCTGCTGACGTTACTGCACTTACAGCTCTTATCCACTCAGGCCTGAAACCCAATCAGCTTACTTCGCTTGCCGCTCTCGATTCTACACGTCTGCAGCAGGCTTTAGCACACGAATTTGGTGTTCAGCAGGACAAGGTTACTGGCGCTCACACCTATGGTGGCCACGGCGAACAGATGGCAGTATTTGCTTCAAAGGTAAAAATTGATGGCAAGCCACTCGCAGAAATGGGTCTCTCAGCAGAGCGTTGGGCAGAAATTAAGCAAATGACTACACAGGGTGGTTCACGTATTATCAAGCTCCGTGGCCGCAGCTCGTTCCAGAGTCCTGCTTATTGCGCAGTAAAAATGATTGAGGCAGCTATGGGCGGTGAAGAGTTTACATTACCTGCTGGTTGCTATGCTAACCTCCCTTCACTGGGTATTCAGAACGTAATGATGGCTCTGCCTACAACTATTGATGCTACAGGCGTTCACTATACTGAGCCTACAGGTACTGAGGAAGAAATGGCAGAACTGAAGAAATCGTACGAGCACCTCTGCGAAATGCGTCAGGAAGTAATTGGCCTTGGTATTGTTCCTCCAGTAGAAGAGTGGAAAAAAGACAATGCTAACCTTTAATAAGGTTAGGTGTTAAAAACCAAATAATACAACCCAGAGCCTATAAAAGCTCTGGGTTTTTTCTTTTCCCGTTGTTACACCTTTATAATATTATAACAACATAGGCCTATAGGCAGAGTTTGTTTTGGCACGAAGTTTGTAGTTTTTACAGCAACAATAGGTTTTATCATATATTATTTTTATGGATACAATACACGATTTGACGTTCGGAGGAGAGCGTCCTCTCTTTGGCGCACACGACGTACGTCTTGACAATATAACAATAACCGACGGTGAGTCGGGCATAAAATGTTGCCGCAATATAGAATGCCATAACAGCAAATTCTACGGAAAATACCCATGGTGGCACGTGGATAACAGTCTCATCAAAAGCTGCTATTTTGCAGAAGGTAGCCGTTCGGCTATTTGGTATAGCAACAACATGGTGATGAAAGACTGTATTATTGACGGCCCAAAATTCTTTAGAGAGATGAAGAATTTGGAGCTTGAAAACGTCAAAATAAACGATGCCGATGAAACATTCTGGCGTGTTGACGGACTAAAATTGAAGAATGTTGAACTACATGAGGGCACATATCCGTTTATGTTCTCAAGTAATATCTACGTAGATGGGTTGGTAACCGACTCGAAATATGTATTTCAATATTGTAAAAATGTAGAGATTCACAACGCGAAGATTGTTACTAAGGACGCGTTTTGGGAGTGTGACAATGTGACAATATATGATTCTGTTCTCGACGGTGAATACTTAGCATGGCACTCTACTAACGTAAAGTTGGTACGTTGCCATATTGCAGGCGAGCAGCCGCTGTGCTATCTTGATAACATTACGCTCATAGACTGTACCTTTGATGCGGCTTGCGACCGCGCTTTTGAGGACAGTAAAAACATCGATGCTGACATCAAGGGTGCTATTTCTAACATCAAAAATCCAATCTCAGGGAAAATTGTTGCAGATGAAATAGCTTCAATTACCTATGATGAATACGCAAAGGGCAAAGACTGTAAGATTATAACTCGATAACAAAGTATCATGAGCATTTTCGACAAACAGGTTAATCGGAGAGGTACGGGGTCGTACAAGTGGGACGACATCGAGGAAGAAGGTGTTATTCCGCTATGGGTAGCTGATATGGATTTTGAAGCTGCGCCAGCTATTCGTGAGGCTCTCGCCCGACGAATAGAACATGGAGTATTTGGCTATACAGAGGTTGATGGAGCTTATTATGAAGCTATCGTCTCATGGCAAAAGCGACGTCACCAATGGGACGTGAAGCGCGAATGGATTCTTTATACCAGTGGCGTAGTGCCTGCTATAAGTTGTAGCATCAAGGCACTGACTTTACCGGGTGAGAAAGTGCTTGTGCTCACACCTGCTTACAATTGCTTTTTCTCGTCTATTCGTAACCAAGGATGCGAAATTGCCGAAAGTATGCTCGTGCGAAAAGATAATTCTTACGTTATCGATTGGGACGACTTCGAGCGTCAATGTCGTGATGAAAAGACTACGGTTTTTCTGCTTTGCAATCCTCATAACCCTGCAGGCCGACTATGGACACGCGAAGAGCTGACAAAGATGGGGGCTATCTGTCAGCGTCATAACGTCAGGGTTGTATCAGATGAAATACATTGTGAACTAACCATGCCAGGCTATACGTTCATACCTTTTGCTGCCGTGAACGAGGTAAATCAGAATATTTCGGTTACCCTTAATGCACCATCAAAAGCATTTAACACAGCAGGACTGCAGAATGCATATCTGATTTGTAGCGACAGCGAGATGCAACGTCGAATTAATCGCGTTATCAACATATACGAAGTATGCGATGTAAATCCATTCGGTGTGGTGGCATTAAAAGCTGCTTACAATGAAAGCGAAGCATGGCTTGATGAATTAAGGGGATACATTCAAGAGAATTACAACCTGCTTAGAAGCACTTTTGCTGAAAGTCTGCCGCAAGTTGAAGTCATTAAATTGGAAGCAACTTATCTGGCTTGGGTAGATATTCGTAAAATAGGACTAACAAGTGACAAAGCCACTTTAAAGCTTTTACACGAAGGAAAGGTTTTTGTGAGTAGCGGAACACTATATAGTCAAAAAGCTGGCGAAGGCTATTTGCGCATTAATTTAGCTTGTCCGAGAGCGACTTTAGAAGAAGGTTTGCGCCGAATAGTAAAGGTTTTAGGACAATAAAAAACAATAATCTCCTGAAAGAATAAAACATTCAGGAGATTGTTGTTTATGTATTATAGGTTTACTTCTTTCAATATCTTTTCCGTTGCACCTGCCAAACTGGCAACGAAATCGCTTGCACGTTGGCCTGATTCTTGAAGAGCGCCGTCGGCTTTTATCAGGTTATCCATCACGCTTACAAAGCTTTCAGCGTCTGTTATCTCAAAACCGCCACGCACCTTCAACAAGCCTTGCGCTTCTCTGAAATGCTTATTATTAGGTCCAAAGATAACAGGTTTTCCCCAAACAGCGGCTTCAAGCACATTGTGTATGCCTACACCAAAGCCTCCTCCCACATAAGAGATATCTGCATAATGATAGATACTCGACAGCAGTCCAAAACAATCGATGATTAAACATTCTGCATTCCGAGCCTCTTCCTCGCTAACTTGTGTATAGCGTACAGTTTTATGGTTAAGCTTTTGCCGTATTTGTTCCAAATGATCTTCGCCGATAACGTGTGGGGCTATAATCAGTTTCCAGTCGCGATGCGCATTAAAATAATTGATGAAAATATCCTCATCGGGTGCCCACGACGAGCCTGCAACAAATACTTTTTGGCTTTCTTTATAAACGTCAACAGGAGTTTCGTCCTTATTTCCTTCAATAAAAGCTTCTATAATAGGTAGCTTTTTCGATGCCTCCTTAATCTCTAAGACACGATCAAAACGAGTATCTCCTACTACACTTACGTTATCAAGCCCAATGCTATGCAGAAGAGTGCGACTTTCTTCGTTTTGTACAAAGAAGTGATTAATACAATGAAGAACGCGGGCATATTGCTTTCCGTACCATTTAAAAAACACTTGATCAGGACGGAATATGCTTGAAACGCTATACACTGGCACGCTACGTTTCTTCAAAATATGCATATAATTGTACCAAAACTCGTACTTAATGAAGAACGCCATCGCAGGATTTATGATATCTAAAAAGCGACGAGCATTGCGAAATGTATCGAGAGGCAAATAGCAACAGATATCAGCGCCCGCATAATTCTTACGCACTTCATAACCCGAAGGAGAGAAAAAGGTCAATAAAATTTTATATTCGGGATATTCTGTACGAATACGTTCCATCAACGGAAGACCCTGTTCAAACTCGCCTAATGAAGCAGCGTGAAACCAAATATATTGAGATTGGGAATCGATTTTCTCTTGAAGAATGCGGAATGACTCGTGTTCGCCATTCCACATTTTCTTAATCTTTTCGCTGAAATGGGAAGCAACCCATACGCCAAAGGCATAAAGACTCATCAAGATATTGTACATGGGCATTATCTTTTTATCGTAATCTTTATAGCCTATCTATTATTCTTGTCCTAAAACCTGTATGGCTTTCTTCAGGCGATGGATAGTTTCTTCTTTGCCTAAGAAAGCAGAGATATCAAACATACCGGGTCCTTTGCCTATTCCTACAAGGGCAACGCGGAACGCATTCATAATATCGCCCATCTTATAACCCTTATCGGCAATCCATTTTTCAACGATGACTTCTTGTCCTTCAATTGAAAAGTCCTCGATATTTTCAAGTACTTCGCAAAGCTCTGTCATTTGTTGGGTTGAGTTTTCTTTCCAACGTTTCTTTACAGTCTTTTCATCATACTCGGTAGGAGCAATGAAAAAGAACGAGCATAATGGCCAAAGTTCTTTTACAAAACTTACACGGTCTTTCATCATACTAACTACAAGCTGCACACGTTCAAACGTTTCCTCTACACCATTATTAGCTACGATAGGGGCGAAAAGGCGAGCAATCTCTTCATCGCTCTTACGTAAGATATACTCATGATTAAACCATATGCCCTTCTGATAATCAAATTTTGCACCACTCTTTGAGCATTTGGTAATATCAAAAGCCTGAACAAGCTCGTCCAAACTGAACAACTCCTGTTCCGTTCCTGGGTTCCAGCCTAACAAAGCAAGGAAGTTTACAACAGCCTCTGGGAAATAACCGCTCTCTCGATAGCCGCTTGACACCTCTTCAGTTTTAGGGTCATGCCACTCCAATGGGAACACAGGGAACCCTAAACGGTCGCCATCTCGCTTTGACAATTTGCCCTTTCCTTCTGGCTTTAACAACAGCGGGAGATGAGCAAAACGAGGCATTGTATCTTCCCAACCCAAAGCTTGATAAAGTAAAACATGCAATGGCGCACTTGGAAGCCATTCTTCTCCACGAATCACGTGGCTTATTTCCATCAGATGATCATCAACAATGTTAGCCAAATGATAGGTAGGAAGCTCGTCGGCACTTTTGTAAAGCACTTTATCATCTAGAATATCGCTCTTTATGCATACGTCACCACGAATCATGTCGTTGATGTGAATCTCCTGTCCCGGTTCAATTTTGAAACGTACAGTATACTGTTCTCCCTCGCTGATAAGCCTTTCTACTTCGTCTTTTGGCAGCGTAAGAGAGTTACGCATTTGCATACGAGTGTGTGAGTCATATTGAAAATTCGAACCCTCTGCACGCTTTGCTTCTAACTCCTCAGGGGTGTCAAAAGCATAGTATGCTTTACCTTCTTCTAATAATTGCTGCACATATTCCTTATAAATTTCGCGACGTTCGCTCTGTCTGTACGGGCCATGGTTTCCACCAAAACTTACGCCTTCGTCAAACTTTATTCCCAACCAGCGAAACGATTCAAGAATATATTCTTCAGCTCCTGGAACAAAACGATTCGAGTCGGTGTCCTCAATACGGAACACTAACTCACCATTGTGCTGATGTGCAAACAAATAATTATACAAAGCGGTACGCACACCGCCTATATGTAAAGGTCCTGTGGGACTGGGTGCAAAGCGCACTCTCACTTTTCTTTCAGACATGCCGAATTCTTATTTTTTTGCAAAATTAATATATTTATTTCGACTTTAGCTATATTTTTAGTATTTTCGCACGGTAAACACCAAAGATACCGCTTCATGAGCATTACCAGTAGTTTCTATAAGAAAGACGAATTTTTCTGGCGTAACTTATCTATTCGAGCAGCCTTTGTTCTGCTTACCACCCTTTTAATTGTATGGTTTCTCCCGCGTAATGAGGGAAGAAAGTTCGACTACGAAGTGGGCGAGCCTTGGCATTATGGAACCATCATCGCAAAATATGACTTTCCTGTCTACAAGACCGAAGAAGCACTTGCTCAGGAACGTGATTCTTTGCTCCGACAATTTCAGCCTTATTACGATTACAATAGTATAATAGAGGCAGAAGAAATAGCCAAACTGCGTCAAGACTTGCGTAATAATAATGTATCATTACCTGCAGGATTTGAAGAGCATATTATTGACCGACTACATCGTTTTTACCAGTCGGGCATCATGGAAACGCCTACTTATAACCGAATTCATGCAGACACGACAAATCAGGTGCGCATCGTCTTCGGCAAAGATGCAGAGAGTGTAAACATCAATTCTATATTTTCTACCATGTCAGCCTACGAACAGCTGCTCAATGATGAGCGATTTGCACAGGAGCGCAGTTTGTTACAGCGACTGAATCTCAACAATTATATTGTTGCAAACCTTATTTATGATAAGGCACGTACGGAAAGTGCAAAGAACGATTTGCTCAGCGGCATATCGCCTGCCAGCGGCATTGTTATGTCCGGACAACGCATTATCGGACAAGGAGAAATCGTAAACGAATATAGTTTCCGCGTGTTAAACTCCATGCAAAAAGAGATACAACGCCGAAGTGCTTCTAAAACCCAGCTTACCTACAACCTTATTGGCAACACGGCATACGTGTTTATTCTGGTATTACTTTTCACCATGTATTTAGGCTTGTTCCGCCGCGACTATTTCGAAAAGATGCGAAACATTGCCATGCTTTACGTGCTGATCACCATTTTCCCCGTATTAGTGTCGCTGATGATTGAACATACTTATTTTAATTTCAGCGTATACATTCTCCCGTTTGCCTTTGTTCCTATTTTCATACGCGTCTTTATGGATTCGCGCACAGCCTTTCTCACCCATATCACTATGGTGCTTATCTGTGCTAGCGCCCTCAGATACCAATTCGATTTTATTATTATTCAAACCGTTGCAGGCCTTGTTGCGATCTACTCACTGCGCGAAATGTCATCGCGCGCACAAGTGTTCCGCACGGCCTTATGGGTATTTCTTGCTACCTGTATCACCTATCTCACATTGAAACTCATGGAGAGTAGCGAAGAGTTTAACTTTGAAAGTAGCATGTATTACCATTTCCTCATCAATGGTGTGTTGCTGTTACTGGCTTATCCTATGATGTTCCTTGTCGAAAAAACGTTCGACTTCATCTCCGTCATTACTCTTATTGAACTTTCTGATACGAATAAAGGACTACTTCGAAAGCTCAGCGAGGAGGCACCAGGAACCTTCCAGCATTCTATCACCGTGGGTAATTTGGCTTCCGAGATTGCTAATAAAATCGGGGCAAAAAGCACACTTGTTCGTACGGGTGCGCTGTATCACGATATTGGAAAGATACTTTCCCCCGCATTTTTTACAGAGAATCAGCAAGGCGGTGTTAATCCACACGACAGTCTTACTTACAAAGAGAGCGCACAAATTATTATTGCTCATGTCAACAACGGTGTGAAACTGGCCGAAGAAAACAACCTTCCCGTTGTTATTCGTGAATTTATTCTCACCCACCATGGGTGTGGATTGGCCAAATATTTCTACATTAATTATCAGAACGAACACCCTGATGAGATTGTGGATAAGGAGCCATTCACCTACCCTGGCCCTAATCCTTCTACCCGTGAACAAGCTATTCTTATGATGGCTGATACGTGTGAGGCTGCTTCTCACTCGCTTTCCGACTATACCGAAGAAAGCATTAGTAACCTCGTTAATAAACTAATAGACCAACAAGTAGCCGATGGCTTCTTTGCCGAATGTCGTATCACGTTCTACGATATTGCAATAGCAAAGCAGGTTCTCATCGAACGCTTAAAAGCAATATATCACACGCGTATACAATATCCTACGGCAAAATCTTAATTTTGTTAACTTATTCTAAAAGGATTTGGGCAAAATAGGAGATAAAGAACAATTTATCTACCTTTGCAACCAATGTTTTTAGAACTATTTAATATGATTAAATTAAGAGTTGCTTTTGCAGCCGTTGCCATTGCAACAGCCGCAACAGCTAATGCCGGTGGCATTAACACAAATTCAAACATGAGCGTAGCCTTTAACCGTACTCTGTCACGCGACGGAGCAATTGGTATTGATGGCGTTTACTTTAACCCTGCAGGCGTGGCCTTTTTGCCCAATGGCGCTCACCTCTCTCTGAACTGGCAGTTCATCTGGCAGAGCAGAACGATTAACAACGAATATCCACTTTTCGCCCGCAATCTTGACAATGCATCTAACACTCGCAAGTTTACGGGACACGCGTTAGCGCCAGTTTTCCCTTCGTTCCAATTTGCATACAACTGGGATAAGGTTTCTTTCCAAGCTGGATTTGGCGTTACAGGAGGTGGCGGTAAGTGCACTTTCGATAACGGTCTTGGAAGTTTTGAGCGCATTGTATCTGAAACAGCCCTTGCAGCTACAGGCTTAGCACAAACTGTTGACGCGGCTATTGGCCCAGGTGTACGTATGTTTACAAGCGACGCAGGCTTTGGATCAGAAGGCAAATACCGCGCAACAAGTTATATGCGTGGTCGTCAATATTACTACGGATTGTCGTTAGGTGCTGCCTATAAAATCAATACTGACCTTAGCGTATTTGCAGGAGTTCGTGGCATTTATGCATTGGCTAACTACTATGGCTACGTACGCAACATACAGGTTGGCAACACAGCACTTTACACCGTGCTTGACCCATCAAAAACCAACTCTGCCGACATCGAGCTTAACTGCGACCAAAGCGGTACCGGTTTTACACCAATCATTGGTGTTGACTACAAAACTGGTCGTTGGAACTTCGCTGCAAAGTACGAGTTTAAGACACGTCTTCGCATGAAGAATTCTGCAGTCAACAGCTTTCCAAGTATAGGTGTCGTCGAGCAAAACGGACAATTAACTGGTAATCTTGTCAATAACCTCAAGGGTCGTATACAGGCAGTACTCCAGCAACAGATGATACAGCAAGGTATGTCTGAAGCAGCGGCACAGACTGCTGCAGCTGCAAAAGCTCAGAGTGTGATGTCTAACGCACGTGTACAGGGCACTATGAACGTTCTGAAACAGAAATTCGACGAGGCACTGGAAGAAGCAACTGGCGAATTTGCTGACGGAACATCAGTTCCTGCTGACCTCCCTGGCATTCTCGCAGTAGGCGCAGGCTTCAAACCTACCGACAAATGGAACCTCACAACAGGTTTCCATTACTACTTCGATAAGCAGGCAACCGCTTACAAACACAAAGAGGACAAGCTTTCACGAGGCACAATTGAATATAGCTTTGGTGCTGAATATAAAGCAACTGATAAAATAACCGTAAGCGCAGGTTATCAGAACACAAGCTACGGTACTACAACAGAATACATGGACGACAAGTCGTACGTGGTTAGTTCTAATTCTGTAGGTTGTGGCGTTCAATTTCAGTTAAGTTCTAAGATGAAGCTTAACCTCGCGTATTTGCACACATTCTATGGTACCGAGAAGACGAAAATAACTGCTCCTAACACTGGTTTAGCATATACCGCTAACTACACACGTAACAACAACGCTTTAGGAGTAAGCCTCGATATCGACCTTTAAACGATAACGTGACGTTATCTAACATACTCTCTCACGACGTAATGACTTTGCTTTGGCATTGTCATTACGTCGCTTTTTTTGGTAAAAATTAAAGCCGTACAGCATCACGACCCAATTATATTGGTGGAAAACTCACAGCATTATACACAAACAGCTACCCCTTTACACGCTTAAGCTGAAGGTATGGCGGCCGTAGTACGCGTTGTATGACGGTCGTAATACGATGTGTACGGCTATCGCCATACAGCTTGTACGGCAGCCGTCGTAACACGATCAAAAAACAGTAATCGCATCAACAAGATGTTATAAAACAACAAAGCTTATTGCTAAAATCACGAAGCAATAAGCTATAATATCATCAGTTGCATCACGTCAGCAACTATCAAAAGTCATCGAAAATACATCATATAGAAACATGATGCATTTGGAAACGCAACGTCCTCCTATGCTTACATAGGGTCAACATCAAAATAAATATGTAACGAACGATAGGCAGGTTGTGCCAAAAGTTGGGTACGAATATGTATCAACTGCTCGCGCACACGCCGTTGATCAATACCATTTTCGAGCTTAATCACTATCTTGCGTATGCTCATCGCCTTTACACGAGCCACTGCAGGCTTATCGGGACCAAGCACACGGTCAGCAAAAACATGCCTAAGCTGCGCCCCCATCTCCTGTGCAGCCATTTCCACAAGTTCGTCATGCTTGTGCTTTAAGTAAATATACACCAAATGATAAAACGGTGGATAACGGAACATTTCACGCTCAACGAGCAAGTCTGCGTAAAAAGAGGCATAATCGCTATGTACAACCTGCTGTATGACAGGAAGCTGAGGGTTTCGGGTTTGCAATATAACCCGACCACGCTGCCCTCGTCGGCCTGCACGCCCACTGACCTGACTCATCATCATAAACGCCTGTTCGTATGCGCGAAAATCAGGATAATTCAACATCGAGTCGGCATCAAGAATACCCACTACCGCCACCTTGTCAAAGTCTAAACCCTTGGTAACCATCTGTGTACCGATGAGTACATGGGTTCGTCCCGAGCCAAACTCGGTAATTAATCGTTCATAAGCATTGCGCGTACGTGTGGTATCGAGGTCCATACGCGCCACACGAACTTCAGGGAAAAGCTCTACAATAAGGTCCTCTATTTTCTCAGTACCATACCCTCGCCCCGAAAGGTTCGGGTTTTCACAGTTGGGACACGTTTGGGGTACGGGCATAGTGTAACCACAATAGTGGCATGTGAGCACATTTAAACGCTTATGATAGGTTAGCGAAACATCACAATTCTTACATTTTGGCACCCAACCGCACACCCGACACTCAATCATTGGGGCGAAGCCACGCCTGTTTTGGAACAGAATAACTTGCTTACCCTCACTGAAAGCCTCACGCATTGCCTTGAGCAAAAGGGGCGAAAAGGGGCCATTCATCAGCTTACGGTGTTGTAAATCATGAATATCTACCACCTCAATTTCAGGTAATTCAATACCTCGGAAGCGTGTAGAAAGCGATACTAAACCGTATTTTCCCGTCTGTGCATTGTAGTAACTTTCCATCGAAGGCGTAGCTGTTCCCAACACGGTTTTAGCACCAAACATTCGGGCTAACACAATACTCACACTACGTGCATGGTAGCGCGGGGCTGGGTCTTGCTGCTTAAAGCTACTCTCATTTTCCTCATCGACGATGACAAGACCCAAGCGTTGGAAGGGTAAAAATACAGCACTGCGCGCACCTAATATCACATCGTAAGGAGAGGAAGACAGTTGACGACGCCAAATTTCGACGCGTTCGGCATCACTATACTTCGAATGGTAAATGCCTAAGCGGTTTCCAAACACACGGCGTAAACGCTGCGTCATCTGCACCGTGAGCGCTATCTCGGGTAAAAGATAAAGTACTTGTTTGCCCTCACTGATAGCTTTCTGTATAAGATGTATGTAAATTTCGGTCTTTCCGCTTGATGTAACACCATGCAATAGCACTACAGGGTGAGCTTTCCATTGAGATATTATATTATCGTAAGCTTGTTGTTGGGGCTCGCTAAGCGGACAAATGTTTTCAGGATTGGCTTGTCCTGCATCGTTTAATCGGCCTATCTCTTTCTCGTAAACCTCAAGAAAACCCTGTGTGATAAGACGTTTCAAAATGGCAGAACTGCTATGAGCCTCGTTCATTAGCTCTTCGCGGGTTACCTCATTGGGCTGCCACGTGGCATCAGTCTGCGTAAAAGCCTCGTCAAAACGTGAAAGACGAAGGTAACATAAAAAGGTTTCGTGCTGCTTATGTGAACGTGCAAGCAAGTTCAGTGCAACGTGAAGTGCCTGCTCTGAGCGGTAAGTGGTAGCCAGTTTTACATAGCTTTCAGTCTTGGGACGGTAAGCCGTATCAGCCTTTAAGCCTGCAGGCAGTGCGGCATTAAGCACATCGCCCAATGGCGACATATAATAAGAAGCTATCCACTGCCATAATTTGAGCTGATGAGATAGCAGTACTGGCGACGCATCGAGCACCGAAAGAACAGCCTTCAGTTTGCTTTCGGCTACCTGTGCACCGTCATCGTGCACACGCACAACAACACCAGCATACGTCTTCGACTTGCCAAAGGGAACCAGAACACGTACACCAGTGGCGCACGCTGCAGCCATTTCATCAGAAATGGTATAGGTAAAGGTTCCTTCAAGAGGTACAGGAAGAATAACGTCTACATATCTCATGGCATGCAAAGATAAACAAAATAATTGGTGATTACGGCGTAATCGCAAATCGAACTAACTGCGAAAATTAGTTCAAAGCACAAAAAAGGGCTTACCTTTTGGTAAGCCCCATTTGAAAAATATGTTTTAAAAATAATAAGCTAAGCCCAATTGCCACGTATTAGCACGCCCATAAAATCCTTTGTCAAGCGTGGTAAAAACCGATTTTGACTTCAATTCGCCTGTCTTTCCAAGCCCTATATTATAATTGGTATTGATTTGCAAATGTGCCGATAACATCACACCAAGACCTACATTTACTGAGAAATCAGTATCGTTCCAATGCCAATTAATATCTCTTATATTGCCACCCACGTTAAAAGAAGCCTGTGGTCCAGCAAAGAAATAAATGCTCGCAGCATCGCCTAAGCCCACTTCGTAACGTAGATTTACAGGAACTGAGATTACGCGTTGGGTGAGTGTCTCTTCTTTATCTGTAATAATCTGCTCGTTACCCTGCTCTGCAACAAACTTGCTTGAGCGCTGACTAAAAATCGCTGACGCATCAACGCCAATACCTATAACGGGCAAAACAAACTTCATTGTTGGGCCAATATAATAACCTTCGCTGTTAGACTTATCAAGGACATGACTACTAAACTTCATGGTTGTGATGTTTAGACCACCTTTTACACCAAATTTCACCTGTGCTTGAGCCTGCAGTGCAAGCATCAGCATAACGGCTACGAAAGCCGCTGACATCATTTTTCTCATGTTCATACCTCCTTATTTAATAATAAAGTATCTAGTTAGTTATTTGTTTTTGACAAAAGAGGGGTGGTGTATGATGTGCTATCCCTTTATCTTAGTGGCGCTGACGACGAACCGTCACACGAGCAGTGCCCGATGATGTAGACGAAGAAGACGATTGAGCACGACGATTTCGAACCGTAGTACCATTATCGTTCGAACGACGAGTACGACGTACTTTGCGGTCGGCTTTGAGCGCTTTAGTATCAAGTTTTGCAATACTGTCAAGCGAATCTTTTCTTGCAGGGTTACCCCACATGCTCTTTTCAAACTGCGCTATCTCGTTTTCGATGCGGCGTTGCTCCTTCGACAGCTTCACGCTATCGTTGCCAACAACCTGCGAAAGCGTCTTCCCGAGCATATTAGTTGTCTTATAAATCTTTCCCTTATAAGCGTTCATGGTGAAATAATCATCAATACTCATCGTTGCAGCATTGTTAAGATTGCTGGTCATAATGGTTTGCTTAGCAAGGAAAGGTGCAAGATCGTCATACTTGACCCAAAAGAGCGGATACTTGGTTATGCCGTCGCCAAAGTCGTCTTCGCGATACATCACAGGACAAAGAGCCTGTACTTTAGTATGGAAAGTGGCCGTATTCTGATCATAATATGTACTCTCTTTGATAAAATAACCCTTTACTTGAGCCGAAGGAATATCGCTATCATCAATGTGAACGCCCCTATCGGTACGCTCATAATACACGTGATAATCGTCGAGAAATTTGAGAGGGTTCACGCGTAACAATTCTATAAAACGCTCGTTACCCGTATTTACATCATAGTTGTAAGCGGCAATGCCACCACGTTTTGGGCCAGCCATCACCAACTTAAACAAGTAAGTGAACAAGCTCATTTGCGTTCCTAAAGGCTCTACTGGATAATAGAGCGAAGCATTAGCGTTATCGTTCAAATCGAGCTCGCGGTAAACATCGCGGCGCCACACCACGTCTTCATTCATCTTTGCCTCTGTTGGGAACGACAATTGAGAACGAAGAGTCATGTTATTCTTGTTAGACTGACGAGCGGTAGCTTCTTCCTGTTGGCGCTTTGCTTTGGGCTGTGCAGCGGCCGTAAGAGTAAAGCCACCTATAAATAATATAAATAATATTCGCTTCATAAGACTTTCTTGTCCTGATTATAGAATTTTCTCTGTTTTATTTCACCTTGATTTCCATGGCTCCAGGCAGCGAACGCGCAATGCCATCGGGGCCAACGGCTTTAATTTCGGTAATATAGAATCGACGTCCATGTGACAATCGGCGGAACTGATCGCGCATACGCTCGGTGAAATTATCGCCTGCCGATGCCATTTGTACGGCATTTCCCATGTTGTCATAGAAGACAGCTGAGAACGATGTAACCTTAAACTGAATATCTAATATGCCATCATCGATAGCCGCATTGAGCTGATTTGCACTCATTAAGCTTGCCTTAGAAAGGTTTCCACCTTTATAACGGTCGGTACCTAAAGCAATATATGCCGTAGGATCTGGCAGTTTTCGAACCTTAAATGTAAAAGGAGGGAAGGTGCGCACCTTGCCATTATCACGCGCTGTAATACGGAAGGTAACACCATGACCTACTGCCGAAGGAACGGCAACATAGCGACCAGGACCCTTTGATGTAAGTTGCCCACCCGATATACTAACACTAACGCCATTCTGTGGGACGCCAGGAACACTGATACTAATAGGATTGGCAAAGCCTGCATAAAGTACATTCATCAAGTCGGCAGCCACAGTGGCATTCGATGGTACAGGAATGACGTTATATTTCTGCAGGAAATTGCGACGAATCATATCGCCATTGGCATTACGCATCAAAATATATCCACCGAATTGGTGCTCACCAATGCCTCCCGCTGTGAAGCTATAGGTTCCATTTGACGTATTAATGCGCGAACCATTTACATAAATTTGGGGTTGCTGTGTGGTGTCAACGGCTGCCATTATAATATTAGCAGAGAAGCGCTCGCCAGGGTAAAGAGTGGTCTTTTCTGGCACAACGAAAGCTTCGAGCTTATTGACACGAATGTCCTTCATATCGATATTTGACACCAATGTATGAAGAACTTCGCCTTCGGCATGACGTACATCATTCTGTAATTTTGACAAAAGCGTAACAGCTGCTGCCACAGGCATGTTTTCAAACATATACTCTTGCCAATTCTTTCCGAGCGTTCCATCACGACGTGGCACCGCTGTCGAAAGATTACTTGCAATGATTTGTCGCTGCTTAGGGTCGGTTACATAAGTTAAAATGCGCTCTCGGTACGAATTAATAGCTTGAAATAGCTTCTCGCCTTTTCCTGTAACAGGAGCTAACATCACCGTTCCAGCAGCATCTAAGTTATCTGCATGGTCAAGGTTTGTTAAGTCGCCGTCAGCACCATCAGCCTCTTTCACGATAGCAACCTTTAAGGATTGTGCGAAGTTATAGAGCGAATCGCTCATATTTTTCACCTCTGTAGCCTTCTCGAACCAAGCCTTAACCTTCTCTGGATTCGAAGCCATTTGGTCCTTAAAATTGCCATAAAGCGCTTCGTTTTCGGCAGAAGAGTTCTCCGTTGTGCGGTTCAGGCCTTCTTCAACTATAGAGAAACCATAAAGCACCTCGGTTGACACGTTCAATGCCAACATCGCCAAGAGGACGATATACATTAAGTTTATCATCTTCTGACGGGGAGATACTGGTCGTTTCTTAATTGCCATCGATTAATCTTCTTTTAAAGGAGCTGCACCCGGAGCGGCAACTTGCATGTTCACTGTCATCGCTTCGATCATGCGAGCATAGATTTTATTCAACTGCTCTATTTGCTGAGCCATCTTACGTGTTTGCTCATTGATCTGGTCAATTGTACCAACTTGCTGACTGGCTCCTTTGAGTTGAATTTCATAAACCTTGCTAATACCTGTCAGTGTACGATTAAGATTTTCCATCTCTTCGCTGTCGCGAGTGAGGCGTAAGCTTTGTTCGTTCACCTTCTTTAAGGTTTCTACCAACTCCTGAAGTTCGGTAACATAATTGCCTTGTGCCTCATTCAGCTTCTCTGCTTCCTCTGCTGACATCTGCGGAACATAAGAAGGTTGTGGTTGTTCTGCAAAATTGATGGGTTCGTCATTATTTTTTGCAGCCGCAACAACATTATTCTGCACGCTTGAAGTAGCGTTAACCGTTTCAACTTGAGTGGCAACTTTCTCGTTGTTAGCTGCCTTTTTATCGTTCGAATACGTCACAATTCCTTCGGCAAGATACTCTTCTGTCAAGCGCGTTGGTATCTCACGGCCCTCTGCTGTTTTATCAAAGGGGCGGTCAAAAGCCGATATAAAGAACACCAAAACCTCAGTACCCATACCCAAAAACAACATCAAATTGGCTCCGGGAAGGTGAGTAAGTTTAAATAATGCACCACAAATAACGATTGATGCACCCCAACTATAGGCGTAATTCAGAAAGGTTTGGCCAGCGACGGTGTCCATCCACTTCTGCAAGCGATACACAATGTTATATTTACTATATTCAGACATAGTTCAATTTCTTTAATTATTTACTTACGTTTCTGCTTAGCTGTTGTGCTTGTTGCTAACGAACGAACGCAACGGAAGCCAATATAAGAGCGGGGCTGATTTTGATATTCCCATGTTCGCCAAGCCGAACGGATATAGCTTTCTGGGTCTTTCCACGAACCACCACGTACACTTTTCTTCTTCAGTTTATAAGGATCTTCAGCAGCTGCTTTATATTCGAGCTGCGGATTAAGGTCATTCATCGCATCGACACCAGCCTCAGTATAAACCGTACTCGTCCATTCGGCCACATTTCCAGCCATATCAAACAAACCGCTTGAATTGGGAGAGTAGCTGCTTACTTTACTTGTGATTAAGTTTCCGTCCTTAGTATAGTTACCGCGATCGGGCTTAAAGTTTGCATAATAGCAGCCATTGCCGTTGGCAACATCTTTATTTTCCCATGGAAATTCGTTCTGATTCTTTCCTCGTGCCGCATATTCCCACTCAGCCTCAGTAGGCAAACGATAGCGCTGTATGTAACGTGCTTCGCCTCCTAACCCTTTCAACAAATAATCAGTACGCCATGCGCAGAAAGCGTTTGCCTGCTCCCAAGTAACACCTACAACAGGATAGTCGTTGTAAGCTGGGTTAGAAAAGTAATTGCGGAGATAAGTTTCGTTATCTGAATTACGAAAATCGTTTACCCAACAAGTTGTATCTGGATAGACGTTTACAATATAGGTATTCAAGAAATCCCACGGTCCCGTAAGCTGACGATTGATAGTTTGGCGCACAATTTTGCCATTGTCATCAATGTATGCCGTATCTTTACTTATCATTACCACCTCATTCGGGTCAACCGTTTCGTCAGTATTCAAATTACGTTCCGACGGAGTGAGACGGTTACGACGCAATGCCGCCGTTACATAATCATAAACCTCGTATTTGTAATTCATCTGTCTGTAGTCCAGAAGCTTCTCTCCTGTAACAGGGTTAGTTACGTAAAGGCTTTCAATTGCGCGTTGTTCGTCCTCGTTAGGCTTACGTGGAAGACGTTTGTCCCAATTAATATGGGGTGTTACAGGATTGCCTTGTTTATCTTCGGTTATCATGTAAGTTTCGTCACCTCCATACGATGGGTCAGCCAGACGCGTACGCAAAATAGAGTCGCGAACCCAATTAACGAACTGCTTATACTGCGAATTCGTTATCTCTGTTTCGTCCATCCAGAAGCCGTCCACCGAAATATCTTTTACTGGTGTCTTCTTACCCCAAAGACTATCTTGACCATCAAGTCCCATGTGCAGATAGCCACGATTAACTCGCACCATACCATAGGGTGCAGGTTCTGTGAAGCTTTTTCCTCCCACGCCTACAACCTCACCTCCACGTCCCGATGTAGAGGTGCTCTTAGCGCTGAAACATCCCGAGAGCATGACTGTCAAACTAAGCAGGCATAAGCCCGTTATCAAATACTTCTTCATTTAAAGAATCCTTACGCTTTTATGTTTATTCTTTCCTTTTTTCACAAAATTAATATCGTGCTGATAGCCAACAAACAGTTCATGACTACCGTTTCCAGGATTAAGTCCTGATGTATAAAATTCGTAACTATAACCTAGCACCACACCGTGAAAGCTACCACCAATGAGCATTGTAACCGAATTCGTAGGACTATAATTTAAACCACAATACAACAATTTGTTGTCATGGTTATACTCTAAGCGCCCCGTCACATCAGCACGCCAAGCTACACCATCAGTCTTAAAAAGCACAGATGGTTTTATTGTAACAAACGGATTACGGAGCTTTATATTGTATCCTCCTGTCAAATAATACGTTCTATCAATCTGTAACTCATTAGTTTCGCCCAAATTTACCAAAGGTGACGTAGCGTGCAGAACCGAAAGGCCTGCATAAAAGTCTTTCAACGTATAGTAAACGCCCAAGCCTAAATCTATCACATTGCCCGAAAGCTGCGACGTACTGAAAGCAGGGTCACCAGAATCGCCTAAGTCTGCCTTGCTGCCATCAAACTTTTCACTAATTAGTCCTGCCTGTAAACCAACACTCATCTGCCCTCCTAAGAGTTTGAACTTGTAAGCATACTGTGCCGCTAACTTCGTATGGGTGAACAGTCCCAGCTTATCATTCATAAACTGCAAACCCACACCATGATAGGTTTTTAAAGCATAAAAGGGCATATCAGCCGCTGCATAAGCCGTCTGCGGATTGTGTTCGAAGCCTGCCATGTCAAGAGCGTAGGCAGCCGTAACATTTAATTTCGGTTGCTTACCAGCTGCTGCGGGGTTAAACGACGTCTCCATGTCGAAATAATGACTGAACGACGGGTCATACTGAGCCTTTACCACCGTGGAAAGACTCGTCAGCAATAGCGCTATAATTAATCTGCGTAAATACACAAAAAGATAACGAAACAAACGCCATCTTTATTTTATTGACAAACAAAAAAGCCGCTCTTATTAGCAAGAACGGCTTGATATAAGTGACTTTACATCAATATTCATCTTCATTCCACAGAAAATCCTCCTTAGTAGGATAATCTGGCCAAAGGTCTTCTATGCGCTCATACACATCACCTTCGTCTTCTATCTCCTGCAGATTCTCAAGTACCTCATGTGGGGCACCAGAACGAATCGCATAGTCAATCAGCTCTTCCTTTGTTGCTGGCCATGGCGCATCTTCGAGCTTTGAGGCTAAATCAAGTGTCCAATACATAATTTTTCGTTTGCTTTATATAGTGTGGCGCAAAAATAAACAATTTATTGGTATTCACAAATATTTTACAAACTTTTTTGCACCACATTACCCATAAAGGTAAAAAAAGTTGATAAAACAGAGTGAACTTGCGGTATAAACGCTATTATATACTACAAATTAACCTGATAACTGGTTTTATACTTCTTCAGGTCAAAGAATACTACACCTATTTTATACATGTCAAAACATACTCCTGTACGGCTATCGGTCATCACTTGACGCCATCTATCAAACGCATTTCTTGAACGATTGATACCTTCAATGATCAAAAGGCTTGTTGATGATGCTTTATTTAGAATATCGTCAACGAGCTGCACATCGTCTGCATCAATCACATAAACCTCGTTATCGCTAAATTCTGACGACACCTGCGCTTCCTGACAACCAGCACAAACATACGTTTCCATATCAGCAGAAGCCAGTCGCTCGCTGACAAACCAGTGCTTAGCCTGTGTAAAATTAGCTATACGGGCATAAAACTTCAATAGTTTCAATCGGTCCTTTTTTACAGATGGTTCATTGCTCCTCTGCACTTCAGTTATTGCATAACGTCCGCGAGCTGATACCACATCACGCAAAAAACGATATGCCGATGGCGATTGCACTCCGAAACCACGTGTGCGCGGCATTCGGCGCAGCCTAATAAGAGCCGATTGTAAGCACTTTATAACATTCATTTTTTATTTAAATAAGCGTACATTTTTGTCCTATCAAACAATGTGCCAACCTTTATTTGAGCCGTCTTTTATGGCTTGCTGTTTCTTATCCCAATCAACATGCGTCAATATTTCATCTTAAATCGAAAATTATTTTTTGCTCTAAACGATTTGATTTCCAGCAAAACCTCTTCTACAATATCTTCAAAGCTATTGCCGCACAGGCTTCTGCGTCGGCCAGAGCATGGTGATGAGCCGTAAGGTTATAGCCACAACGTTCGGCAATTATATCCAAATTATGATGCCCTTTGGGCCACACTCGTCGTGCCTGTATGAGCGTACAATGAAACTCGTAGTCAGGATAATCCATTTGGTAACAGCGAAAAACAGCCTTCAAACAACTTTCGTCAAAGGCCCTATTGTGTGCAACCAGTGGCAAGCCAGCTATCTTTGGCTCTATCTGTCGCCAAACATCAGGAAACACAGGTGCATTCATCGTGTCTTCCATACACAGTCCGTGAATCTCCGAACACTTATAATGATAGTATTCGGGCTCTGGTTTGATGAGCGAATAAAATTCATCTGTCTTCTTCCCGTCACGATAAATAACTACTCCTACGCTACAAACGCTTGTACGTGAATTATTGGCAGTCTCAAAATCTATTGCTGCAAAGTCTTTCATTTACTTGGTTTTTTCAAATGGGTTAGTTCGTTTATATAATCGTATCACATTCTATTTCTATTATAAATCAGATAGAATGCAATTTTCAAAAAATCTTAGTTTATGTTTCTTTACATCGTCTTTATTTTTCCCGTATAGCATTAAATACTGGGGGTGATAATACATATTCTTTTCAATATGATCCGTATCTAAGTAACCACACAGCGTTTTACAGGCTTCTAACGCCTTTACCGCATTCGTGCGATGCTGATAATCCTTCCACAAATCACCCCACCCCACGTAAACAGGTGCCTTTAAACGGGTAACGTCGGAGGCGACAGTGAACGTTTTTTCATACACCGATTGTGTTAATTTGCCCTTAGCAGCTACAAGGTCGGCATCTCTAACATTAAACAAATTAAACACCTGAATGACACCTTCTTGCGCACAAGCATGATGTTTTGCGTACTCCACAAACAGCGATTCTATAGCACGCATTGTCGAATCAGCACGAAATTCATACCAAGCATCGTTATCCTTTTCCTGCGTAAACGCCTCTAACAGTGCCAGTGTATCAGCATTTTGAATAGGAATGGCCCTACCCTGTGCGTCCACTTCTTGATAAATCGACGAGCCAGGGTTCTTCATATACACACTTCCCATGCAATCCCAGCTCTCGCCTATCTGCAGAAGTGTGCGCCAGCGACACTCAATCCCTGTCTTCTCATCTTTAAAATAATGTGTGTAAACCCTCATTTATCTGTAAAGATATAAAAGAAAAAGCATAAGAAGAAGGAGCTGTTTACTGATATATCACATAAGTATCAAGCCCTCTTATGCCCAATGATGTATTAACAAACCATATCTGTCCGGAGTTTCTTAAGACCTGAGAGGATTTAATTTCACCATAGTGTTTCATGCTCAAATGAGATAAACCTCTGCTATTTTTGCATTTCGAATCATAGTCTTCATAGTCTATAAAAAGCGTATTTCCATGGTCATATTCGGTCTTATACAGGTCAATTATCTCACGAATAGAAAGTGTCGGCTGGTTCAATTCTATTTTTTTCGCATACGTTTCCGAAACTGATGTCAGCCGATTATCCTCGCATTTCCCAACGCTTAGCATGGCATAGAAATAACTAAAAGAAGAAAGATCTGGTCGTAACAAATACAGAACAGGCACACCATTTCGAGAAACGGGCGTAGGGCACTCCTTAACAACCCTGCCCTTATCTATCTCTTCAATATTGGTAAAATGATGAAAGCGCGTTAATTCTGCTATGGGGTAGAATGTAAAAGGCTGGTTACCTATTACTGCATATTCTATAACCGATGAAGATAGGTTCGTTATTGAAAGGAAATCAGCCCCCTGCTCTTCGTAATTCCGCTTTAAAACAAGCTGGCTGAAAGACGTTTTACCCGACTGTTTACCTACAATGCTGTCGTAACCCACTACAACTCCTTCGCCTCCTATCAGGCAGGGGGTAGAAAGTATCTGTGTCTTTACTTCGTTTTTACCATCGCTCCCCTCCACGCTATACTGCACTTCCACCCTGCCCGGGAGATTATCTTTAGTTGCAAAGGCAATATAATTATGCTTAAGAATAGCAGTTTTCTGTATTCTACTATCCTCCATATCCACTCGTGTGCATTGAGAAAACGTAGTAATCACAAGGCATAACACGAATAATTGCAGGGCTATCTTTCTTTTCATTTACAGAGTTATAAAAATAATCTTAGGTTTTCTCACATAAAACTTATGAATGTGAATCTACGACAAAACAGATTTAAATCATATAATAGCTTAACTTAATTATATTGTATAACCAAAGAAACGCATACCACAATCGGAGTTATTATTCATTAAAGGATACTTATCTGGATAATACCTACTAATTAATTCGTAGATACTCGATAGTCCAAAATTACGCAAAGAATCGTTTACATACTTTATTTTAGCCCAATCAATGTCGCCCGTATGCAAAAGTTTGTTCCAACAATCGCGTATGGTATTAATTGAATTATTTTTAGGATTCAGGAACTTTGTGCGGTTTATGGGGTAACTTGACAAACTGTATAAACAGTCTATAATATCTTCAACGCCTGTCCATCCTATCTTTTTTATGGCCTTGGACGATAATATTCTCCGAATGTCTTCTGTTTTTTGTAGCTTCCATTTTTGGGGGTCTTCAGCGTAATATTTACACATTTCTTTAAAATATGTTTTTATATCTTTGTTTCTTTGTGATTCAGATAGTCTTTTTGCAGCCTTTAGCCCCCGTGAAAGTTTACGACGATGTCCGTGATATAAAAAGTTAAACAAGAAATCTATTTCCTGTAATAATGTAAAGCCATCATTGACCATTTGCTGATTTCGCCCTGTAATCTCCTCATATAGCTTAGCGAAACTTTCGTATTTTTTACACTTAGCTTCATACTTATCTTGTATACCATTAACATAAGGTTGAGCTTTAAATTTTCTCTTAAACAAGTGGCCGTCCTGGTAATCAACAAGACTTTTCTTCGGTTTTTTAGATAAAGTAAACACAACAGTAGCCTTTGACCACCACCGATTATACGTTGCCTCTACTTCTTTAACTTCATTTGTTGCAAACCCCATTTCGTATCTGCCCAAGAATGCTGCCCCTGTAAGATTAGCCGATGTGACGAGACACCAATCATCAACAATATAAATCTTTGCGTGGATGCTATTCAAACTGCGTATCTCAACTTGATTTTGGATAAACTCATCAAAGGTATCGGGGCGGATAAAACCCAAGTCAATGTCGGTCAAAATTCTACAATCGACAGACGGAAGCAGCCATCTTCCTCCGATAATTTTACGAATATCCTTCAAAACACCAATATAGGGTGACGCGATCCATATCCTATGCTTCGCATGATTACACTTTTCGCGTAAGACATCAATTTGCCTTTGTTCTGTTAATAGTTCCATATAGTATGTTATTTAATTATAAAACAAGAAGAGAAACTCCCTACATTTTACCTACGTTGTATTTGATGAATCAGGCCAAAATAGCTGTTGAGATTTCAATATACATTATTCATGAAGAGTCTTTCCAAGCTAAACCTGCACTTCTGTACAATACAGACTTGTGGTATGAATGATAAAACAGGGGAACAATCATACTCATTTTTCTTTTGCATCCTATCCTCACCCATTCTACTTTCGGTTAATGACCATTCTCTTGCAAATATAAATATTAAATTTTATTTGGCGAAAACATTAGCATATTTTTGACTCTAATTCTTGAGTTTATGTTGGCTAATAGTTCGGTTTTTCAGGCTAATAGAGCAATTCTTCCTAATGAAGCAGTACTGATAGCCTTATTAGAAGAGGTCATAAACTGCGTTATACGAATTACCTCTAAAAGGACTAACATTGAAAATGTTCTATAAAGACTATACTATTTTATTTCGGAGGAGACAAAATAAAGCCGTATCGGCAATATCTGGTTTAAAGTATATCAGCAAAAGTACATCACAAATGTTTTTGTAAAATTATTTGGTCATAATTTAACACTTATAAACAGGACGTTTTAGATCGATATTTTGCCAAATACGCCCTTTTGACAAGAGAACAGCAAAACAAAACGATTGACATTGCAGTATTCAGCACAATAATAACGAACCTAACCACAAACTCACACTAAAAAACAAAGAAAAATATGCCTTTACGATGTAATCACTTTGCGTTTACGACGTAATCGTTTCGCCTTTACGATGTAATCACCGAGCCTTTACATCGTAAAGGTATCTCAATTATGGCGTAAACGGTATGATAAGGTGCTTGCACAATGTTGCATTGCATCAATAATTTTGAAGTAATTTTACTAAAATAATACCATTGTTTGGGAGAAATGATACACAAAAAGACATACAAAAGGCCATAAATAACGTGGTATTCTTACATAAAATTCTGTAAATCAGTCGTTTGCAATTTATCTCATTTTTGCGCCATACGCCAACAAAGAGCTATGGAGTTCAGAATAACGTAACCACGAAGAGCATGTTGTAAATATATTTCAACAACGTTTTTTATATACTCTTACTTCCCGTTTTCCTCATGCCGCAAACTGAATGACCAATAGTTGGAAAAAATAATATCAAGCAGTTCACACTATTTGTTTTGCGTACCCCTGTTGTAATCGCTCATAGTACCATTGTAAACTCACAAAAAAAATTCTTATCAGATTTTGAGTTTGCTGTTTATTTTTTTAGTGTAAAAACCATTTCTTCGGTGATATACAACAAGAAAAATGTGGTAATCTATTGCAAGTCATTAAAGAAAATTATCGTACTTTTGGCATCACATCAGGTAGTTAGAACAATGACAACTACGTAAATGGTCACAACTTCAGCCGTAATGGCGGCGCGCTAAAAGTAGCACAAGCCTGTAATATGACACACGCAAGGAGAATAAATAGTGATATAGTTACCTATATTCATACCTATGAAGCCAAGTCTAATAGATTCTAGTTAATACCTTTGCTCATTATACCAAATGGCTCTATACAATTATATAATTCAAAGGAGGATAAAAACAAAAGTTCTTATTTTATCAATGATGAAACACCTGTTATTTATTATGACAATGGTATGTTGCCTATGTTGTAACTCATCCCGTCAAGATCCTACCGTCAAAATTCGGCAGTCGGTGGCAAAGGATACGCTACTGAAATCCTTTGGTATACTGTATTCTGATTTAAATAAAGAGAAGATAATCCATCTCAATAAACGAATAAGTTGTATATTACAGCCTGTCGCAACATCAAATAAGGAAGAAAACAATTACTTTCGACTAAAAATAAACAAAGATAAACATACAGTATGCGTAATAGACAGCATCATATCTATTGGAAAAATTCAGTACAATTCGAAGACTACAAGAATTATTATTCCAATCACCAAAGATCAGAATGCAGGTGATTTTTCTACGACAGGAGAAATTCTATGCTTTGATACTGACGAGTTGGTATCAGATTGTATAGAGAAGATTCTTATAAATTCGGAGGCCGTTTGTTTTAGCAATAGTGGATTATTTTGTTTGTACATCAGCGCAGATACATTGTTTACATACAATTTTTCCACAAAAGAAAAAAGGCTATTTTTATGTTTGATATTCCTATCATGTACTCAGTAGAACTGAATTTAAGAAATAACATTCTGACCCTACTGTATTACTCTAATTTCGTTGAAGACTTCTCTAACTCTAATCCGGCAAAAATTGCAACCTTTGACTATCATGAATAATGCGATTTTTATCTGACAACGAACGACTATCTGGTACATAATATAACGCTAATGACATGTCTGTCGTTAAAAACACGACGATAACAATATGCCAAATAAACATAGAGATTCGGACAAGACGGGTTCTGCATCAAGTTATATAGAAAATATGTCACTTATTTATCGCGGAAGAAACACCATAAAAGTTTAAGGAAAGCATAAATATAATTGGCAAATCATGAAGAAAGAATATGTTTTTACTCTGATATTAGCAATACTATGTTTCCTCGGAGGGAATTATTATAGCACTTATAATCAGAAGGAACAAACTCTGTTTGTTTATAAAGGGACTGCTACGGAAAGAGAAAACACAGATTCGTTTCAGGGTTTAAATTATTCTGATTCGGCAAAATCAGGAAACATTGAAAGCATATTTGATAAAGGTATCATACCTGATGCCGAAACTGCATGCAAAGTAGCAATTCCTATTATTAAAGCAGTGTATGGAGAACAACAGTTAAAATCGGAGTTGCCACTTCAAATAACACTTGTCAATAATAAATATTGGACGATAGAAGGTACATTGCATACATCGAAAGGAGGCGTTGTATTTATGACCATGAATAAGAATAATGGTTGCGTATTGAAATTGATGCATAGTGAGTAACACTACGTTTTTATGATATTCAACTTAGAATTAGTAAATGCGCCCGGCACGCAGACATTTACAAAATATTGTGATTAAAATCAAATCTTCTACTATTATGGTAAATTCCAACAACTACAATTTAAAGGGTGATATGCCAGGAATACAGAATGAAACTACTCACCAATATAGTAAAAGAGTAGCTTAACAAATGGAAGTCACAACTATATATACAAGCCACTGTATCATATAACAAACACAACAAGAGCCTGTACAGCAGACAATAGCAAGGTAGAACTCCTATACTCTTATAATAAACTGCAACAAAATCAAACAGTGCAATGGTAATTTAATCACATATTATTAAATGTAAACCAACATGGAGAATTATTATTCTTTGAGACATTTGGGAATAAATGCTTATGCATTCCCCAAGAAGCAGGTACTTAACATCATTTCAAAATTTTTGAAAAACAATGTACCAATTCTGGGAGGAGATGTGTATTGCTTAAATAAAGGGATCATAACAAATAGTTATGACAACTGGTATTGCAACTTAGAAACAGGCGAATCACAGAAACACTTTGCAGAAAGAAGCTGCTATATTGCCAAACAATACATCGAAAATTATCCTGAGAATAATAAGATTGAGAATATATTTTCAATAGTAACAGAAGCGAATATCCTTGAATACATCGAATGATTAGAAAAAATAAGTTCTTCAGCATCAATTATAACTCAGAAAAACAATCTCGACGGGAAGACTACATTCTTTCTATATAACCTTGTATATTTGTTGATGGCAACAATAGTAATAGTATCAAATCACAATTAATTACCCATATACATGAGAAGATTACAACAACCTATCATTGGTCTTTTGTAAGCATCTATGAATTAATCGTACAAAAAGAGCCACTCTATTACCCTGCATTATTAAATCTCTATTATCACAAAAACAATATCTTTTTGAAATTCTATAAGAAAAATACTTTGTATCGTAAAAATTAATTTCAAGTGATAATATAATAAATATTAAGCAGATTAGTAGAGCAAAACAAAGCCGTCAGAATATAAATATAAAATAAACGAAATTCAAGTATAAGGCAGGCAGATCACAAACACAAAACAGTCTAAATTATATAACATAGTAAACAGAGCATAAATACAAAACTATCTTTTTCTCAACAAGTAACTCTTAATCATGTCAATCAAAATATCAAATTGCGAAAAAAGAAATAATAATTTCCCAAACACACAACCCATAATTATATCTATCAAAATATCAATTTCCTCAAAACGAAACAACGAGTTCCTCCGAACATAATGAGGATTTCCTCTAAACATAATAAGGATTTCCCAAAAACGAAATGATAATTTCCTCAAAACGTGATGAAAATTTCCCCCAAATAAAATAACGATTTCTCCCAAGCAAAACAGCCATGTATTAA
>JABCPF020000005.1 GCA_013333285.2 Prevotella sp.
AAAAACAATCCATGGCGCAAAGGCTAAAGCAAAGCGTCGTAGAGGGCGATAGGCCAAAAGGCCTGCATAAATAATAAGAATGTAGATACTAAACACGTGTTGTGTTGTGGTTAATCCTGAAAAAACGGAGGGTTATTTTATTTGCCTTGTAAAGCCTTATAACAGTGGGCAACGCGCCAAAACGCAGTAAAGTTGGCCAGAATAGCAATAAGAATCATGCCGCCTGCGAGCCATTGCAGGTTTGATGTAATACCTGTGATGATTGCAGTAAGCGCTAAAACGACGACGCGTTCGGGGCGTTGCATAATGCCTACTTTGCATTCGATGTTGAGTCCTTCGGCACGAGCTCTGACGTAACTGACCATAATGGAACCAATCATGGCCGTAAAGCTGACTACTCCCAGCCAGAAATCTCCATTCAAAAGGAAGATAAGCACAACGCCAAACAACGAAATCAGCTCACTATAACGATCGAGTACGGAGTCCCACATCGCCCCAAAGGTGGTTGACATATTGCCTAATCGAGCCAGTCTGCCGTCGATCATGTCGAACAATCCTGCAAAAAGAATAGTGGCTCCACCCCATGCAACATGGGCTAAAGCGGTAGCTTGGTTGCCCGCTTGGAACGAAAGGGCAGCGTAAATAAAGCTTGCTGTAGCCACAATATTGCCAATAAATCCCAATGTTGTAATCATATTGGGCGTAATATGAAGCTTAATAAGCCCCTTGATAAGTGGGTTGATAACGGCGTAAATCGCCTTTTGGAGAAAGTCTCTGTAATTCATATACTATTCGTTTTTTGCTTATTGCGCAAGCGTAAATTTCGAAAAACAAAGATGCGTTGCATCTGATAGTTCCATAATATAGCAACTATAATGGCCACAATAGCCTTGATAATGATAAAGTTCACACCAGAAAGTTCGGTAAAAAACCATGTTCCCGAAGTGTTTAATAAGATACTTATACTCCACACTACGAAGTATTTAAGTACGATATATGGCTTTCTTTGTTCCTGTTTATCGAATACCCATTGGTAATTGACATAGCAATTGATAATTCCTCCTGCCAGAGCGCCAAAGAAAGAAGCCAGTGCATACCATGTGCCTACAGCTTGAACAAGGATAAAAGACAAGCTAAAGTCGACTGCAGAAGCCACTATTGCTGAGGTCTCGGCTTTGCCAAAGGTGAGCATTTCTTTCGTTAAACGACCCATTGTATGAGCAATAAAACGATTAAAGAGTAAATACCGGCGATGAGATCATCAGCTAAAACCCAAAAGGCTCCAACGCGATGGTCGAGCTTTTTAATGCCTAAAGGCTTGAGAATATCAAAAAAACGGAAGAGAATAAAGGCGGCAACAGCATGCCACCACACGCTTGGCACGGCGATAATCAGCGGTACCCACACGCCCACCATTTCGTCAACAACAACCCTACTCGGGTCATTGCCCCATTGATGCATAAGTATTTTCGTTGCCCATGTGCCGATAATGGTGAAAAATACAATAAGCAATACCGTCAGCCCCATTAATAAATGTGGAGCGATAAAACAACTAAGCCCCACCCATATCAATGTAGCGACAAGGGCTCCAGCCGTTCCTGGGCCCAAGGGCCAATAGCCAGCGCCAAAGCCTGTGGCAATAATTTTGGCAGTTGCATTTCGTAAATTCATACCTTTGCAAAGGTACATATTTTTTCTTTTCTGCTTAATTTGCGACACAAAAAAACATAAAAAGCACGCGATATTTTCTATATATCGTAATATATAGGTAACTTTGCCCCACGCAGTATATCTGTCTGCCCTCATGAGGAGGTAGCTCCCTGTCTGCAAGGAGGATTGAACGGGCTGAAGGGAGGTATGTAATTAATAGTTGATTCAAAGTTAAATGTTCTTCAGAGGTTGATGATTCAGAGATTTCTTACAACCATTTTATTGATGCTTTGTGCATCAATATTCGCTTTAGGTCAAAATAAAATAACCGGAATTATTGTTGATGCTGACGATGAATACGCTATTCCGTATGCAAGCGTCTCATATAAAGGCCATCACGTTGCTGTGTCATGCGACGGCGAAGGCAGGTTTACCATTGACCTTCATGAGGGTTGGGTGCTAACGTTTAGTGCGGTAGGATACGAGTCGCAGATCATGTTAATTGACGGAAAACGTACAGAACTAAAGATTGCTCTTAAAAGCGAGACGAAGAAATTGCAAGAAGTCATCATCAAATCGCGTCGCGGTCGTTACTCAAGAAAGAACAATCCGGCTGTTGAACTCATGCGTAGAGTGATTGCGGCAAAAGAGCAATCGCATTTAGAAAATCACGATTATTATTCATATAATCGATATCAAAAGATAACCTTTGGCGTGAATGATCTTCAGCCTGACGACCTTGAGAGGGGTATTTTCAAGCGTTCGCCATGGCTCATTAACCATGTAGAGCCATGTTCTTACAACAATAAGCTTATTCTTCCGTTAACAGTTAACGAGACGGTTTCGCAGCATATTTATCGCAAAAACCCTAAAACGAAGAAAGAAATTATTAAGGGACAGCAGAGCGATGGCATTACAAATGTAATTCAAACGGGCGAAGTGGCGACAGAAGTGCTAAAGGACGTCTTTACCGATGTGAACATTTACGAAAATTATATTCGCCTTCTCCAACACCCTTTTGTATCTCCTATAGGCGAGACGGCTATATCTTTTTATCGTTATTACATAGCTGACACGGTGTATGTTGACCGTGATTTATGCTATCATCTGCAATTTATACCGAATAATCAGCAAGATTTCGGATTCCGTGGTGACTTATATGTGCTGGCCGATTCGACACTTCATGTGAAGCGTTGCGACCTAACCATACCCAAGAAAAGCGATGTAAACTTTGTCGAAAGCATGAAAATAGAACAGGTTTTCACCAAGCTTCCAAACGGAGAATGGGCGTTAACTACTGATAATATGATTGCTGAGATGAAGCTTAGTAATCTATTATCTAAAGCGATTTGTGTACGAACGACGCGCTTGAGCGATTATTCTTTCGACGAAATACCTAAGAAACTGTTTAGTGGTAAGGCGAAAGTAAAGCGTGAAATCGAAGCCATGAATCGTGATAAAGCCTTTTGGAGCAAATACCGTACGGTAGAATTGACTAAGGCCGAGTCGACAATGGACAACTTCATGCGTCGTATGGAGCAGTCGAAAAACTACAAATGGGTCATTACTGGCGTTAAGGCTCTTATTGAAAACTTTGTGGAAACATCGGCCGATAAGGATAAGAACAAGTTTGATATTGGCCCTGTTAACACGCTGATTTCGTCGAATTTTGTTGACGGTATTCGCCTAAGGGCCAGCGGACGTACCTCTGCTCATCTTAACCCACACCTGTTTTGGACGGGCTTTTACGCTTATGGAACCAAGAGTCATAAGCATTATTATAGCTCCGAAATTACCTATAGCTTCAACAAAAAGCAACTGGCGGCCTTCGAGTTCCCTCAGAATAGCATTACGTTTGAGACGACTTACGACGTCATGTCGCCCACCGACAAGTTCCTTCTGCACAATAAGGACAACGTGTTTATGTCGTTCCGTGCAATAAAAATAAACCAACTTTACTTCTATAACCGTCAGAACTTGCGCTTTAGTTTTGAGTCGCCATGGGGACTTCGTGTCAACGGAGGCATTAAAGCTGAAAGCAATGAACCTACGGGTGACTTGTCATTTCATGAGCTTAGCACTGGTAACTTGGTGCCAAAAATACGTACAACCGAACTGTCGCTGGGTTTAAAGTATCAGCCCGGCGTTACTTACATCAATACAAAACAAAGGCGAGTGCCTATCAATCTTGATGCACCCGAGTTCGCACTCACCCATACCATGGGTGTGAAAGGCTTATTGGGCGGACAATATAAGTACAATTTAACGCAGTTTTCGGCTTATAAACGTCAGTGGTTAGGCAGCTGGGGCTATGTGGATACGCATGTAAAGGCTGGCGCTCAGTGGAATAGGGTACCTTTCCCATTGCTTATTATGCCACCCGTTAACCCAACATACCTCCAGTCTGAACAAACATTCTCGTTGATGAATAATATGGAATTCCTCACCGATAGGTATGCTTTCTGGTCGGTTACGTGGGATATGAACGGTAAAATATTGAATAGAGTACCGCTCATTAAGCGCTTAAAATGGCGTGAATATATTGCTTTCAAGGGAATGTTTGGTCATCTTACAGACAAGAATAACCCGTTCTTGCCACAGAATATGACCAATACGACCATGTTCCAATTCCCTACAGGTAGTTACGTTATTAACCCACGAACACCTTATATGGAGCTTGTGGCTGGCGTTCATAATATATTTAAGTTCTTCGGAGTGTTGTATGTGCATCGTTTCAACTACGATAACCATGCCAACGTTAGTAAAAACGGTGTCCGATTTAACTTTACGTTCTCCTTCTAAAACAGCGCACGGGATATGCAAATTCTTTTAGCTGACAAACAGGATATTACGCGTGCCGGACTTCAATACGTTCTGCTTCATGAAGGATTTGCGCAGCATAAAGTGGTTATTGATAAAGCAGAGCTTATATTTGAGCTTGAAAAGGAACCTGAATCACTGGTTATTCTCGATTATAATCTGTTTGATTTTGGCGATAGTAGTGAGCTTTTTATTCTCAGTGCCCGATTTAAACAAGTGCACTGGGTGCTGTTCAGCGAAGACTTGAGCAGCGATTTTCTGCGCAATATACTATCGCAAACCGAACGGTTTAGCGTGATTATGAAAGACTCGCCCATGGTAGAGATTCGCGAAGGACTACGATTTGCGTTACAACATCAGCGCTTTATTTGTCAGCATGCTACAAAAATTGTGTTCGCTTCAGCCCCACAACACGAAGAGCGCGTTAACTTAACGAAAACCGAAACCGACGTGCTGATTGCAATAGCACAGGGTATGACAACCAAAGAAATAGCCGAAAAACGTTTTTCAAGCTTTCATACTATTAATACGCATCGGAAGAATATTTTCCGCAAATTGGGTGTCAACAACGTGCATGAAGCCACAAAATATGCGCTTCGTGCAGGCTTAATTGATGCTGCCGATTATTATATCTAATCTTTTTCAGGCTTTTGAAAGCTTACCTTTACCCATTTAAAGCCCATTGAATGGAGCAGATTGGCAAACTGTGTAGTAGCGTTTTGTTCAGCGCTATTGATGTTTTGCTGTGTAATACATTGTGCTTTCATGGTTTCTTTTGCCCTTATGGTCAGCATGGCTTTATCGGTTTCGCTCCATTTTCCGCTTTCAAAAACAGCGCGTGTACGGGCTTCGTCCATGAAATTATCGTCTAAAAGTTGAATAGGTGGCAACACAACCATAACGGTATCGTGGTTAGTTGTGATCCAGTTATCACCCGTTTTACTGAGGTCAATGCCTAAACGCAGGGTGCCATAATACAGTCGGGTAAGCTGGTCATCGCTGAAAAATCCGTGCCTTACGGTATCTATCAGCTCCTCGTCAGATATAGAAAGAAACTCCCATTGGCCTATATCCTTCAGCTTTTGCACTTGTACGGCGGTTACTTCAAAACGTCCCTTAAGGCCGTTATTGCTGTCATCGTCCCGCATACACATGCTAATAGCTATGGTTGACAGAGCAACAACAATAATAAACGCTACGAATTTCAGCGTTGTTTTTCCGGGTAACGGTGATAGGGTTTGTATGATGTTTTTTGTAAGTTTTTTCATAGCTGTAAGGTTTATTCGATGTTTCTAATCAGTTTTGACAATTCTTTCATTGTCAATCCATTGCGGAAAGTGACTTTCACATCTTGCTCTTGATAGCCCATTGCCGTAACTATTGGTACCAGTTGGCGTGCTGCACTGCTTCGAGCATCTTCCAAAATATTGAGTTTTGCCATGCTATTGATAATATCCTTACGTCCTTGTTGCTCAATCAACATCAGCTCTTCGTCGTTAAAATTGCTACGAAGGAACGATACTTTTTGTACGATATGCGTATGGTCAATGTTGGTAGCCGTTAGCATTACTTCAGGATCGGGGAGGACAATCTCTACTTTTTGACCGTTCCGCGTAATGTTATCCTTGCTAATTTTGCTCAAGTCGACATAGGTTTTAGCCGTTGCAGTAACCGGAATAGCAACACGGCGCTGCCCTAATGGAAGGCCAATTTTATACACTTTGTTCAGAAAATTGAAACTAAGAGCGGCAGGATCGTCGAAGATAATAATCTTTCTAATTTTATATTCTGAGGTATAAAGGCGTGAGCAAAGGTTTATTTGGTTCACCATTTGCGCCGTGGTGTCGATAGCTATTGTGTTATCGGTATCCTTGTCCGACTTGTTATTGCTGCATGCTCCTATCAGTAATGCAAGCAAAAGTAATGAAAATAGTTTACGCATCTTTGTTTTTTTTGAATCTCATGACAAAGATAAGAAAAAATCGGTACTTTTTATTATCTTTGCACATATTAACCAAATAGAGTCTCTATGTGGTGTTTTGAACATCAAATTATGGGAAAATTTTATCGTACTGCAAGCCAAATCGTAGTTTTTTGTTTGGCTTTTATTTGTGCACTGACTTTATCGTCGTGTAAGAAAAAAACAACCAGCAATGTCATTATTGTGAAGAAACCCGTTGAGGTAAAGTCGAAAAAGCCTCAGAAAATAGGCGATGCCACTTCTGTAAATACGGTAAAATGGCAGGGCAATACTTACAAAATAGAAACTTCAATCAAAGCCGACACCACGCTTCCCTTGGCTTCTGACGGCACCTCCGAGTTCTATGATAATCGCGTTAACGTGCGTATTCTGCGTAGTGATGGTTCAGAATTTTTCGCAGGTTCGTTTACAAAGTCTAACTTTAAGTCATATGTTGACGAGAGCTATTATAAAAATGGAGCATTGTTAGGCATTGTATTCGATAAGGTTGTTGGCAATCAGCTGCGCTTTGCAGCCAGTGTAGGCAGCCCCGATAAGTCGAGCGACGAGTACGTTCCGCTTGTGCTCACTGTTAATAATTTGGGTACAGTGTCAATTTCTAAGTACGTTGCAACCGACGCTGATGATTCTGACATCTAATTCAATTTACTTTTCAGCGTAAATATAATTGTATTTATGCTGAAAAGTAATTCTTTATTTGTGTTCAACTTTCAAGCTTTTCATGTTATTTTATTTGCCTTTTACTGTGTATTTTAGGGCAAATTAGTTTGACGTTTATGTAATTTACATCGTTGTTTGACGGCAGTGATACGCATTGTGTGACGACCGTGGTATAACGTGTACTACGGCCGTAATACGTGTGTGCGGCGGCCGTCGAACGATGAGCAAAAGATTGTATAGTAGCAACGATAGTGGTGTAACGTTTTGAGCAAAAGCCCGTAATTAGCTGACTTTCCAGCCATTTAGCGCTTTTAGGCCTTGTTAAAACTAACACTTGTGGAATATTAATGTTGCTATTGATGATAGATTAGGCTTCAGAGAATATTTTGCCATGTTGGCCCAGTTGCAATAAAAATATAATATTTTTTTAACTTTTTCATTGTTCTTTAATGATATTTTCTTTATATTTGCCCATATCTACTCATTCTACAACATTGTGTTTATGAAAAATCAACTTGTAGGTTTCGTCTTGCAGGATATCGGGTATCCACAGTCGAGCATTCAGAAAAAGTGTTGTATTAATTTTGCAATGCTTTCATTTGATGCTACACAACGTATAGCTTTATTTACCAAAGCTATGATGCGGCTGATGCAACAACTTTACCAATTGTTTGCAAACGTACATTCAACGGGAACGGGATTACGTCTTAAAACGCGCATATAGAAGGGCAGAAGAGTTTGTACACATCTACTATTAATTCCTAAAAATCAATCTGTTATATACATAAAGAACTTACTTTTACTTCCTGTTCACGTGTGAAAGTTTGTTCTTTTATCGTATTTTATTGTTCACTTGTAGTTTTATTATTTTATGGAGAAAGCAAAATTATTTCTACTCAGTTTGCTCATGTCCACAGCATCGACGGTGTTTGCCCAAATGAAAACCGTGAAGGGAAACGTTATTGATGACAAAGGAGAGCCTGTAATCGGTGCCGTTATTAAGGCGGAAAATGGAAAGACAGTAGCCGTTACTGATACAGATGGTAACTTTACCATATCGCTTTTACAGGGTAAAGGTAATATTACGGTTTCGGCAATTGGAATGAAGGACGTTCATTACGTAGTTATTCCGGGTCATAACGTTGCGGTAAAAATGGGTATGGATACCCAATTAATCGACGAACTTATAGTGGTAGGATACGGTACACAGAAGAAGTCGTCGCTTACAAGTAGTATCGAAGTAATCAAAGGCGACGAGATAATGAAGCTTCCAACTACCAACATTGACCAATCATTGGCAGGTCAGGTGGCTGGTTTGTCGGTGATGTCGCTTACTGGCGACCCAGGCTCTCCACGCGAATCAAAGCTTAATATTCGTGCTGTCACAGGTGCTACAGCCTCTCCTTTGTTGGTGATAGATGGCGTTCCGCGCTTCTCAGATACAACAACCGAAGGTGAATTACGTCTTTCTGACTTGAATCCTGACGACATAGAATCAATTTCAATATTAAAAGATGCGGCTGCGGCTGCGGTGTATGGTGTACGCGCTGCCAATGGTGTCATTCTTATAACAACAAAGAGAAGCAAGGTCGAAGGGAAAGTTCATGTAAACTATCGTGGGCAGTACAATGTAACTTCAGCTACAAAACTGCCTAAGTTTCTTGATAGTTATGAATATGCTAAGCTTTATAACAAAGCTATAGAAGGCATGAGTCGGTATGAGGCTTTTACAGATGATGAGTTGGAAATGCTCCGTACTCAGAGCAATCCAGACCTTTTAGCTAATTCGAATATGCTTGATTATCTGAAGAAACATGGTTCAAGCACCATGCATAATGTAAGTCTTTCGGGTGGAAATAAGTTTGTTCGATATTATGTTTCGGGCGCTTACAGCAATAATACAGGCTTGTATAGTGGCACGGGTACACGTCGTTTGAACTATGGTGCAAAGCTCGACGCAACGCTTACTCAAGGCTTAACAATGAGTCTTGACTTTACGGGGGTTCGTTCGCATAATAAAAATACTAATTATAATACTATAGAACAAGCTTATAGTTATGACCCTACGCAACCGCTTATTCTAAGTAATGGTGAGTTGGCAAGCGTTAGTGGAGGCAACCCTCTTATCAGTGTTTTTGGACGAGGAGGCTATGTTGAGAATACTATTAATAAACATACGCTTGCATTTAGGGTAAATTGGGAAGTGCCTTGGGTAAAAGGCCTAAGTACCTATGCACGCTTTACGTCAGATAATAACGACTCATATCAAGATAAATTTAAGAAACCTGTGGCGCTCTATAAATACGATAAGCGAAGCCAACAAATCCTTGTCGAGAAGAATTCTATATATCCCAATGCAAAGGTTACGATGTTTAATCAAGATCAATTCATGGATAATAACCTTTATGAATTAGGTCTTAATTACGACAATACATTTAAGCGTCATCGGGTTACAGGTTTATTTGTGGCTAATTATCAAGAGTATCGTCATCGCACACTATATGCAACAAACAACGATTTACCTGGTATTTATCCAGAGATATTTGGTAATGCTACGCAGGCTGATGCACATGGAAACAAGACTAAGATACAACGCGAATCGTTTGTAGGACGTGCAACTTATGGCTTTGCTAATAGATATTTCGCCGAAATCAATTTCCGCATTGATGGAAGTGTAAAGTTTCATCCCGAACATAGATGGGCTTTCTTTCCCTCTTTTTCCGCATCTTGGATTGTAACTAATGAGCCTTTCTTTAAGAATTGGAAACAAAATGTATTGAGTAACATCAAAATGCGCGCCTCAACTGGCTTATTAGGACGCGATGGAGGGGTTAGTGATTATGGCTATTTGCTTACTTATATCTATTCTCCTGACAATGGCTATAATATAGGAGGAGTGCATTTACCTGCCGTTCAGCCCGAGGGAAGTTATCCAAATCCCGAATTAGAATGGGAGAAAAGTCGTGATTATAACTTTGGTCTTGATCTCGGTTTCTGGGATAATCGTTTTGGTTTAACGTTCGAATATTATTGGCGATACCGCACAAATCTCATTACGGCGGCTCCTAATTATCTTTATCCTTATTCAACAGGCGTTGTTTCTGTACCTTATATGAATTATGGAAAGATTAAAGCTTGGGGATATGATTTAACGATAAACCATCGCAATTCTATTGGTAGAAACTTCCGTTATAGTGCTGATTTTACATTGTCTTTGGGCCGCGACAAGATTCTTGATTATGGAGATGAAACCAACGAATTGGAGAATTTACGTCGTAAAGGCCTTTCAACGGGAGAAATTTTTGTTTATGAAGCTGATGGCCTTTTCCAAACACAAGAGGAGATTGACAATTATGCTCTTGATCAAAATGGTTCATATCGTGGCAAAAACTATGGCATAAAGCCTGGTGATATTAAGTATAAAGATCAGAATGGTGATAACATTCTCGATAGTAACGACCTTATTCATGTGAAGGCTTCTTCTTATCCCGATTTTAATTATGGATTGAAATTAGGTGTAGAATGGAAAGGTTTGAGCTTTAATACCATGTTCCAAGGTGTTGCGGGATATAAGCAATATATCAGCGAAGTGTACTCTTTGGAGAATAATACATTGCAGCGTTTTCAAGACTATCATCTCACAGACACTTGGACTCCTGACAATCGCAATGCTGCTTATCCACGTATTAAGATTACGCCATCAAGCGATAATAACCGATTAAAGTCTACTTTCTGGTTACGAGATAACAGTTTTATGCGTTGGCGCTATATTAATATTGGTTACCGTTTGCCCAAATCGTGGGTTAAGCACTTGTTAGTAAGCAATATACAACTGTCGTTTACTGCCAGCAATATTCACACTTGGAGCAAGCTTGAGCATATGGATCCAGAGTCGCATATGGGCTATCCTATCCAGCGAAGCTATGGTTTCAGTGTAAATGTAGGCTTCTAAGATGTTTTACTATTTAAAAGAAATTCACTATGAAGAAAATATTTCAGCATCAATTTCTATCGGTTTGCAGCATGGCTTTGGCTGCAACTTTAACAATGAGCAGCTGCGATTCGCTATTCGATAGCGCACCAAGCGATAAACTTACTGACGAAAGCATTTGGCCAAGTGAGAATTTGCTTGACGAATATACGATGGCATGGTATAAGAATATGAATAATGGTTGGAGTTCATTGATGTCGACATCGTCTTTCTTCGGCATGAAATATATGTCGTATATTACGCCTGCTTTCTACACTGATCAAACCACTTATGGTGTATCAAACTGGGTAAACTCTGGTGTGGGAGAAGAAATCGCATCAAAGGAAAGCACCATTCTTCTTTTAGCTCGCAATCGTTGGAAGGCCTATTATATTCAAATTCAGAACATCAATCGCATATTAGAAAATGCCGACAAATTGCCGAGTAACAACAAGCAACGTGTTTTGGGCGAAGCCCACTTCTTCCGTGCTTATTATTATTATATGCTGATGCAGCGGTACGGAGGCGTGCTTCTTATTGATCATAACTACGACCCTCTGCATAGCTCTGAACGCTTTCCACGCGCTTCTTACGATGAAATGGTAAAGTTTATAACCCGTGAAGCCGACTTGGCAGTAGAAGCATTAGCGCTTAAAAACGATAATCGTAACGTTGGCCGTATTACGAAAGGGGCAGCTCTTATGCTTAAGGCAAAGACCTATTTCTGGGTTGGAAGTCCGCAGTTTCAAAATAAATCGTCAGAACTTTATGGCTTTACTACTGACAGAAGTCAAGAGTTTATGCAGAAGGCTATTGAAACCTACAAGGCTATTGACGACCTTAACCAGTATAAACTTATGCCAGTAAGCGGAACCACAGAATCGGCAATAGCAAAGAGTTATCACGATCTCTTCTTACAACATAATAATGATGAGAGCATATTAGAATATCAGCACGGCGAATCAAAACTAACAAGCGAGGGAGCCCATACGCTTGATCAGATAGCTATGCCGCCTGCTCTTACAGGTACACAATGCGCTTATTGCCCCACGCAAAACCACGTAGACGAGTATGGAATGCGCGATGGCAGAACCTATGATCCGCAGAATCCGTATAGCTATCGCGACTATCGTTTCTATGCTAATGTACTTTACGATGGTACAATATTCCGTGATAGTGTAATGGAAATGCATTATGTGATTGACGCTAGTGGAAAAGAGGTGGCACAAAGTGGCATAACAAAGTATGGCACAGGGCGCAATAATGGCTACAGTCGTACAGGATACTACATGCGTAAATTTCTTGATCCAAAGATCACATACCCTTACAAAGAGAAAGAAGGTAGCAATCAGAACTATCCCATTTGGCGATATGCCGAGCTGCTTCTTGACTATGCTGAAGCTGCTTTCAGAACGGGCGATGTAAGTACTGCGTTGCAGAAGGTGAACCTTGTGCGCCAACGTGTTAAGATGCACCCTCTTACCAGCATTACGTTAAATGATATTCTGAACGAACGTCGTGTTGAAATGGCTTTTGAAGAAACCACGTATTGGGACGAAATACGTTTAGGAACGGCCGTTCAAAAGCTGAATGGTTCAACTAATCCTTTACGTTTTATGAAAATTGTATATCAAACAGGCGGAACCAAAACTTATACGACGGCAGATATGGACAACCAAGCTGCCGAGCGTGCCTTCCGTGATAATCAGTATTATTATCCTATTCCATGGGACGAAGTCCGTTTCCAAGGCATTGAACAAAATGCTGGTTGGCACGAGAAATAAATGAAAAATTAAGGATAAGCCTTCCCTATGTCTTGAACATTATAGGGAAGGCTTTTGTATTTAAAAGACAATTCTGTAAAATAGTTCAGAAGGGTTTATATACCATTACTCGTAACTTCCATCAAGTTATTTGTTTGAATATTTTTAGTTATTGAGCGGTTTCCTATTCGATATTGGAAGCCGTAAAACTCCTCTTCGTCAATCTGTTACTCACATTTCGATGTGAGTGTTATTTCATTACAGGGTTCTGTTCAGTGTTTGGCGGCCGTGATACGCATTGTGTGACGACCGTGGTATAACGTGTACTACGGCCGTGGTACGTGTGTGCGGCGGCCGTCGAACGATGAACAAAAGGTTGTAACGAATACGCCCTTTCGTCAAATATGTGTTGACGAAAGGGCGTAAAGATATATCTGTAATAGGGTATAGGTGTGTACCAACGTAGAGGTTGTATACACCTTTGCGAGTTTCTACATCTTCTTTAATACCACCTGCTGACTTGTAAAGTCGTATGCACGGTCAAGCATATTGAGCACCTGGCTCCAGTTTGCTGCAGGTATTTGCTGTTGTTTATATGTCTTTTGGAAGTTAATAACCAGCTTGCCATCGCTTGTTTCAGCCTTACTTTCAAAGCCTACAGCCTCGTTATCAACATGGTTTGTAAGCTTTTGAAGGCTCTCTGCTGCTACGCTATAACCCTGTGGAATATCAAGAGTAAGTGTGACGGTATAAGTGCTGGGATAGTTGTATACAATATCCGCATCGCGTTCGCGTTCTTTGCCCTCGATGTGTTTTTGTGGTCCAACGAGCTGACCTACCGAAACGACAAGGTTTTTACCAGCTTTCTTAACAAGGCCATCAATTTGATAGTCGGTAGTATAGGTGAAAGGCGTGTTGTTTTCACCAAAGCTTGTTACTTTCGTTTGGTTTATTTTGACAGGTGTTTTAGCGTGATATCCCTTAATTTCCTCAGCAAAAGTCTCAGCTACATTTTTCTTATCGTATTCGGCTCGTTCTGCAGCCTTTGCTTCTGCTTCGCCTTTCTTGAATGCAAACAGGTCAGCAAAGGTTTTAATGTCGTATGCAGCTCCCCATGCTTTAGTAAGTTCTTCAGCGGTAGTTAAATCTGAAATTACGCCTTCCTTTTCGCATCCTGTAACTACGTTCTGTCGTACGATGTTGATCATGGTTCCGTCAATAGATGCGTTAATTGTAACGTTCTCTGCGTTATCAGATGCGTTACTGCTTGCTATTTTAAACGCATTGAATGGGCCTTTCTGGAATTTTTTACGATGGTTGGTACTTACTGCGTCACGATTTTGATATGGTGAGGGAATGATGTTTGCACTAACTGCAAAGCCTAACGGAAAGTAACACTTACCGTTTTTAAGCATAATAAATCGGGTTGCATCGCTGTAATTTATGAGCTTATCAAAAGGTTCGAGATAGCTGTTTGTGGTAAGGCCGCGTGTATAGGATACTTTTAGGCGGTCGAGCATGCTGGTAAAGAGAGTAGAGAAGGTATATGCGTCTTCGTAAGGACGTTTAAAAATGAGCGTGTTCATAACCATATAGTTGTAAACATAGTCAGCTTTCTCCTCATCGCTACCTAATGTTTTCGCAGCCTTAACAACCTTACCAAGTATTTTTCCAGGAATCCACTTAGTATTATTCTCCGCCCAAAGTGCCCAGGCATCTTCCTGAATTATGCTGGCATCTGGGTTAGCGTGTAGGCCTTTGTTCTTAGTGCTCTTAGGTGTATAGGCCAAAGCAACATCAGCCGATGTATAAAGCATAATGTAAGGAGCCTGTGAAATAGCATTGTATGCGTAGTCGGGCAACGTTTTATTGATGTCTTTTACATGTGCATCAAGCGTAATGTTGTCATCTTTCTGTCCTGCTGTAAAGTCGGGTGCGCCGTTCATGGTACGATATTGTGTACACAAACGTTTGTCAATAGTACAATGAATTTGATAATCAAGAATAGGATAATCAGCCCCAAATATAAATATGACTGGGTCAGCGTTTTCTTCTTTTATCTTGGCAAAATCGTAAACAAAGTAATCAATAAGGTCTCCGACTTGCAGATCAGGTACGGCAAGCTTAGCACGTTTTTCTTGATCCTTCTTACCTTCATTAGCTTCTTGGTACTCGTCGTTGCTTACTTCCTTTACCGTTCCGTTTGGTTTTATAACCTTTACGCCCAATACGGTACGGTGATCTTCACGCAAAAGAGCATCGTTAAACGAGCGATCGTAGGTTCGAAAATCGAAAGTAGAATACTTCTCTAAAGCGGCTTTATCGTTTATTTTAATCAGGTAGCGCTTGAGATGTATGCTTGTGTTCTGCTTGAGACTGGTGACATAGTAGAAGTTAAACTTCTTGCTCTGATCAACAGTTAACTCTTCATAGCGAGCCAGTACAATGGCCGACTCGTTTTTGTATTGAGCAGGAACTTCACGATTATTGAATTGTGGGAGGTTCTTTGCCCAAACTTCTTGTTTTACTTCTTTGACAAACTTTAGATAATCGTTTTTGTCAAAGGCCATCATTGGCAGAGCAACGATGGACGAAATGAGCATAATCAGTAGTTTTTTCATAAATCAATGGGGTTTGATTGTTATCTTTTTTTCAAGTGTATATGTTTACAAATTATAGAAAAGGGTTACTTATTTCTTGAGCACTACCTGCTCGTTGCACGCATCTTTCCATTTACTTATAGCCTGATTCCATTCGGGAATATTAGCCAAAGGAATACGGCGATGGTTGATTTGCATCTTTTGATAGAAGATAATAGTGTTTCCTTGTTTGCTAAATCGGCAGGTAAGAGTTCCCTCTGGTGTTGTGAAGGTTGCCGAAGATGGCAGGTGTTCTACCTTGTAACCTGCAGGAATAGTGAGTGAAGCTTGACGAACCACATTGCAACGTACGGGGAAATAGAAATCGTTTACGCGTGCAGTGGTATCTATTCTTCCTGAAAAGAGGTTGTTATGTGGATTTAACTCAATATAAATTTCGTTATCCATTTGTTGTACTGCCGCCTTGTTGACAACGTCTCCCTCAAATTGTGCCCATTCTTTTCGTGCATCTTGGTTCACCCATTTTGCATTGGTTACTGTCATGCTGTGCGAATCTGAATTGAGGTTGTTGGCCAACAGGTCGTCCCTATTCTTGTTTCCGGCATCGTCAGCAACACTCATAAACCATTCCTTCATATCGCCACGAAGATGGTATGTGGCTTTTCCAATAAGTGCATTGTCCTGTAAACGATACTGGTATGTTAAGCTGTCGATAGACATATCCGACTTTTGAGTGGGGACTGTCTGTAATAATGGCTTATCGCCATCAAATACCATGGCTTGCGAACCTTGTATGGCTTGTGGGGTATATGTGTATGGTATGCGCTTGCAAGTGGCATCAATATAATATGTTTTACCTTTGTAAAACAGTGTGCATATAACGTGGTTGGCGCTGGCTAATGTAGGAACGTCACTCATTTTAAAGTTTATTTCGTCAGTGCCAATGTCGGTGAGTCGAGCATCAAAGCCTTGCTCCTTAAGCAGTGTAGTTAATAACAATGCCATGCCTTTGCAGTCGCCATAGCGCTTACGCAACACTTCCTTCGGAGTATCAGGGCGATGTCCTGAAATACCTGCTTCGAAAGCGACATATCTAATATGCTCCTGAATCCAGTGATAAGTGTTTTTGATACGGTCTTCTTCAGTCTTACTATTTTGGTTTATTTCTTGTAACAGAGCCTTTATGTTAGGTATTGTACAGTCGACGTTTGCCATATCCTTCGACCAAGCATATAGCGCGTTAACGTCTTGAAATGAGCCAGTAATGAGCAGATAAGGGTAAATATTCGATATTGGCGGCATTTGCTTGTCGTCCTTCATGCGGTTTGCGTTAACTAACGTGTAGCTATAAACTTCGCCTTCCGCTGTGGTTTTGTGTTCAGTTTTGATACCAAAGCCATCGAAATTCATTTCCTTTATTTTGTATCCCGATAGTTTGCTGGGTATAGTAATGGTGATAGTTTTGTTTTTAATGAAGTAATCTTCAAGCAAATACACACGTGTAAAGTATTTTATATCCTTAAAAGTGCGTTCAAAAGAAGCATTACAGGTTTTACCTCTTTTATTAATGTATCCTTTAATAATGCATGCTTTGGTGTCGTCATAAAATACATTCTCGGGTGTTATGTTCTTGTAGAACTTCTCTCCACGGCCAGAAACATCGTCTAATGAGATGAATTCCCCATAGAATACAGCTGTTTCGGGGTATACAATAGAGGTGGAATTCGATTCGTAGACTATCTTTTTTGTGTTCTTTACTATTGGACTTTCGTTGTTAAATAACAACGTATACAGCTCGTTACATTCTGAAATAAGAATCTTATCGTCCCATTGCTGTGCGTGAGAAGGTGTGCAGAATATGAATAAAAGGACGAGCAAGCTGCAAAAACAAATTGGTTTGATAAAGCTGTTCATGTGGTTTTGAGAGATGATATAGTTTGTATTCTTGTTGAATTGTGCGCTGTTATATTCTATTATAAGGTAGGAATATAATAAGTTTTTAGCTGATATCTATCATGATGACGAAGCAAATAAGTAACCATATTTCTTTCAGGAATAACGTTTATGAATATCTTTTCAAGTATCTAACAAAAGATAGAATGATACAAAACAAATAAAAATATAGCAAAAAAAACTCTTCTACATTTATTTGTAGATGAGGTTTCTTCGTTTATTATTTTCATGTTTGCACATGGATATGTAAGTTTTTCAAACCCTTTCAGGTCTTGTGAGTTCAGCATAAGCCTTATCAAACTCTTTGGGATGATGCCCAATGAAACAGATATTCACCAAGCAGTTTGCAAGAAGCTCGGCATCAGAGAGGTCGACACCTTTCTCGCGGGAAACATTTTTACCAATAATTACTTCCCAAGGTGAATCAAAATCTTTGTCCTCAGCACCCATATACGACTCGTCTGCGCGCGAACCTTGCATCACTTTATATCGTATATTTTTCTTAGAGAGTACAGGATTCATGTCCAATAATATGTTCCAAGCTTGACGAAGAGGCTTTTCATATTTGCCAGTTCCAGGGAACATATCAGTGATAATAGGCATAATCTCATCAAACTCGTATGCCTGAAGAAGATCGTATAGCATCATAAGCTTTAGAATTTAGCCATTTTAATAGCATCAATTGCACATTCGTCACCTTTGTTTCCAAAGCTGCCGCCACAACGGTTCTTGGCTTGTTCAAGGGTGTCGGTTGTGAGAAGACCGTATATTACGGGAATGTTTTGAACAACATTTAGATGTGAGATGCCGTAAGTTACACCTTGACAAATGTAGTCAAAGTGTGGTGTCTCTCCGCGAATTACGCTTCCTAAGATAATAACAGCGTCGAAACCGTCGTTCTTACACATTTGTTGCGCACCATAAATAAGCTCAAAGCTACCAGGCACACGCCTAATATGAATATTCTCTGGCAGCGTTCCGTGCTTCTCTAATGTGTCAACTGCGCCTTTCAATAGTGCATCAGTGATCTCTGAATTCCATTCAGAGACAACGATTCCAAAGCACATATTGCTTGCGTCAGGAACGTTAGCGGGATCGTAATCAGAAAGATGATGAAGAGCTGTAGCCATGTTTTTATTTGGTTACACGTTCAATGTATTTATCAATATCGCCACTTTGAACAAGCGCAGAGTTAATATACTTTTTCTTAATGTCCTGATAAATTTTCAGGGCTTCGTCCTGCTTGTTCTGGCTTTCAAGCAATTCTCCTGCTTGAAGTAAGAAGGTTGGTGACAGGCTATTACTTGCACCGTCTTTAGCTTTAGCGTCAGCCTTGCTAGCAGCATCCTTTAATTTGCTGATGGCTTTGTCAATTTGACCAACGTGTGCATACGCATTGCCAAGAGCTGCTGTAGCTGCGGGGCTTACAAGTGCATCGTTCTTAGAAGAGAAATCTTCAAGATAGTTGACAGCATCTTGCCATTTTCCGAGGTTGGCATAACAAAGACCAGCATAAAGATTAGCTAAATTGCCAGCATCGGTGCTACCATAATCACTTGCAATTTTAACAAAACCAGCATAGCCTGCGCCGTCACCATTGAGAGCTTTATCAAACTGTTCAGCCTGGAAATACTCCTGACCACGTGCAAGGGCTGTGCTAGCTGTTTGCTGACGAGGGCCACTAATAAACTCTTTATAGCAGAAAAAGCCTGCTACAATAATGATAACTGCAAGTACAATTGCGGAAATTGTTTTCTTGTTTTTTTCGATGAAAGACTCTGACTGTAAAGCGTCGTTAAAGGTTGTCTTTTCGTTTTTGTTTGCCATTATAATTTGATGTTTTTATTATTTTCGTATAGATGGTCGCAAAAGTAGTAATTTTATTCTATATATAGAAATTAATTACTTGCTTTTTTCTTTTTTCATCATTAAAACAAGTAACTTTGCACGAAATGATACTCAAGAAGATTTCCATCATCAATTATAAGAATATTCGTTCGGCTTCGCTCGATTTCTCAAATAAAATAAATTGTTTTATTGGCAGTAATGGAGTAGGAAAGACGAACGTTTTAGATACCATTTACTATTTATCGTTTTGTCATAGTAGCTTCACAAATATTGATAGCCAAGTAATTAATCACGATCAGGACTTCTTTTTTATAGAGGGAAATTTTGTGACTGATGCACAAGACGAGGAGAATATTTATGCGGGTATGAAACGTGGCAAGCATAAACATTTCAAGCGTAATGGCAAAGAGTATAAGAAATTTTCCAATCACATCGGTTTGATACCGCTAATTTTTATATCGCCCTCAGACAACAGGCTTGTAGATGGTGGTGGCGATGAACGACGTCGATTAATGGATGTGGTTATCTCGCAGTATGATAGGCAGTATCTTGATGCTTTAGGACGTTATAATAAAGCTTTACAACAGCGAAATGCTCTGTTGAAAATGGAGCAGGAACCAGATGCTACGCTACTTGATTTATGGGAGCAGGAAATGGCTGATGCTGGTGAAGAGGTGTTTCGAAAACGAAATGATTTTGTAAAAGAAATTATTCCAGTATTCCAGCACATTTATGAAATCATATCGGGAGGACACGAGAAAGTGTCACTCAATTATATATCTCACTGTCAGCGTGGCTCGCTTTTGGAGGTTATAAAACGTGATCGTTTTAAGGACCGTGCGGTGGGATATAGTCTTCATGGTGTTCATCGCGATGATCTAGAAATGTTAATTGAAGGCTTCCCTATGAAGCGCGAGGGAAGTCAAGGGCAAACAAAGACGCTGGTTTTAGCTTTGAAACTTGCACAGTTTGACTTGTTGCGGAAAACTTCTTCTAACACAACTCCATTACTTTTGCTTGATGATATTTTCGATAAATTAGATGCAAATAGGGTGGAGCAAATTGTAAAGTTGGTTTCAGGTGATCGTTTTGGTCAAATATTTATTACTGATACCAATCGTGATCACCTTGATCAGATATTGCAACATAGTAATAAGGACTATCGCTTATTTGATGTAAACGATGGTGTAATAACACCTCGTATATCTGTGGAAATGTAAAAATAAGAGTTTATGTTCAAGCGTGAGGTAAAGTCAATTAATGATATTCTGCAACAGTTTTTGCGTAAAGAGGGCCTCGAAACTCCTTTACAACAGAAACGATTGATAGATGCTTGGGATAGTGTGGCAGGCCCAATGGTGGCTCGTTACACACAGGAGAAGTTTATAAAAAATCAGATTTTGTTCGTTAAAATTACGAATCCTGCCTTACGTCAGGACCTAAGCATGATGCGTCAACAACTTACTCGTCGACTGAATGAAGTAGTAGGCTCTTCGGTTATAAGCGATGTGAGAGTATTCTAATAATTAAATTTCGTCGTGAAGTATACAGTTCATGGGTATGTCATGAACATCAATAGGTATATTTTCCAGTATTTGGAATGCAAAACATATACCTATTTTATAAGCCTTGGGCATGAGTTTTAACTCCCTATCATAATATGCCTTTCCATGTCCAAGTCGATTCCCTTGTTTGTCAAAAGCTACTCCAGGTACAATTGCAATGTCAATAGTGTCATAATTTTTAAATGACTTACCAACAGGTTCAAGTATCTTGTAGGGGCCTGATTCAATCAACTTATCCTCTCCGTTGAAAGGGATAAGTTCTAAATGGCTTTCATCTATAACCTTAGGTAGAAGAACTATTTTGCCTTGAGCGTGTAACCGCTTAACAAGTTTATGAGTATCGACTTCGTCTGGCATCGAATAGTAAAGAAAAACGGTATTGGCTTTCTTTACCATCTCATGATTGAGAACTCGTGTGGTTATTGATTCGGAGCGATGATTAAGTTCTTCTTTTGAGAACATTTTTTTGCGTAACCGAATCTCTTTTCTCAGTTCTCTTTTTTGTCCATTTAGGTTTTTCATAATGTGAAAGATGAAACCCCACACTGATATTTCAAATATGCAACAGTTTATTGTTGGTATTGTATCAGTGTGGGGTTTATAAAGGGGGCGTTTATATAGTTTTATCGAAGTGGCAACTTGTTATTGTTGACGCACTTGTACTTTGTTGGTTGAAGCCTTGTTCATTGTAGAATTGGGCTTCTTTGGGAATGAACTGTTGTTGCGAAATACACTTAATGCTTTGCGAATAGCCGCATCATCAAGGTTAATATACTCATTAAGTGCTTGTTCGTCAAGCATATTATAGATGATTCGCGCGTTTATGAACTGCTCAAGTAGCGAGTGGCTCTTTTTAATAAGTAGGTTGCGACGTTGTAATCCACGCTTATCAGCATAGACAACAAACTGTTCAACAGTGTTTTGTCTTTTCAAATAATTAGCCAATTCAAGCATTTTCTTGAATTCTTTCATTTTTTGACGGTTATTGTCCGTATAAGTAAAGGCGAACTGTAAGATAAGACCATTCATGACAGCTTCTTTATAATATGAGGTCATGTTGGTGGTATCTTCTGGAATAAAGATATCAGGCGTTATACCTCCGCCACCATAAACCACTCGGCCTATACTGGTATGGTATTGAGGTCCTTTATGTTTGATGCTATCTTGTGAGAAGTATTCTCCATGTCTAAAGCGAGAAACAAGGTCTTGTGCGTATTCTGGGTCCTCACCATCTGTATATGGTTTCTGTATGCAACGGCCTGAAGGGGTATAATATCTTGCAATAGTTAGTCGAATCATACTGCCATCGGGGAATGGAATTTGTTGCTGAACAAGTCCTTTCCCAAACGATCTGCGTCCTATAATAGTGGCTCTATCATTATCTTGCATTGCGCCAGAGAAAATTTCTGCTGCCGATGCAGTTCCTTCATTAATTAATACAACAAGTGGCATAGTTTGATAAGCACCATGTCCATCAGAAAGATGATCTTGACGTGGAGAGCGACGACCTTTTGTGTAAACGATAAGTTTTTTAGCAGGCAAGAACTCATTCGCAATCTGAACAGCACTTTGTAGTAGTCCGCCTGGGTTGTCACGAAGGTCAATAATCAGGTTACTGAATCCTTGTTGCTGTAGATTTGCTAAAGCGATAAGAACCTCAGGATAGGTTTTTTCACCAAAATTCTTAATCTTAATATAGCCAGTAGTAGAGTCAAGCATGTACGAAGCTGTTACCGTTTTTGTAGGAATTTCACCACGTGTAACCGTATATGCAAGAGGCTTTTTGTGTCCATATCTCAATACTCCAATTTTAACCTTAGACCCTTGCGGTCCTTTTAAACGACGCATTGCTTCGTCAGTAGTAACTGTTTTGCCAACAAACTTCTGACCATCAACGCTTATAATTTTATCGCCTGCAAGCAAGCCAGCCTTTTCTGCTGGTCCATTTTTGATTACGTTTTGAACACGAACGGTATCCTGTCGAATTGTAAATTCAATACCAACACCTGAGAAAGAACCTTTCAAATCGTCGTTTGCTGCCTGTACATCTTTTGCACTGATATACACAGAGTGAGGATCAAGGTCAGACAATATTTGAGGAATAGCCTTGTCTACAAGTGAATCGATGTCAACTTTATCCACATATTGGTCGTCGATGATTCTCAACAGGTTGTTCAATCTGTTGCTTCCGTTGTTGATGACAGTAAGTCGATTGCCAGAGAAATGATTGGCATAAAAAGAGCCAATCACAATGCCGATAACCATACATAGCGCCATCAGCAAGGGCATATACCTGTTTTTATTATCGTTTTTCATCTTTACCTTAATCTATACTAACGTCAATTCTCAAACTCTTATTCTCTTTTTTCAATTGTTTTCCTTCAAAATGATCTCATTCATATTAAGAAATTCAACTTCTATTCCAGCACGCTCAAGAAGCTGTATGCCATCATCGAGTCGGTATTTCTCTCCATATACAACGCGTTTAATACCCGATTGTATAATCAATTTTGCACATTCTATGCAGGGAGAAGCCGTAACATACAGCGTAGCCTCGTCGCTATTGTTATGCGAACGCGCTAATTTCGTAATTGCATTTGCTTCAGCATGTAACACGTAAGGGCGCGTAACTTGATTCTCATCTTCGCAAACGTTCTCAAAACCACTGGGTGTTCCGTTGAACCCATCGCTTATAATCATCTTGTCTTTAACAACAAGAGCACCCACTTTGCGACGTTGACAATACGAGTTTTCTGCCCAAATAAGGGCCATGCGCAGATAACGCTCGTCAAGTTTCTTAAGTTTATCTTCTGATTCCATTTCTTTCTAATAAAGCGTCTATTGTTGGTTCCTGACCGCGGAAGCGTTTATAAAGCGTCATAGGGTGCTCTGTTCCACCGCGCGAAAGAATATTGTCGCGAAGTGATTGTGCTGTTTGGGGGTCAAAAATACCATTCTTTTTAAACATGCTGAAAGCGTCAGCATCAAGTACTTCTGCCCATTTATAGCTGTAATAGCCTGCAGCATAGCCTCCCGCCATAATGTGAGAGAACTGTACAGTCATACATGTATTAGGTAGCTGTTCAGTGATTATAGCCTTTGTCCATGCTTTTTTCTCAAAGGGAATAATATCTTCTGTAAACTCCTTTGTTTGTGTATAGTATGCCATGTCAAGCAATCCGAAACTTACTTGACGCAAACATGCGCTTGCAACATTAAAATTACGGCTCTTGACAATACGCTCAATTAATTCATCAGGTAGGGGTTCTCCTGTTTCGTAATGCGTGGCAAAGGTGCGCAGAAAGTCTTTTTCTATAGCGTAATTCTCCATGAATTGCGAGGGCATTTCTACAAAGTCCCACCACACATTTGTGCCAGAAAGGCTCTCAAATCTACTATTTGCTAACATGCCATGTAGCGAATGCCCAAATTCATGCAGAAAAGTCTCAACTTCTCCTAATGTTAATAATGCAGGCTTTTGTTCTGTAGGCTTTGTGAAATTCATCACAACACTAACGTGAGGACGAATATTCTGACCTTTTTTATTGATATATTGACCTTGGAATTCTGTCATCCACGCACCGCCTTGCTTACCTTCTCGTGGATAGAAATCGGCATAGAAAACAGCCAGATAGCTACCATCTTTGTCAAATACTTCGTAAGCTTTCACGTCAGAATGGTACACAGGAATGTTTTTATTCTCTTTAAATGTAATACCGTATAGCCTTGTTGCCAGGCCAAAAACACCTTGTATCACCTTGTCAAGCTGGAAGTAAGGACGTAACATTTCAGCATCAAGGTTATACCTTTCCATCTGTAATTTATGCGAATAAAAAGCAGAATCCCATGGCTGAACTTTAAATTCAGGTCCTTCCATAGACTTAGCCTTCTCCTCAATAGCTTTAACTTCTTCAATGGCTGTAGGTTTATATGCATCTATTAAATCGTCAAGAAGCTTATAAACATTGGTTGTGGTACTTGCCATTCTATGTTTTAAAACATATTCGGCATAAGTGTTAAAGCCTAATAATTGAGCAATTTCTCGCCTTATATTAATGAGCCGTTTACATATCTCAAGATTGTTTTGGTCATTATCATGTATACATTCGGTATTCCGAGCCATATACATTTTCTCTCTCAAATCGCGTTGAGTAGAGTATGTCATAAATGGAGAGTAGCTGGGGAAATCAAGTGTAAAGACCCACCCTTCAAGCTTTTTATCTTTCGCTGTTTGCGCAGCGGCTTCTACGGCTGTCTCAGGAAGTCCACAAAGTTGTTCCTTGTCAGTTATATGTAATGTAAAAGCCTTATTCTCTTTTAATAGATTTTGCGAGAACTGCAACGACAACATACTGGCCTCTTCTGTCAGTTTTCGCAGTTGGTCTTTACCTTTTTCGTCTAAAAGGGCACCTCTACGAACAAAAGCATCATATTCTTTGTCAAGCAACATCTGCTCTTCAGGTGTTAGTTCACGGTGATTTTCGTACACTGCTTTTACCCTTGTGAAGAGTTTAGGATTCAATACAATGTCGTTCTCATGCTTGGTAAGTATCGGACTTAACTTTTGTGCGAGTTCCTCCATGCGCTCGTTAGTCTCCGCGCTCATGAGGCAGGAGAAAACGTTCGACACTCTATCAAGAAGATCATAATAATGTTCTCCTTTTGAGTTATCTTCTACAGCAATGGTATTATCAAACGTGGGTTCTTCTGGATTATTGATAATTTTGTCTATCGCCTCATTGTCGCGACGCATGCCTTCCATGAAGGCTTCTTCATAATCCTCAAAGTTTATCTTATTAAAAGGGACGGTATCATGAAGTGTACCGTAAGGTTCCATGAAAGGGTTCTTTCTTTCTTGGGATATATTCATGCTTATGCTTTCTCTATATGTTTATGCAAAGATAGCAAAAAGATTGAATACGTTTTGGCGAATAAGTAAAATTTAACTTATCGTGTAGTGGCTATTAGTCTTTCGAGTGCGTCAATGATGATTTGTCCTCGACTAAGAGTGATTAGTCCGTTTTTTTGCAGTTTATTCAGTTCCCTTGAAATAGCTAAACGACTGGTGTGTAGTTTGGTCGCTAAATACTGCATCTTTATCTTGAATATTTTTTTGCCAGCAGGGTAGGTACAGCGCATGGTCATAAACTGAATAATATCTTGCGACAATTCTTTAGGCATAGTTTGCCATGGTTCATGCGCTTTTTTTTGCAGAGCAGTAGAGATAAGACTAAGAAGATTTAGTCTGAAAATAAAAGAATTCGATGCTAAATTCAGAACCTCATTCTTATCAAGAATAATAAAGTTACAGGGTGAAGCTGCTTTGTATGTTCGTGTAAACAATTGCATGCGACCAAATATTCCGTCAAACTGTAGGACCATAGGACCAGATAAAAACTCATGAACCTCATACGCATAATCGTCAGCTGACGCAATGGTTTCTACAGTACCATCAATTAGCATGGCCAAAAATCCACATTTGTTACCTTGCCGAACCACAATCTCTCCTTCGGCAACTTTTCTGAAGTTGAATTTAGTCTTGCTAATAATCTGCTCCAGTTCGTGTCTGCTCATGCCCATAAATAGGGGAATGCTGGTAAGCTTGTCGTACAGTCCGAACCGTTCCATGGTCTTTATTTTAGAATTTTTCCTTTCATCGAAGGTGAGAACCACACCTTATTTTTTCCTTTTTGATCAGCATAAATAAGATATGCCAATAGCTCAGGATGCTTTTCAAGTACCGTTTTTGCCTTGTCAAGTCCCATTACCATAAACGCTGTGGCATAGGCGTCTGCCTCTGCACAGCTGTTGGCTATTACGGTTGCCGATAGTATATTGTGTTGAACGGGATAACCAGTCTTGGGATCAATGGTATGCGCATATTTCTTACCGCCTTTATAATAGAAGTTGCGGTAGTTGCCGCTTGTGGCCATTGCTTTGTCGGTAACATTGAGGACCGTTTGTAAAGCTTGCTGTTGCTGAAGCGAATCATCTTCTGGTTTCGTTACGCCTATGCGCCAAGGCACTCGCTCTGGGCTAATACCGCTGGTTACAATCTCCCCACCAATCTCAACCATAAAGTTGTCAATGCCTTTACTTTTAAGAAATTTTGCTACCACATCAGAGCCATATCCTTTTGCAATAGCTGAACAATCAAGCATGATTCGTGGGTCAGTCTTTACCACACGGCCGCCTGCAAGCTTCACCTTTTGGTAACCAGTTAGCTGTTTAAGCGAGTCAATGACATGCTTGTTAGGAGCTACACCACTCTTGAAACCGAACCCCCATTCGTTAACAAGCGGTGCAACCGTAATATCAAAAGCCCCATCTGTTTCTCGCGATATTTGCTCAGCAAGTGTAAACACTTCTATAAACATGTTGTCTAAACGTACATCGCGATTTTGGTTTACTTTCGAAATAATGCTCTGAGGCTCAAAAGTTGACAACGACACATTTACCTTATTCATCTCCGCTTCAATATCTTTTTGAAGGTCAATATCGCTTTGATAGGTAATATTGTACGTTGTTCCGAAGATGAATCCCGTGTTATTTTGATAGGGAGTATTGTGTTGTTGGGCTATCACAATAACAGTACCGACAACTAATAATATCAACAATGGAATTTGCCATAGCAAATTACGGCGTTTTGATGCTGCTGTTTGGGGAGTGGAATTTAGGGTGTTCATAGTTCAAAAATAATATTGAAAGTTCCACCAAGACGTGAAGAACCTTGTCGTCCGTAGCCCGGAACATACCATGTGCTACCTAATTCTCCGTCATTATGTACAATGCGTCTTTTGTATCTTACCGTCCATCCTAAGCGAAGCGGACCTATTATTTTAGCGTCAATTCCTGCCACAGCCTCTAACCAATGATAATGTGCACTGATGTTGTGATGTTTGAAAGGAATTAGTCCGCCCCATATAGGGTCAACGACATCAGGGTGTTCAACATCAAATTTATAATAGGTAAGCGCATATCTTGCACCTATATACAGACGATAAATATCGTGTTTATTCCTCATCATATTGAAGTCGATACCAATCTTTCCGTATGGTGCTGATGTTTTAAATGAGGTTTCTGTAACTTCGTTTCTTTCATTAGCTCGACCCCAGCCAGCCTCAATTACAGGGAAATACTTGTCTTTTAAGTTTACTCTTAGCAAGCCTTCAATCTGACCATAGCTCGAAACTCCCATTTGAATTAGGCCTACAGCGTCGACACCTGCTTGTACACCACGAAACAAAGGTATTGAGTCGTCAATTTGTTTCATGCGTAGGCGTTCCTGCTCAGCCTTTGTAAGGCGAGGTCTGCTCGTCTGTGCCTGCATAGCTAATGTGCCTACAAGCAGAATCAAACTAAAGGCGATTCTCTTTAAAGAAGATGTTGAAATGCTTGCGTGACGCATCATAGTCAATTTCCTTATGGTTGATAGCAATTGAGTCAATGGCATGACGTGTGTAACGTATGCCTGTAATGGTGTGGAAGAAATTCAGCCCACAGTCAGTCGATTCAAAATGAGGACGATTTGTTTTCTGCATCCATACTGTGTCTTTGTGAAGTCCAGTATAGAAGTATAGCACGTCTTCGTCTTGTGAAAAGCTTACAGGGAGTGAAAAGCTTTCAACATTATAGTCTTTGTTTAGCACAATCGAATCATCCTTCCCTTGACGTGCTACGGATATGGTTAGCGTGTCGTTGAGTTTGGTAACAGGCCCTACAAGCTGGTAATTGGCATATACGGTATTATTCAAAGGGCAGTCAACCGATGAACAAGCAACTATAAACACAGTAACAACAAGTGCTACGAACAGTTTTTGTAGCGATGATAGGCGTTTATTTTTCATTCTACTTAGTTAAGCGTTTCTTCTATTTGATAGTCATTGCGTTGCGGATTCTGTCGACTTAATAGGTCACCAATAAAACCGGCAAGGAAGAATTGTGAGCCTACTATCAATGCGGTGAGCGCAATAAAAAACGATGCATGGTTTGAAAGAAGGTCACCATAGGTCCCGTTACACAGGTTTATAATCTTGTCTACACATAGCCAGCATAGGGCAATAAAACCAATAAAGAATATTGCACTGCCAATTAAGCCAAACACGTGCATGGGTTTTTTTCCGAAGTTATTGAGGAACCAGAGCGTTAACAAGTCAAGATAGCCGTTGAAGAAACGGTTAATACCAAACTTCGAACTGCCGTATTTGCGTGCCTGATGTTGTACAACCTTCTCGCCAATGCGGTTGAACCCCGCATTCTTTGCGAGGTAAGGAATATATCGATGCATCTCACCATACACTTCGATATTTTTGATAACATCATGTTTATAAGCCTTTAAACCACAGTTAAAGTCGTGCAAATTATGTACGCCACTTATTTTACGAGCTGTTGCATTGAACAGTTTGGTAGGAATAGTTTTGGATAACGGGTCATACCTCTTTTGCTTATAGCCTGAAACAAGGTCGTATTTCTGCTCAACAATCATGCGATAAAGCTCAGGAATTTCGTCGGGCGAATCCTGCAAGTCGGCATCCATCGTGATTACAACATCGCCTTCTGCCTTCTTGAAACCACAGTATAGGGCAGGGCTTTTGCCGTAATTGCGACGAAATTTTATGCCTTTTACGTTTTCGTCTTTTTCAGCAAGTTGTTCAATTACTTTCCACGAGTTGTCAGTAGAACCATCATTTATGAATATGACTTCGTAAGTAAATTGGTTCTCCTTCATCACACGCTGTATCCATGCATGTAGTTCGGGCAGTGATTCTGCCTCATTATAAAGAGGTATAACAACCGATATGTTCATATTTTGTTTATTTTATTCTGAATTTATTTGCCTTTACGGCATGCAAAAGCTATAGGTAAGCTCATGACAAAACCAACTATAAAGTTTTGCATCATGAATAGAAAGGCTTTCTCAATAGGTGGAAGTTCAAGCATGAGATCTCTTGCAGCTTTAAACTCTTGTGCAGTCATTCCCTGTGCCTGATAGGCAGGTTCCAGAGCTTTCATGCCGTTCAGAAGCAACATATTCATCGCTCCATTGTCAAAAAAACGAAGGTAAACATACTGTATGACGGCAAAAAGCATAGCTGCATAGAAAAAAGTGTATAGCGCAAGCGCCCATGCACGCCTAAACGACATGACGCCATCAAGTACATGATTGCGAAAACGCACAAGCAAATAGCCTACAAAAAAAGGAGTGGCTAAGGCCAGAAAGTTACCCCACGGCGACGTGGGAACAAGAACAACGGCCAGAAAACTAACGGTCCACAGCAAGGCAACAAATACACCGTATTGGCGAGCGAAAGCCTTTAACTGCACAAGAGCTGTAATGTTATTCATATGCTTTGCAAAGTTAAACATTTTATAGAGAACGAAAAGTAGGCTATTCGAAAATTATGTTAAATGCTAATGATTTGCACGTAATGGTTGCATAGGTTTGCAATATATATATTACCTTTGCATCCGCAAAAGAGAAACGCTCTTTAAAATATGGGCAAGTCTCCTACGACCAGCTCCTAGGGAATCCCCCAGGACAGGAATGTAGCAAGGGTACTTGGTTGTAGCGGTGCGATAGGAACAGCTTGCCCACCTGCCTCTTTAGCTCAGTTGGCCAGAGCACGTGATTTGTAATCTCGGGGTCGTTGGTTCGAATCCGACAAGAGGCTCTACAAAAAGAAAAGATGATTGTATAATAAGATGGAATGTTAGCTTGTCTAATGTTCCATCTTTTTTTGTTGATATTATTTGCTTATTCTATTTATAGCTGCTTAGTTTTCTGTTTCTAATGTTTATCTTTTCTGTTTATTGGTATTTGTTTAAGCCTTTTATAATGATGAGTTTACAACAGAACGGTTACTGTTTTGCGCTATATTGTTGAATGTACGACGGACGTCGTACGCGCGTATGACGACCGTAGTACACATTGTATGACGGCCGTGATACACGTTGTGTGGCGGTCGTTGTATAGTGAGCCATGCTGCTTAAAGTTGTAGGCATTATATTGTAAAGTATGTAGCGTGTAAGCTTATTCGTGTTATGCTTTTTACAGCATCATGAATGTGTAAAAATGTTTATTTCTGTATGTAAAAGCAGAATTAAGATATATCACGCACGATATTAAGTTAATTAGATTTAAATATCACAACTAATCGTCTGCGATATTCTTTTGATTCTCTATCTTTGCCAGCAAAAGAAAAGACAAATGGCATACGAACAACTTCAACTACAGAATCAGCTATGTTTTAGGCTTTATGCGGCCAGCAGACTCATAACGCAAGCCTATGAGCCTTATCTTATGCCGCTTGGTATTACATATACACAGTATTTAGTGTTGATGGTGCTATGGGAACACGATGAGCAGCCTGTGAATGATATAGGTAAAAAGCTGTTGTTAGGCATTAATACGATATCGCCTCTCATCAAGCGCATGGAGAAATGTGGCCTGCTTTCGCGTCGCAATAGCCCAGATGATAAGCGCAAACAAATTGTTTTTCTGACGGATAAAGGGAAGGAGTTGCGTGAGAAATGTGCATCAATACCACAGTATATGCTTGGCGACATAGATGATTGTGGTATAAAACCCGAATGTATGATGGCAATAGTGCCAGTATTAGATAATATAATTAAAGGATTAAATCGCAAGGTTGCGACAAATTTAAAAGAAAGAAGAAGAAAATGAAAAGACTATTTTTATTTAGCATTGCTATAGGTTTTATTGGTTTGACAAGCTGTTCGGGCAACAGTCAACAATCAAAGAACGGAACAGAAAAAGAAGTATTAACCCAGCAAAACACAAAAAAAATGAATGTAGAAGAACTTACAGCTGAAACGTTTAAGCAGAAAGTGATGAACTATGATAAGCATCCAAACGAGTGGGTTTTTGAAGGAAGCCGCCCTGCTATCATTGATTTTTATGCTACATGGTGTGGTCCTTGTAAGCAAGTTGCTCCAATTGTTGAGCAGGTTGCAAATGATTACGCAGGTAAAATAGACGTATATAAGATTGACGTTGATAAACAACAGGAACTCGCTGCGCTCTTTGGCGTGCAATCAATACCTACTATTTTGTTTGTCCCTAAGGAAGGAACTCCACAGCGTGTAAACGGTGCGATGCCTCGAACTGGTTTTGATGAGGCTATCAAGCAGGTGTTTAAGATGAAATAATATGACGAAAGTTCGATGAGTTAACATCGAAGGAGTAGGTACATACTGTTTATTTGAGAAAGATAATACATTAATATTATAACACGGTTTCGGCTTCTGTATGAAGCCGAAACTTTTATATTGTAAGTGGATATGAAAGTAAGAACAATATTAGGAGCGCTCCCTGTTGCTGCCTTTTTGATGTTAAGTCAGCCTGTACAAGCGCAAATTTCGTTAGACAATGTATTGAAAAACGTTGCGGGACAAACGGGAACGTCGAACGGTTCTTCCGCAAAGTCGAATGGTATAACATCAGCTTTGACAAGCATTTTCGACAGTAAGAAAATTGCAAAAGCCGAAGATTTGGTGGGCAATTGGAACTATACCGAACCTGCTATTGTGTTTACGAGCAGTAACTTCTTGAAGAGCGCCAGCGGCAAAGTGGCATCGGCTGCGATTGAAAAAAAGCTACAAGCACAGCTTAATAAGTATGGAATTAAGAAGGGTTCGATGAAAATGACCTTCGATAAGGACGGAAAGTTCACGCAAACAGTGGCTGGAAAGACGGTGAAAGGTACTTACACGGTAAGCGGTAAGAACGTAAAACTATCGTTTGGTGGCGTAACTGAGCAGTTCCTTGGCACGACACAGGTTGACGGAAACGACCTTCTTATCGTTATGGACGCCACAAAACTGATGGGCTATATGAAGACCTTAGGAGCACTTAGCGGAAATTCTACGTTGAAAACAGCCTCTTCTCTTTTGGGTTCTATGGACGGCATGCTGTGCGGTTTGCGTCTTCAGAAGTAGGCTGCGCACAGTATTTTATAGTTTTTTACGATAGTTTTCAAGTATCTTTTTGTAGTTTTGTAAACACGGTATAATCATTAAAATAAAAAGTTATGGCAGAAAGAGATTTGGTTCTTATTGATATTTGCAACAACCCTATATTGGCAGAGGAAATAAAATATAGGCTTGAAGAGATTGAAATACCTTGTATGGTTATTGACGAAACGCTTACGGGTGTGAACGGTGGCTATGGTGCGTTGCCGGGTTTTGCCATAAAAGTGTTTCGCAAATACGAAGAACGTGCGAAAGCTATCGTTGCAGAAATTAGAGAAGAACAGCGCAAAAGCGAATTGAACACAGCGGATTAATAACTTCGTTTAAAAATGTAAATGACGTCTTTAGTGAGGCAAGACAATAGCTTCACTAATGACTAATAAGTTTGTTACTATGGTTTGTGACCATTCGGTGGACACTGTTCGCCCTGAAAAATTACGTTTACTCTTTATCTGTTTAGGCAATATTTGTCGTTCTCCTGCTGCACACGCGGTAATGCAACATAAGATTGATGAGCAGGGATTGACGGATAGATATTTTATTGACTCTGCAGGCATTGGAGGTTGGCACGTAGGAGAGCTGCCCGATAAGCGCATGAGAGAACATGGTTACCGCAGAGGCTACCGTGTTGACCACCGTGCACGCCAGTTTGATGCGTCGACAGATTTCCAGCGTTTCGATTATATTATTGTTATGGACCATGAAAATTACAAACGTATTACGTCGTTAGCAACTAACGAAAAGCATCGGCAAAAGGTGATGATGATGGCCGATTTCTTTCATGTTCATACCAACGAAACGGTTGTTCCTGACCCATATTACGGAGAAGGTGCGGCATTTGAGTATGCCCTCGACCTGATAGAAGACGGTTGCGACGGACTGCTTCAACGCTTCAAATAAATATAACAGACTGAACATTTTTGTTCCAGTCTGTTTTGTTTTTAGTAATACGTGTTTTTCAATTGAGCACTAAGCCTTTTGTATAATGGTGTGTTTGCTACACTTTTAGCTTGCATTGCTGTTTGCTTTTCAGGCTTATGGTGAATGTATGGCGGCCGCCATACGCGTTGTACGGCGAACGTGATACATGTCGTACTTCGGCTGCCGTACGATGTGTACTCCGTTCGACGTACAACTACGAAATGTGCTTTTTGACAGGAGCATGATATAATAAGGAGTGTTTGTTTCTCCTTATATCATATAAGGTGTACACAATGATGATAAGCTTGTGTTTTTGTGCGAATTCGGTCATCATGTTTAGGTATTTTGCTTTTTAGGGACCGTTTTCCCCATTGTCATACCAGTTTTTTTTTATACTTTTGGCATGGAAAATGAATCATTCTCGGCTTCATGTTCTGACATGATAAAGGCTCTGTTATATGCCGCCGACATACAATTTGGCTCAGCCTGACAAAGTTTGATAACATTTGTTACCACCTGCCTGCGCGAAAAGGGCATGGCATACATATTGTACGTATGTAATAAAACAAACAATTGTAACAAATTAAACAGAAAGACTTATGGCAAAGTTTGAAAAAGGTAAGGTTTTTGAGCAGCATGAACTTGTGAATTATGTTGACGGTGGAGTGGTAAGCAAAGAGCTTATTCACAATGTATCAGGCAGTGTAACACTGTTTTCGTTCGATGCAGGGCAAGGATTGTCGGAGCATTTTGCGCCGTTCGATGCCCTTGTACAGGTTATTGATGGCGAAATGGAGCTTATCGTGGAGGGCGTAAAGCACGTTATCAAAACGGGAGAAGCATTTGTTATTCCTTCAGGTGCGCGCCATTCGGTGAACGCTGCACAGCGTTTTAAGATGGTGATCACGATGATAAAAGGTAAGGAAACTGATCAAGTTCAATTCACTAATCAATAATTTCACAACTATGAAAAAAACTATAGTAGTGTTCGGTTCAACAACCGGAATGACAGAAGAGGTAGCAGGCAAAATTGCAGACAAGCTTGGAGCACAGGCTATTAATGTGTCTGACTTTACTGCTGACACAATTAACGAGTATGAAAACTTTGTATTAGGTACATCGACATGGGGCGCAGGTGAGCTTCAGGACGATTGGTACGACGGTGTAAGCTTGTTGCAAGGCGCCGACTTAAATGGCAAAACAGTAGCTATTTTCGGTGTAGGCGATTCGGCAGGATATAGCGATACTTTCTGCGGTGGCATGCGCGCTATTTACGATGCAGCTGAAAAAGCAGGCGCAAAAGTAATAGGTGCTGTACCAACAGAGGGCTACACGTTTGACGATTCGGACGCGGTTATTGATGGAAACTTCTTAGGTTTGGCTCTCGATGAGACGAACGAGGCAGATATGACCGACGAGCGCATTGACGCATGGGTAGAGAAACTGACCCCCGAGTTGTAATAAACTTGACAATAAATAACCTTTAATGCACATATTCGGCAGGCCAAATGGTCTGCCGAATTTATTTTTGGACATTATAGGTACAGCTATATTTCGATAAGTTGCTAATGCTGAAAAATAGGTTTTATGGCTTTTGAGTTTCATGAAACAATATAATGGATTGAAGCACGTTATCAATAAAAATACATATTAAAATGAGAAAACTATTTGCTTTGTTACTATTATGGTTACCAGTATTGCAACTATCAGCATGGAAGGAGCCAGGAACTACAACGATTTATCCTCGAGTAGGTTTTAATTTATCGAAATTTAGTGGTGATAAAATTTATACAGGAATTAATACATTTGATGGTGTTGCTGGTACAATACCTGCTCGTTTTAAAGTAGGTTTTACTGTGGGAGCGGAGGCTCAACATCAGTTTTCTAATGCGCTGGCAGGAAGTATTGGTTTGCTTTATAGCCAACAGGGTACGGCATTTAAGAAAACTTCTGACATAGAATTGGACTTTAAGATAAAGGAAAATAACCTGATTGTACCTGTGATGCTGGTTGCAACTACAAAGTATAACATTGATTTTAAGTTGGGATTACAGCCAGAATTTCGTGTGTCGAAAGCTTTTGACAAAGTGCTGAACAAAGTAAGTTTGTCTATTCCAGTGGGTATTAGTTACGAGTATAGAAACGTAGCTTTAGATTTGCGTTACAATATCGGGGTTTCACATGTGTATAAAGAGCAGTCCCCGTATAATGCATCGCGTGGTCAAACGGTGATGCTGACACTGGGATATGGCTTTGACTTATGAAGTATTTTTACTTTTCGGTTAGAGAATTATTAAATTTATTATTTAAAAAATAATAAAAAAATAGTTTCACTATCGAAAAAAACAGATTTATTTTATATTTTTGTGATTGGTAAAAAAGAAAGGGATTAACAGGATACGTAGATGAATAAATTGAAACTTATATTGCTTACGGCTATTACATCAGTTATGTTGGTAGGCTGTGGAACAACGTCAACCGTTCCAATTACAGGGCGCAAGCATAACTTACTTGTTAGTGATGAGCAAGTGTTAAGCCTGAGTAAGCAAGAATATACTAAGTTTATGAATGGCGCTCAGAAGTCATCTGACGCAACCAATACAGCTATGGTGAAACGCGTTGGTAACCGTTTGGCCAGTGCTGTAGAATCATATCTGCGCTTGAATGGTGCGGCAGATGAGATTAAAAATTTCGAATGGGAATTTAATTTAGTGCAAGATAAATCGGCTAATGCTTTCTGTATGCCCGGTGGTAAAATTGTTGTGTACGAAGGCTTGTTGCCTTATACGCAGAATGAAACAGCGTTGGCAATAGTACTTGGTCATGAAATTGCGCATGCTGTAGCTAAGCATAGCGCTGAACAAATGTCGAAAAAGATACGCCAACAGTATGGTTCGGCTATACTTGGTAGCGTATTAAACTCGGCGGTTGGCAGCGGAGTAGGCGACGTTGCTTCAGTGATTGCGAATCAAGGATTCTCTTTTGCGAACTTGAAATATAGCAGAGATAACGAGACAGAGGCTGATCACATGGGACTTATATTTGCTGCAATGGCAGGCTATAACCCACAAGAGGCTATTCCTTTTTGGCAACGTATGTCGCAAGGTAATGCTAATACCAACGATTTATTTAGCGATCACCCAAGCGATGCAAAGCGTATAGCTGCGCTACAACGCCAAATGCCAGAAGCGTTGAAATACTACGCTGTGGCTGTTTCTGCTATTAATCAAAGTAAACCAGCAAAGGTTTCAAACACAAAAGATAAGAAAAAAAGAAGGCGTTAAAACCTTCTACTGCCGTTAAAATCGGCAGACCATATGCCCGCCCCTTCTTGTCGTTGAGACAAGGGGGGGCTTTTTTTATTCGTTTGTTTTGTAATGTCATTATTTTATCTTAAATTTACCACATGAAAACTGTATACAAACAGTGTGTATGCAGATGTAATATGCTTGATTTTTTAATCTTAAAGTTTAAGATAATGATTGATTACTTAACCTGTAACTTGTGGCTGATGTGGACGCTGGTATGCGTTGCAGCCCTTATTTTGGAAGTATCTTCGGGAACCTTTTATCTTATTTGTTTTGCTATAGGAGCTGTGGGAGCGATTGTTTTCTCGCTTATAGACGCACCTCTATGGCTACAGGTACTTGTGTTTTCGTTAGTTTCGGCCATTAGTGTTTTCTGTATTCGTCCGCTTCTCCTTAAATATTTGCACCCCGTTCAGAAAGAACGCAGAAGTAATGTAAGTGCATTAGTGGGGCGTCAAGGAAAGGTTATTGAAACGATTTCTGCTGAAAAACCAGGCTATGTGAGGGTAGATGGCGACGAATGGCGTGCTGTAACAGCTGACGGGACAGCGATAGAACGTGGTGTTATTGTTCGGATTACAGCCATAGATAGCATTATTGTTACTGTGGAACCGATTGGATAACGGGTGTATTTGAATTGAAATTAGAATGTTTTTAAACCTTTAATAAAACAAATTATCATGGTATTATATGTTGTGATTAGTTTAGTGGTCTTGGCAGTAGTATTTGTCAAGATGGCTATCGTGATTATTCCACAGAGTGAAACACGCATTATTGAGCGCTTAGGAAAGTATTTTGCTACGCTCGAACCGGGCATTAACATTATTATTCCTTTCATTGACAGCGCTAAATCTATTGTTACAATAGAGCGCGGAAGGTATGTTTATAGTAGCGCTATTGACCTTAGGGAGCAGGTGTATGACTTTGATAAGCAGAACGTAATTACGAAAGACAATATTCAGATGCAGATAAATGCTCTGCTTTATTTTCAAATTGTTGACCCTTTTAAAGCGGTTTATGAAATTAATAATCTACCAAACGCTATTGAGAAACTGACGCAAACAACGCTACGTAATATCATTGGCGAAATGGAATTAGACCAGACTCTTACGTCGCGTGATGTGATTAACACAAAACTTCGTGGTGTATTGGACGATGCTACTAACAAATGGGGTATCAAGGTTAACCGCGTAGAGCTGCAAGATATCATTCCACCTTCAAGTGTACTGCAGGCTATGGAGAAGCAGATGCAGGCAGAACGCGACAAGCGTGCTACAATTCTTACTTCGGAAGGTAATAAGCAAGCACAGATTTTACAGTCGGAAGGTGAAAAGCAAGCTAAAATAAACAAGGCTGAAGCTGCAAAGCAACAAGCAATTTTGATAGCAGAAGGTGAGGCTGAGGCTCGCATTAGAAAGGCTGAAGCTGAGGCTGCCGCTATTGACAAAATTACAGCAGCGGTAGGTCAGTCGACCAATCCTGCAAATTATTTGTTGGCTAAAAATTATATTCAGATGCTTTCAGATGTTTCAAGTGGCGATAAAACGAAGACTGTATTCTTACCATTTGAGGCCAGCAACCTGATGGGAAGTATCGGTGGAATAAAGGAATTATTCAAAGGCTAATTATTTAAATAGTGTACGAAAAGGCAGCGCTCAACGCTGCCTTTTTTTGTTTATAGTATTCAGAAATTATTGTGTTATCTTGTGTTTCTTTCTTGATTTACTCTTTTGTCTTGTGTGTATCGGTCTGCATTTTTGTGTGGTAAGCTTTCGATGTAATAAAAGGCTTGACGCGGAAAGAGTATGTGTTAGATTATGTTTATATGTGGTAAGTTTTCGATTATGTTCTTTGTGTCTAAATGACACACTGCAAAGGGGAAGGTTTTTGGTTATTTAGATGGGGGAACTGTAGCATATAGCCTTTATATTATTATAGCTTGGTTTATCTTTATTAGATGTTAAGTTAGATGGCTTAAGATTTTTATAATAACGGGTTCTTTTTACTCTTGCTCATTCTTTTGTTATTTACCTTTATAATATATGACAAAAAGAAAAGGTTCAGACTGCATGTTCGCAATCTGAACCTTTTATAGTTTAAACTTCAAAATGTTCTAAATGTATATAGACTCTTGACGTTTTATAGTTTAATCGTCTTCATCTTTTGCCAAAGGTACTTTGACAACAGCGAAACCAGATGTTGAACGGCCAGCAAATACCCATAAGTTTAGATCCTTGCCTGCAGCGTCTTTCTCAATGTAGAAGTTAGAAGAACCGCCACAATAACCGATGTTTGCTCCACCGATAAGGTGCTTAAATACAGGGTTATGGTCTTCTGCCGCATCGAAGTTCTTGAGTGCTTCTTCGGTATTATCACCCTTGTTGATATTAAAGATGTAAATACCAGGAACAGCCTTACTTGCGCCACCGAAACCTGCTGTGGTTACAAAGAGGTAGCGGTTACCGTTGAAAGTGAACACGCGTGCGGTGGTTGCTTCAACTGGTAAGTTGTCTTTAGAAACGGCATACTTGCTGTTTAATGATTCATCAACGAGAGTAACACCAATCTTATTACCTGAAAGGATATACTGATCAGTTCCATCAACACGGTATACATTTGTACAAATACCAGGTAATGTACCTTGAACAGGAATTACTTCAGGTGTGCCAACAGTCTTGTATGCGCTGATTGGTACACGGATAAAGTCTTCTGCGTTCATATTTGCACCGAAGAACATGAAACCGTTTCCATTAGCATCAAGTGACAATGACATGTTATCACCATGACGTGGCTTCACGAAAGGCAATGTGCTGATGTCGATATTAGCAATGCACTCAGGTGCAGCGGTCTCGTTTTCGTAGTAGTAAATCTTGAGGGGAGAGGTAGCACCGCCAGCAAGACTTGCCAGATAGATGTGGCCTCCAGCCAAAGCGCCTGTGTTGTATGCAAAAGTACCACCTGCAACTCCTGTTGTATTTAGCATGATAGGATTGCTAACATTACCTGAAGCTAAATCAGAAACCTTCAGCAAGTGTGGACCCATAGTGCGGTCAACAATAAGTACGTTTGTTCCGTCAAAATCAGAACAACGAGCTGTTGCTGTCTTAATTCCAGCATATGCATTTGTGTTATCAAATGCGTATGTGGTTACATTCTCGAAGTCTCCACCAAAAACAGGAACCTTCTTACGAATGGTTACAAAGTAGTCCTTGTAACGATTGTGGTTCAAAATACGGATAGTCTTAGTACGTTCTGTAGTTTCACTATCCATTGTAAAGTCGAGAGTGTCCTGTGTAATCTTAGCACCGTCAGATGTTGTAGCCTGTACAATAATCTTGCTAAAGTCGGTAGCCAGATTTACTCGTGGGAATTTTACAGTTTTCTTATCCTCATCAATCGTTCCCTGAAGCTCGATAGTGTTTCCACTTCCGTCTTGTGCGTTGATAATCTTCAAGCTTAACAAGTCGTTAGCATAAGGGTTCTCGGTAGCTGATGGGTAGTCATCGGCGCAGCCACTCAGCAGTGCTGTCACTGCGAGTGCTGCCATACCAATGTATGATTTTAATTTATAAGTCATCATATTCGTAAACCTTTAATTGTTTAATTGTTTGTAGACGGCCAGCCTGTTGTCTGTGTAAGGTGATAGCCGCGGTTAGCATAATCGATAATTTGGTTTGTACCGATTGGACAAAGATATGGGTTAACATTAACCAAATTGAGATATTTCAGACGTGGCTGTGTTGTTTCTGCCTGGAACCAACCCTTAATAGCTGAAGCGTTAGTACCGTCATATGTAACATATGTGCCTGCAGCTGTTCTTACACGAAGCTTACCAACATAGTCTTTTAGCTTACCAGCAAGGAGACCTTGTCCGCTGCTGAGGTCAACATAAGTACCATGAAGCAGGCCGTTTGCACGTGCGTCGGTATCCATGTAGTTCAGTTTGTGCCAACGGCGTAGGTCAATGATACGACCAGGTTCGAAAGCAAACTCCATACGTCTTTCTCTACGAATCTCCCAAAGTAAACGTGGAACGTCACCGTCGCGGTTAGGATCGTTAGGTAGGTTGGTAAGATCGAGGTGTGCAGTCTTTTGCAAGCCCTTTTCGATCTGAGCGTTATCTAATGGACGATCACGAATAGCGTTCACAGATAAATCAAGATCTTGCTGTGATACTGCGCCCTCACCGAGAGTCTCTAATTCAGCTTTTGCCTCAATCCAGTTCAACAAAACTTCAGAGTAACGGATTACAGGGAATCCTGTAACGTTATTAGTTCCAGTCCATTCAGTAGCTGGAGTGCTGTTCTCTTTTATGTAGTTCAGAGCTGTGCGTGGAATAAATTTAACCACATATAGTAGACTTGAACGTGAACGTATGGTGAGAGAATCATAGAATGTAGCCTCAAAGCGTGGGTCACGAGTTCTAATCAGGTTATCAAGTGTAAACTTATTTGCATTTGCAACAGTTGATTCCTGATAGCTCTTACCGTCAACGCAGTTGAATGATTCGATAAGATTCTTAGTAGCACCAGCTGCTAAAGCCTCGTTTACATTACAGTAAGATGCGATACAGTGGGTTGTTCCGAGTGCTGCATCATACTTACGGTACAGAAGAACGTCCTTTTTCTTTGTCAGGTCATAAGAGCAGAAGAGCTCACGATATGGAGTTTCTATCTGATATTTACCGCTTGAAATAACTACGTTTGCTGCATCGGTTGCAAGCTTGAAGAACTTAATGGCACGTTCATTATCATTATAATAATACTTCTGCCAGCTTCCCTCGTATAGTGCATAGCGCGCAATGAGTGCAGCTGCAATATAGCGATTGATGAAGCCTTCGCCGTCATTGAGTCTTACATTCTGCAGAGCAAAAGTGAAATCGTTATATACAGAATCCATTACATCTTTGCGAGGTGTACGATCTTTGTATATTTCGTCCTTGTCAACGTTTGTAATTGGACGATTGTAATAAGGAACATCGCCAAATACATTCACCAAACGAGAATACTCCATACCACGGAATAAACGTCCGATACCTGTCCAGTGCTTATAAGCTGCTGGTGTAAGAACGCCACCCATTCTCTCTTGTATGCGAGAGAGCATGATGTTAGCCTTACGCACCATAGCAAAATCCCATGTAGGACCACAGTACTGACTTTGATAGTTTGTGACACTCTCGTCGGTACTTCCAATCGAGGTGGGAACCTGACGAGTGAAGTTTGCCTGAGAACTATTTGTCAGAACATCATCGTTAAATGTGTTATTGTTGATGCCAGGAGCATAGTATACAGTCCAGCCTTTACCGTAACCAGGGAAGTAATAGGTGTAAAAGTCGTTGGCATATAGACGAACTTTATCTTCGCTCGTCCAGAAATTATCGTCCTGCTCTTGTGTGAGTGATGGGCGATCGAGCACATCACTACAGCTGCTGAAGCCGAGCAGTCCCAACATTAATATTGGAATGATATTACGTTTCATATTGAATGATTTTAGAATGTAAGTTGAAGACCAAATGACATAGACTTAAATACAGGAGTTCCTGTACCGGTACGTCCTAAGTTGTATTTAGAACTAAACATAGAATAACCAGAAATAGCCTCTGGGTCTATTGGCAGACCGTTCAGATGATCGAATGTAAAGAAGTTCTCCAGTGATACATATACACGGCAGTTACTGATGTAAGCTTTGCGCAGTATATCTTTAGGCAGTGTGTAACCTAAGTTGATATTCTTCACGCGTAGGTAAGCCATGTTGAGCAAATACTTGCTTTGTCTTTGCATAGTAAAGCCAGTATCGCTTCCGCCAAGGTCCCAAGCGCGTGGATAGAATGCGTTAGTGCGCTCTTCAGTCCAGTAGTCTTTTGCGAATGTTTCAGGCATAGCACCTTCTTTTGCGTTCCATCCTGGGATAGCAAGCTGTCCAGCTCCCCAGATCTTACGCTTGCCAATACCTTGGCAATAGATAGAGAAGTCAAAGCCTTTATAATCTGCTCCAAGACGGAAACTGTACTCAAAGCGAGGAGTAGAGTTGCCAATTACCTGAAGGTCACCGTGGTCACCGAATGTGCTTGAGCCGCTATCGATATAACCATCACCGTTAAGATCAACAAACTTTACGTCACCAGGAGAGCAGATAAGCTTATTACCATCTTCAAAAGCAATTTGGTAAACAGGATAATCTGTTGCCTGAACGTGTGTAGTATGTGGTGTACCTTTATAGATAACTGTTGTCTTTTTAATGTCTCCACTTGCATCATAAACGAAGTCACTCTTCTGATAGAGGCGGTCGGTTACGTAGCCCCAGATATCACCATAGGTGCTTCCTGTTGAGAAGCTATTGTAGATAGAACGTGCACTCTGCTTTGTAAGATAGTCAGCTCCGCGCACAGTCTTTGTCTTAGCATCTGATAATTGGAATGTTCCGTTTACACCAAGACCATTTGAGAAGCGGTGATGGTAGTCAACAGAAATCTCCCATCCCTTAGTCGAAAGCTCACCATAGTTTCCGTCTGGTGCATCAGTGCCAAGGGTTACAGGTAAGCTTTCACCTGCAATAATCATGTTCTTGGTTTTACGATTAAACCATTCGAAGCTAACGCCAAGCTCATTTTTGAGGAAACGTAGGTCAAGACCTAAGTTAAGAGTTTCAATGCGCTGCCAACCAATATTAGCATCAACCAATGAAGGTGTGCCGAAATAGGTAGCTAATTTGCCGTCATAGCCAATCCAAGAGCTTTGTCCACTTCCGAGGTATGACTGATAGAGAGAGTTGCTTACCGACTGGTCGCCGATAGAACCCCATGATGCACGAAGTTTACCAAAGCTTAAAATCTTCTCTGTAGGCTGCATAAACTTCTCGCTTGTAAATACCCATCCTGCAGAGAAAGAGGGGAACCACTCCCACTGTAAGTTCTTAGGGAACTTAGAAGAACCGTCACGACGCAAGTTCGCCTCGAAGAGATACTTGTCCATAAACGCATAGTTGTAACGGCCGAAGAAGCCTAACTGTGCGTCCCAGTTGCGCGAAGCGTTAATAAATTGTTGGCCAGAAGCGAGGTCAAACTGTGGGTTGTTTTGCTCGATAAGGTCAGTTTTGCGACCTGTGTATGAGCTATAGTCTGTTGTTACACGGTTCATACCGAGCATGAACTTCATAGCATGCTGTTTCTCTGCGCCAAGACTCAGGCGGTATGTTGTGTATGCATTGAAAGTGTTTTGGTTATGCTTATAGGTATAATTGCTTACACTTGTTGCAGTATTGTTGCTGAAATATGACTGGTATGGGAAGCGATAAGCTGCCATTCCTGCGCCACTGGTATCAATATTACCATTTTCATCTACATATACACGGTTGCCATCTTTGTCTGTCCATGGTTCTGGTGAGTACCAAGTCTGTCCACCTTTGAACATAATTACAGAGTTATTACGATCCTTTGCTTGATAAGCATAGGTGTAATCAATTTGTGCGTCCCAGTTCTTTGTGATGTTGAAAGTTGCACCAAGGTTCACATTGAAGTACTTGTTCTGCAAGTTATCAGTGTTACTTTGAGCAATTTCAGATACAGGTTCGCGCAGATCACGTCCGTGTTGGTCCTGTACACCTTCTGGCATAAGGCGGCTCCAGCGATACAAATACAGCCATGGGTCGGCTACAGTTGTACCTACACCCGGATAGCGTTTGTTGCGATCAGAGTATATTGCGCCTGCACGCACAGTCACATACTTATTAATTTCAGATGATAAATTAACCGATGCGTTGTAACGACGGAAGTCATCATGCTTAGCGGCTTTCATCATACCCTCTTGGTTCATCAAGCCCAAGCCGATGTTATATGTGGTTTTTCCACTCTTTCCGTTGATAGAAAGGTTGTGCTGTGATGATGGAGCCCAGTCGCGAACCATTGATTTTACACCGTCGTAAATACGGTATCCGTATTTGTCGTTGCCATCAAAGATCCAGTCACGACCGTATACAACAGGGTCGTTATACTTTACAGAGCCACCATATTTCTGTTGCCACTCAACAGCTTTCTGATAGCTATCTTCGTTGATACGCCAGAAACCACCAGCTGGCATCGCGTCTTTGCGGTTAATTTGCGCATCTAATGTATAGCGCAAACCTTCGATACCAGCCATCTTAATTTCATTAGCAAGGTGCTGGAAAGAGAAGTTATTGGTGTATGTTACTTCAAATTTATCGCTGGTTGCACCTTTTTTTGTTGTGATGAGCACAACACCAAAGGCTGCCTTAGAACCATAGATTGAAGATGCAGCTGCGTCCTTCAGAACTGAGATTGACTCAATATCGTTAGGGTTAACCAGCTGGATACTTGGAATCTCAACGTTGTCGAGCAGAATCAATGGCGCGCCACTTCCGTTTACAGAAGCCACTTGTCCACGAATGTGAATGAGCGGATCAGAACCAACTTCACCCGTAGGCACGGTAATATTCATACCTGGAACAACACCCTGCAAGCCACGACCAACGTCAGCTATAGGACGGCTCGAGAGAGTTTTGTTTACGTCTACTGATACAACGGCACCTGTAAGGTTTGCCTTTTTCTGTGTACCGTAGCCCACAACCACCACTTCACTAAGCTGCTTATCGTCCTCTTTAAGCGTAATGTTCATGTTACTGCTTGCGCTTACCGTCTTGGAAGCGAAGCCCACATAGCTTACTTCAAGCTGTGCTCCTGGCTTAACGTTCAGCTGGAAATTACCATCAACGTTTGTAATGGCGGTGTTTTTCGTACCTTTCTCCGTAACAGTTACACCCACCAAAGGTTCACCATTTGAGTCGGTTACATGGCCTTTAATAGCCTTTTTCTGTTGTGTAGCATTGAGCGAATACGTGATTTCTGTCTTAGATTCTGTTGCTGATTGAGCCGCAAAAGCATCTGTTGGCATCAACAGTCCAGAGAGAAGACACATGCACGCTGCTTTTTGGATAGCACTAAAATGGTCGTTTGACCATGAGCTAATCCGCTTAAGGTTATACGTCACAATTGTCATGTTAGGTTTTATTAATAAAAAAATATTCAGTTTTCAGCATTAAGGTGTGCTAATAAAGCACAATTACAGCATTCGGGGTTCAAATTTAGAAAGAATAATCCTAATAAACAAACTTTTAACTAAAAAAATAAAATTAACGCGTTTTCGTAGTATTTAAGTTTTAAAAAAGCTGTAACTGCGTATGAATTAAAATTTTAAAAGTTTGCGTTTAAGTTATAAGTGTGCATGTTTTTTTGTTGAATTTCTTTGCGTTTCTTTCTGTTTGCTTTTCCCTTTGTTATGTTTTGCTGGGGTTATGACGGTCGCAGTACAATGTGTGTCACGGCTGTAGTACGAGTAGTATGTCGAATGTCGTACACATAGTATGACGGCCGCCATACTACTACCCGAAGCACCTTTTGATAGAATTTATACGGTGTTATTGATATGAGATAATTTAATAAACCCTATTCGAATAAAAAGTAATGCAATGATGACCTTTTTATTTAATTATTTGCTATTTTTGCAATAGTATATTACGTGGTATAATAACACTATATATAATATAAGGTGTTGTGGGTCCTATTTCTCTATTCTGTATCGAGGTTAGGGCAGGTGTACTATAAATATATTGAAGTTTCTGATGGTTTAATGACTCATCGAAACAAACATGTTTAATTTAAAAGGAGTAAGGGATATGGAAAAGACGATTACGGTTAACGGAATGAAGTGTGAACATTGCAAAGCTACAGTAGAGTCGGCATTGACGGCTCTCGAAGGTGTGAAAAGCGCTAAGGTTAATCTTGCTGAGCGCAATGTCAATATCAATTTTGATGAAAAGGTGGTAAGCGAAGCACAAATGAAACAGGCTGTTGACGCTGCTGGCCACTTTGAAATGGTGAACGAGTAAGAATGAAACAAACTATTCCTGTTGTTGGCATGGCGTGTTCGGCATGCTCTGCCAACGTAGAACGCCGACTGAACGACCTAAAGGGGGTTCGTTCGGCTGCGGTTTCGCTGGCTGGTCGCACAGCGCTTGTTGACTTTGATGAGCGTGAAATATCGCTGGCCGATATGAAACGCGAAATCAATAGTATAGGTTACGACCTTGTTATTGAGGCTGGTCGATCGGCCGAAGCCATACAAAAGCACGAATATACCGTGCTTCGTCGACGCATGTTGCTTAGTTGGGTGTTATCCATTTTGGGCATGTGTGTCAACATGAAGTGGATAAACATGGGCAGTGATAGCTATACCAATCAGGTGGCTATGCTGTTAGCATTAGGCAATATGGTGTTTTGTGGCAGAACGTTTTATGCGTCGGCGGTTAAACAATTGCGTCATGGGGCAGCAAATATGGATACATTAGTGGCCCTGTCTACGTCGATAGCGTTTGTGTTTAGCGTGTTTAATACCTTCTGGGGTGAGGCTGTTTGGGGCGCGCGTGGCATGCAATGGCATACCTATTTCGATTCGAGCGGAATGATAATCACCTTTGTTCTCACGGGGCGTATGCTGGAAGAGAAAGCCAAAGATAGCACCGCAACAAGTATTCGCCAGCTGATGGGCATGACGCCTAAAACGGCACATATCTGTCGTTTAGCGCAACCTGCGAAGCAAGATGAGCATAATGCTGTTGAAGATGTTGTAGAAGAGGTGCCTATTTCAACTATAGATGTGGGCGATATTCTTGAAGTTCGTGCGGGCGAAAAGGTGCCTGTCGACGGTGAAGTAACATGGGCAGAGAGTTTCATGACGCCCAATGCGGCTTACGTTGACGAAAGTATGATAACGGGAGAACCTACTCCTGCCGAGAAGACAAAAGGCTCACGGGTACTCGCTGGCACTATCCCCAGTCAGGGAAAGTTTCGTATGCGCGCTCGGGAGGTAGGCGAAAACACAGCCCTTGCTCATATTATCAGAATGGTTCAAGAGGCTGAAGGCTCAAAGGCTCCAGTGCAACGCATTGTTGATAGGGCTGCTCTTGTGTTTGTTCCAGCCGTAGCAGGTATTGCCTTGCTTACTTTTTTATTGTGGCTTATGTTGGGCGGCATGACAGCTTTACCCCAAGCAGTGGTATCGGCAGTGGCGGTTTTGGTTATCGCCTGCCCTTGTGCCATGGGACTTGCAACGCCTACTGCCCTGATGGTTGGTATAGGAAAGGCGGCCGATAAGCACATTCTGATTAAAGATGCAACGGCTTTAGAGCGGCTGAGACGTATTGATACGTTAGTTACGGACAAAACAGGCACGCTGACAATACCGAATAAAGAAGTCGACTTTACAAAAGCCGACTCGCTTCCTCTCGAAGCACGCGAACGCCTTAAACCCAATGCGCACGAAGCGATGTCGCAGTTACAGACAGAGGGTATTGACGTGTGGATGATGAGTGGAGATAAGGAAGAGGCTGCCGCTTTTTGGGCAGCGAAAGCGGGTATACCTCATTTTAAGAGTGGTTGTGTGCCAAACGACAAAGAAGAAAAGGTGCGCGAACTTCAGGCCAACGGCCGAACGGTGGCTATGATTGGCGACGGAATAAACGACACACAGGCGTTAGCGTTAGCTGATGTTTCAATAGCTATTGGGTCAGGAGTTGATGTAGCTATGGACGTTGCGCAAGTAACGCTCATGACTGACGACCTTTCCGCATTGCCCGAAGCTGTAAAACTAAGCAAGAAAACGGTGCGCATGATATGGCAAAACCTTTTCTGGGCATTTATTTATAACTTAGTTTGCATTCCACTCGCGGCAGGAGCGCTTTATCTTTTCGGTATTAACTTCCAGATAACACCTACATGGGCCAGTGGGTTAATGGCGTTGTCGAGTGTAAGTGTAGTGCTGAACTCGTTACGATTAAAGTTTGCTTGATAGAGATTGATGGAGAAACGAATAAGTGCTGATAGTTAAACCACCTTGTTATGATTTTAAGGTAACGTGTGGTTTGTTTTGAATCGATATCGTGCTTATTCCCAAAGTGCATATAAAAAATAAAGGTCACCGTGTAAGGTGACCTTTATTTGTGTGTTCGATTTACCTGATTGGTACAGGATAATCATATTGTTTTTCATAGTAATTTCCACTTGGATACCAGTTCTTTTCGACCGAAAGCTGGACCGAGAACGTCGGATTGGGCGTCCATCTAATGGCTGCACCAATCTTGTCTCCTATATTATTATAATAAGGTGTGCCGTAATAGCCAAATCCTCTACCGTAATATCCCATGCCGCTGGCATAATAAGCAGGATAGCCTTTCAGCCCATTGTTCACTAAAGACTTCTGTCCGTAGACGTAGGCTGCCCAATGATCGTTAAACCGATAGCCCAATTCGGCATAGAGTCCACCGCTTGTTATGTTGGCCCCGTCCCAATTAAGGTGTTGCAAATAGCCGCCAGCCGCTAACCAACCACGCTTACCAAGTGGAGCGAGATAGGTGGCATTAAGTTGCTGTGCAAAGCCAACGCCTTGTGGAGCATGCTTACCAAAGGCCGCCATGACGCTGAAATTAACGCTTGCATTAAGGCCACGATGTAAGCCTCCGTACGCATAACTGTCGTCGGTGGTGGCGGTTTCGTCACTTCTTTTGGTTATTGCGGTGGTGGAATAATTGTTTTGAGGTTGTGCCTGAATGTCGTTAGAACGGTTTGGTTCTGATTGGTTCGACAATGTGTTTGGCGAATATGACGGCTCGGTTACGGGCTTCATAATTAGTGATGAGCCCATAGGCATAGCCGATTTTACCGCAGAAGGCGGCATGTTTATGAGCGATGAGCCAGGCACAAATTTTATATTCGCTCCGTTTTTAAGCGTGTTTCGGTCAATCTGTGCATGCGCAGCTAACGTTGTGCATAGCGTAAAAAGCATAAGAAAATATCTATTCATGCTGATGATTCTTCTTTTTTCGTGCAAATATATAGAAAGCATTTGATAGTGGTATTACGCATTAGTCTTTTTTATTATTGTTTTGTTTAAAAATGTCTAACGGCTTTGTGTATTGGTAATTAAATGAATATCTTTGCACAAAAGGTTGATAGTGCAGAAGCATTGCGCTGTGGGCTTAAAATAATTCCTAAAACTTGAAGAATAAAAACCATGAATTTCTTTAAACGATTGTTTAATGGAGTGGCTGAAACGCCAGAAGAAGAACAGAAAGAACAGAACGAACGCGACTTTGATGTATTGAAGTATGATGGTGTGGCAGCGCTGCGACAGCATGTGTTTGACTATGCAGAGAAGTGCTTTGTACATGCTCTTGATATTCGCGAAGACCTTGAAACGCGTGACTATCTTTCGCAAACTTATATTCAATTAGGGCAGCTTTCTGAATCGATTTCGCAGCTTCGTATACTCGCTGACGCCCAACCGGAGAACTTAAATATATGGCTTCGTATGGCGGGAGTGGCGTATATTATGGAAGATTACGATACGATGGTTGAGGCTTGTGAGAAGGCTCTTGCTGTTGATGAGGCGAATCCACGTGCTAATTACGATTATGCGCGTGCGCTTATTGGAAAGAACGATGCAGCGACGGCGGTTGAATTCCTTACAAAAGCCATCGAAAAGTGTGGAGGAGAACCCTATTGGGAGGCTTACTTACTGCGCGGACAAACATGGTTTGATTTAGGAAAGACGGAGGAAGCAGAGCACGATGCCGACTTCTTACTGTGCCATATTCATGACCATGAAGACGCATTGGTGCTGAAGGCACAATGTCAAGAGAAGCAGAATATGACGGCAGAAGCTGTTGAGACATTAGGAAAGGCGTTGGCAGCAAATCCATTTAATATAGCCGCTTTGTCACAAAGGGCTCGTTTGAAGCGCGTTATGGGTGATGAACAAGGCGCAGAAGAGGACGAGAAACACCTACGCGACCTCTCTCCTGATGATGAGAACGCTACGCTTGATGGCAGCGAAGACATTGCAGATTCAATACAAAAGGCATATAAAACCAACAATCCCTTCGCATAAAAATGTAAGCAGTTTGATGAAAAAACTGCCAAAATGTTTGTTTGTTAGGAAAGAAACCAATATATTTGCAACCGATAAGTCGTTTTAATTGTGCGATAGTGTGCAAGAAATAAGGCTTCAAACAATAGATTATTATGGCGAATTCTTACGCATCTTATTATTATTACTTTTACTTTGCATTGAATTGTAAGGCGGGAAGTTGCGTGTAGATTTCAACTAAAGACAAAAGATATTAAACTAAAAAAGGGTTTACAATCAACGTCCCGCTTCTTAAATCATGAAGCGGGACGCTTTGTTTAAGCTCATCAATACGATAAAGAGAAGATGCAAATATGCTGCTGTGATAAGATGATTTCGATTTCACGAAAAGATAAAAGCATCAATCTTAAAAGTAAAAAACGATAAAGTGAACAGCTGAACACGATAAACCGAACAGATGAAAAAGATAGCAATACAAGGCATTCACGGCTCTTTCCACGATATTGCAGCGCACCAATACTTTGCGAATGAGCAAATACAGCTCGATTGTTGTGCCACGTTTGAAGAGCTTTTTGAGCATACACAGCTTGACCCTACGGCAATTGGTGTTCTGGCTATCGAAAATACCATTGCGGGTTCGTTGCTGCATAACTACGAGCTTCTGCGCGCAAGTGGAACAACTATCATCGGAGAGCACAAGCTTCATATACAGCATTGCATCTGCTGTATGCCAGAAGACGATTGGGATACTATCAGTGAGGTGCACTCTCACCCCGTAGCTCTCATGCAGTGTAGGCAATTTTTATCTAATCATTCTTTACTTAAGGCTGTTGAAGCAGAGGATACAGCAGGTAGCGCTGCGTTTATAAGTAGTAATAAAAAGCGCGGTTGGGCCGCTATTTGTCACCCTGATGCTGCGCGCTTATATGGCTTAAAGGTTCTCGAAGACCACATAGAGGACAATAAACATAACTTTACTCGCTTTCTCGTTGTGACCAATCCGCGTAAAGCCGACTTCCTAAGGCCGATAGATCAAGTGAATAAAGCCAGCATGGTTTTTTCGTTACCGCATGCCGAAGGTTCCCTTTCTAAGGTATTAACTATATTAAGTTTCTACGACATTAACCTTACAAAGATACAGTCTTTGCCCATAATCGGGCAGGAATGGGAGTATCTTTTCTATGTCGATGTGACGTTTAATAATCTTGTTCGTTACAGACAGGCCATAGATGCCATTAGGCCTTTAACGAAAGATATTAAAATATTAGGCGAATATATTGAGGCTAAGACCGACAAATAACGCCAACAGCAAATCCTAAAAACAATGATAACCCTTGTATAGAAAACCAGAATTGTTATGATTAAACCTGCAGAACGCATCAGCGAAATACAAGAATACTATTTCAGTCGTAAGCTAAAGGAAGTGGCTCAACTGAATGCAGAAGGACAAGATATTGTTTCATTGGCTATTGGTTCGCCCGATATGCCTCCGTCAGAACAAACTATTAACAAACTCTGTGAGGTGGCACGGCAACCCCATACACATGGTTACCAACCCACAAGTGGGCTTCCTGAGCTGCGCCATGCGATGGCAAACTTTTATCATCGCGTTTATGGCGTCGAATTAGATGCGATGAAAGAAGTTCAGCCTATTATTGGATCGAAAGAAGGTATCATGTATGTCACGTTGGCTTTCTGTAATGCTGGTGATGCCGTTCTTATTCCCGACCCAGGCTATCCCACTTATACGGCTATCAATAAACTATTTGGAATGCAAGTGATAAAGTATAATTTGCAGGCCAATAATGGTTGGCAGCCCGACTTTGATCAGCTTGAACGCATGGACCTTAGCCGCGTAAAGGTGATGTGGACTAATTATCCCAACATGCCAACAGGAGGTAATGCGCGTCGCGAAACGTTTGAACGTTTGGTTGATTTTGCCCGTAAGCACGATATTTTAGTGGTAAACGACAATCCTTATTCGCTTATTCTGAACGAAAAGCCCATGAGTATCATGCAGATAGAAGGAGCTAAGGACTGTTGCCTTGAGTTGAATTCGATGTCGAAAAGCCACAATATGCCCGGCTGGCGCGTGGCTATGTTGGTAGGCAATGCACAGTATATTCAGTGGATGTTCAAAATACAGAGCAACATAGAAAACGGTATGTTTCGCGGCATACAGCTTGCAGCAGCTGAGGCTTATAACACAAACGGCGCCGAATGGCACCGTATCAACAACATAGAAACGTACAATAAGCGTCGACAAATTGCTGAAGATATTATGCGAGCATTGTATTGCGACTTTGACCCTGCACAAGTAGGTATGTTTCTATGGGGTAGAATACCCGACAGATATAACGATGTAGAAGAACTCACAGAAGCCGTTTTACATCAAGCTCGCGTTTTTATCACTCCCGGATTTATCTTTGGCGACAATGGCAAACGTTACATTCGCATTAGTCTTTGTGCCAAAGACGATAAAATGAAAGAGGCACTTCGCCGTATTCGCGAAGCAGAATTATAGTATTGTTACACAATAGCAAGCACCCCAATATCATTACTTCAGAATAAAATTATAAAAGATAAGCTATGGAATTAGAGCTTCAACCCCTGAACCTCCCGTCAGATAAAGGAGAACGCCCCATCGTAATTGCTGGACCTTGTTCGGCTGAAACCGAAGAGCAAGTGATGACAACCGCCCGCCAGTTGGCCGCTAAAGGCTGCCGTATATTTCGTGCAGGCGTATGGAAACCTCGCACAAAACCTGGTGGTTTTGAGGGAAACGGCGAAAAAGCCTTGCCTTGGCTGCAAGCCGTTAAGAAAGAAACAGGTATGCTTACCGCTACAGAGGTAGCAATGCCTGAACATGTTGAGCTTGCGTTAAAATATGATGTTGATATGCTTTGGGTAGGTGCGCGCACGGCTACTAACCCTTTTGCCATGCAGGAACTTGCCGAAAGCTTACGTGGTTTCGAAGGTCCCGTGTTGGTAAAAAACCCAGTTAATCCCGACCCTGAGCTGTGGATGGGTGCCATGCAGCGCCTTAACCAGGTAGGAATTAAGCGTTTGGGCGCTATCCATCGCGGCTTTTCATCGTGCGATAAGAAAATATACCGCAATGTTCCAATGTGGCAAATACCTATCGAATTGCACCGACGCATTCCTGATTTGCCCATTATCTGCGACCCCAGTCATATAGGAGGTCGTCGCGATCTGATAGCACCGCTTTGTCAACAGGCTATGGACCTTGGCTTTGATGGCTTAATTGTTGAGAGCCATTGCTCGCCAGACGAGGCTTGGAGCGACGCATTGCAACAGGTAACACCCGATATTCTCGATTATATTTTGAGCCTTTTGGTGGTTCGTAACGAGCATACTACAACCGAAGGACTGCGTATGCTGCGTGGCCAGATTGACGAATTGGACAATAATTTAATGGAATTGTTGGCCCGTCGTTTTCGTGTTTGTCGTGAAATTGGCGCGTTTAAGAAAGAGCATAACATGACGGTTTTGCAGGCAGGACGTTACGATGAAATTCTGCAAAAGCGAGGAGCGCAAGCCAGTTTGTGCGGTATGGACGCTGAATTTGCGGCTCATGTCTTCGAACTTATACACGAAGAGAGTGTGCGTCAGCAGCTAAAGATAGTAAACGAATAAACGAACGCTTCTACCTTTTGTCTTGTCTTAGCTACTCAATAGCAGGGTAGGGTAAAGGCGTATTGCAAAGGGCGGATACACACGGTTTTATTTTTAAGTTATGAAAATTTTGATAATGGGTGCAGGTAAGATGGGTTCGTTCTTCACAGACCTGCTTAGTTTTGATCACGATGTGGCAGTTTACGAACGCGATGCGCGCCGTTTGCGCTTCACGTATAACTGCCAGCGCTTTACGACGCTTGAAGAAGTCAGAAGCTTTCAGCCCGAATTGGTTATTAATGCTGTTACGGTAAAGAATACCATTCCTGCTTTTGAGGAGGTGCTTCCCTTTCTGCCTGCAAGCTGTATTATATCAGATATTGCTTCGGTGAAGACAGGTTTGCGCGAGTTTTATGAGCGTGCTGGTCACCCCTTTGTGTCAACACACCCTATGTTTGGCCCTACCTTTGCCAACCTTCATCAGCTTTCAGAGGAGAACGCTATTATTATTAAGGAAGGCGATTATATGGGAAGGATATTCTTTAAAGATATATATCAGAAACTCGAACTGAATATTTACGAATACACTTTCGAAGAACACGATAAAACTGTAGCCTATTCGCTGAGTATCCCCTTTGTGTCAACGTTTGTTTTTTCAGCTGTAATGAAGCATCTTGATGCTCCGGGAACTACTTTTAAAAGGCACATGAAGATAGCGAAAGGTGTGCTATCGGAGGACGATTATTTGCTGCAGGAGATACTGTTTAACCCTTATACGCACGACCAGGTATCACAAATTCGCGAAGAACTTAAAGAACTTCTTGATATTATTGATCACAAAGACGCAGAGCGAATGAAAGGCTATTTAACGAAGATTAGGCGCAATACGTTCAGTTAAAACGTAGTAAATGTGAATTTTTTCCGTGGTAATGACGCTACTTTTGTGTTGTTACGGTGAATATACGGCGGCTGTCATACGATGTGTATGGCGGTCGCCGTACACGTTATATGACGTTCGTCGTACAGGTCGTACTACGGTCGCTGTACAGCCAGTGCTATGTAATAATGACCGAAACTTGATGATGTAATGCCCTAACGCTATGGAAAGAAAACGAAAAGTATCATAACAAAATAGTGTTTTTTGTATATCAATGTAATAGATTGCATAGGTAAATTTCATAAAATAGTTAAAAATATAGGTAGGGGTGACGGTAGTCTTATTATTATTGTTTAACTTTGTAGCCCGAAATAAGCAGAAGCTGTATTAGACTATGTTTGAGAATTTAAGCGACAGACTTGAACGCTCGTTTAAGATACTAAAAGGTGAAGGAAAAATCACCGAAATTAACGTAGCGGAAACCCTAAAGGACGTTCGCCGAGCATTGCTTGACGCCGACGTTAACTTTAAGGTTGCCAAATCGTTTACCGATACTGTAAAAGAGAAAGCCCTTGGCATGAATGTTCTTACGGCCGTTAAGCCGGGACAGCTGATGGTTAAAATCGTTCACGACGAGCTGGCACAGTTGATGGGTGGCGAAGCTGTTGAACTTAAACTCGAGGGTAGGCCTGCAATCGTTCTGATGTCGGGTTTGCAAGGTTCGGGTAAAACAACGTTCAGTGGTAAGCTTGCTAATCTGCTTAAAAACAAACAGCATAAGAATCCGCTTCTTGTTGCGTGCGACGTGTATCGTCCTGCTGCTATCGACCAGTTGAAAGTAGTGGGTGAACAGGTTGGTGTTCCAGTATATACCGAAGAAGGTAACAAAAATGTGAACGAGATAGCATTGAATGCTATTCGTGAGGCAAAGGCGAAATCGTATGACGTAGTCATCATTGACACGGCAGGTCGTTTGGCTGTTGACGAGCAGATGATGGACGAAATATCGTCTCTGAAAAACGCTGTCAATGCCGATGAAACGCTGTTTGTTGTCGACTCGATGACGGGTCAGGACGCTGTAAACACGGCAAAAGAGTTTAACGACCGCTTAGATTTTGACGGTGTTATTCTGACAAAGCTTGACGGTGATACCCGCGGCGGTGCTGCTTTATCAATCAGAACCGTTGTTGATAAGCCTATTAAATTTATAGGTACGGGCGAAAAGATGGAGGCTTTGGACGTGTTCCACCCCGACCGTATGGCCGACCGTATCTTAGGTATGGGCGACGTGGTTTCGCTTGTTGAACGTGCTCAAGAGCAGTTTGATGAAGAAGAGGCGAAGCGTCTGCAAAAGAAGATACAAAAAAATAAGTTCGATTTCAACGACTTCCTGAAGCAAATTGAGCAAATTAAGAAAATGGGTAATCTGAAAGATTTGGCTTCAATGATTCCGGGAGTGGGCAAAGCGATAAAGGATGTTGACATTGATGACAGCGCTTTCAATGGTATTGAAGCTATCATTAAGAGTATGACACCATACGAACGTACCAATCCTGAGGTGCTTAATCAGAGTAGAAGACTGAGAATAGCTAAAGGTTCGGGTACTAATATACAAGAGGTTAATCGACTGATTAAGCAGTTTGATCAGACTCGCAAGATGATGAAGATGGTTACTGGCAATCAAATGAAGTCGATGATGTCGCGTATGAAAGATTTCAAAGGGCAGATGCCAGACGGTATGAACATGCCAAAGCTATAACAGCAATGTAGAAAATATAAGGAGGAGTAAAACATGACACTGATAGACGGGAAAGCAACGGCTGCAGCCATTAAGCAGGAAATAGCTAAGGAAGTAGAAGAAATGGTTGTTCGTGGCGCCCGTAGGCCTCATCTTGCAGCCGTACTTGTAGGGCACGATGGAGGCTCTGAAACATACGTTCGCAACAAAGTGATTGCATGTGAACAATGTGGTTTTCAGTCGTCATTGATACGTTTTGAAGAGAATGTTACCGAAGACGAACTGCTTCAATGTGTAGATCGTCTGAATAATGATACAGAAATAGACGGATTTATCATTCAGCTTCCGTTGCCTAAGCATATCAATGAGCAGAAGGTAATAATGGCTGTTGATTATCGCAAGGACGTTGACGGGTTTCACCCTGTTAATGTAGGTCGGCTCTCAATAGGGCTTCCTTGTTTCGTTTCGGCCACTCCGGCTGGTATTATGATGCTGTTGAAGCATTACAATATTGAAACTTCGGGAAAGAAGTGTGTTGTTGTGGGTCGTAGTAATATAGTTGGAAAGCCTATGGCTCAGCTTATGTTACAAAAGAATGGTGGCGATGCCACAGTGACGGTATGTCATTCGCATTCCGCAAATCTAAAAGAAGAATGCCAAAGTGCTGATATTCTTATTGCAGCAGTAGGACGTCCTGACTTTGTCACAGCGGAAATGGTAAAAGAGGGAGCAGTTGTAATTGACGTGGGTACAACACGTGTTCCAGATTCAACAAAGAAGAACGGATTTCGCCTTAATGGCGATGTGAAGTTCGAAGAAGTAGCTCCCCAATGCTCTTTTATTACGCCCGTGCCGGGTGGTGTTGGTCCAATGACCATCTGTTCGTTGATGCGTAATACACTCGCAGCAGCGAAAAAAGAGTATTATAAATAAAATAAGGTGAAAGGATAAAATAAATTTTATACGATATTTGCCTCTAAAGCTACGTCTTCGTGCAGCCATGTGGTGATAGAATAAAATAAATTTTATACGATATTTGCATAAAAAGAGATATTGGTAATAACTTGATTTTTTGAATAACTCTCTAATCAAAGGCGGGTCGCAGTGATGCAACCTGCCTTTCTCTTTGTTGCGAACAATCTTTCTCGTTGATGTGATTTGCTTCGCTTATTTATGCAGCCAGCCTTTCCCTTTGATTTTACCTGTCTTACTCTTTGTTTTAAACGATATATTGTTTAAAATTATTGAAAAAAACTTTTAAGTATGCAATAAACCTGATATAATTGAATTTTTCTTCAAAAATATTTGCGTAGTTGAACCTTTTTTACTTACTTTGCACTTCGAAATTAATAAGATAACATTTAAAAATCATTATTTAGAGAGTATGAAAAAGTTATTTACAATGATGGCTGCCGCAATGGTAGCAGTGTCTGCTTCTGCTCAAACTGTGACAGAAAGCAAAACTTTCGACAACTTCTACGTTGGTATCAACGGTGGTGCAGCTGTTAAAACAACTGGCCATGCGTGGATGAAGAACCTTGATCCTAACGCAGGTTTGCGTATTGGACGTTGGTTTACTCCTGTGTTTGGTCTTGCAGCTGAGAGCAATGTTTATTTCTCAAACAAGCCAGCACCCGGTCTTCACACAATCGCTCGTGCGATGAACACAAGCCTTCTTGCAACAGTTAACCTGAACAACTGGTTTGGTGGTTACAAGGGCGCACCACGTTCATTCGAGGTTATTCCTGTTTACGGTTTCGGTTGGGGCCATACTTTTGGTTCAACTACTGACCAGGCAATGCTTCATAACGCAACTTACGCAAAGAAGAACATGCTGACTTCTAAGGCTGGTATTGACTTTGCGTTCAACCTTGGCGAAAGCAAAGCTTGGCAAGTATATGTAGAGCCTGCAATGCTTTGGACATTAAATGGTCTTGGCAACGAAGGTCTGCAGTACAATATTAACCGTAGCGCATTCCAGTTAAATGCAGGAATCGTTTACAAATTCAAGAATAGCAATGGCACTCACAACTTTAAGATTGCTGACGGTCGTGACCAATCAGAGATTGATGCTTTAAATAAGCAGATCAACGACTTGCGTAACGAGCTTGCTAAGAAGCCAAAAGAGGTTGTTAAGACTGTTGTTAAGGAAGCTCCAGCTCCTCAGACTGTTAAGGTTGAAAACCTTGTATTTGTAACATTTGCACAAGGTAAGGCTGATCTTACTAAGGCTGCTAAGAAGGCGCTTGACGCTGTAGCTGCTGGTCAGCACGTTGAAGTTGTTGGTACAGCTTCTCCAGAAGGTTCAAAGGAAATTAACCAGAAGCTTTCTCAGATGCGTGCAGACAATGTTGCACAATATCTGAAGTCTAAGGGTGTTATTGTTGACGAGGCTAATGGTAAGGGTGTACAGGGTACAACTTCTAACCGTCTGGCTGTAGTTTACGTAAAGTAATCACACAATAATAAACTAATACAAAATCCCGCTGCTCGATTGAGTGGCGGGATTTTTTTGTTTATATTATACTGCACATTTATTTATAATCTCTTACTTATCTGCTTATACATTTTTGTTGATTTGTTTATATTATACAGTTCATCTATTTATAATTTCTTATTTATTTGTTTATACTTTTTTGTTTACTTATTTATATCCTTTTATTTATCTGTCTATATTAGCATCTTTATTCCTTCTTTCCTATAAATACTTATGTATATGATGAGCTATAATTTGTTTTAAATGAAGATAGATATATTTTATTTTTATGTTAACTTTATAATCTATTTTTTTTTGGAGTTTTGTATATAATATATACTTTTGTGAAATAATTTATTTCTTCTTATATGAAACGAGTATATGTTTTACTCTTTACACTACTTCTTTGTATCCCTTTCTTTGCACAAGAACAGGGAATTTTTCGCTTCACTTCTCCGTTAGATAGTTGGGCCGATACGATATATATTATGTATGATAAGAACAAGGAAGAGACATGTGTTCGAAAGAATGGTGTATTTGATTTTTCGCTTTCCTTAGATCATGTAACTACTATTGATATAGCAGATTGCAATTATGGTATAAAGATTGATGGCGATCCGAAAATAGACCGTTTCATAGCTGTACCTGGAGAACATCTTATTGTGAAATCGCTTAATAACTATACAGGTTCCCCTTTTTATAAAAAGTATTCGAAAGCACAACAACTTGTTGCAGGTTGGGGCTATAATGAGTCGACAGTTGACTCTATAGAATCTTATGTTAAAACGCATTTAGACGACGAAATATCAATTATTTTACTTACCGATTGGCGTTATCCTCCTTTGCCAGAAAGTAAGGCACTTGAGGCTTTCGCCATGTTTTCGCCAATGTTGCGCAATGGTAGAATGAGTGATTTTTTTCGTGAAACGATGAAAATTCGTGAGCGACAGGCTGATAAAATGCGTTTAAAAAAAACACCCCTTAGTAATTTTTTATTGAAAGATAGTGTGGCACCCGATTTTCGATTAAAAGATAGCAACGGTATATGGCGTTCACTTCGAGATTTACGCGGAAAATATGTATTGCTTGATTTTTGGGGAACATGGTGTGTTGCATGTCAGATGTGTATACCCGATTTGAAGAAATTTGCGGCCCGAAATAGTGAGAATACAGTCGTTATTAGTTTGGCATGCTATGATAAAGAGCGCCGATGGCGTGCTTGTATTGCCAAGAATGAGATGAATTGGATTAATATTTTGGTTCCAGAATCATCAGATATTTTAGACAATTATAAAGTAAATAAGTTTCCTTCTATGGTTTATATTAGTCCGGAAGGGAAAATTATAGATGCTGACTTCACTACTCAGAAGTATGCAGACAGCCCTATTTAAATTTAATTATTTGTTTTGTTCTATTCTTATTGTATAATAAATTTGTCTTTTTAGTTTAAATTATACATTTAAAGCCTTTAGTTTACTTTATTTGTTTTAATTTATTTCGTATCCTATATTATCCTTATCTTGTTGTCTATTAGCCCTTTATTTTTTTCCTATTATTATATAATAGTTCTATTGTATAGATGGTTTTATTCAATCATTGTATTGCATTGATAAGTGTATGACGGCCGCAGCACGATGTGTACTACGGTCGTAGTACGATATGTATGACGACCGACGTACACATTGTACGCTGATTGTCATACACGTATAAAATTGCCTATAGGATAGCATGGTAGTGCTTAATTTCAAAAGATATTACGACAATCTGTTGTTTGTTTTATTGAATGATTGTACCTTTGCATTAGGCGTTAGAGTAAGGCTTACCGATTGCTTTGTTCAATGATTTTTTCGAATAAAAATTTGTATTATGATGGATAAGATAGATGTTGAGAACGGATTGCTACCTAAAGTAGGGCGATATGAATTCATGGTAGAGCCCTTTCATTGCGACTTTAAAAACAGTTATTTTGCAGGTCATTTGGGTAATGCAATGCTTAATGCTGCTGATTACCATAGCAACGACCGTGGTTACGGAATGACCTATCTTAATACAATTCACCGCACATGGGTTTTATCGCGTTTTGCCTTTGAACTTACAGAGATGCCTTTAGCGTATGATAAGATTGCGATAGAAACGTGGGTGGAGAGTGCTATGCGCTCTTTTACAAATCGAAATTATGCTATTTCAAATAGTGAAACAGGCAAAATTTATGGCTATGGGCGTAGTATTTGGGCTATGATTGATACGGATAGCAGACAGCCTGCCGACCTTTTAGAAGTACAAGATGGGCTAATTGGCTCGTATATTGAGACGTCGAAGCCTTGTCCTATCAACAAGCCTGGTCGCGTTACAATGGATAATACTGCAGAGCTTGTGCGCAAACTGAAAACCTGTTACTGCGACGTCGATATCAATGGACACGTAAATTCAGTGAAATATATTGAACATATTCTCGACCTTTTTGATATCGATTTCTACCGTACTCATCGTGTTCAGCGTTTCGAAATAGCGTATGTTACAGAGGCTTATGGCGGTGACGAATTGAGTTTCTACTTGCAGAAGAAGTCGGAACTTGAATATTGTGTGAAAATTACAAAGCATAACCCTGACGAAGTAGAGGTAGTTCGTAGCTTGATTAGGTTTGAAAAAGAATAAACTACTTATACTTCTGCTATACTATTTTACCTATTCTATTTTATAAAATAACAACTTTGCATGGTAGTTTTTGTTTGACTATCATGCGGTTTATGGTTATCTATACTCGTTGTTATTTTTAAGTGATATTTTGTCGCCGTCGATATGTATAATCTCTTCTTGTACAAGATGTTTTATTGCGCGGTCTAAATCAGGACTGGAAGCATCAATTTTCATGATATCTGTAAGCTGATGCCATTCGTAATCATCAAGTAATTGTATAATTTTATCTTCTGTAGTGTCGTCGTGTTTTGATTTTGAACACACGTCACACTGGTTGCAATCGCTTTGTATATTTTCGCCAAAGTATCGTAATAATTGTCTGCTTCTACAAATATAATCGTCAGAAGCATAAGCTATTACGGACTCAATCCGTTTAATAAATTCCGTTTTCCTGTCATCATAAATATTGGCTGGCAGGTTGATAAATTCGGCACGATCTTGCAGAAATGTAATGAAGGGTGTCTTCCGCTGCGGTATAAAGTGAATAATATGGCGCATGGAGAGCGACTTCATGGTTTGATAGGTTTCGTGTTGGCTTAATCCTGAGAATGTGGCCACAATTGATTCGTCAATGTATTCATAGTCAGTGAATAAGCCTCCATAGCTTCGAAGTAAGGTGGTGATGACAGAATCTTCTTGTGGTGTAAGCTCATTGAGACGGTCAAGCTCGTTGCGTTTCAGCAGAATATGAACGCGAGCGCTCGCATCTGGTTCAGTTTCGTAGCGCAGATAACCTGCATTTTGCAGAATGCGTAGGGCAGAATCGACGCGTATTGAGTCGTATCCGTAAGTGACACAAAAGCGTCCTATATCAAAGGCAAAAGTGTGTCCGCTTCCACTTCCTACGCCAATCTGATAGAAATAAGCCAAATGTTCGTAAACGTCGCTAATGAATTCTTTAGGCGGAAAGTTGCTATTAATGCGCTTTTTTAGCTTAGCAGGGTCGCCGTCATTCCAAAGAAGCACTGCATATGACTTCGCACCATCTCTGCCTGCACGGCCTGCTTCTTGGAAATATGCTTCGATACTGTCGGGGCAATCCATATGTGCAACCACACGCACATCGGGCTTGTCGATACCCATTCCAAACGCATTTGTGGCTACAATTACCCGTTTTTTATTGTCGTGCCAAAGCTTTTGACGTTCATCTCTCACCGAAGGCTCAAGCCCTGCATGATAGAAAGTTGACGGAATGCCGTTGTCTTCTAATATCGCCGACAGCTCTTTGCTGCGTCGTCTACTTCGAACATACACAATAGCACTACCGTTAATACGCGATAAAATATGAATAAGTTCGGAAATTTTATTATTGGTTTTTCGAACGATATACGCAAGATTTTTCCGCTCATAGCTCATGCGGAAAACATTCTTTTGCTCAAAAGCAAGCTGCGTTTGAATATCGTCAATGACCTTTGTTGTAGCCGTTGCTGTAAGAGCCAGCACTGGTACAGGCTTCAGCTTTCTTATTTCAGCAATTTTTAAGTATGCAGGGCGAAAGTCGTAACCCCACTGGCTGATGCAGTGGGCTTCGTCAACGGTGATAAAGCTCACCTTAATATGGCGAAGCTTTGTTTGAAAGATAGGAGAGGAAAGGCGCTCGGGCGAGATATATAACAGCTTTACGCCACCAAAAATACAGTTTTCGAGCGTCTTGATAATTTCGTTTCGCGACAATCCCGTATAAATAGCCGCTGCCTTAATACCTTTTTTTCGCAGGTTCTGTACCTGATCTTTCATCAAGGCTATAAGCGGTGTAATAACAAGACATGTGCCTTCTTGCGCAAGGGCAGGGACCTGAAAGGTGATCGATTTGCCTCCGCCCGTTGGCATTAATCCCAATGTATCACGCCCCTCACCAATGCTTTTGATGATGTCAAGCTGAATACTGCGGAAGTCGTTATACCCCCAGTATTGTTTGAGAATATTTAAATAGTCCGCCGTTTCCAACGTATTTTAGTGTCAGTTTAAGTCGGTCCATTCGCCTTCCGTAGGCTGAATGTCTTCTATTTGCAGCTGTACTTGGTTGTGTTTAAAGATATTGTCTTCGATGGTATATGCAATATCGAACGAGCATTTCGATTTAATATATCGTGCTGATGCGCTTTGTCCAAAGGCAATTCCGTTAACAACGGTACCCGATTTAGAATCAACAAGCTCAAGCTTAATATGCTCTTGCGAACGTCCTACCACCTTACTTGTGCCATAATCATATACAGCTTTGGTATAGAATATGGGCTTTTGGTTACATGGCCCAAACGGAGAGAAGCGCTTTAAATCGTTATGAAGTCGCTTGGTTATATCTTTAAAGTCGATTTCTGCGTCAATATTGATGAAGGCTTCAGTTTGTTCTGGCTGAATGTGTTCTTCAACATAGTGTTGGAAACGCTTTCTAAACTCGGGGATATCGTCCCAACGAAGGGTAAGACCTGCTGCGTAAGTATGTCCGCCAAAGTTCAGTAACAAGTCGCGACAGCTTTTAATGGCCGCATAGACATCGAAGCCCATGACCGACCTTGCCGACCCCGTTGCGAGGTCGCCATCACGTGTAAGTACAACGGTTGGGCGGAAATATATTTCGGTTAAGCGCGATGCCACGATGCCAATAATACCTTTTTTCCAATTCTCGTCATATAGAACGATGCTGGAATGGTGCTTTTGACTTTCGAGCTTTGAGACAATTTGGTTAGCCTCTTCCGTCATCTGCTTGTCGATATCCTTACGCTGTTCGTTGTATTCGTTGATGTGATGTGCCTTGTTTAACGCTTCGCTGAAATCTTTTTCAACCAATAAGTCAACGCTCTCTTTGCCGTTTTCCATACGTCCAGAGGCATTAATTCGCGGACCTATTTTGAAGATAATTTCGCTCATTGTGATTTCGCGACCATTCAATCCACAAATATCGATAATGGCTTTCAAGCCGATACTTGGGTTCTGATTGAGCTGTTTTAGTCCGTGGTAAGCCAGAATACGGTTCTCATCTGTTACTGGAACAATGTCGGCTGCTATGCTAACGGCACAGAAATCAAGCAACGGGATAAGCTGAGAGAAGGGTATTCCGTTGTTTTTTGCGAAAGCTTGCATGAACTTAAAGCCCACACCACACCCGCACAATTGCTTAAAGGGGTAAGTGTCGTCGGCTCTTTTGGGGTTCAGAATAGCCACTGCTGGTGGCAGCGTTTCATCGGGCACATGATGATCGCATATAATAAAGTCGATACCTATACTCTTAGCATAGGTAATCATGTCGATAGCTTTTATTCCACAATCAAGAATAATGATTAGTTTTACACCTGTATCTTGAGCATACTTAATGCCTTTTTTGCTGATACCATATCCCTCATCATAGCGGTCGGGAATGTAATAATCAATATTTGAATAGAACTGTTGCAGAAACTTATACACCAGTGCAACGGCCGTGCATCCGTCAACATCGTAGTCGCCATAAACCAGAATGCGTTCCTTTCTACCCATAGCATCGTTGAGCCTATCAACGGCAATGTCCATATCCTTCATGAGGAACGGGTTTATAAGGTCGGCTAATTGTGGCCTGAAAAACCTTTTGGCAGCACTCTCTGTCGTAATGCCCCGCTTGATAAGCAGGTTAGAAAGAATAGGGCTCATGTTTATTTTTTCGCCTAATTCTTTTGCCTGCTGCGTTTCTTCTGGTGTGGGTGGGTCATACTTCCATTTGAAATGCATTGTTATTTATTTTTATTTCTGCACCAAAGTTACTAAATTTTCATAACAATTTTAAGGGCATGATAGTTAAAAGTAAATAAACCTTTTGAATGGTTGAGAGGCTTTCTACGTTGGAAAAATGTAGAGAGGATAGGGGAGTTGTTGCAAAAGAATGCGAGCAATATGCTGAAAGGCTTGTGGGTTATGTGCGTAAGCGTTTACTGATTTTGATACGATAGCTGTTGTACGACTTTCGATGTACTATGTGTATTGCGGTCGTGGTACGAATGGTATGACGGTCGTCAACAGCGCATACTACGGCCGTCGTACAATGAACTTTTCGTCGTAAACATTTTACTGTTTAGTAAAAACGATAGTAGCAATATGGCATAAAACAATTAGCCTCGAGACGTTGTCCCGAGGCTAATACGTTGTTGTAAGAATTTGACATAAGAAGTTAAGCATCACGCCTTTGTGTTCAGGCTATGTGCATTATGCATCTATTATATATTGTTGTCAGCTCTATACGTTTTGTGTGCTATAATTAGAATCCGCATTTTTTGCGAATATCCTTAGGCACTGCGTTCTTGTTGATCATGAAATCCATGGTGTTTGCAACGATGAAAGCTTTGGTCATGTACCAAATTCCTTTATATTCGCCAGTCTCACCCCATGAGTTTTTAACAATGTAATATTCCTTACCGTTCTGGTCTTTCGCAATTCCGTAGATAAGCATACCGTGATCATCGGTCAGCTCCCAATTGTCAAAGCGCTCTTGTCTTTGCTTTTGTGTAGGCTTAATCTCAGGTACGTTTACGCCGAGTGAATCAACAATGTTTTTCTTTTCAGCTTTGCTGAGCTTGAGCCAACGTGCCATATCGCTACCCTCCATGCTTTCAAGCTTTTTGGTATCGTACATGTAAGCTAAACCATCGCGTGTGAAACCGTCTTCTGATACGTCGCCACCCCAAGCTACTGTGTAGCCATTCATGATAGCGTTATCAATAATTTTGCTAATCTCTTCGATAGGAACGTTCCATGATAGTGGGAAACGCCAATTGTCCTGTACCTCTACAGCAAACTGTGTCCAGAAAGGATGGTGGGTGTATGAGGTAAAGGTTACATAGTCGTTCCAATTAAGTCCTAAGCTTGCAGCGAAAGTTTTCGGAGTATATGTCTTGCCTTGGTAAACAAAGTTCTCAGGGCATTTGCCGAGGTATGCGTCGAGAACACCTTGGAATCCGTTTCTCCACGCTGGTGTAAGCTTCTTGGAAGTGCTCTTAGCAATAGCCATTACGTAAGGTGTAAGAATGCTGAAAAACTCGTTAAAGTTATTCAGCGAGTCGCCGTAAAGGCTGCCAGGGAAAGGCATTGCATTCTCAGGGCAGATACCATAGTTTTGTATGCAGTGGAGAACATCGTAAGCACTTCCACCCTGTGCAAACTCACAGTCGCCGTGGAAACGTACTACTTGTATTGCGCGATCCATGTAAGTTTTGTTTGCAACAAAGCTTTCGCAGAGGTCATAAGTTTTGCCTGTAGCCTTCAGAATTTCACTCTCGAAGAAGCTTAGTGTAGAATAATCCCAGCAAGTACCTGAACGGTTCTGGTTCTTAATGCTGGTAATAGGGTTTTCTTTTACAACAGTAAAGACGGGCTTGTTTGGATTTTCTTTCTTGTTGTCTTGCGTAACAGCACTTGCACTCATTGCAAACACTGCAAGAAGAGCCAATACGATAGTTTTCTTCATTTGTTTATTAAAGTTTATTTATGGGCTGGAATAAAGAAAATTGACTTTATTCCAGTCCGTTATTAAGATTAAATTATTTGCTTGTATTGTATTAATTGTTGGCCATAAAGGCTTCAACATCTTTTGGATGGTAAGGTATAAGGTCCTTGCCAATGAAGCGACAGCCGTCCTTTGTAATCAGCACGTCGTCCTCGATACGTATTCCTCCGAAGTCCTTATAAGTTTCAATTTTATCGAAATTAAGGAAATCTTTACAGTGACCACGCGCTTTCCAGTCGTCAATGAGGGCAGGAATAAAGTAAATTCCTGGTTCATCTGTAACGACGAAACCTTCCTCAAGGCGACGTCCCATGCGCAGTGCGTTTGTACCAAACTGGTTAAGATTGGGGCGCGTTTCTTCATCAAAGCCAACGTTTATTTGGTCAAAGTTTTCCATATCGTGCACGTCCATACCCATCATATGGCCTAAACCATGAGGCAAGAAGAGGGCATGAGCACCAGCCTTTACGGCCTCGTCGGTGTCGCCTTTCGTAAGTCCCAGTTCTTTCAAACGGTCAAACATTAAGCGGCAAACGGAAAAATGCACGTCCATATATTTCACGCCTGGTCGAGCAACTTGCAAGGTGTGGTCGTGGCATGCTTCGACAATGGAGTATATTTCAAGCTGGCGCTGTGTGAACTTACCGTTAACAGGGTAGGTGCGGGTATTGTCAGAGCAATAGTGTTCTATTGTTTCGGCACCAGCATCGCATAATGCAAGTCGGCCGCTTTCAAGAATATCCATCGAAGGATTGCCATGCATGATTTCGCCATGCTGTGTGAAAATTGTTGCGAAACTTGCCATAGCGCCATACGAGTGTGCCACTCCGTCAACCAGTCCGCCTACATATTTTTCGGTCAGTCCGGGCTTAGTAGCGCGCATTCCTGTCGTATGCATCTTGTAACCAATAACAGCAGCGCGCTCCAATTCTTCAATTTCTTCGGCTGTTTTTGTAGAACGCATCTTCACAATAGCCTTAATAAGCTCCATCGATGCGCTTTCTTTTTGCCGGCTTGGGTGAATACCGAGCAGGTCAAATATCTGTATTTTGATGTCGGAACGGTAAGGAGGCAAGAAGTGAATCGTACGTTTCGCACGCTGTGCATCGTTACAAATTGACGCTAAAGCGCTCATTGGGGCAGTGTTTGCCACGCCAACTTGTTCGGCCATATCGTGTATGCTGTCAACCGAACCGTACCAAACAATGTCTTCAATGTCAATATCGTCGCCTAAAATAGTCTCTTGATCATTGTCGATATCAATGATTCCAACGAGCCCGTCGCGCTTTTGACCGAAGTAATAAAGAAAAGATGAATCTTGCCTAAAAGGATAATATGCATTGGCTGGATAGTTAGCCGGAGATTCGTTATTGCCAAACAGAATGATGATACCGCTTTTAACAAGTTTCTTTAACTCCATTCTGCGGCTGATATAAGTTTGTTTACTAAACATAAAAAAATCAGTTAACTTTGTCGCAAAGATACAAAAATGTTGGTTTAATGTGTTATCTTTGCAAGCAAAATTAACTATTTCTATGCAATTTGATAGCAAAACGGGCCTTGTGCTTGAAGGTGGTGGTATGCGCGGTGTGTTTACAAGCGGCGTGCTTGACGCTTTTATGAAGCACCAATTATATTTTAACTATGTTGTGGCGGTGTCGGCAGGTGCATGTAATGGCATGAGTTATATTTCGCGTCAGCCTCGTAGAGCGCGTATCGCAAACATTGATTATATTGCTAAATATGATTATGTGGGAATAAAAAACTTGGTAACTCAAGGCTGCATTTTGGACCAAGAGCTACTGTATGACCGCTTTCAGAACGAGCTTATACCCTTTGATTACGATGAATTTTTTAAACATTCGTCCAGCTTCGAAATGGTAACCACCAATTGTAATACGGGTTTAGCCGAATATCTTACAGAAACAAGCGATCGTCAGCGCGCTTGTGACGTTGCGCGTGCATCAAGTAGTTTGCCTTTTCTTAGTAAAATAGTGATGATTGATGGCGTGCCAATGCTTGATGGAGGTATAGTAGATTCTATTCCCGTTGTGCGCGCAATGGAAATGGGACACGCAACAAACGTGGTTGTTTCAACTCGAAATTATGGGTATCGTGAATCAGGACCAGATAGGAAAATACCCAATTTTATTTATAAAAACTATCCTCGTCTGCGTGTGGCTCTTAGCCGTCGCATTGAGGCTTACAACAGACAGCTGCAGCTAATAGAGGATTTAGAGCGCGAAGGTAAAATTATTTGTATTCGTCCGCAAAAGCCAATGGAGGTGCGTCGTATAGATAATGACCTTGAGAAATTGGAAGCATTGTATGAAGAAGGTTTCCGTTTGGGAGAAATATTCTGTAAATCAAATGTCATGAAATTATAATTTTCATATTGTTGTTATGTGGTATGTATTGGATAATTCGACAACTTTGATAGTTTAATTTTACAGTTTGGAATAGACTATTCTACACTTTTAATATCACGATTTCATAATTTGAAAACTTATATTTTGAAATTTGAAAGTTATAATTTGATCGTTTTTAAATTCTGAATTTGTCAAAATAAATATGCCCCACTGTTGTACAGTGGGGCATATTCTATTTATAGGATATCGTGGAGATATGCTAACGATATTTGTTTTTAATCATTATTTTTTCAGCAAATCAGGTCTAAGGCGTTGTGTTCTCTCAATTGCCTGATCCATTTCCCATTGTTTGATCTTGGCCTCGTTACCGCTAAGTAGAATTTCTGGCACCGTCCAGCCCTTGTAATTAGCGGGTCGGGTGTAGATGGGCGCGGCTAAAAGGTCATCTTGAAAGCAATCAGAAAGTGCGCTCTGATCGTCGCTAATGGCTCCCGGAATAAGCCTAACTATCGCATCAGTTATCACTGCAGCAGGAAGCTCTCCGCCTGTAAGCACAAAATCGCCCACGCTAATTTCGCGCGTAATTAAATGGTCTCGAACGCGCTGATCAATGCCTTTATAATGACCACACAGAATAATGAGGTTGCCTTGCATACTCATTTCGTTGGCCATTCTTTGGTCAAACTGCTCACCATCGGGCGAAACATAAATTACATCATCATATTCTCGTTCTGCTTTTAGGGCAGAAATACAACGGTCTATCGGCTCACACTGCATCACCATACCTGCAAATCCGCCATAGGGGTAATCGTCAACGCGACGCCATTTGTCTGAAGTATAATCGCGTAAATTATGTAAATGAATTTCAACAAGACCTTTTTTGCGCGCACGTGCAATAATGCTCTCGTTAATAAAACCCTCTAAAATTTCGGGCAGAACGGTTATAATATCTATTCTCATGATTGTTACAAAGTTACAATTTTTCTGATAGGAAGGAAAGCTAAGAACCTAAATAACCCCTGTTTTATAGCAAAATGGTTCAAAAAATGGATTGATTTTGTTCCCAAAACTAACTCATCTTGTTCTTGAAACTGATAAATTTTGTTTTTGAAATTAATTAATTTTGTTCCTGAAACTTACTAATAAATTCGTCTTCCGAGATGACAGGTATTCCCAATTGTGCTGCTTTCTGATTCTTTCCGCTGGTAGATGTCACATCGTTATTGATGAGGAATGATGTTGATTTGCTCACCGAGCCAGTTACTTTACCGCCTTGACTCTCAATATATGCTTTTAATTCGTTTCGATTTTTAAAGTGAAACACATCGCCTGTAACTACAAAAGTCAGACCTTGACAGCGGTTGCCAACGGCTGCTGTCGACGATTGTTCAACATCTAATTCAAGTAAAAGACGGTCGAATATTTCCTGATTAGTTCGATTTTTAAACCATTTCACAAAGCTCCCAGCCTTTTCTGGTCCAATGCCTGGCACCATAGCAAGTGCCTCTTCTGCTTGTGGAGCAAAAAGATTAGGCTGTAGGGTAGAACCCTCGTCAGTGTTTTTACTATCTCCTTTTGCAAGCGTTGTTAGCTCTTCAAAGCTATATGCCGAGAGCAGACGGTTGCAAACATCTTGTCCACACAACGGAATGGATAGTGCATAAAGTAGATTTCGTGCTTCCACATGGCGCGCCTTTTCAATAGAACGCATCATATTTGTAGCCGATTTTTCACCAAATCCTTCTAACTGGCTTATCTGAAGCACATATGCAGGCAGCTTAAAGATGTCGGCATAATCCTTAATCCAGCCTAAGTTAATGAACTTAGCAAGTGTTTGTTCTGATATACCGTCAATGTTTACACCCTCTTTTGAAACAAAGCGTGCGAACTTTTTAAGTTGTTTCGCTGGGCAAGCAGCGTTTGAACAATGTAATGTTTTTGTTCCGCTTGCAGCACTAATGCTTATCTCTGTGGACGCATTGCATACAGGACAATGCTCTGGAATGACAAGATTTCCAACTGTTTCGTTTACCTTTATAACCTTAGGTATGATTTTATTAGCTTTAATGACTTCAATCTTCGTTCCCTTATTGCCCATTCCTAAGCGCTCACACTCACTTATATTACATAGCGAAGCACGTTTCACTGTGGTGCCTTCGAGCTCCACAGGTGTAAATATTGCCACTGGCGATATGGTGGAAGCCGCGCAGCTCCATTCAATTTCCACAAGCTCAGTATGTGCGCTTTCGTCTTGCCATTTGAAAGCATAGCCACTTCGTGTAGCATGATGTCCTGTTACAGAACCTGTAGAAGCATATTCCGTATCGTCGTAAACGATGACAAGTCCATCTACTGGATAAGGATTCTTACGGTCGGTAACTTTCTGCGTCCATTGACTAATCACGTTATCAATATTGGCCAGTGTGGGGTTCGTTATTTGCTCATGTTCAACACATTTAAGACCTATCTTTTGCAAATAATCCATACGAGCCCCCCACGAAGTGATGTTTTCGTCAGTATAAACCAATGTAAACGGAATCCAGTTGATATGTCGTTGCGCAACTTCTGCAGGGTCTTTCAGTGTCAATGAGCCAGAAGCGAGGTTGCGAGGATTGGCATATTCCTCGTCGTTTTCCATGTTAAACCGCTCAAAATCTTCGTATGAGATGACGGCTTCACCTCGAATAACCACATGTCCTTCGGCCTTAATGGTTGCAGGAATGCCGTTAATTGCCTTGGCAAGATGTGTAATATTTGTGCCCGTATGGCCATTACCGCGTGTAACTACTTTAGTAAGACGCCCTTCGTCATAGGTAACAACGAGGGTCATTCCGTCGAGTTTCCATGATAGCCATATCGCGCGCCCTTCGGCCCACTTGGCTAAATCTTCAGGCTTTTTGGTTTTAGCTAATGATAAAGCTGCAAATTCATGGTCTTCTTTCTGACCAATAATATTGTCTTCTGATACTTTATTGGTGGGCGAATCAGGAAGAATTTCTCCCTCTTCCTGTTCTAATTGTTTAAGTTCGTCAAACAATGCGTCCCACTCATAGTCGGTCATCGTTTCACCACGACCGTTATAATATGCATCGGAAGCTTGGTTAAGCTTGTCCACCAACAGGCGCATGCGTGTTTTTTTGTCCATATATTGAGCTGAAAAATGGATATAACTTTGTACAAAGATAGAAATTTTATTTTATCCATAGTGCTTTTCAGGCCTTTTTGTTAACTTTGCATCTATATATAAAATAAGGCCAATTGCTATATAATGGCCTGCTTATTGTTATATGAATATTGTTGTATCATCTGAGATTCAGACCGTATGCCCCGAGTTTGTTGGGGCATGTGTCGAAGCCAATGTGTCGAATTCGCCTTATTGTCAGCCCTTATGGGACGAAATCGATGCGATGGGAAATAAATATCGTTCAACCCTTACCACCGAAAGTTTAAAGCAGCTTTCTGGCATCGCTGCAACACGCAGGGTTTATCGTGCTTGCGGAAAGGACCCCTCACGTTATCGTCCTGCTTCTGAGGCATTGATACGAAGGCAACTCACTAACAAAAGTTTGTATCAAATTGATACGCTTGTTGACCTCACTAATCTTGCGAGTATTGCTTATGGGTATAGCATTGGCGGCTTTGATGCCGATAGGTTTGATGGTGACACACTGACGTTAGGTATTGGCCGTGCTGGCGAACCTTACGAAGGAATAAGTCGCGGAATGATTAACATTGAGGGCTTACCCGTATACCGTGATGCAATAGGTGGTGTGGGAACACCTACATCTGACAACGAGCGCACGAAAATTACGCTGCAAACCACGCACCTTGTGGTTCTTATCAATGGCTATGATGGCAATGAGGCTAATGTGAAAGCTAATGCCGAGTATATTCAGGAGTTACTCCGAAAATACTGCAATAGCGACGGCGGTACATATTTTTTATATCAATAATGCACCGTCAAGCACGATAAATGATTACAAATAATTTTTAATGTTCACACTGAAAACAAGAAACATAATATGGTAATTGGTATAGATGTAGGCATTAGTACTACAAAGATTGTAGGAATAAATCAAGATGGTGTTGTCGTTTCGCCTATCCGAATTAAGGCTACCGACCCTGTAACATCGCTTTATGGTGCATTCGGTAAATATCTGTACGACAACAAAATACGTCTTGAAGATATAGAGCATGTAATGATAACGGGTGTTGGTGCTGCCTATATCGATTCGCCCATCTATGGTCTTCCTACCGACAAGGCAGAAGAATTTATTGCCGATGGCCTTGGAGCGTGGTATGAGATAGGTAAGAGAGAGATGATTGTTGTGTCAATGGGAACAGGTACAAGCCTTGTACAGTGCGATGAAAAAGGCATTCGTCATATTGGCGGTATTGCGCTTGGAGGTGGCACGCTCACAGGTTTGAGCCGTATTATGTTAAAGACCGACGATATCAATCAAGTGGTTTCGCTTGCTATGGGTGGCGATTTGTCAAATATAGATGTGCGTATAGGCGATATTAGTCCGAACGCATTGCCGGGCCTTCCTAAGCATGCCACGGCCTCACTCTTTGGTAATGCTCGTAGCAATGCGTCGCGTGAGGATATTGCGCTGGGCATTATTACCACCGTTTTGCAAACAATTGGTTCAAGCTGTATTTTGGCATCGCTCAATTCGGGCATTCGCGAGTATGTTCTTATTGGCAATTTAACGCTCCTTCCTCAGTGCAAAGAGGTTTTTCCTGCTTTAGAAAAACTTTATAAAGTACGCTTTATTATTCCGAAGTATTCAGAGTTTTGTACGGCTATTGGTGCTGCTCTTTGCTACGAAAAAAACTTTAAAAACAAGAAGTAAACGCTATGAAGATAAGTAGCTGGCTATTGTTTTTATCGCTTGTTATTGCGGTATCGTGTAGCGATTCTCGTGTGTCGAAGAGGGGCGCAAATACTATTCAGTGGAAGTATGCACAACTGTTAAGGGTCGATAGCACTGCCGACAGCTTACACATTAGCATTAACGACCCTTGGAAACAAGGCGAAGTGCTTCAGCAATTTAGTGTAGCCCGCTCTGGTTCACCCTCTGCAGCTACTGTTGTAGCACCCCTAAAACGTATTGTTTGTTTCTCAACGACGCACTGTAAGCTGTTAGAATATCTTGGAATGACGGACAGAATAGTAGGTGTTTGCGACCTAAAATATATCCTTATACCTGATATTCAAAACAGAGTTAAAGCAGGACGTATTGCCGATTGTGGCGATTCTATGAATCCTGATATTGAGAAAATAATTAGTTTAAAGCCTGATGCCATTATTCTTTCACCTTTTGAGGGTGGAGGTGGCTTTGGTAAATTAGAGCGTTTAGGCGTGCCAATAATTCAAGCTGCTGATTATATGGAGTCTTCGGCCTTAGGTAGAGCCGAATGGATGAGGCTGTACGGCCGTTTGTTAGGTTGCCAACAGCGTTCTGATTCACTGTTTCATGTAGTCGATTCTACGTACCAAAGTTTGAAGAAATATGCTGCAAGCCTACCGCTCGGACGTAGTATTTTAACCGAGCGTAAAACGGGTTCTACTTGGTATACGCCTGGTGGCGCGAGCACGTTAGGCACACTTCTCAAAGACGCTAATGCCTCTTATGCTTTCGCTAACGATAAGCACAGCGGCAGCTTACCTTTATCATTTGAGCAAATTATTGCCAAAGCTGGTGAAAGTGACGTTTGGGCGTTTAAGTTTAATGGCACAAAAATGATGACGCGTAGCGACCTTTTGCGCGAATTTCATGGTTACGATGCTTTGAAAGCCTTTCGAACAGGCAATATCTACGAGTGTAATTGCAGCACAACGCCTTATTTTGAGGAGGTCGGATTTCGGCCTGATTTCCTGCTTCGTGAGATGATACAGTTGCTTCACCCTGGTGTTAACCTTGGTGGATTGCGTTATTATCGCCGACTTTAATTTGTTTTTTCTGCCCCATGCGTAAGTATATTCTTCTCGTCCTTACGGTTGTAGCCTTTTTCGTGCTTAGCCTTATCCATGGCTCTGTAGATATTCCTTGTCGTGACGTTTGGGCAGTTCTTATAGGCGATAAGCCCGAAATAGAGAGCTGGCGCTATATTATTATGGATAGTCGGTTGCCCCAAGCCCTGACAGCGTTATTAGCTGGTGGCGCGCTGTCGGTGAGCGGATTGTTGTTGCAAACAGCCTTTCGCAATCCGCTTGCAGCCCCTGATATATTTGGCGTTACGAGCGGAGCCAGTTTAGCTGTTGCCCTTCTTACGTTGTCTCCAGCCTTTGCTGTGGGTACGACGTTAGGCTATTTGTCGTCGGTTGTCGTTGCTTTCGTGGGTGCTATAGCCGTTACAGCTGTTATCGTTTTCTTTAGTAGGCTGGTACGTAGTAGCGTAATTCTAATTATTATTGGTATTATGACGGGTTACTTATGTTCAAGCGTCATTACCATTTTAAACTTTTTAGCTACCGAAGAAGGTGTGAAAAGCTTTGCGGTGTGGGGCATGGGCAACTTTGGAAATGTATCTATGGCACAGATGCCCCTTTTTGCTTCGATAACTATTTTGGCTACAGCTTCTACGTTTTTACTTGTAAAACCTTTGAATGCACTGTTGTTAGGACCACATTATGCCGAAAACTTGGGTTTCAACGTGCGACGTATTCGCAACTTGCTGTTGCTTGTAACGGGTTTGCTCACGGCTGTCATTACAGCTTTTTGTGGCCCAATAAGCTTTTTAGCTTTGGCTGTTCCGCATATAGCCCGCCTTATATTGCGCACACAAAATCATCGACACCTTTTACCAATAACCCTATTAACAGGTAGCGCTATCGCACTTTTGTGTAATGTGTTAACCTCTCTTCCAGGTGAGAATGGCATTTTACCACTTAACGCTATCACGCCAATGGTAGGTGCTCCTGTTATTATTTATGTGTTACTGCGCAAGTAGTGACACGCTATTTATGTTTAAAATCAAAACCAATCATGATATCAATAACAACAAAACGCGGCGATAAGGGGCAGACGTCATTGCGCGATGGTTCACGCGTTAGCAAAGACGACGCTCGCGTTGAGCTAAACGGCGAACTTGATGAATTGAATGCACTTCTCGGCCTTTGTAAAGCACAGAGTGGGCTGCAGCAACCTTTCGAAGATATACAACTGCAATTAATGGATTTCATGGCGGTTATAGCCGATAATCGTACTGAACCAGATGCCAAGCGTATAGCCCGTCTTACAGAAGCAACATTGAGCATGGAACAAACCATTAACGATTTTAGTGCAGGTTATCGCTTTCATTTTGTACTCCCCGGCATTGATATGGCTGATGCTGTTTTACACCTTACGCGTGCTAAGGTTCGTACGTGCGAGCGTCGACTTTCAACTTTACAGCGTCATCAGCCTGTGCCTGAGGCCTTGTCAAAATATATTAATCGACTTTCCGATTTCATGTTTTGTCTTATTGAACAGCGCCCAGACGCTCAACGATAAGCATATAATGAAAAACAATTATCGTATATTTGTTACCTTGTTTCTTATTAAAAGGTAAACCTGCCACGGCCGTCATACAACCTGTATGGCGGCCGTAGTACAAATAGTATGACGGTTGTCAACAGCGTGTACGACGGCTGACGTACATGCACCCGATGTGCAGAAGGGGAGGAGTGTTTGGGTGAAAACGTGTTGCGTTTGTGACGTTCTGTTGAAAACAATTAACCTAATTGCCTATCTCAGACAGATAAACAGAAGGTTTTGATATGGTATTTAGAAGGGTTGAATGCTAAATGATAGATAGCGTATTGCAATAAGGTAATGACTTATTGACGATTTATGGATTTGATGTTCCTGCTTTCTTTCGTTTACCTAAACTAAAGAGGTCGCGTAGGCTATTGAAGTCTTTTTTCAGAATAAAGCCAATACCTTGGGTGTTTAATGAGTTACGCGTGAAGTAGCGATCGTTGGTTTGGTTATACACATGTATGCTAAAGTTTCCGTTAGGAAATATAAGATAGCGGAGGTCAAAGTCGCCAATGAACGACGTTGTTGCGTTGTTGTTGTCGCGATAACCAAACTGTCCGTTAAGCAAAAGCCTGTTATTGAGCAGTCGTCCGCTCAATAAGCCTTCATATTCTGCATTGTTCCAGCCCTCGTCACCTGTTGAAATATTAGCTCCTAAGTTCCAATCGTTGTTCTTAATTACCGAGCCAAGTACGCTGTTTATTTGCTGACTGATTTGCCCACTCAAAATACTCTGCATAGCTAATGAGGTACGAGTAGAAATGTCGGCGCTGGCGTTATTGCTGCTTTGTGCATAGAATCTACCTACTGCCAACAAGTAAAGCACCTGCTGATTCATCTCTTCTTCACTGTTAATAAGGCTATAAATCATTTGTTTAGCATCAGTTCCGACGGTGGGCATGTCAAGACCGAACGACACTTTGGGCGAAGCGGGTGTGCCTGTTATATTCATTAAACAGTTTACCCTGATGTTATTAGATGAGAAACTGCGGCCAATGTTCAGGTCAGATAAGCTAACTGATGCAATGGGATATTGTGCCTTAAGTTGTAGTTGAGCCGAATAAGGATCGCCTCCAAAAGATATTGTGCTACCGCGTGCGAAAATAAAGTCGCGCTTAATAATATTCTGAATGGTGAGTTTATATAGTCCGTCATCAACCATATAATTGCCAAAGATGTCCAGTCCGCCTTTATTGTAGTAGTTGGCACGCAATACACCGCTACCGTTTAGTGTGATATAATCGCCCGAAGCTTTATCCATGATAAGCTTTACAGTGGCATCAGGTGTGGCGTTAATTAAGAAATAGAGGTGTATATTGGTAGGAATATCAGGCGCTTGCTCATCATCTTCAATAGACGCTTCGCTATTTTTGGATAATAAATTGATAGCAAGAGGGTTATTGTTTATGGTGTCACGCGATGACCATCGTATAAATTCCTGTGTGTCTAAAGCCTCAGGACTGGTGACGTCATAAACAATTTCAGAACCCTTTTCAGGTGTAAAATCAACCTTGATATTTACTTCTCCCGAACCTCCTTTGATAGAAGTTGTACCCGTTCCAAATACTTTTCCATAGAAGGTTTGACCTGTTGAGCCGTCAATATCGTAAGCCAGCATACGGTTTGCCTGCACATCGATGTTGTAACTCATATCACTAAGGTGCTGGTGATATAAGCTACCGCTAAGGATTCCCATGTTACCCAGTTTGTCATATATGGTATCATTAAGGAATTGTATTTCGTTTTCGATGAGTCGTACCCTTGCATTTTTTGTAGAATAACGTGTGCCAAGTGCTGTTACACCAACGTTACCATGAGCTGTTACGTTACCCGTGAGGTTAAGTTTGCTTAAATCGCCCCACAGTCTTAGGTCGCCATTACCTACCAAATCAACATCTTGTAAAAAGCTTGCACAAAGGTTTCCGAGGAAGTTTGCGCGTGTTTCGCTAAGCTTCATAGCAAGGTCAATATCGTTGTTTTTAGGCGATATGTAACCCTTGACGTATATTGTGCGTTCAGGTACAAAAGCATTGGGGTCGTTAATAGTATCGCGTGCAACGCCATCTACATTGATTTGCCCTAGCTGGTTGTCCCAACTGGCGCTGGCATATAGCGTACCTAATGCTCCCTTTTCGAAGGTGAATTCGTCAACTTGCAACGCACCCTTAATGGTAGGCTTATCAAAAAGTCGAGCCACATGCGCCTTACCAGAAGCAAATCCGCTAAAGCTTACCGAATGGAAATTTACTAAGTCGAGTATATATTCGACGTTTACATTTTTAAGATCAACAGTAAGCGAGTCGTCTTTGCTCTTGCTTACGCTTCCATTTATGGCAACATGTTGTTGCCCACTGGTAATAGCGAAGTGGTTAACCACTAAGTGTTGGTCGCTGTATTTTACGTTAGCAGGGTGTACTGTAAGCACGGTGTCGCCAATGTTAAACTGCGACGGCAGAATGTCAAGGTCGGCAACGGCTTTCCCTTCTGCGTTCTGCGTGAAGTTGATGTTGGCATTTAAACGGCCTTGCAGGCGCTGTTTACGAGCGTGATTGTCAATAGACAGAATAGTAGATAGCTCATCATTACCTGCTGATGCTTCTATTCGGTAATCAGCTCCAATACCATTCTTTTCGGCTTGCGTAAGCATGATATCAGCGTTAAGCCTATTGTTGAGCGTGTTTAACACAATACTGACGTTCTTTAAATGGCGGTTATCATACGTAACACTTGGTGTAAAGATGTCAGCTTTAAGCGTTTTCCCCTTGTCGTCTAACTGGCTGGTGATATAGAGCGAATCGTGCAGTTCAACAGGAATACCTAATATGGCTTTGGCCCAATCGCTTTTTGTAATGACCGCTTTTAAAGTGTAGTCGTTGTTTTTAACCGAGTGGAATTTGATAGAAGTAAGTTTTGTGATACTCGGTAGCTTGTTGGCAATGATGTTTTCAATACTTTGGGCCAGCGTGTTATAATTGAAATTGCCGATGATAGTGGCATGCCCAAAATCACTATTCATTGTAATGAAATGGCCACGACTGTTGGTCCCTGCAATGAGATGGAGCGAATCGAGTGCATAATGAATAGAAGGCGTATGTACAGATAAACGATTTACAGATAGCTTTCCGTTGGCTGTATTCAGACTTCGCCCCGTAAAATCAGCGACAATATTAGCAGAATAAGTGTTGTTTGCAAATTTACCTTTGAACAAATTGAGCATAGCAGGAGCAAAATGCTCAATATCTGCTGTTAGCTTAGCAGAAGTTTTGTTGACTTGTGTATTCAGTGTTCCCTTAACTTTTGCGACAATATTTTTGTCGTTAATATTGAAAATACCGTCGAATAAGCCATTAAGCCATTGTCCGTCAAGCGTAACATTGCGATATGAATAGCCGTTATAGTCAAAGCGTGTAATTGTTCCCTTGGTCTTAATTAGCTTGCGTTTGATATTCCCATCAATATTAATATTGGTCGCTACTGTACCAAACTTCTTGTCGTTTAATATCTGACGGAGATTAAATCCCGTAGTCTCCATACGGCCTGTGAGGTTATCTCCGTGTTTGCCTATGCCCAAACGAGCATTGCCTGCCTCTGAAAGAAGAGCGCCCTTTAATGCAATATCCGACTGGTATCCGCCAATAGTTCCTTTAAATCGCAAACTTCCCATTCGTCCAACAGCATCAGGAATTCTGCCCGCGAGTAGCTTAAGGCCTTCACCATTCACCATAAGCTGTGATACTGTAGCCGCCCATCGAATCGACGTTGGGAGGCCATTAGCAGAACCATTTGTAATTAAGCGTATGTCAGCAGGCGAATGAAGCAATGGTTTTTCGCCTGTTTGAGGAACACTAAGTTGAAAGGACTTGATGCGGATAGATGAACTTGTGCCTGAAAAATCGGAGGTAAGAACAACCTTTCGTTTCACTTTTTTGAGTGGAAGATATAAAGAAGCGAAATCGGAAGGTGTAATATATGATTCGCCAATACTGCCATTAAATGATAGGCTTGCTGGCTCTATTTTTTTGCGATTAAACTGATAGGTGGCGGTGATATTGTCGATAGCGAGATGTGAATGTGGGAGCGTGGCATCGAAAGATTTTAAGATAAGTTCTTTCCTATTGGCATTAAGCTTAAAAGATAGTGATTGTAAGTTTAGACCCGAAGCCTCTTTTAGAGAAAGTGTTCTGACGTTCAGCGCAAGAGAATCGTCGGTTAAGCTGTTAAGAATAATGTGTGAACTAATATCAGTAAGGTGTAAATGCTTTGTATCAAATGTCCTTTTTGGGGGTGCATCGAGCTGATTCCATTTTACCTCTCCGTGCCTAATGATAAGGCTGCTAATAGCCAAATTTAGCGGAGTATGTTGTGTGGTGTCTT
>JABCPF020000006.1 GCA_013333285.2 Prevotella sp.
GAATTGTTGGAGTAGATTTGCCCCAGAATAAGCGTGGCGAAATCGCATTGACTTATATCTATGGTATAGGTCGAAGTAGTTCAGCAAAGATATTGGATAGAGCTGGTGTAAGCCGTGACCTGAAGGTCAGCGAGTGGACAGATGACCAAGCTGCTAAAATCCGTGAAATTATCGGCGCTGAATTCAAAGTAGAAGGTGATCTTCGTTCTGAGATCCAATTGAACATTAAGCGTCTTATGGATATTGGCTGCTATCGTGGCATCCGTCATCGTAATGGTCTTCCTGTTCGCGGTCAGAGCACAAAGAACAATGCTCGTACTCGTAAGGGAAAGAAGAAGACTGTTGCTAACAAGAAGAAAGCTACTAAGTAATCGAGGAGGAACTTAATTATGGCAAAAACAAAAGCAACATCTAAAAAGAGAAATGTAAGAGTTGACGCTGTTGGACAGCTTCATGTTCATAGCAGCTTCAATAATATCATTGTATCACTCGCTAACGGTGAGGGTCAGGTTATTTCTTGGTCTTCAGCTGGTAAGATGGGTTTTCGTGGTTCTAAGAAAAACACTCCTTATGCAGCTCAAATGGCAGCTGAGGATTGTGCAAAGGTGGCCTTTGGTCTTGGCCTTCGTAAGGTTAAGGCGTTTGTTAAAGGTCCTGGTAATGGTCGTGAAAGCGCTATTCGTGCCGTACATGGTGCAGGTATCGAAGTAACTGAAATTGTAGACGTTACACCGCTTCCACACAATGGCTGCCGTCCACCTAAGCGTCGTCGTGTATAATTTTAGAATACAAAGATACAATAGATAAAAAGCAATAAATTATGGCAAGATATATAGGTCCTAAATCACGTATTGCACGCCGTTTTGGTGAGCCAATTTTCGGTGCTGATAAGGTGCTGACAAAACGTAACTTCCCTCCAGGACAACACGGAAATGATCGTCGCCGCAAGCAGTCAGAGTATGGTTCACAGCTTGCAGAAAAGCAGAAGGCTAAGTATACTTACGGTGTACTAGAGCGTCAATTCCGCAATTTGTTTGATAAGGCAGCAAAGAGTGATGGTATTACTGGTGAAGTTCTACTCCAGCTTCTTGAAAGCCGCCTTGATAATATTGTGTTCCGTCTCGGTATTGCACCTACACGTGCAGCAGCTCGTCAGATGGTAAATCATAAGCATATTACGGTTGATGGTAAGTTAGTAAGTATTCCTTCTTTCTCTGTTAAGCCTGGTCAGGTTGTTTCTGTTCGTGAGAAGGCAAAATCTCTTGAAGTTATTGAAGCTGCTTTGGCAGGTTTCAATCACAGCAAGTATCCTTGGATAGAATGGGACGAAAACACTAAGAGTGGTAAGTTCCTGCACAAGCCTGAACGTGCAGACATCCCTGAGAATATTAAGGAACAGTTAATCGTTGAGTTGTACTCTAAACAATAAATCATTAAATTAATGGCGATATTAGCATTTCAAAAACCTGATAAAGTTGTGATGCTGGAGGCTAACGACCAGTACGGAAAATTTGAATTCCGTCCTCTAGAGCCTGGCTTTGGTGTTACCATTGGTAACGCTCTCCGCCGCATCCTCCTTTCATCACTGGAGGGCTATGCTATTAACACTGTGCGTATTGCTGGTGTTGAGCATGAGTTTTCTTCAGTACCAGGTGTAAAGGAAGATGTAACCAACATCATCTTGAATCTCAAGCAAGTTCGATTCAAGCAAGTAGTAGACGAATTCGAGAACGAGAAAGTTAGTATCACTGTAGAGAATTCAACTGAATTCAAAGCTGGTGATATAGGTAAGTATCTGACTGGATTTGAAGTGTTAAACCCTGATTTGGTGATTTGTCATTTAGACTCCAAGGCATCTATTCAAATTGATTTAACCATTAACAAGGGACGTGGTTATGTTCCTGCTGATGAGAATCGTCAATTCTGTACTGATGTCAGTGTACTTCCAATCGATTCTATCTACACCCCAATCCGTAATGTAAAATATAACGTTGAGCCTACTCGTGTCGAGCAAAAGACCGACTATGATAATCTCATCATTGAAGTTACAACGGATGGTTCCATTCACCCAAAGGACGCTCTTAAAGAAGCTGCAAAAATCCTTATCTATCACTTCATGTTGTTCTCTGATGAGAAGATTACTCTTGAGAATCCTGATCAGGACGGCAACCAAGAGTTTGATGAGGAAGTTCTGCATATGCGTCAGTTGTTAAAGACTAAACTTGTTGACTTGAATCTTAGTGTTCGTGCTCTCAATTGTCTTAAGGCTGCCGATGTTGAAACACTTGGTGATCTTGTGCAGTACAACAAAACAGATCTTCTTAAGTTCCGTAACTTTGGTAAGAAATCGCTCTCTGAGCTTGATGATTTGCTCGAGAGTCTGAATCTGTCGTTTGGAACTGATATTTCAAAGTATAAACTGGATAAAGAATAATATCCACTTGGGAGCCTTGTAAGTTGTTTAGACTTTCATGGCTTCTATTCAAAGTAAAAAATAAAATGAGACATAATAAGAAATTCAACCATTTGGGTCGTACTGCATCTCATCGCGCAAGCCTGTTATCAAATATGGCTGCAAGCCTGATTATGCACAAAAGAATCACTACGACTCTTGCAAAAGCAAAAGCTCTTAAGAAGTATGTCGAGCCTTTGATTACTCGTGCTAAGAATGACACTACAACGTCACGTCGTGTTGTATTCCGTTATTTACAGGATAAATATGCTGTTAAGGAACTCTTCGGTGACGTTGCAACAAAAGTAGGTGACCGTCCAGGTGGCTATACACGTGTTATTAAGTTGGGTACTCGTCAGGGTGATGCTGCTTCTATGGCTTTTATTGAGCTTGTTGACTTCGATGAGAATATGGCTAAGACTCCTAAGGTAGAGAAGAAAACTCGTCGTAGCCGTTCTAAGAAATCTGCTGTAGCAACAGAAGTTGCTAATGAGGTAGCTACTCCAGAAGTAGAGGCTCCAGAGGCTGAAGAAGCAAAGGCTGAATAATTTTAGTTAAGCTCTATATTAAAAGCTCGGTAAGGTAACTTGCCGAGCTTTTTCTTTATAATGACTTTTGTTCAGAGTGATTTCTATGATGTATTATAAACATATAGATTTGAATAATATATTGATAGTTTTGTAGGATCTGTTTTATAGATATAAAAAAAGGATTGACATTATGTAATGTCAATCCTTTTAGTTCTTTATAATCAGTCTTATATATCGTTACCACCTCCATCGTGTTCACCACCATCTTCGTAACCACCTACTTGTAGACCGTTAACTGATGCGCTGGTGCATATGAAGCCTTCATTTTGAATCATGAAGTTTGTTATTTCTGGTTTTATATATCCTGATTTACGCTTCTTTGATATCATAAATAATGAATTTATATTATATGTATATTGAAGAGTTCAAATTGTTTTGCAAAGGTACGATTATTAATTTGAAATAGTGTGATTATATAAACAGTATTCTGTTATTTCATATAAATTAACTTGTTTTCGTGGGTTTTATACACTTTTCTTACATGTAAGATGTTGATATTCAATGTTTTTGCGATTACGTCGTAAACGCTTTGTGATTACGATGTAAAGGTTTGACGATTACGACGTAAAGGGTGCGCGATTACGACGTAAACAGATTGCGATTACATCGTAAACGTTTTCACGCTATTCAGGAATGTATTATTGTTGTAACTTTTGATGTTTTTTTATGATGTAATAGGGTAAACATATGTGTAGTTTAATGTGTACTTATGCTTTGTTTATTGGATTTATATTTATGGTTGTAATAGGTAGTAATAATGACGAGAGGGTTTTAGGGAAATCCCTATATAGACATAGGGTAAGGACTTACTAATACGTATATATTTTCTATATCTTTGCGCTAATCATTAATATTAGAGATGAAAAAGTCGATAGTATTGTCAGTATTTGTTATATCTATGTTGAATAGTTGTGGTACTTATACAGGTACAGGAACATATATAGGAGCCTCTTTCGGCTCTATATTGGGTTCTGCCATTGGTGGAATTGCAGGTGGTCCGCGCGGATCAGATATGGGTACTATTGTTGGAATGGCGGGAGGAGCCATTATAGGTGCAAAGATAGGTGCAGAGGCCGATGAACGTCGTGCTAATGATATGGAACAATACCGTCGTGATCGTATGGAGCGACGCCGTTCGCGATCGGGTAATAACAATGTCCCCCACGCCTATGATGAGAGGTATCGTAATGGCTATAGTGTATCAGGGCAGACATACAAGGACGATAATCGTTCAGCTTTTTCGGGTGATTCTCTGATGATTCTTGCTGATTCTACTTATGGAAGTGGCTTTGATGCATCTCATAATGGAGATGATCGACTGTATGATTTTGAAGGAACTGATTATACTGGTAATTATAGTGCGCAGCAGCCCCAAGTTAATATGCCTACGCAATCGGCTGTGTCGAATGAAATAACGGCATTGAAATATAATGCTGATATCGAAATTTGTAACGCTCGTTTTGTAGATGAGAGCCAAGATGGTAAGCTACAACGTGGTGAATTATGCAAGATCATTTTTGAGGTTATGAACCGTGGCACACAACCATTAGTTGACATTGTTCCAACAGTAGTTGAAGCAACGGGTAATCGTCACATTTATATTTCACCTAATATGCATGTGGAAAAAATTATGCCTGGGAAAGGAATTCGATATACAGCCCTTGTCAAGGTCGACAAAGGACTTAAGAATGGAACAGCTCGTTTCTGCGTAAGTGCTATTCAGGGCGGAGTTTATGTATCAAAAGTTAGCGAGTTTCAGATTCCTTGTGTACGGTAGTAGGTTTCTTTTTTAATTTGACAGCATTACGTTTTGTTACTTTTCCGGCAGGACGTAATGCTTCTTTCATTTCGGCTTGATGCCATTCTGTAATAAAATTGGTTCCAATTTGGTTGACATCAAACTCAAAATCGGGAAGACCAGTCTCTGGTTTATCCTCTCTGAATGGTATACCACGTTCAACCTTTTGAACTTCAACCATTGCTACTCCTTCTGATAATATACCCAGCGCTTTGGCAGCAGCATAGCTTAAATCGATAATGCGACCTCGCCCAAATGGTCCACGATCGGTTACTCGCACGTTGACACTTAGTTGGTTTCGCAGGTTTGTCACCTTCAGAATTGTACCAAAAGGGTAGGTGCGATGGGCACATGTAAGACTGTCGTGGTGCAGACGCTCACCGCTTGCAGTACGCGATCCTGTTGCCCGTTTTGAATAATAAGAGGCTTTACCCCTGTGAGACTGTGCTCCAGCAGGGATAAAGCCTACAATAAGAATGATACTAATTAATATGTGTTTCAATGTAGCATGTTTTCGTTACACTATGCCTTGTGCCATCATGGCATTGGCTACCTTCATAAAACCAGCAACATTAGCTCCCTTAACATAGTCAATATAGCCGTCGGGTTGAGTACCATACTTAGTACATTGCTCGTGTATTGAGTGCATGATGTGATGTAACTTCTCGTCAACCTCATCAGTTGTCCAATGCAGACGTATTGAATTCTGCGTCATTTCCAATCCCGAAGTAGCTACGCCACCAGCATTAACTGCTTTTCCGGGTGCAAATAGCTGATGTGCATTTGTGAATTTTTCAACAGCTTCAGCGGTGCATCCCATGTTACTAACCTCAGCAACGCATAATGGTTTGTGCGATAAAATAAGATCAGCATCGTCGCCATTTAGCTCGTTTTGTGTAGCACAGGTTAAGTAAATATCGGCTTTCTGCTCCCAAGGTTTTTTGCCAGGGATAAACTTTGCTCCCTTAAACTCTTCTGCATAAGGTGCACAGATATCCTCGCCACTTGAACGAAGTTCCAACATAAATTCATTTTTCTCGCCACAGATACCTTCGGGATCATAGATGTAACCGTCGGGACCACTTATTGTAATTACTTTAGCTCCCAACTGAGTAGCCTTCTTTACAGCACCCCATGATACATTTCCGAAACCAGAAACGGCAACGGTCTTTCCCTTAATATCAATGTTGTGTGTTTGCAACATTTCGTTAACGAAGTACAAAGCGCCAAAGCCCGTTGCTTCAGGACGTAGTATAGAACCTCCAAATTCCATGCCTTTTCCTGTAAGAACACCTTGGAATTGATGGGTCAATTTTTTGTATTGTCCGAATAAATAGCCAATTTCGCGACCGCCTACACCAATATCTCCTGCGGGAACGTCCTCGTCAGGACCAATATGATGATACAGTTCCTGCATGAAAGCTTGGCAAAAACGCATTACTTCTGCGTCAGAACGGCCACGTATTGAGAAGTCAGAGCCGCCTTTTCCACCACCCATTGGCAATGTGGTAAGAGCGTTTTTGAACGTTTGTTCAAAGCCTAAGAACTTCATGATACTAAGGTTTACTGATGGGTGGAATCTTAAACCGCCTTTGTATGGCCCAATAGCGCTGTTAAATTGAACGCGATATCCTGTGTTAACATGTACGTCGCCAGCATCGTCTGTCCATGGAACGCGGAACATAATAACACGTTCTGGCTCGGTGAGTCGTTCAATAATCTTCGCTTTTTCAAATTCAGGGTGTTGATTGTATACATCTTTAATAGAAATCAACACCTCTTTAACAGCCTGTAAAAATTCAGGCTCGCCTGAGTGTTTCCACATCAAGCCTTTCAATACTTGTTCCACTTCCATAGCAGTAATTGTTTATAAGTCAAAAGATTTTTGGGTATATTTTAATGTCTACCCATGTTTCATATTGTTATATTTGTACTGGCAAATATAGGTCTTTATTCTATATATACCAAATAATAGTATGTAATTTTTGGCTTTTTACTGTCATTTTGTATGATTTATGTGTCTCTACAAAATGTTCAATAATACATACAAAATGTCACTTGTTTGAGCATTTTGCTCTCGTTTTCTTTGTTCATAGATTAGAAATGGAACATATTTCAGGTAAGAAAGTAGCAAAATGATTAGTATATAAAGTTTGATAGGTTTGAGCATAATCGTCTTAAACTGTGACAAGACAGAACCAAAAAGAATCTTTGTTTGATGCTTAGTGGGTAGTTTGTACGCTTAATATCACTTTGAATATCTAAGCAAAATAACAGCTTTTCCCAAATACTTTTTTGCTCGTGATTTATAATGGCACTAAAGTTAGCCTGCATGTTGCTAATGATATTCACGGTATCATATACGAGATTCTCTTTAAAACAAGTCTGCTAAACGTTTGTTTTTCTATTCTTGTTTGGCGTAGTATCAGTTATATTTTATCATTATGTTAACTCATTTTTGTTGTATAACAACACACACAACCGTTTAATGGATTACTTTTTTGTAAGAAACGGAATAGATATCCCGTTCAATTAAGGAGAAAATTCTACCTTTGTATCTGTTGCTTATTTCTGGAATGCTGTACAACAATTAACGAAATATAAGATGAAACACCTTCTTAAGCGAACACTCTTTGTAGCTATAATTATGACCGTTGCGTGGGGATTATTGCGCTATACATGGATAAAACTTGACTTTTTACCGCAGATTCAAAACACCGTTATCGACTTTGGTATCCCGATGGCGCTTGGCATCTTAGGCACTTTTTTGATTCGCCATGACATCAGTTCACTTAAAGATAAGTACGAAGACTTTGCATGGCTTGTATCTATACATATGTTTTTCTTGATTTTTATAAACGTGGGTCGTTTTGTTCAGCATCGTACGGCTCGTATTATATCGCTTGCTGAACTTACGTCAGCAAACATCAGTCAAACCGATCATGCCGACTACGTAGAAGTAAAACACCTTAATGTCGATACCTCGTTAGTGGGACGTAATTTCGATTACAGTGTATTGTCTAAGCCACGTGGTGGCTCTGATATTACCTTTTATCTTTATCAGCTTTGCCCTTTGCGTAGTATTAGTGGTGCTTTTGTAGGCTATTGCAGTTCGCAACGCTACACTTACTCCATGTCTTTTGAGCGTGAAATCGATGATCAAAGGATACAATTCGTGGCTCGTTACCACGATCATATTAAACAGGTAGCACCTGAAGCCACGTTCCTGAAAGTTGTCAAGCCGTCTGACCATTTAGAGAATTATCTATCAATTGTTGACGAAAACTTTTCTTATTATAATGGTAGACCAATCACACGCAGTCGTATTTTCGAGATTTCCTCGCGCAATGAAATTAGCGATGGTGGCCAAAACCTCTTGATTATACTGGCTGCTCTTGCTGCTGGGCTTACAATTCTTGCCATCGTTGCTGCCGTTGGAGGAGTCAGCGAATGGGAGTATGAAGATTCTGTAAAGGAGTCGAGTCGTTATGTTCAGATGGCAAAGGACTTCCTTTCTTTTCCAGAAAACTGGTTTATTGCGCTGCCGCCTCTTGTCATAGTGGTCATATTTGTGGCGATGTTGTTTTGTGGTTATAGCCCCAAGTCGTCTAATAGTACACTTCTTTACAATTGGGGCGAAGCTACTGCACCTTCAGTTTTTGGCGATAAAGAATGGTGGAGATTGTTCATGAGTGTCTTTCTGCATAGCGGTATCTTTCATATTATAGGCAATCTGGTTACTTATTGTCTGATGGTTTTCTTTATGCTGCTGTTTCTTCGTGCTCGTAATATCTTCTTCGTTTTTCTGTTAAGTGGCGCCTTTTCTGTTTGGGTTGGGCTTCATTTCTCGGGAGGAGGCGTTGTCGGAGCGTCGGGAGGTGTATTCGGTTTAATGGGTGCCACCATTGCTTTATGCCTGTTACCTCAGTATCGCCGCAAGCCAGCACACAAAGTTATTCTCGTGGTTACCTTGGTTTTAATGTTTATAAACTTGTTCTTAAGTCTTGCAGGGGGTATTAGTTTCAGCGGTCATGTCAGCGGATTGCTGGCTGGGGCTGTTGTGGGATACCTGTTATACCTTTACGAACATCGCAAAAAAATGTATTAAAGGCTTAACGATTAGCTGTTCAGTCCACAAAAGCCATGTTAAGTTTGTACCGTTGTCATATTTCCTATATATTTGCAAGCATAAATACTGAAACGATAAAGTTGGTATGAATAGCAAGATACCTCAAGAGTGGAACAAGTTTATCTTGAAAGATGTTACCTTTGTTAACCTCATGACAAGGCGCATCTTCAATGTGCTTATCGTCGCTAATCCCTACGATGCCTTTATGCTTGAAGACGACGGAAGGGTGGAAGAGAAAATCTATAACGAGTATATGGGGCTTGGGTTACGTTATCCACCCACCTTCACACAGGTTTCAACAATAGCTGAAGCCGAAAAATTCCTTGCAACTACTAAGGTCGATCTTGTTATCTGTATGCCAGGAAATGCTGATAACGATGCCTTCATGGTGGCACGTGCTATTAAGGGAGAATTCCCCGATATTCCATGTGTAGTCCTTACTCCTTTCTCGCACGGCATCACACGCCGTATAGAAAACGAAGACCTTAGCATGTTCGACTATGTGTTTTGTTGGCTTGGCAACACCAATCTCATTATGTCTATCATCAAGTTAATGGAAGACAAGATGAATCTTGATCGCGATATCAAGGAGGCAGGTGTACAGATGATCTTGCTGGTTGAAGACTCAATACGTTTCTATAGTAGCATTCTTCCTAATCTTTATAATTATATTCTTCAGCAGAGTCAGAACTTTGCAACCGAAGCTTTAAACCGTCATGCGGCCACCTTACGTATGCGTGGCAGGCCTAAGGTAGTGTTGGCGCGTACTTATGACGAAGCTATGGAGGCGTGGGAAAAGTATAAAGACAACTGTTTAGGTGTTATTAGTGATGTGCGTTTCCCACTTCACCCCTCGCGTCAGTCGCAAATTGTAGGTGCGGGTGCATCAGGTGTGCCTAAAGATTCCGAAGCAGGCTTTAAGTTGTTTGAAGCTATTCGACGTGATAATGAGTTTGTTCCGCTTATCATGGAAAGCGCAGAGACGAGAAACCGTGACCGTGCACAGCTTCAGAATTACCACTATGTGGACAAAAATTCTAAAATGCTCAGTGTAGAATTACGTCATCTCATGGAAGAACATATGGGCTTTGGCGACTTTATTTTCCGCGATCCGAAGTCGCATGAAGAGATACTTCGCGTGCGCACACTGAAAGAATTGCAGGATAATATTTTCACTATCCCACGTGATTCCATGCTTTATCACATCTCCCGTAACCACATGAGCCGTTGGCTTTGTGCGCGTGCCATCTTCCCTGTAAGTAATTTCTTAAAGCACGTTACGTGGCATAAGTTGCAAGATGTCGATGCACATCGACAAATCATTTTTGATGCAATTGTGCAGTATCGCTATATGAAGAATATCGGAATAGTGGCTGTTTTCGATCGCGGTAAGTTTGATAGGTATGCCCATTTTGCCCGTATTGGTGACGGATCGTTAGGTGGAAAAGGTCGCGGACTTGCCTTTCTTGATCACATTATAAAAGTACACCCCGAGTTTAATCAACTATCGGGAATGACGGTTCAGATACCCAAAACACTTGTTCTTTGCACCGACGTCTTCGATCAGTTTATGGAACAGAATGACCTTTACGAGATAGCGCTTAGCGATACCCCCGATGAGGAAATACTTCATCGCTTTCTCGAGGGTCAGCTTCCTGACAGTTATATTGAAGATTTCTTCACTTTCTTCGAGGCTACACATAGCCCTATTGCTATCCGTTCAAGCTCATTGCTTGAGGATAGCCATTATCAGCCCTTTGCAGGCATCTATTCTACCTATATGATTCCGCAACTCGACGATAAAGAAGAGATGCTGAAGATGTTGGCAGCTGCAATAAAAAGTGTTTACGCATCGGTGTTTTTCCACGATTCGAAAGCCTATATGACAGCCACTTCCAATGTAATAGATCAAGAAAAAATGGCTGTTATTCTGCAAGAGGTTGTCGGAAATAATTATGATGGACGCTTTTATCCCAATCTTTCGGGCGTGTTGCGTTCGTTGAATTTTTATCCTATCGGCAATGAAAAAGCCGAAGAAGGTATTGCTTCTCTGGCCTTAGGTTTAGGTAAATATATCGTTGAGGGCGGACAAACGTTACGTGTATCACCTTTCCATCCTGAAAAAGTGCTGCAAACTTCAGAGCTGCACATTGCTCTGCGTGATACACAAAACACTTTCTATGCGCTTGATATGAACCACGTAGGCACCGATTTTCAGGTAGACGATGGCTTTAATATGCTTCATCTTAAGGTAAAAGACGCCGTGAAAGATGGCTCATTAAACTTCATCGCATCAACTTATAACGCTGACGATCAGCTTATTCGCGACGGACTTTATGAGGGTGGACGCAAGCTTATCACGTTCAACGGCTTGCTTCGTCAGGGTATAATACCGTTCCCACAAGTGTTGCAAATGTCAATGAAATTTGCCTCAGAGGCCATGCGAAGGCCTGTAGAAATTGAATTTGCTTGTAATATTAATGCCGACCGTACGGCCGATTTCTATTTGCTACAAATCCGTCCGATAGTCGATTCTAAACAAGAACTGCTCGAAGATATTACAGCAGTTACTGACGAAGAATGCCTTATCCGAAGTCATAATAGTTTAGGACACGGCACCTCTGAAGAGATAACCGACGTGCTTTACGTAAAATATGATGATACGTTTAGCGCTGCCGATAACGTAAAAATAGCCGAAGAGATAGGTCGTATCAACCAAAAGTTTGTAGACGAAGGTCGAAATTATGTACTCATTGGCCCAGGACGGTGGGGCTCCAGCGACTCATGGCTGGGCGTTCCAGTAAAGTGGCCCGACATTTCGGCGGCACGAATTATCGTTGAAGTGGCGTTAAAGAACTACCGAGTAGACCCAAGTCAAGGCACGCATTTCTTTCAAAACATGACTTCTTTCGGCGTAGGCTATTTCACGGTCGATACTAATCTGCCAGGAGAAGGCGGCATAATACATAAGGAAATGCTCGATGCCATGCCTGCTGTAGAGGAAACAGCGTGGGTAAGACACGTGCGCTTTGATCGCCCTTTGCGAATTTTGATGGACGGCATGAAGCAGGAAGGTGTTGTGATGACAGCAGAATAAGTTGAAAACAAAATAGAAGTGGTATGAAAGGTCTTTTGTCAAATATGCCTAATCTCCTCATTTTGGTTTTCATTCCCTTTATTTTTTGTGCATGCTCAAGCCATAAAACGACAGTATCTGATGCTTCTATCCCTCAAGAAGATGTAGCTGATGATGTTACCGATGTGGAAGCAATTAATAGGGTGCTCATTGTATATTATGATGCTGCAGTGGGCAAACATTATCTGATGAAGCAAGCGCGAAAGCTAAAATGCAGTGTAGTGTACGATTATCGTAACTTTAATGCGGTTGCTCTTCAAGTGCCTGGGGGGGAGGATATGGGTAAAATTATCAACCAACTGCGTAATACAAAGGGTGTGTTACAGGTAAGTCGAAACCGTACATATAAGTTAAATATCTAGTAATAATATAATAATCATGAAAACAGAACAAAACAAGATAAATTTTTATCAGTCGCAAGCCCAAATGGTTAGCGACCGTATTACGAAGCTAAAAGCCCAAAGTCGCCGCCTGATGATAGGCAATATAGCTTCGTTTATGGCTGCTTTAGGTTGCATTATATTGCTTACATTAACTGATACGGCTTGGAAACAAACGACTGAAATAGTGCTTGCCATTGCCTTTTTCGCACTTTATATTTTCATTCGTATTCGCGATGCGCGTAACGACGAAGCCATAAAGCATCAAGAAGATCTACACGCAGTTTACCTCAATGAGCTGAAAGCTGTTGCAGGTAACTATGCAAGTTTTGACGACGGCCAACGTTATGTTGACGCCCGTCATGCCTATACGTTCGATCTTGATATTTTTGGGCGCGATAGTTTATATCAGCGTCTTTGTCGTACGGCTACCACAGGGGGTAGTGATGCCATAGCAGCGCGTTTGTCAAGCTTAGACGGACAGCAGCAGCCACATACGTATAATGAGACTTATCGCAGACATATTGAGCAATTGGCTCGTAACGAAGCTTTTCGAAGTGAAGTAATATCGTATGGTGTTCGTGGAAAAATCGACACTCAAGCCATTAGTCATGTTCTCGGGCAAATGCTGTCGTTTAAGCTTCCGCGCGCCGTAAGTCACCCCTTCGTGCATGCTTTGGTATGGCTCAATCTGGCAGGATTTTATGCCAGTATTGTTTTGGCCATCATGGGAAAACTGAATGCGATGATACCTATTTGGTGGGGAGCATTACAGTTTTTTGTGGTATACCTATTGTTAAACCATACTATGGTGAAACTCTCGGCAAAGATTAATAGCTTGCATCATCAGCTTACGAAGCTGTCAAAATTGGCTCGTCTGATAGCGCCAGAGGAAGCAGGGGCTTTTGATGAGCTTAATAAGTTTCTCGACGGATTAGATAAACGCGGCAATATTTTGGGGCTATTTTTTGTGGATAGTTTTGCTCTTTACGACTTTTTCTTGTTGCGCCGTTTTGCTCTATGGCGCTTGTCAATGGATCTTGACTGCTGGATAGAACGTATTATACGCACTGATGAAGACGTAACAGTTGCCACGCTGCTCTATAATAATCCTGATACGTGCTGGCCTAACGTGGTAGATAGTGGGCAGATAACGTATGAGGCGCATGATATTTATCACCCATTTCTCGGTGCAAAAGCGGTGAAAAACGATTTCACACTGGCTGATCGGAATTACTATATCGTCACAGGCGCTAATATGGCAGGCAAGAGTACCTTCCTGCGCGCAATAGGAGTAAACTATGTTTTAGCCATGGCGGGTATGCCAGTTTTCGCACATGAGTTAAAGGTTTCGACGTTCCGTCTTTTCAGTAGTATGCGAACCTCTGATGATTTAGCACACGGAATAAGTTATTTTAATGCCGAATTGTTGCGTCTGCAGCAGCTTATTGATTATTGTCGGCCTACTCTTGGCGAAACCTCTACACAGCAGAGCACACTGATTATTTTAGACGAGATACTGAAAGGAACCAATTCTTTAGACAAGCTTAACGGCTCACGAATGTTCCTTCAGGCCATTGCGCACTATCCAGTTAGTGGTATCATTGCTACGCATGACCTTGAACTATCTAAAATGGAGGACGAAGACCATAGATTTCATAACTATTGTTTCGAGATAGAGTTGGGGCAAAAGGTAACTTATTCTTACAAACTCACACGTGGTGTAGCCGTCAATCAGAACGCCACATACCTGTTAAAGAACATACTTAACGACGTATAAGTCATGCCTTATGGTTATAAGGTAATTAGTTTTATACTGTAAACGCGGTTGTACGACGACCGTAGTACACACTGTTCGGCGGCTGTGGTACACATCGTACAGCGACCGTCGTGCAACGCGTATGACGGACGTCGCACACTGAGCAAAAACCTTGAATGTTTGAGCCGTATCAGTATAAACAGTTTATAAATTGTTCAGTAACACACAAATTGTATGCAAAAAGGTATTGAGTGATAATATTTTTTATACTTTTGCGTTAATAAAAATATATAGGCAAGTTTTATTACCAATTTTAATCAGAATGAAAAAGTATTTAGCAGAGATGATCGGCACGATGGTGCTGGTATTAATGGGCTGTGGTGCTGCTGTTTCGTTAGGATGCAATCCTGTTGCCGATCAGGCATCAGTTGTAGGTACAGCAATGGCCTTTGGTTTGTCGGTAGTTGCCATGGCTTATACTATTGGCGGTATATCAGGCTGTCATATTAACCCCGCCATTACGTTGGCTGTATACCTCAGTGGCCGTATGAACGTAAAGGATTGTGGTATGTATATGTTGTTCCAAGTTATTGGCGGCATTATAGGTTCAGCAATATTATACGTGCTCACTACGTCGGCAGGACTTATTGGAACAGGCGCTAACGACCTGCAAATAGTAAACGGAGCTTGCGTTACTGTTGCACCTTTAGGAGGTTTATTAGCCGAAATATTCTTTACTTGCGTATTTGTTCTCGTTGTGCTTGGTGCAACATCAAAAACCAACGGTGCAACCAACAATTTTGCAGGTTTGGCTATTGGTTTAGCATTGGTGTTGGTTCACTTGGCTTGTATTCGTTATACGGGTACATCGGTTAACCCTGCACGTTCAATCGGTCCTGCACTTTTCCAATGTGGAACAGCACTTACTAATCTTTGGATATTTATTGTAGGTCCACTTGCTGGTGGCGTTCTCGCTGCTGGTATATGGAAGGTGATAGAACCCACAAAGGACTAAACACTACTTCTTTACTATATACCCCTCCCCATTTTAGGGAGGGGATATTCTTTAAAACAACTATGAATCAACCAAGCATCACTAACCGTCAGTACCTCTTTCCGTTTATACTTGTAACCTCTCTTTTCTTTCTCTGGGGATTTGCACGCGCTATTCTTGATGTGCTAAACAAGCATTTTCAGAATGCACTCGACATCAGCATCACACAATCGTCATTAATTCAGGTGACCACTTATTTGGGTTATTTCCTTATGGCAATCCCAGCGGGGTGGTTTATTAATCGTCATGGCTACCGTTTAGGTGTTGTTTTCGGACTGTCTATCTTCGGTGTGGGTTCGCTTTTGTTTATTCCGGGTGCTGAGGCTGGAACGTTTTATGCCTACCTCGGTGCACTTTTTATCATTGGTTGTGGCTTGGTTTTCCTGGAAACGGCGGCGAATCCGTATGTTACTGAGCTCGGAAACGCAGCGACTGCAACCAGTCGTTTGAATATGTCGCAATCGTTTAATGGTTTGGGTTCGCTCGCGGCCACATTCCTTGTAGGTCAATTTTTGTTCGACGGTACGGCTACAGGAGGGAACATTGTTGTACCATATACTGTGCTGGGTGTTGTGGTATTGGGAATAGCTATCGTGTTTTCGAGGGTGAATTTACCTGAGATTAAGCATGAGGAAACGACAGAAGATAAAGAAAAAGGTAGCCGTATTGTGAAGCTTTTCCGTCATCACCCCATGTTCGTGTTTGGCTTGTTTACGCTTTTGGCTTACGAAATTGCAGAGATTTCTATCAATAGTTATTTCATCAATTTTGTAACAGGCAAAGGCTGGATGAGCGATAACGTAGCATCAATTGTGCTTACGGTAGCGCTGGCTTTCTTTATGTTTGGACGCTTTGGTGGAAGTTGGATAATGCGTCGTGTAAAGGCCGAGTACATGTTGCTGGCGTGCGCAATTGGAAGTGTGGCTTGTATGGGATTGGTATTACTCGATTTAGGTGTGCTGTCAATGATAGCATTAATTCTGAATTATGCTTTTGAGGCTATTATGTTCCCTACTATTTTCTCGCTCTCGCTGCGCGGATTGGGCAACCTTACTAAAAGTGCTTCGTCGCTTTTAATGATGACACCAATAGGCGGTTGCGGCTTTTTGCTGATGGGTGTTATAGCTGATTCGACCCAGATAATGACCTTACCGTTTATTATTCCTTTCTTAGGATACTTTACAATATTAATATTTGCTTCAGAGCTTACACGTAAACGTAAAAATAATACGGTTACTATTTGAAGTTTTTTATTCCACTTACGCAGGTGCTACTGTGCATAAATGGTGGTGCATGGCGTTTTAATCGGTCTGTGACAGGCCTTTGATATATGCTTCGTAAAATTGTTATTTGTTGTTTTCTCTTATTTAGTTATTTAACGCTTCAGGCACGTCATCTCAGCGGTCGTGTTGTCGACGCTGATACAGGTGAGGATTTAATAGCGGCCACTGTGGAATTATTGTCGCCCGTTGACAGTTCTGTTATTCGGTCAACAGTGACTACTTTGCAGCCGTATTATGGCGAAAGAATATTCTATTATTCCATTGACGTTGAGAATAATACCAAGTATTTATTGCGTATTTCGATGATAGGATACAAAACTTTGTACATTCCTGTCGAAGCAAAAATGGCTGATCGCATGAACGAACAATGGGTAGAAGATGCCCATTTAAAAGTAGACACCCACGTTTTAGATGAGGTTGTAGTGAAGGCTACAAAGATAAAAATGGTGATGCGTGGCGATACGATGGTGTATAATGCTGATGCTTTCAACCTGAGTGAAGGCTCAATGCTCGACGCTTTGGTCAGACAGCTACCGGGTGTTACGCTCGATGGTGGTGTCATTAAGGTGAATGGTCGTGCTGTCAGCACGCTTTTGGTTGATGGAAGAGACTTTTTTAACGGCGACGCTAAGAAAGCATTGGAGAATCTTCCTGCCTATACCGTGAACAAAGTGCGTGTGTATGATAAGCAGGGAAAGGACAGTAGGCTGATGGGGCGCGATATGGGCGATAAGGCTTTAGTGGTTGATGTGGGATTGAAAAAACAATATAATCGTGGTTTTATCGGCAATGTCGATTTGGCTGCAGGTAGCAAAAGTAGATACAGTGCGAGCTTATTTTCAATGCTTTACAGCAAACGTTCACGCCTTACACTAACAGGAATCATGAACAATGTGAATGTTGGGCATACTCCTGGCGAAGATGGGGCACTGAGTGAATTGCCTGATGCAGGAGGCGGAAAGCAGTCGACGCGCCAACTTGGTATTAATTACAGATACGAAGGCAAGGACGAAGACAGTTATTTTTCGTCGGATAATAATATAGGTTATACGGATAATGATCAGCGGTCGCGAGTAAATACGCAAACCTTTTTGACAGGAGGCGATTACTTTCACCTCAGTAGCAGCAGTAATCGCTCACGATTAACCGACTTCTCTACTTCACAATCGGTAGGCTTCCACCCGCGTAACCAAATTATAGACTTGACTGCAAGCATTTCGCATACGACGGGAAAATCATTTGATAGTATGCTTTCCGGACAGTTTAATGAGAAGCCTTGGGCTACCTCTGTGCTTGATAGTCTGTTCCTTCCTTTCGCAAGCGCCCGACTGATGCGTGCGGCAATTAACCGCCAACGCAATGAAATGATGAGCAGAAGTAATAGTACTAACTATAACTTTGCGTTTGCTGATCGAATTGCTTTCGGAAAGGACGCAAATCAAAACATGACTTCTGTAACGGGAGAAGTGAGCTACGGGCGGAGCGAAACCAACCGTTTTGGCCGCAATTCTGTAGATTATCTGGGTGCGAGCCCGACGCAAGATCGTCGCGCTGAGTATGTTTCGGAGCCTGCACATAATTATAATCTTGCGCTGAACGTGGAATATAGCCGACTGCTTAATCGCGATTCCGACGAGGTAAATACGATTTATCTGCAGCCCTTTGTGCGCATCAATCAGAGCTATGAGGCTGCGGACAACGCACGTTATCGTTTAGATCGTCTTGCCGATTATTCGGAAACAGCTTATCCTTTGGGTGTTTTGCCTTCGACACGTAATGCTTTATTGAGTGTGATAGATGCGACAAATAGTTACCGAAGCCGCAGACACGTCACGTCATCTTTCACAGGAATGAAGTTCAATTATACGCATGGCGATGGTACTAGCAGGCCACAGTACTCGGCACAATTGTCTGCTCCTGTTCAGTTTAAACGCGAATCGATCAGCTATGACCGCGATGGGCATTACTATCGTAAGCGTAATTCGGTGCTGTTTAATCCGACAATGACATTCACTTATCAAAATACCGACTCAACAGGAACGCGATATGCCAGTCTCACTTATGGTACAAGTCAAAGCGAATCAGACCTTTCGACGCTGCTTGCCATACGCGATGACAGTAATCCGTTGGTAGTAACGTTGGGTAATCCTAATCTGAAGAAGTCGCGTGATTATCATGTCAACTTCATGGTATCGTCGTTCTCGACAGCTCATCAGCTATTTACAAATGCAGAGTTAAGCTATCATACCACACGCAATGCCATCGCAACGTCGGTGCTATATGATAAGGCAACAGGAAAAACTACGACACAACAGGTGAATATTAATGGCAATTGGGGTGCGTCGGGTAACTGTGGACTTTCGGTGCCTCTTGATAAAAATCAGCATCTTTCTTTACAAGAGGAGCTGGCTTGTGATTATAATCGCAGTGTCGACCTGACGTCAGTGAGCGGTCTTGTTCCCGAAAAAAGCAAAGTAAACAATTGGGATTTGCAGAACACACTGAAGTTAGTTTGGCAACTTGGCGACCGTATTCGTTTGAATTACACTACAAATGTGGCTTACCAACGTGCGACAGGCAACCGTGAGGATTTTACAACGGTTAGCGCATGGCGATATAATTTTGGTGTGAATGGTAACATAACGCTGCCTTGGAACTTCGAAGTCACAACCGATTTAACCAATTATAACCGTCGCGGATATAATGATTCGCAGATGAATACCAGCGAGGTGATATGGAATTTACGCTTAACAAAGAAGCTCTTAAAAGACAATCTTACCCTCTCGCTCGATGGCTTTGATCTGCTTGGACAGCTTAATAATACCACATTTGTTCTTGACACACAGGGCAGAACCGAAACATGGACCAGCTCAATACCTCGCTATCTGATGCTCCACGTATCGTACAAATTTCATAAATAGTTAATTGTAATGTCTATTTTACAAAAGAAAGCATAGCTCTTCTATATATAGAAGAATTGAACTTTTTTAATACTTCTGCAACAATAAAAAGCATACTTTACGACGTAAAGAGGGATAAAAAGCGTACTTTTGCATTGAATTTAAGTAAACATATTGTAATTTTTTAAATACATCATTCAAAATGGCAATAAATTTTAAGGAGTTAGGTCTCGTAAATACTCGCGAGATGTTCAAGCGTGCCGTATCTGGCGGCTATGCAATTCCAGCGTTTAACTTCAATAACTTGGAGCAACTCCAAGCTATTATTACGGCTTCTGCAGAGCTTCGCTCGCCAGTAATCCTTCAGGTTTCAAAAGGAGCCCGCAACTATGCTAACCCAACTCTTCTGCGCTATATGGCAGAAGGAGCTGTAGCTTACGCTAAGGAGCTGGGATGCAAGCATCCTGAAATTGCCCTCCATCTTGACCATGGGGACACTTTTGAGCTTGTAAAGGACTGTGTTGATATGGGTTTCTCTTCTGTAATGATTGACGGTTCGTCTAAGCCTTACGAAGAGAACATCGAACTTACACGTAAGTGTGTTGAATACGCTCATAAGTATGACGTTACTGTTGAGGCTGAGTTGGGCGTACTTGCAGGTGTTGAAGACGAGGTAGTGGCAGAAGAATCTCACTACACTAAGCCTGAAGAGGTAATTGATTTCTCACAGCGTTCAGGTTGCGATAGCCTTGCAATTTCTATCGGTACTTCTCATGGCGCTTACAAGTTTAAGCCAGAGCAGTGTACTCGTGACCCCAAAACAGGTCGTCTTGTGCCTCCTCCTTTGGCATTTGATGTGCTTGCAGAGATTGAGAAAAAGCTTCCAGGCTTCCCAATTGTGCTCCATGGCTCGTCATCAGTTCCTCAGAACTATGTTGATATCATTAACAAATATGGTGGTAATTTGCCTGATGCTGTAGGTATTCCTGAGGAAGAACTTCGTCAGGCTTCGAAGAGTGCAGTATGCAAAATCAACATCGACTCTGACTCTCGTTTGGCTTATACTGCAGGTATTCGTGAAACATTGTTCGAGCATCCTGATTACTTCGACCCACGTCAGTATGGTAAGGTTGCACGCGCTTACATGACAGACATGTACAAAGAGAAGATTACCGACGTACTCGGCTCTGACCATAAGCTCGCTAATTGCGACTAATAAACAGTTGTGCCTTTTGTGATACCGTCAGGGGAACAGCCATAAACAGGCATAATTGAAACATATAAAAAATCCCCGTCCGATTGCTTCGGACGGGGATTTTGCTTTTATATGCAGTTCACACTTAAAAAATATGCTCTAAAAATTGCTCCATAGTACCGTTCTTTGCAGCGGGCTGGCTGTCGGCCATGCGCAGAAGGTGCTCGCTTTCAAGACTGTGAATGGTATCGTTGAAGTCGAGAATGTAGTTTATGGCAATGCGGTAGATGCACTCGGTAGGTGCTAAACCATAAACCCGATGCCTGAAAATATGCTGGATACGTGCTTCTTTGTCGGGGAAAGCCTTGCAGAGACCGTTACTGTTATAAAGGCGTTTTGCAATTCCTGTAATATATTGTCCCGACTTCATATAAAGGTCGGCAAAGATCTTTTGCGGGTTATCGAAGCACCCGGGATTCTCTTTTCCCAACAGGTCGGCCATTTCCTTTATAACCCATTTTGGGGTAAATACTAGGATGGTCTTTTGTGGAGGAATATAATCGAAGATGTCTTCTTCGACCTTTTGTATAAATTCCTGTTGTTGCAAAGTTTTGCCTCTGCACTCGTTCTTACAATGGGTATCAATACTGTTTTTTTCCTGGTTTTCTGACGGCATGGGAATCCTAACTGATTATTAACTATGCCCTTAATTTGTATTGCTGCTGCACCTTGTTTATGCTTGGTGAGCCTGGCAATCAGGCTCTTGTCGGTTTGGTCTGACTGAGATAGGAGTACAGTTATAAGCTGACTGCTTACCTGTTTGACGATTTGTTCTTCAGCGGTCTTTCCCTTACGCTCTTTCTCCTCGCTGTATTGTTGAATACTTTCAGCAACATACTGATCTAAAGCCTCTTTGGATTCACCATAAGTTTTATCGCCAAACAATGTATTTTTCGATATTTTCTTTTTCTTTTAACAAAAATAGTGTATCTTTACGCCAAGGTTGTTTGCTAAGCTCACTTCAACCTTATGTTGGAAACTGTTATTATATTTTATAAACAAAAAGAATCTTTATCTTATGCCTAGTAATTCAGAACTTAGACGTGCTTTTTACGAACTCGAAAAAGCATATCGACCCTATTTCGATTTATTTGTTGCCAACCAAGACAAGTATTATACGGAGTTTAAAGGCGGAGTAACAATTGATGGCTACCTAAATGCAGGACCTGATATTCTCATGCTTGGGTATAATCCGGCTCATGGCAAGTATAGAGAATACAGTTATAGCAACGATCATCTTGTAAATCAAGGCGAAAGACCATTTGGCTTTTCAGAATGGGGAAGTGTGCGCCAAAATGGGCATTGGTGGGAATTGAATAAGCCAGTAAACAATTCTTATCCTGCTAACATGATAGAGTTTTTATATAGCTATGTAGAAGCTTCTGGAAAAGAGTCGGAACATGGGACAAATGTAAAACCAGCGTGGGCAAAAGAGATTGAGAATAAAATCATGATGCTCAACCTTTATCCATTTGGAACAGAGAATCAGGATAAACTAATATCACTCTTTACAAAACTATGCAAAGAGCCTAATTTACCAAAAGATATCTCTTCCGAAAGTGAATGGAAAATTCGACGTCATTTTGTATACATGCTACATCAATTTATCGAGCAATATGTAAAACCTAAGTGCATTGTTTGTTTAGGAAAGCAGACTATATCAGATTATA
>JABCPF020000007.1 GCA_013333285.2 Prevotella sp.
GCGTCCTTAGCTCAGCTGGTAGAGCAACTGACTCTTAATCAGTGGGTCTAGGGTTCGAGTCCCTAAGGACGCACAACAGGAGAAAGCTTTTATAAGGCTTTTTCCTGTTTTTTTATTCATATACCGCAAACAAAAGCGAGGTTCTACCCTATCATAGAACCTCGCTTGAAATATAAAGGTTCAGGCTATTTGATAGCCTGCGTAAATATTACTGTTTTACAGCAGAGAACACGCCCTTATCGCAACCTTGTGTAAGGTCAATCGTAAACACGTATGTATCGCCATTGTTAAGCGTTGCACCCGTAGCAAGGTAAATGTTACCATTATGGTGCCCATTGCCATCGCCTACACAGAACACGCTGCTTGTAGATGTGAGGTGATAGTTGCTCGCACTGCCTTTAAACTCGGTACCCCAACCTTGTTGTCCGAAGAACTTAAAGTTAATATCAGTAGCACGTAACTGCCTACCCACGGTCACAGTAATCTGATAAACCTTATCCCTTACCTGCGCCATACAAAGAGCATGGTTCGTATCGGTCCACCAGTTTTGACCATTGATAAAGCTGTGTGCAGGCTTAGCCATACCGTCATTACCAATAATCCATACCGCACCAGAGCCATCGGGCAAGAGCTTTGCGGTTGATTTATCAGCCTTAGTAGCCCAAATCTGGAATCCATTACGTGTGGTGTTAGCCGTAATATGATAGTAACCTGTTACCGCATTAAACTTATAAGTACCGTCGCCGTTAGGTGTAAAGAAGTCGGGATCGTAGAACCAGTTGCCCGAATGAATCGCTGCCATACCTACAAACTCGTAGTTTCGGCCCTGTGTAAGCTCACCATCAAAGGTATTTACTGCATCAGAGAAAACAATTTCCTGTGATGCTGTAGCAGGGTCGTAAACGGGCGAATAAGCATAAGTAAGCGTATTAAAGGTTACTTTAAACGTACCGCGTGCAGTATTAACGAAGCTAATATCATCGGTTACGTCCTGTGTGACACCCTGCGTACCCTGTCCGAAGGTTATCTCACGGCCATTACTACCTTGCTTTGGCGCCACAACGTGTGCCTTAACTGTCTTAGAAGACGGAGAGTTTACCATCGTTGAGAACAGATAAGGATTGGCTGCATCAGGTGTCATTGTGTACTCTTCGCCTGTGCTGGTAACCAGTTTTAGTGAAGTATAACGAGGGCGTGTCAAAGGGATATTAACAGTTTTTTCGGCCGTTGTGAAATGAATATCCTGCAAAGTCAAATGTAATTGTGCATCGCCATCGGGCACATTTTGGCAGAAGGGCATATAAAGACGCACCTGATATGTTCCATCGGTTTTGGTGCGAATGGTAACATTCTGTACGCTTTCCTCTCCATATTTCAGCACAGCCTTTAATGTTGACAACGGCACTTTGGTATCGGTACATGTCACATTAACCGTAAGGCTATCGCCAAACTGTGCAGCTGTGATAGCAGCAACCTCCATTTGAGGATTGCCATCTTTTGGAGCCACATTATTATTATCGTCGCTACACGATGCCAGCACAAAAGCCGACATCAACACTGAGGCCATAATTGAAGCCTCAGAAGCAAACTTTCCTAATATCTTATTTATTTTCATATCAAAACTTTTTAGCGTTTACGTCTTATTTCCATCGTGCCGACACAACGCCGTTTGTGGGAATTGTTATCTGGAAATGGTGGTTACCGTCACTAAGTGTAAGCTGTTGGTCGCGGTCGCCTGTATTTAAAAGCACTGCGGCATAAGAGCCATCAGGATTCAAAAATTCAGAGTGCATGATGTTTGCATTCTGTATATTCTTCTTCAAACCGAGCCTTACAGCACCAGGCTTAACCACAGAAGCAATCTGACTAATTACATAATAGTGAGAGTTATAAGTGAGAGTTTTATAGTTTGCTGTACTAATATCAACAGCTCCAAAGCAGGTTTGACAACCGCCTGCAAGGTTAGGGCCCATCTTTGTGTCAAGCATGAGATTCCAAACTATAACTGCTTTACACATCTTATTAACAGTACCCAGAACAACATTCTTCATATCGGCAACAAGGCGCTTAGACAAATCGTGACCGTTATTCCATGTTCCAATACTTGATTCACTAAAAATCAGACCCTTTCCAGGTGCTTTTTCATAGATGTCTGTAAGCTCTGTGTTACTGCCTCCATAATCATGAAATGCGGCGCCTACGACGAGTTCAGAACCATCATAGGTGCTACCGAGAGCGTCATAAACCTTTACAGGATAATCGTCTTGGCCGTTAGCGTAATCATAATTGTGGTCATAGACGTAAATTTTTGTACCTAATCCTGACGACTTAAAGGCGCGAGCCAGTTCCTTTACAAATGGAGCCTCTTCCTGCCAAGGCATATACGTTGATGCGCAATTGCCAGGATTGAGGGGTTCGTTTTGCGGAGTCACGGCATAAATACTAATGCCTTGTTGCTTCATTGCTTGTACAAATTTCACAAAATACTGCGCATAGTCGCTGCGATAATCAGGATTAAGGTGTCCGTCAGTCCACTTATTATGTGGCTGTTTTGTAACAATATCCGACACTTTCATCCATCGCGGACATGTCCATGGGGAAGCAATAATCTTCAAATCAGGATTAATAGCCAGGATTTCCTTTAAGACAGGTATCACGTAATGGGTTTCGTCATTTTGCAATGCAAAGTTTTCCAACCCTTGTTTATCACATAAAGTATAAACGGTGCTTGAAAAATCACTACAACCTATCGAAATTCTCACATAGCTTGAACCATATCCTGCTGTGGGCGAAAAGGTTTTTTTGAGGAAGCTTGCGCGGTCAGCCGCACTCATTTTTAGCAAGTTATAAGCCGTAGAATAAGTAATAGCATAACCGAATCCTTCCATAGTTTGCATGCGCAATGCAGGATCTAACTCTATGGTTGTGGGCGCCATATTGACTCCCGACAATGTCGTGATTGAATCTTGTCGTAACAAGTTAACACCGTCGGCGGTTGTTGTAAAGGTTCGAACTAAATTATTTGTAGGAACGGAATTGATAGCAAGACTCTCGCTTGATATAGGTTCTTGCAAGGTCAAACCGTTGTCAACGCTACAACCTGTAAGCCCAAAGAGTGCGGCAACACATAACAAAGTTGCCTGCTTTAGAGGCATAACAGATTGAATTTTCTTTATATTATTTTGTTTCATTGCTTCTAATTTTAGAACAATATTTCTCTTTTTAAACATGAATCTCGCCACCTTTTAATATCCGGGATTCTGTACAAGATTCGGATTTTGGTCAAGAGCGGTCTGCGGAATGGGGAAAAGATATGAATTTTTATCAAAGACTTTCTTCTGAGGTAGGCGGCCTTCGTCACGACTATTAATCGAATTCATAAACTCTTCTACCTTACCATAGCGACAGAGATCAAACCAACGTTCGCCTTCTAACGCCAATTCCAAACGGCGCTCATGGAGTACTGCCATTATCATTGCGTCCTTGCTACTTGTCTTATCCGCTGTAAGATTAGGCAATTTTGCACGTTGACGAATCATGTTAACAAGGTCAGCGCTCTTCTGTATGTTCCCTTTGAAGGCATAAGCTTCGGCTTCTAACAGAATGATATCGGCCAAACGAACAACATATTCATTATTATACCCTGAACGCAACTTATACATAAACGGATAGTTTGCGGCTGGATAATAATTGCTCCACGTACAAGCGTAATAGACAACAGTTTGATTAAAGCGAGCCGTATCGCCCTCATTATGGAAGTCTCTAATAAGATCGCGCGAAGGAGTCACCCATTTTGCCCATGTGAAAGCATTGTTATAATTCTCCAAACTGCGTCCATACATCCAGCTTTCCCAATTGCCTGCGCCTGGGCTCCAGTGAATTTCCTGAATACCTTCTGACGTATTTCGCTTGACACAATCACGAATTGTAGCATTCCATCCCCACAAAGTAGAGAACGAAGGTTCCAAAGCCACACCGGGAGTATTGCGCACCTGCGTTGCATATTGTATTACCTTATCGTAATCCTGCAATGGTTTTTCTGCATAAACCTTAGCTAAAAAGGCCTGCGCTACGGTCTTTGTTAAACGCGTGCGGTCCGTAGAATCGAAGTCAGGAGCGTTTTGTGCCGCATATTCTAAATCAGAAACGATTTGCTTATAGCACTCTTCCTGAGTAGAACGAGGGGGATAATATGATGGCCATACTTCCTCAATGTTATTTGATTTAATCGTTTTCGCGATAGAAGTAATCACAGGAAATGAGCCCCATATGCGAGCAAGACGGAACATTACTTGCGCACGGAACAGCTGACCCTGCGCTTTATACAATCTGTATTCAGCATCAGTTATTGTTCCTTTTTTAAGCAATTGCTCTACTCCATTAACTAACACATTAGCCTTTGCTACGTCCTCGAGATACCTATTCCAGTCACGGCCGAAGTTTCCATTGCTTGCATCAATCGAGTTCACTTCCAAAGGAGTAGTCTGTGTGCCCGTTGTCCCACCGTAAGCATTATCAGAATGCGCCTCGCCTAGCAGCACATAGTCCAAGTGTGAGTGCTCTTGGCGGGTGCGATATAGCTCATAAATTACTTTCAATTGATTGTCGGCAGCCGCTTTATCTTTCAAAATGGCTGTTACAGAATCGTTTTGTCCACCTTCCGTTAGTTCTGAAGGATCAGATATTGGATTAATATCCAGCGAACAAGCATTGAATAAGCCCAAGGCAAATCCACAATAGATTCCGACTTTTAATGATATTTTTTTCATATTAATATGCTATTTAGAATTCAACTTATAGTTGTTGTGCAAATTAGAATTCGACCTTTAGACCCATTACAAACGAACGACTCAAAGGATAAGTACCCCAATCCAGTCCCTGAACTGTTCCGCTATCGCCATACTGATTCACTTCTGGGTCGCGACCAGAATAGTTAGTCCACGTCAGCAAATTAGAGAAAGAGATATACGGCATCAGCTTTGTGAGGTGTATTTTGCGCAATGAAAGTGCAGGAATATCGTAAGAAAGCGTAATACCTTTCACGCGCAAGTAGCTTCCGTCCTCCAAATAATACGTTGAGTTTCTTTGGTCAAAGTTTGCCTTTGGCACATCTGTGATCTGGCCAGGAATACGCCAACGACGAAGAACTGTGGTACTTTGGTTGCGTCCATCAAACATACCCTCACTGTCCATACGCGATACATTATATATATCATTGCCGTAACTTCCTTGCAAAAGAATGCTTAAATTCAGGCCTTTCCAAGAGAATGTATTGGTCATACCGAAAGTAAAGTCAGGATTTGGGTCGCCAATGTATGTGCGATCATTTGCTGAAACAATGCCATCATCGTTTACATCGCGATAGTTTAACTCACCTGTCTCTTTATTTACACCGTCTGCAATATAGCCGTAGAAGCTACCAAGGGGACGTCCCGGCATATTACGCACCACATAATCATGCACATGATCTGTTGTGATTGCTGCAGGATACACTTTCGTCAACTTCAAACTCTTCAGCTTATTACGATTAAACGAAATATTAAAATCAGTGTCCCAAGTTAATTTTCCCACAAGATTTTTCGAACTTACAGCAAATTCCCATCCTCGGTTTTCTATTTCACCACCATTAAACGCCATCGTATTTGCCTCAGCACTACCCGTAGGAAGCGTCATGTTCATTAACAAATCGTGCGTCAATTTATAATAATAATCCACATAGAATGTGAGGCGATTATTCAGCAATGTAAGGTCTAAGCCAATATTAGTTTGCGATGTTGTTTCCCAGGTAAGCTCAGGATTGCTCAATATACTCTTCGTACGCGTAGGTACAGCATTCGCATCCCCGCTCGTGCCAAACCACTGAATGCGATTAATCTTGTACAGAGCGAGGTAGCTATAATCGCCTAAACCACTTTGGTTACCAGTTTGTCCCCAACCTCCGCGCAATTTAAGGTCATCAACCCAAGTTACATTTTTCATGAACTTTTCTTGCGAAACACGCCACGCTACTGAAAATGATGGGAAATAACCCCAACGATGTCCGGGTGCAAGTTTTGAACTACCATCGGCACGCATATTCGCCGTGAAGAGATAAGTGTCATTATAATTGTACTGCAAACGACCGAAATATGATAATATTGCCCATTCAGAGCCGTTTGAGCCAGTGTCTGTCCAGCTTATCTTATTGGCGCCATTTAGCGTCTTAATGTCATCATTGGCATAGTGAGAACCGTTAATATAGTTTTGGCTCCAACGGCTATTGGTCCATGAAGAGCCTGCCATAAGGTCGAAACCGTGACGTCCTAAATCCTTTTTCCAATTGATTGTGTTATCAAAAGTCAATATCGTGCCCGTTGAACGACCGTCATATCCTGTTCCGTGTTGGTTACGGCCTTCACGCGTTTCATTCGGATCGAGGAAGTTAGATGTGATATGTGACGAGCGGTCAAAAGCAATAGCACTTGTAAATTTAAGCTGTGGCAGCAAGGTAATAATGGCTTTTCCCGAAGCCAAAAGCTTGTTATACTGGCTCTTATTGCCTTTTGTACGTGCAATATTCTCCAAAGGACCGTCAACATTTACACCATAGAAATCGGAATAATACTGCGTAGGGTTGTTTGGATCCCATACAGGACCATACGTCGGTGTGGCGATAATAGCAGGAACTACGCCCCCACGGTCGCTACTTGTACCCGATATAATGCCCGTCCCCTTGTAAGTATAGTCGGAGTATGCAATATCAGCGTTGATGGTTAACCATTTAGAAATATCGTTCGATATGTTGCCACGAACGTTATATCGCTTATAGTTCGATTCACGAATTACACCATTCTCACCCGTGTATCCACCAGAAAGGTAATAACGCAATTTATCATTGCCACTCGTAATATTCAATTGATAGTCCTGAACATTGCCCACACGATAAACCTCTTTCTTCCAATCGGTTTGGTCAACTAAATTATTGGGCAGTCTAACCACACCAAGTTCGTCCATCAATTCTTTATATTGTGCTGCATTTAATGAGTTTTGATTATCACGAACGCCATTGAAAGCATAGTGTGCATTCAGCGCAACCTTCGTCACACCAGCCTTACCTTGTTTGGTATTAATGATGACAACGCCATTCGCTGCGCGGCTACCGTAGATAGCTGCAGATGATGCATCTTTCAGAATTTGGATATTGTCGATATCGTCAGACGATAGATAGTCAACGTTATCTACAGGTACTCCGTCGACCACATAGAGCGGACTGTTGCTACCATTGAGCGATGTGGTTCCGCGAACTCGAATAGTTGGTGTCGAACCAGGCTGACCATTAGCTTGACTTATTTGCAAACCCGCAGCCTTTCCCTGCATACCTTGCAGTGCGCTTACAATGGGGCGCGTTTCAAGATCCTTTGTCGACACCGATGAAACAGCCGTTGTAACATCTTTCCTTTTTACAGCACCGTAACCAATTGTCACCACTTCGTTAAGGGTATTAGCATCTTCCTGCATGATAACTCTCATGCCGTTGGTAGCCTTTACCGTAATAGTTTTGAAACCCACATACGAAAAACGAAGCCTGTCACCACTCTTTACTTCGAGCGTAAACTGTCCGTCCACGTTAGTTGCAGTACCTTTGTTTGTGCCCTCTATCTGCACAGTGGCTCCAACAACAGGCTCATTCTGCACGTCAAATACCGTACCTGACACCTTCGTTTGCTGAGCAAAGGCAGCAGATGAAAGCAACAACGCTATCAAAGTCAGTAAAAACGGCCTGATAGCTATTAAACTTTTAATTTTCTTCATCATTGTTATTTATATAAATTTTTAGTCATAATCGGTTTTAATACCAATATATATAAGCAGCCTTGAGCTGTATAAAAACTAATCGTTACGTTTGAATATTATACTCTTCAGCCTTTTTCGTTATTCTCTCCTTGTTTACAAGTACCTGCGAGAACGTTGCCACACAAACCATATTTGTATCTTTTCATGTTTCATTCTAATTGATTTTTAATATGGCTACCATCAGTTACGAATCCACCTTACTGCTGTTATAACCATCTATAACAGGCTGAACAAAGTTGCCCATGCGCACCGACACCACACTACAAGCAGGTACTGTAACGTCTAAATACTCGTTACCATCGGTAAGTGTTAGCGTAAGGTCATTGTCGTTACTGTTCGAAAGAACCACCGCCACAGTGCCATCGGGATTAACAAAGCCTGCATAGGTAAGCCCTAAAGGCTGCCAGCCATTGGTCTCAACCCTGTAAGCGCCAGGCTTTACCATAGCTGCAATATGGCTGATTATATAATAATGTGAATTATAAGTAATATGAGAATAGGTAGCTTTATCAATATCAACTGCTCCAAAACACGTTTGACACCCTCCATCAAGATTAGGTCCTCGCTGTGTGTCGAGCATTAAATTCCAAACCATCACTGCCCTACACATTCGGTTTACCGTGCCTAAAACGACGTGTTCCATATCGTCATTCAAACGCGCTGACAGGCTACGGCCATTATTCCAAGTGCCTATACTGGTTTCGGTAAAGATGAGTTCTTTATCTGGTGCTTGCATACGAATATCGTCCAACTCGGCTTCTGACCCTCCATAATTGTGATATGCGGCTCCCACAACCAGCTCTGAGCCTACGTAAGACGTGCCTAAAGCATTATAAACCTTGATAGGATAATCGAACTGACTGGCTATATTGTCGTAGTTATAATTATGATCAAACAAGTAGATTTTGGTTTTCAAGCCTGCCTTTTTAAATGCAGCAGCCATCTCTTTCACCAGCGGAGCCTGATCCTCCCAAGGCATATAGGTTGATGCGCAGTTGCCTTTGTTCAACGGTTCGTTCTGTGGACTAACTGCGTAAACATCGAAACCCTCGCGCTTCATAGCCTGAACAAACTTCACAAAATAGCGTGCATAGGTGCCACGATAGTCGGGATTAAGTCGGCCATCTGTCCACGAGTAGTGCGGACGCTTGCTTATAGGGTCGGTCACCTTCATCCAACGGGGACACGTCCACGGTGCAGCTATAATTTTAATTGCAGGATTTATAGCCATCACTTCTTTTAATATGGGCAAAACATACTGCGTCTCGTCGCTCTGAAGTGCAAAGTTCTTCAATCCCTTTTTGTCACACAGGGTATATTCGGTGCTCGAAAAATCGTTGCAACCTATTGACATTCGTACATAGCTTGCACCGTAACCCTTGTTATCCGAAAAAGTTTGCACCAAAAAACGACGGCGTGCATCAGGTGCCATTTTAAGCAGATTGTAACACGCCGAATACGTCAAAGCATAGCCAAAACCGTCAATATCTTGATGCTTCACGTTACGATGAAGAGTAATTAAGTGGGAGGTGCTTGGGGCTTTTGATGTTTTTCCTGTCGTCAAAAACAAACTGCGATTTCCGTCAGAAGTCGTTGTTAGCTCGCAAAAGTTCTGTGCACTAATACCTATTGACAACAACAGGATACATAATAGCACAAATATTTTCTTCATCATAAATTGTTATAGATTCGAGGGCAAAGTTAAAAAACATAACTGAACTTGACAAAAATCAAGTTATTAATTATACTTAAATATTTTAATTCGCGTTACGTTGTAACGTACATATACCGTAAAGCTAAAGCCCATAGCGCGAAAAAGTTTTTAATTTATGCCCTTTTGGTTCCTCCTTTACTAACTTTTTCTTCCGTTACTGCGGACGTCATACAACGTGTATGGCGACCGTCGTACACGTTATACTACGACCCACGTACAACACGTACCACGGCCGACATACATTCACCAGATTACAGTAAAGAAAAAACCGACATGTAAGTACGTTTAAACCGTTATGAAATATTGACATACGAAAAACGTCATAATATTGAAAAGGGGGAGCTTAGAGCTATGTTCAAAAATAATTACATATCAATATCCAAATAGTTATATAGTTATTATACAGCATTATGCTAAGCCTGTTGTATGGTCATTATTTATATTTGAAAAAAGCTAACAAACAGTATGAATTAAAAATTTTTTGCTTAAAAAGTAAAAATAATTACCATAAAATGATTGAGTAATTAAAATATTTACTAACTTTGCTAACGTTATCCTGAAAACAATCTTTTTACCTTAGATGAAACTAATGCCTATTGAAGATTTGAAGCGTTTGCCTGTGAAGGTCGGCGCTTTTTTTATTCTTATAAACACAACATATAATACTAATAATCATCAACTTATAACTTTTTAAACAAACCCAATACATCTGTTAATGTCGAAGCTTTCATCATACCGTCATGAAAGCTTAAAAATCACATTTTTATCCACTAAAAACAGTGGCAAAACAATAGTTTACATACTACAAAATGTATGAAACCTGTAAATTTAATTGCTATTTAAAATTTGGCTTTATCTTTACAAAATCAAATATTAAACAGTTATTTTAACCGTATAAAAAAGCAAGAAAAATAAAGCAAAGGAAAACATTGATGAAAATAATCAGCCAACTATTACACAAGCCATTAACCTTCAAACGAAAATAATCGTTGGCAAAAAAATAACGAACACTGTTTAAAGACGACGGTATTCGTTCAGTTATTTAATATAAAACGCTTCGGTTAGAGCCTTATACCATGCCGACCTTCCGCCATCAGGAGCCATTAATTCAACCGTTTGTTCGTCATAAATTTCGGGGCGTTGGCGCGTAAATGACACCAAACAGCGTTTGGCAGGCTTACGTGATGACGATTTAACATGATACAAACGTTCCAGAAAAAAGCCCTGCATGAAAGCCTCCGTAGCAAATGCTTCATAAGTCTCAACAGGCACAACAGCCGATAAACACCCCGTTTCGGTAAGCCACTGGCGGGCAAAGGCAAAAATATGCGCAAAAGGAAGGAATTCGGCATTGCGTGCTTGCGCTCGGGCTTTATCAGGCGCTTGTAAACTATTTAGGAAGAAAGGCGGATTGGTTACTATCGCATCAAAGGGCTGTTCGGGCTTCCATGTCTGCAAAGGGGCGTTGTGAAAACGTAGTTGATTCGCAAAAATCGACTGCTCAGCGTTCTCTCGCGACTGCTCAACAGCGTTGGTATCAATCTCAACGCCTTCAACAAAGGCTTCGGGAAAACGTTGCGCCATCATCATGGCTATAAGGCCAGTTCCTGAACCAATATCAAGAATGCGTTTCCCTCCACGAGCCCATGCGCCCAGCAACACACCGTCAGTACCTACCTTCATTGCGCAACGGTCTTGCTGAATAGTAAACTCTTTAAAAATAAAGCCATTTAACATAACTTATTAACGCTACTATATGCTATTTATTACTTTTTGTGTACCTTTGCATAATATTTATATATTAGATTACAAATAGTTTACACAAATACGTTTCTCTAATCAGGAGAACAAGACTTTTTATATGTCAAACAATAATCCAAGTATTCAGATGTTCGCAGATATCGAAGGAGATGTAGTCGATATTCTTAAAACGGATGCTCCCGAAATAGTCCCTGTTCTTGCTACACGCAATATGGTTATCTTCCCAGGTGTGCTTGTTCCAATTCTGCTTGGCAGAAAGCCGAGCATGGCTTTAGCACGCTGGATGAACAAGAACGAGAAGAATAACGTATGTGCAATATTCTGTCAAAAGAAAATAGATATTGACACACCACGTGAACGTGATATGTTTAACGTTGGCGTTTATGCGCGATTGGTTCGTATCATCGAAATGCCATCGTCGGATAATATCACGGCTATCTTCCAAGCAACAGGTCGTTGTCAGCTCGACAGTCTTACCACATTACGTCCCTTCTACAAGGGACATGTAACGGCATTGCCTGAAGATATTCCTGACAATGACGATGAAGAATTCAAGACCATTGTAAGCAATATACGTACGGTTACACAGCAGTTTATACAGCTTAGTGACGAAATTCCTGACGAAACTATAATGACTGTCAGGAACCTTACGAACGATGTGTTGCTAACTAACTTCGTATGCACCAACCTCCCATTTGATGTTAAAGAGAAAATTTCGCTGCTCAGTATCACCAATTTGAAAGAGCGCGCAATGGAACTCTTAAAGCTTATGAACAGACAAATTAAGCTGGAGGAACTGAAAAACGAAATAAGACGCAAAACAAAAATAGACCTTGATGAGCAGCAAAAGGAATATTTCCTACAGCAACAAATGAAAAACATCAAGGAAGAATTGGGCGACAAGGGCGCCAATCCTGAACGTGCACGCTTAGAAGAGGGTGCAAAAAAGATGGATTGGCCTATGTCAGTAGCACAGCATTTCGCCAAAGAGATGGAACGTTTGGACACTTATAATCCACAGAGTCCGGAATATAGTGTACAGGTTAACTATCTGGAGCAAATGCTTGCATTGCCTTGGAACAAAAGCACGAGGGACAATTTAGACATTAAACACGCCAAACACGTACTGGACGAAGACCATTATGGCATGGAGAAAGTGAAAGAACGTATTTTGGAATACCTTGCCGTTCTGCAGCTTCGTGGCAATATGAAGTCGCCCATTTTGTGCTTAGTAGGTCCTCCCGGAGTAGGAAAAACATCGCTTGGTAAGAGTATTGCCAAAGCCATGCATAGGAATTATGTGCGCATTTCGCTCGGTGGCGTACACGATGAAAGCGAGATTCGTGGACACCGTCGCACCTATGTGGGAGCCATGCCTGGAAGAATCATCAAGAGTATGCAAAAGGCAGGGGCTTCAAATCCTGTGTTTATTCTTGACGAAATTGATAAGGTTACACAGAATACTATTAATGGAGACCCCTCGTCGGCGTTGCTTGAGGTGCTCGATCCTGAGCAAAACAGTACGTTCCATGATAACTATTTGGATATTGATTACGACCTTTCGAAGATTCTTTTCATTGCTACAGCCAATGAGTTGAATACCATTCCTGCCCCCCTACTTGATCGAATGGAGATCATCGATGTGTCGGGATACATCACTGAAGAAAAAATAGAGATAGCAAAACGACATCTTATTCCGAAGGAGTTAATTAACACTGGACTTGATAAAGTAAAGCCAAAGGTGCGCTTTAATAAGGCCACTTTGGAGAAGATTATTGAATCATATACTCGCGAAAGTGGTGTACGTCAACTTGAAAAACAGATTAATAAGGCCCTCCGAAAGATAGCATTCAACAAGGCAGTAGAGGATTCTTTCCCACAGAAAGCGATTACACCAGCCGAGGTTACCACGCTATTGGGCAAGCCTCCATATTATCGTGACATCTACCAAGGGAACGAATACGCAGGCATTGTAACAGGATTGGCATGGACAAGCGTGGGTGGAGAGATTTTGTTTATTGAAACATCACTCTCAAAAGGTGCTGCAGGCAAACTGACGTTGACGGGTAATTTGGGTGATGTGATGAAAGAAAGCGCCATTATTGCTTTACAATACGTAAAGGCCCACTGTGAGAATTTGGGCATCGATTATCGCATTTTCGAGAACTACAACATTCATATTCACGTGCCAGAAGGTGCTACACCCAAAGACGGTCCATCGGCAGGTATAACCATTGCCACATCAATAGCATCGGCCCTTACGCAACGTAAGGTTCGTAAAAACACTGCCATGACAGGCGAAATTACCTTACGTGGCAAGGTGTTACCAGTGGGAGGTATCAAAGAAAAGATATTGGCCGCTAAACGTGCTGGTATAACTGACATTCTGATGTGTAAAGATAACCGTAAGGATATCGATGAAATTCCAGAGAAATACCTGCAAGGAGTTACATTCCATTATGTTGAAAACATACAGGATGTGTGGGATTTTGCTCTCACCGATGAGATTGTTTCGCACCCCGTTCACTATACCATTGACAAAAAAGAAGATAAGGTTCAATAACGTTTAAAGGAAAAGAAAGGCTATTCTCACGTCGAACTAACGAAATAAAATGAAGTTTCAGCTACAAGTAACAGATAGTGCATCAGACGCGCGTACAGGAATAATTACAACTGACCACGGAGAAATCAAGACACCAATCTTTATGCCTGTCGGCACCTGTGGGTCGGTAAAAGGAGTCCATTTCAGTGAACTTCGCGAACAAGTAAAGGCGCAAATCATTCTCGGAAACACGTATCACCTATACCTTAGGCCTGGTTTAGAGGTGCTGAAGGCGGCAGGAGGTCTACACGGTTTCAACGGATGGAATCGACCTATCCTTACTGATAGTGGTGGCTTTCAAGTATTTTCGTTGACAGGTATCAGAAAACTGACTGAGGAAGGCTGTATGTTTCGTTCGCACATTGATGGCTCAAAGCACTTCTTTACGCCAGAAAACGTGATGGATACAGAGCGTATAATCGGCGCCGACATTATGATGGCATTTGACGAATGCCCTCCAGGCCAGAGTGATTATCAATATGCAAAGAAGAGTCTTGCTATGACACAACGATGGCTTGACCGCTGTATCAAACACTTTAATGAGACAGAACCTTTGTACGGACATAGCCAAAGCCTCTTCCCTATCGTGCAAGGCTGTACGTTTAAAGACTTACGTCGCGACGCCGCTAAGTTTATTGCGGACAAAGGTGCCGATGGAAACGCCATTGGAGGCTTAGCTGTTGGCGAGCCCACAGAGGTGATGTATGAGATGATTGAGGTTGTAAACGAGATACTTCCTAAGGACCGTCCACGTTACCTTATGGGCGTAGGAACTCCGCAAAACATTCTTGAGGCGATTGAAAGAGGCGTAGATATGTTCGATTGTGTGATGCCAACACGCAATGGTCGCAATGCCATGCTCTTTACCTATAACGGTACTATGAACATGAAAAACAAGAAATGGGAAAACGACTTTTCACCTATCGACCCTGAAGGCTGCGATATTGACCGTATCACAACAAAAGCATATTTGCATCATCTTTTCAAAGCGGGCGAACTTTTAGCCATGCAAATAGCTTCCATTCATAACTTAGCGTTCTACTTGCGCCTTGTAACCGATGCTCGTCAACATATAGAAGCTGGCGACTTTGTAAGCTGGAAGAACAGTGTTATAAGCCAATTAGGGCAAAGAATTTGATGATGAAGAGTTACTCTGACATTCGTAAGCACCGCAGATTATACCATGTAGGGAGATGGATAAGCCGTCACCCCGCATGGCTTCATCGCGTACTTCGTATGATTGATCGTCATACAAAGCCGCTGCAAAAGCTCTTATTATGGTTAGGTCATTGGCTAAAGTTCCTGCAGATACTCAATCCGCTACGCTACATTACGAAGTTAGATTGGTACATTATACGCAAATTTATCGGCACTTACTTCTTTTCTATAGCGCTGATTATTACCATCTCAATTGTCTACGACGTCAATGAGAACTTGGCAAAGTTCACACAATATCATGCTCCGCTTAAAGCAATTGTCTTCGATTATTATTTCAACTTTGCCCCTTATCTTGCTAACCTTTTTAGCGCCCTTTTTGTTTTTATTTCCGTTATTTACTTTACGTCAAAGCTTGCAGGCAATTCTGAGTTCATCGCTATGTTGGCAGCGGGTATCAGTTTTAAGCGGTTATTAAGGCCATATATGATATCATGTGCCTTCCTTTCCTTGCTTTCTTATTACCTTTCAGCCTACGTTATACCCCACGGTACTATTGTTAGGCACAACTTTGAAACGCTATACCAAAACCGAAAAATAAATACTTCGGCATCGAATATTCAATTAGTGGTAGAGCCTGGCGTCATTGTGTATATCCAAAGCTATGATAATAACAGCAAGCAAGGGTATGGATTCTGTTTAGATAAGTTTGAAAACAAAAAGCTTGTATCTCACCTTACTGCCATGGAAGTGCAGTATGATACCATCTCTGATTCAAAATACCATTGGAAATTATCTAATTGGAAGCTTCGCCAACTGAAAGGATTACGCGAATATATCACCACAGGCGCAAGCAAAGACTCTGTAATTCAGATAGAGCCTACTGACTTAATTTACTCCAAAGGCCAGCAAGAGACCTTTACTTCACCCGAGCTTAAGGAGTATATTTCGAAGCAGATTTATCGCGGTTCAACCAATGTCGATATTTATCAAGTTGAGTATTACAAGCGAATAGCGTCGTCATTTGCTTCATTTATCCTCACCATCATTGGTGCCTCTTTATCTGCACGCAAGAGGAAAGGCGGCATGGGAATGTACCTTGGCATAGGTCTGGCCCTGTCGTTCACCTATATTATGTTACAAACTGTATCGTCTACGTTCGCTATTAAAGACGATCTCTCACCCATGTTAGCGGCTTGGCTGCCGAACATTATTTTTGCTGTTATTGCATTTATTTGCTATAGACAAGCACCTAATTAACGTAACAACACCCCGACAGCGTTGGCAGCGCGCTATAAATAGCATGCCGAACACCCCTTCTCATTACAAAAAGAAGAAAGAATTATGAAATTTGAAGAATTATATTTAAACGACAATGTACTCGATGCATTATATGATATGCGATTCGATGAGTGCACACCAGTCCAAGAAAATTGTATACCCCCCATTCTTGATAAACGCGATGTATTAGGCGTTGCACAAACAGGAACAGGCAAAACTGCCGCTTACCTGTTACCAATACTCTCACGCATAGCCGACGGTAGCTTTCCAAAGGACGCCGTTAACTGCATTATCATGTCGCCTACACGCGAACTTGCGCAACAGATTGACCAAGCAATGCAGGGCTTTTCCTATTATTTACCCGATGTCTCAAGCGTGGCAGTGTATGGCGGTAACGACGGAAATCGCTACGACCAAGAGATGAAAAGCATGCGCCTTGGCGCCGATGTCATTATTGCAACACCCGGTCGTCTTATCTCGCATATTAGCATGGGGAATATCGATTTAAGTAGAGTAAGTTTCTTTGTACTTGACGAAGCCGACCGAATGCTTGACATGGGATTCTCTGAAGACATTATGAAGATTGCTTCAGGACTTCCAGAAACCTGCCAAACCATTATGTTCTCGGCTACCATGCCCAAAGATATCGAGACCATGGCACAAAAGCTTCTCAAGAACCCTGTTGAAATAAAGCTTGCCGTTAGTAAGCCTGCCGAGAAAATTAATCAAAGTGCATATATCTGCTACGAAACACAAAAGCTAAATATTATTGACGATATCTTTAAGTCTGGCGACCTGAAACGCGTTATCATTTTCTCAGGTTCAAAGATGAAGGTGAAGCAAATTAATCAAGCTTTACAGCGTCTAAAGATTAACAGTGGGGAAATGCACTCTGACCTTGACCAAGCACAGCGCGACGAAATGATGTATAAATTCAAGAGCGGACAGATTGATGTTCTTGTTGCTACTGATATTGTTGCGCGCGGAATAGATATTGATGACATTGCGATGGTTATCAATTACGATGTTCCACACGATGCTGAGGATTATGTTCACCGCATAGGTCGTACTGCCCGTGCTGACAGAGACGGTGTCGCTATCACCTTTGTCAACGAAGAAGATATGTTTGCTTTCCATCAGATTGAGAAATTTTTGGAGCGTGAAATGACAAGAAGCGCGTTACCCGAAGGCTGTGGCGAAGGCCCAGAATACACAACATCGAAGCGCCCAAATAAAACAAGCGTAAAAAATCGTCGTCGCAAAGACCGTGACCAAACGATGCATCGCGATGCAAAACAGCACGAACACGGACGACGTAGTAACCGAAATGCCCGTCACAATAGCGGCAAACCCGCTGATGCAAATGTAGCAAATACAGAAAACCCACAGAATGAACGTCAGCAGCAACGCCAACAAAACAGAGATAATAAGAGGTCAACTGACAATGTAGATGGTGCAAAAAGAGACACGCGTACGGGCAATAGCACCAACAAGCGCAGAAATCAGAACGGCCGACAAGGCAATAATGATAGTCGCCGTCAAGAAGCAAGCCCAAATAATGGCAACGCAACGCGTAACAACGGCAATCGTAGAAACAACAACCGTAGGTCACAACGTTATGGCGACAACAAAAAACAGCGACCCTCAACCACAGCTAAAAAGGCAGCTTCAACAACGGTATCAAGCCAGCAAGAAAGCGGACTTACCAAACTAATCAAGAGTCCTTTACGTTGGTTGAAGTCGTTAGGTAAAAAATAACACGAACATTTCTTTTAAACTTTCTGTATATGAAAAAGAATGAAAAGGCAGGTCACAACCTGTCCGAATGTACAACTATTGTTGTAGGAGAACAGTTAACGGGCGACGGTTCGCGCATTTACGGCCGTTCAGAAGACTTTGATGCTCTGCGCTGTAAGAACTGGTTGGTGTTCGAAGACACCGATAACGGTCCAGAAGAATTTATAGCTGACGACAGCGCTTTTCGCTGTCCGCTTCCTAAAAAGCGCTTCGGCTATACCGCTCTACCCGATTATCAATATCACCACGAATGGGGAAGCGCAGGTTTTAACACCGCAGGCGTTGGCGAAAGCTCTACAGAAACCATCTTCAGTAGCCCTGAAGCCTTGAAATATGACCCTTATGTAGAGAACGGATTAGCCGAGAACTGCACCTATAATATTGTGTTGCCTTATATTCGTTCAGCTCGCGAGGGCGTTGAACGCTTAGGTGCACTTATTGAGGAATACGGCTCAGCCGAAGGCTTTGGCGTAGGTTTCATTGATGATAAAGAGACTTGGTACCTCGAGAATGCGTGCGGACATCATTGGCTTGCTTGCCGAATGCCTGCTGATCAATACTTTGTAACAGGTAACCAAAGCCGCTTTCGACAGTATGACCCCAACGATAAGGAGAACTTTTTAGCGGATAAAGACCTGCTAAATTTTGCAGAAAGAAATGGTCTTTGGAACCCAAAAGAGGGACCGTTTGACTTCCATACGGCTTACTCAAAAGACGATATTGCCGACCATACCTATAATTATACACGCGTGTGGGGCTTGCAAAAGCTGTTTACACCTTCGCTAAAACAAGATGTAAATGTAAACAACTTCCCTGTGTTTGCTAAACCAGACAGTGGTCATATCACCATACAGGAATTGCGAAATGCCTTCCGTTTCCACTACGATGGCACCGAACACGACCCTTATTTACATAATAATGGAAAAGAGCCATGGAGGCCAGTTTCTATTTTCCGCACCACACAAACCCACCTTTTACAGGTACGTCCGTGGCTGCCACAAGCTATTGGTCACGTTACATACGTTGCCAACGGTATGGCCGACTTAAGCGTTTTCCTTCCTATTTATCAAGGAATTAAAAGCTTTCCTCGCCCATACAGCATTGGCGATAGCCGTTGTGACAACGAGTCGGCATACTGGCGCTTCCGCAAGGTAATGACATTGGCCATGACCAACTATAACGCTTATGCTCCTATTGTAAAAGAAGCATACGCTCGTTTGGAAGCCGAAAACGACCAGCGTCAAAAGGAATTTGAGGCTCGTTACCTTGAAATATACCAAGAGAAACCCATGGAGGCGCAAGATATGCTACAGCAGTTTAGCGATAGCGTGTTGAATCGTGCGCTCGAAGTAGCCGACGAGCTTACTCTCGAACTATTTACTCGAATGACAAAAGATACGATGGACGAGTATATGTTCCACGGAGCGTAACAGCTTAACTTGAAGAAATATAAACAAAGGCCATACGTCAATTGACGTCATGGCCTTTGTTTTATTCATTAATTCGTTACTAATCGGTGTAACAGAATGTCACAACGGTGCTTCCTTTATACCTTTATCCTATTATTTATTCGCCAAAAGCGTTGAACCTTTACATACTGATGCTTCGTGTACGACGGCCGTCAACAGGTCGTACCGCGACCGCCATACACATAATACGACGAACGCAGTACACATAGTATGGCGACCGTCGCACCCTCACCTTTTTTACTATAAAAAAATGCCAAATAGCATAAAAGACTGAATGATAACAAAGTAACTATATTACCTTTTCAATCTTTATAGGGAAAAGAAATAGAAAATGAACAATGGGTTATACGCGCAAAGCCTCAACTATCTGACCGTAATGTGCCAACAACCCTGATGTACCTCATACTTAATGTAACAACGATTTTGCTCTCGCATGTCTCTTAACACTTCAGCAAGAATATATTTTAGCGTATCGTTACGCACCTCACGGCGGCGCTCTCCCGGTGCTTGCACCGTTTTATAACGGTTGTAGCACACGTCGAATGTAGTGCCATAGAGATGACAACTGTTCTCTGTGGCATTTTGATTTTTACCACGAAGCTTAGCAACATCAGCCTTTGAACGTAGCACGCTGGTCACAATTATTTTATGAAGAGGAATGCCTTTAATTTGCAAACTATCGAAAAAATTACGCCCTATATCCTGTAACAGCACTGAAGCGCGCGGTACAAGGTAAGGTATGCTGTTACGAAGACGGTCAACATAAAAGTAAGGGTTACTGCCAATATACACTAACTCCTTGATGCGCTTTGCAGCCTCAGTGCTATCAGTCACAGGTTTCACACCCCATTGATGAGCAGCAGTAAGCTGGACATCGTTCTGGTCGGGAAACGAAACATCGTAACCAGGCACACTATAAATACGGTGGCGTGCTACGCTACCATCGGCATTAAAGAAACGCGACGACGTCGTTACATTACCTGTTGCCACTGACGAAACAGCCGTTTCGTTATCCGTTTTAACAGAAGCTACCGCTTCGGCTGTAAGAGCATCGGGTTCTGTATTAGAGTTATCAATGTAATTATAGGCTATTGATGGAAAAAAATAACGAACGGCAGCCAATAATAAAGTTGCCACACAAAAGCCCATCAAAAAATTGTTCTTCGTAATCTTCATTTCAATAGGCGCAAGACGCCAGTTTACTATTATATACTGCAAAAATAGTACAATTCAAATGAACAGCAAAACAAATCGTCAATAAAAGCCTTTAACTTGCTTCATATTTTCAGATAACTTGTTTGCCATCTCACGTTTTTTAATTAATTTTGCAGCAGTTGAAACATAAAAATATTAAACATTGATTGAAAAGCATTTTGCATTGGAAGATATTGACCCCGTGATTTTCTATGGGGTAAACAATGCTCATCTCCAAATGATCAAGTCGCTCTTCCCAAAATTGCGCATCGTTGCACGCGATAACGTCATCAAAATACTCGGTGACGAGGAAGAAATGGCTAAGATTGAAGAAGACTTGGAGACTATGCGCAAACATGTTTTAAAGTTCAACACCATTTCCGACGAAGATATTCTCGACATTGTTAAAGGGCGCCATACACGTCAAGAGGGCGTAAAAGGTGTTCTGGTATATAGCACAGCAGGACGGCCTATTAAAAGTAGGTCCGCTAATCAGCAAAAATTAATTGATGCTTTTGAAAAGAGCGATATGATTTTTGCGGTTGGACCAGCAGGTACTGGCAAAACATACCTGAGCATTGCATTGGCTGTTAAAGCCCTGAAAGAGAAAACTATCAAGAAGATTATTTTAAGTCGCCCTGCCGTAGAAGCAGGTGAAAAGCTGGGCTTTCTGCCGGGCGACATGAAAGATAAAATAGACCCGTATCTGCAACCCTTATACGATGCCCTTGAAGATATGATACCAGCTGCCCGTCTGCAAGATATGATGGACAAGCATATCATACAAATAGCACCGCTCGCCTTTATGCGCGGACGCACCCTCAGCGATGCGGTTGTTATTCTTGATGAGGCACAAAACACCACCCCTGCACAAATACGTATGTTCCTTACACGTATGGGTTGGAGTACGAAAATGATTGTAACGGGCGACCTTACACAGGTAGACCTTCCGAGAGAACAAAAGAGCGGCTTGAGAGAAGCTATGCAAATTCTGTCGGGAATAGAAGGAATATCGGTGGTAAACATGACGCAAAAAGATATTGTGCGCCACAAATTAGTAACCCGAATAGTAAATGCCTACGATGCTTATGACAAGAAAGTGCAAGAAACACAGAAAAATCAGAAAGCTGAAAAGGCAAATATCAAGATAGCTCAAAAGGCCATACGGTCGGGACAACTGCCCATCGTCGAAAGCGACAGTACCAACGAGAACTAATCATCGTAGAAGCAAAACGCGAGAGGCAGCAAGGCACATGGGGCAACATATAACGCAAACGGATATTAAACAAACCAATATAGTTTAACCAATAAAAAGGAGACCCAATAGCGAAAGCACCTCCGCGCAAAACGAAGGCAAGGGAAGAATTATGAAAGCATTAACTAACACAAACTTCCATTTCGATGGACAAAAGAATGTTTACCACGGTAAAGTTCGCGACGTTTATGACATTAACGACGACCTTATTGTAATGGTCGCAACAGATAGAATATCTGCTTTTGACGTCGTACTTCCCAAAGGAATACCCTTTAAGGGACAAGTTTTAAACCAAATAGCTGCAAAATTCCTCGATTCTACGACTGATATCTGCCCCAATTGGAAGCTTGCCACACCCGATCCAATGGTTACAGTAGGATTGAAATGCGAAGGATTTCGTGTTGAAATGATTATTCGCTCTATACTTACAGGCTCTGCTTGGCGTGCCTATCAAGAAGGCTGCCGCGAGCTGTGCGGTGTAAAACTTCCTGATGGTATGCGTGAAAACGAGCGCTTTCCAGAGCCAATAGTTACTCCTACTACCAAAGCCGATGAGGGACATGATATGAATATCTCGAAGGAAGAGATTATTAAACAAGGTCTTGTTTCGGCTGAAGACTATGCTATTATTGAAGACTGGACACGTAAAATATTTGCACGCGGACAGGAAATTGCAGCTAAACAAGGTTTGATACTGGTTGATACCAAATACGAATTTGGCAAGCGCAACGGACAGATATATCTCATTGACGAGATTCATACACCCGATTCAAGCCGATATTTCTATGCTGACGGCTATGAAGAAAAGTTTGAAAAGGGCGAGCCACAAAAGCAATTATCAAAAGAATTCGTACGTCAGTGGCTTATTGAACATAACTTTATGAACGAGCCTGGACAAGTAATGCCCGAAATTACTGACGAATACGCTGAAAGTGTAAGCGACAGATATATTGAGCTTTATGAGCGCATCACAGGCGAACAGTTTGATAAGGCAGCCGAAGAAGGCGATATTGCTGCACGCATTGAGCGCAATGTCAAAGAATATTTGGCTACTCGCAAATAACAATTATTGAAGCTAAAGGGCACTATGCAAAAATAAAGTTGGCGCCCTTTAGCTCCATTCTTTCTAAACGATCAGGCGATGTATAAACAAGAGGAGATTAAACCATACGACGGTCAGGGCGAAAAAGGCGCGCTTGTTGAGGAGATGTTTGATAACATTGCCCCTAAATACGATATGCTTAACCATCGTTTATCATGGAATATAGATAAGGGGTGGCGTAACAAAGCTATTGAACAGCTTGCACCGTTTAAGCCTAAAAAAATACTTGATATTGCCACAGGAACAGGCGATTTCGCTATTCTTTCGGCTCGTATGCTTAAACCCGAACACTTGATTGGCGCTGACATATCAGAAGGAATGATGGAAATAGGCCGACAAAAAGTAAAGGACTTAGGCCTCGAACAAGTTATAGCGTTTCAGAAAGAAGACTGTATGTCGCTGTCATTTCCAGACGAAACCTTTGACGCTGTGACGGTAGCTTTTGGCATTCGCAACTTCCAGAACTTGGATAAAGGCTTATCTGAGATGTGCCGTGTGCTGAAAAAGGGTGGCTATCTTTCTATTGCCGAACTTACATCACCTGTTAGTTTCCCCATGAAACAGCTGTTTAAGATATACTCTCACACGCTTTTGCCTGCTTATGCAGCATTTATAACCAAGAACCGTGGCGCGTACGACTATCTAACAGCAACAATAGAGGCGTTTCCACAAGGTGAGAAAATGATGGATATTCTGAAAGAAGCAGGCTTCTCTAAGGTCTCGTTCAGAAGACTTACATTTGGTGTATGCACCATTTACTTTGCACAAAAATGATCATTATACCCAATACTTTATGGACAAATACGGACTGATAGGTTATCCTTTGGGACACTCTTTCTCTATCAATTATTTCAATGAGAAATTTGAGAATGAGGGAATTGATGCTCGATATGAAAACTTCGAGATTCCTTCTATCCAACAATTCCCTGAAATTATTGATACCAACCCCGATCTCTGTGGTATGAATGTTACCATTCCTTATAAGGAACAGGTTATTGAATATCTCGACTTCCTGAGCCCTGAAGCAAAGGCTATAGGTGCGGTTAATGTGATTAAAGTAGAACATAAGGGTAAAAAAACTATTCTCAAAGGCTATAACAGTGATGTTATTGGCTTTACACGAAGCATCGAACCTTTACTGGAGAGATATCATCAAAAGGCTTTAATCTTGGGCACAGGAGGAGCATGCAAAGCTGTTGACTTTGGATTGAAATCATTAGGATTACAGACTCTTAAGGTGAGCCGACAAATAAGACCAGATGCTATTACCTACGAACAAATTACTCCTGATATGATAAAGGAGTACAATGTCATCGTAAACTGTACACCTTGTGGCATGTATCCCCATGCCGATGAATGCCCCAAGCTGCCTTATGAAGCCATGAACAGTCATACTTTACTATACGATTTATTGTATAATCCAGACGAAACCCTCTTTATGAAGCGCGGAAAGGCGCAGGGTGCATTGGTTAAAAACGGACTGGAAATGCTACTACTACAAGCATTTGCCAGCTGGGAGTTCTGGAACAAATAAAATAAACACTATCGAAAACATAAGATAAACAATGAACAACAGATACATGATGCGAGGCGTTAGCGCCGCAAAAGAAGACGTCCATAACGCTATCAAGAACATCGACAAGGGTATTTTCCCACAGGCTTTCTGTAAAATTATTCCTGATATTTTGGGTGGAGACCCCGACTATTGTAATATCATGCACGCTGATGGTGCAGGTACAAAATCGTCGTTGGCATACATGTACTGGAAAGAAACTGGCGATTTAAGCGTGTGGAAAGGCATAGCGCAAGACGCCATTGTGATGAATACCGATGACCTTCTTTGTGTAGGAGCTGTTGATAATATACTGGTAAGCAGCACGATAGGTCGCAACAAGATGCTTATTCCAGGTGAGGTAATATCAGCAATTATCAATGGCACAGATGAGCTACTTGCAGAAATGCGTAACATGGGCATCGGTATTTATCCTACAGGAGGAGAGACAGCTGACGTGGGTGACCTTGTAAGAACCATCATTGTTGACTCAACTGTTACGTGTCGTATGAAGAGAAGCGACGTCATTGATAATGCAAATATACGCCCCGGCGATGTAATTGTAGGCTTAAGCTCTACTGGTCAGGCTACCTATGAACACAGATACAATGGTGGTATGGGAAGCAACGGTCTAACAAGTGCACGTCATGATGTGTTTGCTAAATACTTAGCCGAGAAGTTTCCTGAAAGTTACGACCATGCTGTGAATAACGAACTGGTATACAGCGGGCAGTACAAACTAACTGACAAGGTTGAAGGAGTAACTGTAGATGCAGGCCAACTGGTTCTCTCTCCTACTCGAACCTATGCCCCTGTCATCAAACGCATTTTAGATGAACAGCGTCCTAACATACACGGCATGGTACATTGTACAGGTGGTGCGCAAACAAAAGTATTGAACTTTGTAGGTGAGAATTGCAAAGTTATTAAGGATAATTTGTTCCCTATTCCTCCTTTATTCAAGGTTATTCACGATTGTTCGGGAACCGACTGGAAAGAAATGTATCAGGTTTTCAACATGGGCCATCGCATGGAAGTGTATGTTCAGCCTGAGATTGCTGAATCTATTATTGAAATTAGCAAAAGTTTCGGTATTGATGCACAGGTTATCGGACGCATAGAAGAGGGTAAACGCTCCCTCACTATACACTCTGAATATGGAGAGTTTACGTACTAAATTACATTTCAAGAAGATATAAAACAAAAACATAATTAAAAGAAAAAGGATAAATAACCTCTTAAAAAAGAGGACAATATAAAGAAAAATGGCAGAAACAAAGAACAGCATATTAGAGAAGCTTGAGGGACTTGAAGCACGTTACGAAGAAGTTTCAACTCTTATTACTGACCCAGCAGTTATTGCGGATCAGCAACGTTACGTCAAACTTACCAAAGAATATAAGGATTTGGGAGACATTATGGAAGCCCGCAAAAAATATATTGACTGCTTGAACAATATTAAAGAGGCAAAAGATATTCTCGCCAACGAAAGCGATGCAGACCTGAAAGCAATGGCGCGCGAAGAGTTGACAGAGAACGAAGCCATGCTTCCTCAAATTGAAGAAAATATAAAAATTGCTCTGGTTCCTGCAGACCCCGAAGACGCTAAAAATGTGCAGATGGAAATTAGAGCAGGTACTGGTGGCGATGAGGCTGCACTATTTGCGGGCGATATCTTCAATATGTATAAACGTTATTGCGACAAAAAAGGTTGGACACTTAACGTAATGAATACCAATGAAGGTGCAGTCGGTGGATTTAAAGAGATTGATTTTGAGGTGAAAGGAACGAATGTTTATGGTGTTCTTAAATATGAGTCGGGAGTTCATCGTGTACAACGTGTTCCCGCAACAGAATCAAATGGACGCATGCAAACCTCTGCGGCTACTGTTGCAGTGTTACCAGAAGCTGACAAATTTGAAGTTCATATTAACGAAGGTGACATCAAGTGGGATACTTTCCGTTCAAGTGGTGCAGGCGGTCAGAATGTAAATAAAGTGGAATCAGGCGTACGACTGCGCTATCCATGGAAAAATCCGAACACGGGCGAGGTAGAAGAAATTCTCATTGAGTGTACAGAGACACGAGATCAGCCTAAGAATAAGGAGCGAGCATTGAGCCGTTTGTACACATATATTTACGATCACGAACACTCTAAATATGTAAATGATATTGCCAGCAGACGCAAAAGCTTAGTATCTACTGGTGACCGCTCGGCTAAAATTCGCACATACAATTTCCCACAAGGGCGTGTAACGGATCATCGTATAGGCTATACTACACATGATTTACCAGGCTTCCTCAACGGAGATATTCAAGATATGATTGACCACCTCACAGTAGCTGAAAACGCAGAAAAGATGAAAGAGGCAGAACTTTAGTAGTAATTTATCGTTCATATCTACTTTCTTCTGAATAAAAAAGAATCATATTAAACCTTGAAAATATGGGACAATTTTGGACAAGAAAAAAAGATGAAGACCAGGAAAAAGAAACTTTCAAATCTGAAGATTTCATGGTGCGTCTTACCAAACATAAGGAAGATAACAAAGTAGAATCGAATAAAATAGAAAATACAAAATGAACAGGACAGAATTAGTTCAAGAAATATTCAAGAAGAAAAGTTTTCTGTGTGTTGGACTTGACACTGATATACAGAAGATGCCTGAATGTATTAAAGGTGAAGATGACCCCATCTTTTCATTCAATAAGGCCATTATCGATGCTACTGCGCCATATTGTGTAGCTTATAAGCCCAATTTGGCTTTCTATGAATGCTATGGTTTACAAGGCATGGCTGCATTTGAAAAAACAGTTGCTTACATCAAGGAATTCTATCCTAAGCATTTTATCATTGCCGATGCGAAACGTGGCGATATTGGCAACACCTCAACCATGTATGCCAAAACCTTTTTTGATGAATATAAAGTTGACGCACTTACCGTTGCTCCTTACATGGGCGAAGACAGCATCTCTCCATTTCTAGAATACTCTGGGAAGTGGGTAATCGTTCTGGCTTTAACGAGCAATAAAGGTAGCCATGATTTTCAGCTTACAGAAGATACACAGGGACAAAGACTTTTTGAAAAAGTTATCTGCAAAACACAACAATGGGGTACAACCGAAAACATGATGTATGTAGTTGGCGCAACCCAAGGCGAGATGTTTAAAGATATAAGAGATGTAGCCCCAAGCCACTTCTTGCTTGTTCCTGGCGTTGGTGCCCAAGGCGGTAGCCTACAAGATGTATGTAAATATGGTATGATAAAAGACTGTGGTTTACTTATTAACTTGAGTCGAGGTATCATATATGCCAGTCACAATGAAGACTTTGCAGAAGTTGCTGCTGCAAAAGCCCAAGAAATACAACAGCAAATGGCTGAAGAGCTTGCAAAATTAGACTAATAAGACTTGGTAAAAGGCGTATAAGTGTGCAACTATACGCCTTTTGTCATTCAAAAATATATTTTATACTACTAAACCGCACAAGTTAGGAAATTATTTGGTACATTTGCGGAAACGTTTTAACTAAGAGATCACGTATGGAATTTTCTGCAAAACAAATTGCACAGTTTATCCATGGAAATATAGAAGGAAACGAGAATGCTACCGTCCACACTTTCTCCAAGATTGAAGAAGGAACACCGGGCTCTATCTCTTTCTTAGCTAACCCTAAATACATCCATTATATTTACGAAACACAATCAAGTATTGTGCTTATCGATGAAAGCATAAAACTTGATCGCCCTGCTCAGACAACGCTTATTAGAGTAAAGAATGCTCGCGATTGTGTGGCAAAACTTCTACAACTTTACGAAGCTTCAAAGCCTGCGAAACGTGGCATTGACCCTTTAGCCTTTGTCTCATCAAAAGCTAAGGTTGGAGAGAACTGTTATATTGGGGCATTTGCCTACATTGGTGATGGTGTTGAATTGGGAGAGAATTGTCAAGTCTATCCCAATGTTACAATTATGGATAACGTTAAGCTCGGAAACGACTGCATTCTCTATCCTCATGTAAGCATCTATCATGGCTGCAAGATTGGCCATAACGTTATCCTTCATTCAGGTTCTGTAATAGGAGCCGATGGCTTTGGCTTTGCACCTAATCAGGAAACCAATCAATACGATAAAATTCCACAAATAGGAATTGTTACCATTGAAGACAATGTAGAAATCGGTGCCAACACATGCATCGACCGTTCTACAATGGGTTCTACCTACATTCGTAAAGGTGTTAAGCTTGATAATCTTGTACAGATTGCACACAATGATGATATCGGTGAGAACACCGTGATGTCAGCACAGGTTGGTGTTGCAGGTTCAACAAAGGTTGGACAATGGTGTATGTTCGGCGGACAAGTAGGAATATCTGGGCATATTACCGTTGGTGATAAGGTTTTCTTAGGTGCTCAGTCGGGAGTTCCTTCGTCTTTAGAAAGCAATCAAACTCTTATCGGAACACCTCCGATGAAGCAATTCGCATACTTCAAAAGCCAGGCGTTATTCCAAAAGCTACCTGAGATCTACAAACAGCTTAACGATCTGCAGAAAGAAGTTGAAGAACTAAAAAAGAACAAATAAACAATATGGATACTGCAAAACAAACAACTTTAGGTGGCAGTTTTTCACTCTTTGGAAAAGGACTTCATACAGGATTGAGCCTTACCGTTACATTTAATCCTGCCCCTGAAAATACTGGATATAAAATTCAACGTATCGACTTAGAGGATCAGCCTATTATCGATGCAATTGCTGATAATGTAATCGAAACAAAACGTGGCACAGTTCTTCAGCAAGGCGAAGCACGGGTATCCACTGTCGAGCATGGCATGTCGGCCCTATATGCATTAGGTATCGACAATTGTCTCATTCAGGTCAATGGTCCTGAGTTCCCCATCTTGAACGGAGCCTCAGATATGTACGTTGAAAAGATTGAAAGCGTCGGGATTGTTGAGCAGAACGCTCCCAAAGATTATTATATTATTCGAAAGAAAATTGAAGTAAGAGATGAGGAAACTGGCTCTGTTATCACTATTTTACCTGATAACGACTTCTCCATTACTACCATGTGTTCTTTCCATTCTCAATTTGTAAACAGCCAGTTTGCAACGTTAGATAATATTAAAGATTACACTACCGAGATTGCTCCTGCGCGAACTTTTGTGTTCGTAAAAGATATTATTCCTCTTCTTGAGGCAAATCTCATTAAGGGAGGTGACCTTGACAATGCAATCGTTATTTATGCAAGACAGCTTGAACAGGACAAACTTGATAAGCTTGCTGACTTATTAAAGGTTCCCCGTATGGATGCAACCAAGATTGGTTACATTCAGCACCGACCACTCCAATGGGATAATGAGTGTACTCGTCATAAACTTCTTGACATCATTGGCGATATGGCTTTGATTGGAAAGCCTATTAAGGGACGTATTATTGCAACACGCCCAGGCCATACAATCAACAATAAGTTTGCACGTTTGATGCGTAAGGAAATTCGCAAACACGAAATTCAAGCTCCTATCTACGATCCAAACCAAGAAGCTTTGATGGATAACATTCGTATCCGTCAGCTGCTTCCACATCGCTATCCTATGCAGCTCGTTGACAAAGTTGTGGCTATGGGTGCAACAAGTATTGTCGGTGTGAAGAATATTACTGGCAACGAGCCTTTCTTCCAAGGACATTTCCCAGAGGAACCCGTTATGCCAGGCGTTCTACAAGTCGAAGCAATGGCACAATGTGGAGGATTACTTGTTCTTAGCCAGCTTGAAGAACCAGAAAGATGGTCAACCTATTTTCTGAAAATTGATGATGTAAAATTCAGACAAAAAGTGGTACCAGGCGATACCCTTCTTTTCAAAGTTGAGTTACTTCAACCGCTACGCCATGGTATAAGTACTATGAAAGGTTATGTATTTGTTGGCGACCACATTGTTTCCGAAGCCACTTTTACAGCTCAGATCATCAAAAATAAATAAAGAAATTTATCTTATTTCCAAAATAAATTAAACCTCATTCGTAATTGCATGAACCAAATTAGTCCATTGGCATATGTCCATCCCGAAGCAAAATTGGGAGATAATAATATTATAGGTCCTTTCTGTTTCATCGACAAGAACACTGTTATGGGCGATAACAACACACTACAGAACAGTGTAACTGTTAACTATGGTGCACGTATTGGCAACAATAACGAATTCTTTCCTGGAGCAAGTATCTCTACCAAACCACAAGATTTGAAATTTCAGGGCGAAGAGAGCCTTTGTGAAATTGGAGATTTTAATAGTGTCCGTGAGAATGTAACCATTTCACGTGGCACCGCAGCAAGAGGCACAACCCGTGTAGGAAGCTACAACCTTTTGATGGAAAACATGCACGTAGCTCACGATTGTATATTGGGAAATAGATGTATCATCGGCAACTCTACAAAATTTGGAGGTGAGGTTATCATTGACGACAATGCCATTATTAGCGCAGCTGTTCTAACCCATCAGTTCTGTCACATTGGCGGTTACGTTATGATTCAAGGCGGAAGTAGGTTTAGTCAGGACATTCCACCTTACATAATAGCAGGCAAACACCCTGTAAGATATGCAGGTATTAATCTTGTAGGACTTCGTCGTCATGGTTTCAGCAACGAGCTGATTGACCTTATTCACAATGCGTATCGTATGCTTTATAGCGAAGGTATATTAGCCGACGGAATAAAGAAAATACTGAGTGAACTTCAGGTTACACCTGAAATACAATACATCATCGACTTTGTGCAGAGTTCTAAGCGAGGTATTATCCGATAGAATATTACAGAATGTAACATCTTTCTGAACGATATCTATTAGCTTTATACCCCACATACTAATAAAATAAGACCGTACAAAACGCTATTATCTATCGTTTGTACGGTCTTCTTCTTGCATATGAAAACCCTCTTTGTTATCTTAGGTCCAACTGGAGTAGGCAAAACCGAATTGTGTTTAACTATTGCTAAACACCTAAAAACTCCTATTATCAATGCCGATTCTCGTCAGATTTTTGCCGAACTTCCCATTGGAACATGTGCGCCTACGACCGAACAGCAATCCATTGTGAAGCACTATTTCGTGGGCAATCACCAATTACACGATTATTATAGTGCTGCAAAATACGAACAAGATGCACTGACTCTAATTTCCCGTCTTTTTAACGGAGAGGAAGATGGTATTGAACACGATACTGCTCTTTTATCAGGAGGTAGCATGATGTACATTGATGCTGTATGTAAAGGCATTGACGAAATCCCCACTGTCAACAATAATACACGTGAGTTAATGAAACAACGCCTTGCTTCAGAGGGGCTTGAGGCGTTAGTAGAAGAGCTAAAACAGCTTGACCCTGAACACTGGTCGATTGTTGATCGCAACAATCCCAGACGCGTTGTACATGCTTTAGAAATATGCCACATGACGGGTAAAACCTACACTTCTTTTAGAACTAACAGCATTAAACAACGTCCGTTCAACATCGTTAAAATAGGATTAAACCGTTCTCGCGATATTCTATACGATAGAATTAATCAACGCGTGCTAACTATGATGGAGCAAGGACTTGAAAACGAAGCAAGAAAGGTTTACCCATTAAGACATCTGAACTCGCTAAACACAGTAGGTTACAAAGAACTTTTCGCTTATTTTGATGGCCTTATTCCACTGGAAGAGGCTGTTCGTCAAATACAATCAAATACACGTCAGTATATGCGCAAACAACTAACGTGGTATAAGAAAGACGAAAATGTTACGTGGTTCGAGCCCGATAACATTGAAGATATCTTAAAATATATAGATAATAACCGCGTATAACAGGGTTATTTATTACTTTTGCACAAAATCACAGACTACCTTTTACGATGTAAAAGATAGCCATAGACGACATAAAAATGAAGAAAATTAAAGCATTCCTCGGCTGGTGTTGGAGCAAAGCTCGTCGCTTTTGGCCATGGTACAAGTCGTTATATCAAGGTCGTGCTTGGTACACGAAGACCTTTATAGCCTTCGTTTCTTTCCTTACCTTCCTCTTTGTATATCTTGGAGCCGTAGATCTTAACCTTTTCTGGCTCTTTGGTAAAAGCCCAGGCTACTTCTCGGGCATTATGGATCCACCTTCCAATCAGGCATCTGAAATCTATAGTGCTGATGGCAAACTCATTGGAAAATTCTTCAATGAGAACCGATCTCCTGTTAAATACGAAGAAATTAATCCCGCTTTCTTTAAAGCTTTAGTTGATACCGAGGACGAACGTTACTACAAACGTCCTCGAGGTTTAGCCATTGACCCCATCGGAATCTTTAGTGCAATGAAAGATGCCGTGCTACGTCATGACGGGCGTGGCGCCTCAACCATCTCTCAACAGTTGGCTAAGAATATGTTCCGTGTGCGCTCTCAGTATTCTACTGGCCTTTTAGGGAAGATACCGGGACTGAAAATTCTTATTGTCAAAAGTAAAGAGTGGATTATTGCTACCAAGCTTGAGACCGTGTATAATAAGAAGGAAATCATTACGATGTATGCCAATACAGTCGACTTTGGCAACAATTCCTACGGTATAAAAACGGCTTCAAAGACCTACTTTGGCACAACACCCGATAGTCTTTCTATCCCCGACTGTGCAGTTCTTGTAGGTATGCTGAAGGCGACTACAATGTATAACCCCAAAACTAATCCTGAAAACAGTCTGCGCCGACGCAATACGGTATTAAACAATATGTATAAGCACAACGACCTTACCAAGGCCGAGTGCGACTCGTTAAAGAATACCCCTATTACCCTTCACTTCAAAGTTGAAGAGAATTACGACGGGCAGGCCATGTATTTCCGCGAGGCAATTGCCGACTATCTTAAACCATGGTGTGAAGAAAACGGCTACGACCTGTATAGCTCTGGCTTAAAAATTTATACCACTATTGACACGCGCATGCAGAAATATGCTGAACAAGCTGCTATGAAACAAATGAAACAGGTTCAGCAAAACTTTAATAACCACTGGGGAATTGCGCGTAAACAAAATAAGAACTGGCTACCACAAAGTCCGTGGCGCGACGAAACAGGCAAGGAAATACCCGGTTTTATTGATCAGATTGCGCGCCGTCAGCCTTTCTATAAGTTCTTAGAGAACAAATATGCCAATCAACCAGACTCTATCCGTTATTACTATAAGGAGTGGGTTCACCCCGTTAAGCTTTTTGATTATGAGCATGGAACCATTGTCAAAGATATGACATCGGAAGACTCTATCAAATACATGGTTACCTTTATGCACTGTGCAATGGTTGCCATGGAGCCACAAACAGGAGCTGTTAAGGCATGGGTTGGTGATATCGACTTTAAGTCGTGGAAATATGATAAGGTAACAGCCCAACGCCAACCGGGTTCTACTTTCAAGCTCTTTGTGTACACCGAAGCGATGAATCAGGGACTGACCCCCTGCGACAAACGTCGTGACGAGTATATCTCAATGGAGGTATATGACAAGAAAAAGAACGAAATGACAACATGGAGACCTACAAATGCTAATGGCACTTTCACTGGAGACTCCATGCCTCTTAAGACTGCTTTTGCACGAAGTATTAACTCAGTAGCTGTGCGTTTAGGCCAAGAGATGGGCATTAAACGTATTATTGCTACGGCAGAAGCTATGGGTATTAAGAGTCCTCTCGACGATACCCCTTCACTTGCATTAGGTTCAAGCGATGTCACCCTGTTAGAATTGACCAATGCATACTGTACTATCGCTAACAACGGTATGCACCATGAGCCTGTACTTGTGACACGCATTGTTGATAAAGACGGCAATGAGATTTATCTTGACCGCAGTCAGGCCGAACAGGTTATTCCGTATAAGAGTGCATTCCTCGTACAACAGCTATTACAAGGTGGCTTACGTGAACCTGGCGGAACGAGCATGAGCTTATGGGGTTACGTTGCTAACTTCCGCGATACTGACTTTGGAGGCAAAACGGGTACATCGAATAATCATTCCGATGCTTGGTTTGAATGCGTTTCGCCTAACCTTGTTGTAGGTGCTTGGGTAGGCGGAGAGTACCGCAGTATTCACTTTAGAACAGGTGCGCTTGGACAAGGATCACGCACAGCTTTGCCTATAACGGGATACTTCTTAAATGCTGTTCTCTCTGATCCTGCCTTTAAAAAGTATCGCGCCCGTTTCAAAAAACCTGAAAAAGGTGATAATATTACGGCCGACATGTACACTTGTCAAAGCTATTATAAGGCTGCAAAGAAAGACACACTACAAAATGATAGCTTGGAAACGGTGAGCATTGAGGAGGTTAATCTCGATGCCGACGGTGAGCCTATAGCCATGCCTTCAGGCACGGAAAATAAGTCAACAGAACCTAAAAAGAAAACGGAGAAGAAGCGAAAGACCGAAGAAGTAACCTTCGACGACCTTTAAACGCATGGCAAAAGTCAAAGAAGAACGCATCGATTCCAAAAATAAGGAGCTGCAACAAGCACTCCAAATACTACAGTTTACCCGTCGCTCGCTTTTCCTTACTGGCAAAGCGGGAACGGGTAAATCTACATTTCTGCGATATATTGCAGCGAACACTAAGAAAAAGCACGTTGTATTGGCACCGACGGGTATTGCAGCTATCAATGCTGGTGGCGTAACCCTGCACAGCTTTTTCAAACTTCCCTTTCATCCGTTACTGCCGAACGACGTACAATATTCGGTACGAAACCTGCGCAAAACTTTAAAATATAATAGCGAGAAAATAAAGATTTTACGCGAACTTGAGCTGATAATCATCGACGAAATAAGCATGGTTCGTGCTGATATTATCGACTTTATTGATAAGGTTTTGCGCGTATACAGCCATAATATGCGTGAGCCTTTTGGCGGAAAACAGCTATTATTGGTAGGCGATATTTTCCAACTTGAACCTGTTGTAAAGGAAGACGAGCGACAGCTTTTGCAACCTTTCTACCCTTCTGCCTTCTTTTTCGATGCCAAAGTATTTCAGCAAGTACAGCCCGTAGCTATCGAACTGAAAACTATTTACCGTCAAACCGACCCCACATTTATTCATCTTCTTGACAACATCAGAACCTCACAGGTTACTGATACTGACCTAACGCTGCTCAATAGTCGAGTTGGAGACGAAACCAATCTTCCATCAACCGATAGTAACCTGTCTATAACGCTTTCCACACGACGCGATACAGTAGACTATATTAACACACGCAAGCTTGACGAACTCGAAGGCGAGCCAGAGGTTTTCAATGGTATTATACAAGGCGAATTTCCTGAAAGCAATTTACCTACGCCCAAAGAGCTGCAGCTAAAAGTAGGCGCACAGGTATTGTTTGTAAAAAATGACCTTTCTCACCGCTGGGTAAACGGAACGTTAGGAACCGTAATAGGCTTTGACGAAGAGGAACACGAACGTATATTTGTCGTCACCGAAGACGGCAGAGAACTTGATGTTGAACGAGAAATTTGGAGCAATATTCGCTATACATTCAACGAAAAGGAAAAGAAAATTGAGGCGCAAGAGCTGGGAACATATACACAATTCCCTTTACGTATGGCTTGGGCCATTACTGTACACAAAAGTCAAGGGCTCACCTTTAGCAACGTAAGAATTGATTTTGCTGGCGGCGTGTTTGCTGGCGGACAAACGTATGTAGCTCTCTCGCGTTGCACATCGCTCGATGGTATCACGCTAAGCAAACAAATTTTACGCAGTGATGTATTTGTCAGACCTGAAGTGACGACCTTTGCGCGCAGTTTTAACGACCAAAGCATACTGACAACAGCCATTAAACAATCGAAAGCCGACAGCGAATATTATGCTGCTATTCAAGCTTTCGATGAGGGTGATATGCAAGCCGCACTCGATGCCTTCTTCCTTGCCATACATAGCAAGTACCTGATAGAGCAACCCGTACCACGCCGTTATATCCGCCGAAAGCTTGATATTGTTAATCGTCAAAAACGCGAGATTGCACGCTTACAAGGCGAGCTTGACAAACGCGAGCAATACCTTAAACAGCTGGCTGTAGAATACTTAGTGATGGGTAAGGAGTGTGAACATGAAGGAATGAGAGAAGCCGCTATACGTAATTACGAAAAGGCACTTAAACTATGCCCTGAGCTACCTGAGGCAAAACGACGACTAAAAAAGCTAAAAAAACACACCGATTAAGCTTGCCTTACTGTTTGTTTTTGCAACAACACGCCCCTACCACACCATTTCAGCCCAACATTTTACTTTCTTACACCACATTTTTGGCGCTGAAACCATAAATAATTACCTATAAATAGTATTGCGAGTCAGCGCAAAACACAATTCTTAATCAACCATTTCACTGTTATTTTCTTCTATTTTCATCGTATAATATGCCGTAAATATTAAAGATACGGCGGTCGTCATACACATCGTGTGTCGGCCGTAGTACACATCGTATGACGGCCGTCATACTGATTGTACGACGGCCCTCGTCATACAACCAAACAACCTTAAAGAGCGCAACAAACTTATTCTATGATCTATAAATATAAGCAGAAGAAAGCATAAATATCAAATAAAGTATTTATATTTGCTATATTCTTTAATCTGACAACTACAAATTATAACCATGTTTTATTTTTGTTACGCAATATTAGTTCTTATATTAGCGTCTGTTCTCACAAAAGGGGAAGGTTGCTTAGGTTTTTTTTTATACTTCATGGTTTCAATGACATTCCCTGTCATAGGTCCTTTATATTTAGCGTACTTTATGTCGAGAGGTAATGCTGCTAACCACATACGCTTTACGATATTAATGCACATTCTTGCAGCTTGTATTTTCCTTTTAATATGTATTTAGTCGATTCTGTAAAAGTCTTGTTTCTTATATTCCATAGGGTTCTATCCTATTTTCTTAGCCTGCATAATATACAGAATTACTTCTTTATGCGAAAAACATTTTTGAAACATACCATTACGCTATCAACAATATAAATGTAACACCCATAAAAAAATTAGTATTTAGGTTTGTATTTGAAAGGTGCATCTTTTGTTTATAAGTGTCATGGCCCTTTGTAATAGAACTTTTCAACCCAACTTTATAACAAATAAATGTATTTTATACAAAAAAAGAAGTACCTTTGCATTTCGTAGTTTGTTCTACCATCTAGTGAAAATATAAATCAAAATCATTTGACCTAAATATAAAAAGTGAAACCGAATTACATTCTTAAAATGTCGTTAGTTGCCGCATACTGCGCAGCAACTTCTTTTGTGTGGGGAGAACCTGTAGACAAAAATACAGCCCAAGTGATAGCATCGAAGTATCTTGCAAATCCCGAATTACGGCCAACGACGCCCCCCACACGTGCAACGGGAGCGAATAAGCAACCTGCTTATTATCTCTTTACAAACGCCAACGATAACCAATTCGTTATTATTTCGGGCGAAAGTCAATTGAACGAGTTGGTGGGTTATGGAACGATGAGCACATCTCATGCCAAGAATTCCATTCCCGAAGAATTTAAAGCTATGCTTCAACGTTATGAAAGCGTGGTATCAGCTGTACGTGCAAAAAAGGCCCAAATACCCACAGTGAAGCTTCCACAAAAACGAGAAGTATTGCCGTTACTTACCTGTCATTGGGAGCAAAATTATCCCTTTAACCTGTATACCCCTGCTCCTGATGGGGTAAATACGCCTACTGGATGCGTTGCCACTGCTACTGCACAGCTGATGTATTATCATAAGTGGCCCAAGGTGCGCCCAGCTACCTACATTAATTCTGAAGGTTCGGAAGCGCAAAAAAGTGTAGACTATCTGTGGAAAGACATGCGAGATAGAGCAAAAGACATGAGCATGAGAGGTAGAGATGCCGTAGGCGTGCTGATGCGAGATGTTGGGAAGGCCGTTCGTATGCATTACTATTATAAAGGAAGC
>JABCPF020000008.1 GCA_013333285.2 Prevotella sp.
CTACAAAGATATTCCGTTTAAAGCCTCGCTTTACGGTCTTTACGTGGTTATTGCATGCTTAGGTTACATGAGCTGGAGGAAGAAAATGAAGGCAAATTAGGCCATCAGAAGCTTGGATGTTCCCGCAAATCTTCCTATATTTGTGGGAACATTTATAATTTATAACGCCCTATGGAACCTCTATTTACCGTTAAACATCAAAACAACGAAGACGAATTCGTGCGCTTTAATCGCGCTGTTGCTGCGAAGTTTGGGCGCAAAAAGTTAGCACTTATTTTCGTCAACATCATGCTTCTATTCGCTATTGTTGCGGCTATTAGCATCATGATGTTCACCGATAACATGCCTGACATCATGCTTTTCATCTTTATTGCTTTAGGAGTTTACATGAATTATGCCTACACTTTCGGCATGGACCGTCGTGCTCGCAAGCTATATCAGCAAACCAAAGCAGCGCAAGGTATCGTTAACGAATACGATTTCTTTGACGAATATTTCGTAAATCGCAACACAAATGGGCAAGGAACAATGGCTTACGACAAGCTTTTCAAGGTGATAGAAACACGTACACACTTCTATCTTATGCTGTCAAAAGTTCAAGGTTACACCATAGCGAAAGCCGAAGCACCCGCTAATTTCACAGAATTTATGCAGAAAAAGATTGACGAATACAATCTTAAAGCGTAATAAAAACAACCTAAACCCGATGTTGCTACACACAATTCCCACCATTTTTATATTGAATTGTCTGTAGTTTTACATCATCTTGCTCACAGTTTAACGCCGTTTTAGCTACATAATCATAGCTAAAACACCGTACTTTTACATCATATTACTTACAAATTTACATCAATTTTTCAAGCAGCTTCCTATTATAAAACGTCGCGACCAAGGTTAAATTACGTAATAAATACGTACCTTTGTCGCGCTTTATGAATCAAAAACTATTCAACAAACGCTCGAAACTTGTCTTCAAGCACTTCAGTAGGAAGGGCTTTAGCTTGTTTGCCGCATTGGGCAAAGAGGTGTTAATAGGTGTTCTTAGCGTAGCAACGCTTCAATATGCCAAAGCAAACGGCATTGCGACAAAGCCGTTGCCCGTTGCCACCGACAGCCTAAAGCTTGGAGAACAACATCTTGATGAGGTCCTCGTTACGGGCTCCCGAGCGCCGCTGACTGCCGTGCAGTCGGCCAAAATTGTTGAGATTGTTACGCGCGATCAGATTGAACGTGCCGAAGCTCACACTCTCAACGACGTATTAAAACTATCCACTGGCGTAGATGTCCGTCAACGAAGTGGATTTGGTGTGCAGACGGACATCTCCATTAATGGCGGTACTTTCGACCAAATTACGCTGTTGCTGAATGGCGTTCCGCTCTCCAATCCGCAGACAGGACACAATGCAGCCGACTTCCCCGTGTCGATTAGTGACATCGAGCGCATCGAAGTGCTCGAAGGATCCAGCGCACGCATCTATGGTTCGGCGGCCTTTAGCGGAGCCGTGAACATCGTTACCCGAACGGCAGCGCGCACTGGTGGACGCGTAAACCTTGAAGGAGGTTCATTCGGAACCTTTGGTGGCGACGCTGCTGTAAGCTGGAATCCGTCTAACTCTCTGCGCCAACAGCTTTCAGCTGGCTACACACAGAGCGATGGAGGAACGGCTAATAGCGATTTCCGTAAGCGCAGAGGATTCTATCAAGGCGCTTTTTACCGTCCTATTTTCCGTCTGAACTGGCAAGTGGGAATTACGTCACAAGACTTCGGTGCCAACACATTCTATTCGGCCCGATTCCCTAATCAGTATGAGGAAACGCGCAGATATATTGCTTCGGTAAGCGCATCGGTCCGCCCATTTGCCCATTCTTCGAACACCACAGTAGCGTCGTTTGAAATCAAACCCATGCTATACGGCCACCGAAACTACGATCATTTCCAGCTTATAAAGGGCATGACAGGCGCCTCAAAAGGTGAAAACTACCACCGACTTGACGTATATGGCGCTTCCGTTGACCTGAATATAGCTTGGAAACTCGGAAAAACGGCCATTGGTGCAGATATAAGAAAGGAACATATTCTTTCAACAGCTTACGGCGAACTGCTCGATTCGGCCCAGTGGAAAGCCATACAAGGTACCGACAGAGCTTACAACAGACTTGGCGACCGCACCAATACCAGCCTGTTTTTTGAGCATAACATCGTGCTCAACCGCCTTACTATTTCGGCAGGTATCATGGCAAACCGCAACACGGCATTGGATAACGACTTTCGCTTTTATCCAGGAATTGACATCAGTTACCGCCCCAACAACCACTGGCGACTGTATGCTGGCTGGAACAAAGCGTTGCGTGTGCCAACCTTTACCGACCTTTTCACCAATAATTCAGCCCAACAAGGCAACCTCGATTTGAAGCCAGAGCGAAACTCGACCTTTAAAATTGGAAGTCGCTTTAATACTGAAGGCTTCGAAGCTATGGCTACAGCCTTCTACAGTCGTGGGCGAAATATGATTGACTGGGTATATGAAACCTCCACCTCAACACGCTATCATGCCTTGAATATTGGTCAACTGAACAATATGGGATTCAGCACTGAGGCTCGTGTAAACCTCTCACGTCTGCTTCTTCATCAAACAGAAACAAGCTATCAACCCATTCTTATGAAAGTGGGTTATGCCTATATTCACCAGAAGCACACGACCGACCAGCCCATTTATCGCTCGCTTTACGCGCTCGAATATCTGCGCCATAAGGTAGTGGTTGAGCTGTCGCACCCTATTGTTAGCCGCCTGTCGGCTTCGTGGGCATTGCGTTGGCAGCAGCGCATGAACGGCTACAAACCCTACGCTAAGCTCGACGGCAAGTTGACATGGCGTGAGCCTCGTTGGCAAATTTACCTAAAAGCCGACAACCTTACCTGCCACCGCTACTACGATTTAGGCAGCGTTAAGCAACCCGGCTTGTGGATAATGGCTGGAGCGGGCATTACATTATAAAATTAATCATAACCTTTAAAATAAGAATACAGAGCCATCTTGTCGACAGACAACGATGGCTCTTTTACATTGATACACTGAAAAACATAAACAAAATGGCCATAACGCAAAATCTTTTAGCCCATATTCCATACTTGAAAAGGCAAGTATGCTCATTATTCGACGGTCGTCAAACAACGCGTATGACAGCCGTCATACAACCCGTACACCGAACGTCATACACATCATACTACGGCCGCCGTACAATCACCTTTACAACGTAAACACACGCACAAAATACAGGCATCGCGATACCGCAACGCCCTATTCAGAATAAGAAAATATAATAACGGGGAAAATTACTGCTCTTTCAGCTTGAACGAAGTTTCAATGCTCACAATATCAGCCTTGAACGCTTTGTCAACCTGCATACGTTTCTCAACCTGCGAACAGCCATGAATAACCGTACTATGGTCGCGATTCCCAACAAGGCGGCCTATACGACTGGCAGGCATTTTGGTATATTTCTGTGCCAAATACATAGATACCTGTCGCGCAACAACATACTCGCGCTTTCGGCTTTTACTATTAATTTGGGTGGTCGTCACATTGTAGTGAGCGCACACTTTCTCCAGAATATCATCGATAGTTAAGGGTTTATCGTCCATCTTCACAGCACGCTTCACCACACGTTCGGCCAATCGCATATCAATGTTACAATTGTAAACAATTGAGTATGCCATTAAAGAGCTTATCACTCCTTCCAAATCGCGCACGCTACCACTGGCTGTTGATGCGATGAAATCGATAACATCGGCAGGAATTTTCAGTCCATCACGATGAATCTTATTGACAAGAATATCCGCGCAAAGTTGCTTGTTCGGCTTTTCAAGCTCGGCTATTAGTCCGCACGAAAAACGCGTAAGCAAACGCTCGTGCATGCCTTTGAGGTCAACAGGTGGACGGTCTGACGCCAGAATAATACGCTTACCGTTTCGGAAAAGGTGGTTAAAGATATGGAAGAATGTATCTTGTGTCTTCGTCGCTGTTATCCATTCCTGAATATCATCAACAATAAGCATATCAATAGTTTGATAGAAAGCTATAAAGTCGTTGATAGTTCCATGCAGGTATGCGTTCGTATACTGCACCTGAAACAGTCGGGCGCTGATGTACAACACGCGTTTTTGAGGATATAATTGCTTGCAATGAACACCTATTGCATTGATAAGATGCGTTTTGCCACAGCCAGAAGGGCCATAGATAAACATCGGATTGAACTGCATTGTATTAGGGTGTTCGGCAATGGAAAGGCCTACCGAGCGCGACAATTTATTACTATCGCCTTCTATATAATTGGAGAATGTGCGATGCATATCAAGCTGCGAATCAAGCTCTTGCGACTGTTCCGCAGAAGCCTTTTTACCGTCGGCATTAGCCTTTGTGCGATTAGCGGGCTTTGCAACCGTATCAGGCGAGTCGGTCTCTATGTCCTGCGACAGGTTGTGTTCTTTATCAGTTACAATGCGATAAGAGAGTTTTATTCCTGCGCCAAAGCAATTATACAGCACGCGTCCCATCAGTTCCACGAAGTTCTCCTCCAAGTATTCGTACACAAATGCGCTGGGCACCTGCACGAGAATCACCTTTGACGCATCATCAAAATGCTCAAAGACGATGGGCTTGAACCAAGTTTTAAATATCTGCTCCGTGACATTCTCGCGTATTTGCGCAAGTGCTTTGTCCCAACGAGCATCAGGACCTGCTTTCATCAACTACGATTATGGATTGTTGCTTTGATTTACACCTAAAATTATATAGATGCAATTGCAAAACTACGAAAGTTTTATCGTTTTTACAAATCTACGTGCTTTCGTTTTTCTTTACACAAATACGTAACTCGTTATGCTTCTTTTGATTAGGGTATTCCGACGGCAAGTGTTAAAGAAATGAAACTTTATATATATTTGAACTGCCATTACGGCGTAATCGGACCATAATTTTGAAGACCCGATAACGTTATTAGAACCAAAAGGCCTATATATAAAGGTAGAGATAGCATATCGGTTTATACGAAAAAAAACGACTAACGCGTATTGCGTCAGTCGCCCTTTGATTTGTTATTTTCAACTAAGAAACCAAAGCTTCTTACTTATCTTTTCGTCCAAATACTGAGAAATGAATATAACGTTTCGGATGTGCCTTAAAATCTGTAAGCAGTGAATCGGCACTGAGTACGGTTGTATTCAAATTATTATACAACGAAGCGTCGTTCATCAATAAGCCTAACGAACTGTTCTTGCTATTCAAACGGTCGGTAAACTGCTGCACATTGGCCAGCGTTTTATCTACTTTAGCCATAGTTCCCGCTACGTCAACTGCCGCCAAATTGCTAGTAAGCGTTTTAGTGTTATGCATGGTTTGACCAGCCTCGCTTAAAACATAGTCAGCCTTATTCATCATACCAGGCACACGATGGTTTAAGCTTGCCATGAGCGTATTAAGCTCGCGAGTTGACACTACAAGGTTAGCCGTTGTGGCTTGAGCGTTATGTAATGTCTGGCTTAAAGCAGGATCGGCCAATAATGCGTTCACACTGGAAAGAATGCTATCCAGTTTGGGCAACATCTTCTCAACAACAGGCATCAACTGTCCAACTGTCCCGAGCATACCTCCATTAATACCACCTTGTATAGTATCGCCTACTTCAACACGCTCGTGTGGGTTATTGGCAAGAAGAAGATTCATCTTAACATTGCCCATCAGGTCACTTTCAATCTCTGCAGAGCTACCTTTCGGGATACGCAAATCGTTATCAACCTCAAACTGTACCAGCACAATACCGCTACGTTCGTAATTATAATTAATTGATCTTACGATACCAACTTGGTATCCATCAGCATAAATGGGATTAGAAGCAGATAATCCGCTGATGTCCGAAAAGCGAGCAAAGTAAATGTTTCGGTTCGAAAAGAGGGCGCGCCCCTTCAAGAAATTCAAACCGAAAAACAAAAGAACAATACCTGCTATCGTTACTAAAGCAATCCTAACTTCCTTTGTTAAAAACTTCATAACTATGATTTTATGTGTTCTGCCAAAGATTATCTGTTGGCCTTAAATTCTCTAATACCTTCGTTTACGTCAATCTTCTTTCCACCCTTAAAAGCTATAATAAAGCACTGTGGAAACTTATCGAGTATCTGTTTGCGCAAGCGGTAGATGACATTATAATTGTTGCTCGCGCCGTATGTGTATTTATAATAGTTGTTTTCTTGATAATTTTCGCAGCCTTCAAGCCCTTGGAAAACCTTGTCTCCGCTCTTAAACTGATAAGATGACGAAAAAATTTGAATCTTAAAAATAGGTTTTGACAAATCAACTTTATCGCTAACGGGAGCTACTACTGCTTGTGTGCGAGGTTCCTGACGTTGTGCAGGTGCTGTGCGCACAGGAGTTTTTACGGCCGATGAGGTATCTGTTGGCTTAACATCTTCGACTTTTGGTGAAGAAGGGGTCGGCGTAACCGTTGGCTGTTGCTTACGTTGAGGTGTAGGAGAAACAGCGTTATCGGTAATCGTTACTGTACTTGTCATTTCGATAGGTTCACGATAAGGCACGTCGATATTGTCATTGTACTTGTTTTTGTAAAGCACAAAAGCGTTGAAAATACCGCGTGCATACATGTCGGTTGCAGGCTCACTATTCATAAATAGCTCTTCATCGGGAGTTGAAATAAAGCCTAATTCAAGTAGCGCTGCGGGCATAGAGGTAAGTCTCAATACTGCAAGGTTATTCTGATGTGAGCCTCCATCAGCACGCCCTGTTGCCTTACATACTTCTTGTTGCATCAGTCGAGAAAGCTCAACACTACGTTCGCGGTTCTTGTCAGCAATGAATTCGAACATGATATCTCCTTCAACCGAGTTGTCATAACCTTTATAACGGGTCTTGTAATCTTTCTCAAGGAAGATAACTGAGTTCTCTCTCTTTGCTACTTCTAAGTTTTCTTTAATACCGCGATCACCGCTACGTTCACCCGAACCCAACGTATAGCTTTGGAAACCACGCGCTAAATGGCCTGGCATCACCGCATTAATATGAACGGAAATAAATAAATCGGCCTTATTCTTATTGGCAATATCGGCACGTTTATGCAACGGAACGAAGACGTCAGTTGTACGTGTATAAACGACCTTTACATCAGGACAACGCTGCTCTACCATGCGTCCGAAGGCCAGAGAAAACTTTAAAGTAAGGTCTTTTTCAGAAGAAATAGCGCCTCTTGCACCGCTATCGTGTCCGCCATGACCTGCATCAATTACCAGCGTAAAACGGTTACTTGCTCCCGACATAGGGAGAAAGAAAAATAAAAAAGCCAGCAATGAAAACAGAATTCTTTTTAACATGGGCAAACTAAAGAGAGTACAAATTTAATGATTTAAACGCAAGTGGACGTGAATTACAATTGAGTTTTATCATTTATTAAATGTAATTCTACTCCAGCACCGTCACAATCGGCACCCATTGGTGGGTTAATTTTGATAAGTTTTACATCAACGACCGTAATCTGTGGCCAACGTTTCATCATTCTTCCTGCCATTTTGAAAGCAGCATGTTCTACTAAATTACAAGGCTCTGACATCACCAAAGCTACCTCGTCATAGGCTTCGGCGTAACTAACGGTGTTGGTAACATCATCGGTTTTCATCGCGACGGAAACATCAGTCTGCAATCGAAGGTCAACCTCAAAGTCGTTTCCCGTCAAGCGTTCTTGCGCTCCCACGCCAATAAAAGCATGAAAACGCAGTTTCTTTAGATGAATAAAACTGTCTTTTAGTATCATTTGAAACGTAAAAAGCCATGCTGTTCCTCACGGGAAACAGCATGGCAGTAAGTTATTATCCGCAACGGCTTGCACCACAGTTGGTGCAAATAAGACAGCCTTCTTGATATACCAGCGTCTCCTGTCCGCAAACAGGACAAGTCTGTCCTGAAGCTTTCGTACCGTCAGTAATATATTTCTTCAAGGCGCGCTCAACACCGTTCTTCCATGTGTTAATACTTTCGTCCTTGAGTTGCAACGAGCTAACCAACTTGATAACGTGGTCAATAGGCATACGATAGCGCAGAACACCAGAGATAAGCTTCGCATAATTCCAATATTCTGGATTGAATTTCTCACTCAATCCTTCAACTGTCGTCTTGTAACCACGTTTATTCTTGAATTGGAAATCGTAACGATGAGAGCCATCTGCATTCGTTTGCTTAATCACAATACCCTTAGTAACGGTCTTCGGTAACGAAATACCTTCGTCATCATCTTGAAGTCCGGTAAAGATTTCATAAGGATAACCGTCAAGCAATCCTACAAATGCCACCCACTTTTCACGATTGTTTTGGAAGCGAACAACATCACAATCAAGCTCTTTTGGTCGCACTTCCTGAACAAGTGGGTGAGGTATTGCTGCAGTTGTTATTGGCTCTGGAGCCTCTTCTTTCTTTTGTTCCTTCTTGTCTTTCTTCGATACCGAAACCATCACACCAGAACGACTTCCATCACGATATATCGTACAGCCTTTGCAACCTGAGCGCCAAGCCTCAACGTAAAGCTTGTTAACAAGTGCCTCATCAACATTATTTGGCAAGTTGACTGTTACAGAAATACTGTGATCTACCCACTTTTGGATAGCGCCTTGCATACGTACTTTCATCAGCCAATCGACGTCATTTGCCGTCGCTTTAAAATAAGGAGAGCGAGCGACAAGGTCATCAATTTCTTCCTGTGTGTACTTTTTCGTAGTATCAATACCGTTAGTACTCATCCACTGTAGGAACTTACGGTGATAAACAATGTACTCTTCGAAGCTGTCTCCTACCTCATCTACAAAGTCGATATGTACGTCAGTATCGTTCGGATTCACCTTACGGCGACGCTTATATACAGGCATAAACACTGGCTCTATGCCGCTGGTGGTTTGCGTCATCAACGATGTCGTTCCCGTTGGAGCTATAGTAAGGCAGGCGATATTGCGGCGACCATACTTCTTCATGTCCGCATAGAGTTCCGCATCAGCCTCTTTAATACGATTGATAAAAGGATTTTTCTGCTCACGTTTCGCATCATAGATTTCGAAAGCACCACGTTCTTTAGCCATCGTTACAGAAGCACGATAAGCATTTAATGCCAATGTCTTCTGCACTTCAACTGCAAAATCAGTAGCCTTTTGTGTGCCATAACGCAATCCTAACGCTGCCAACATATCACCTTCTGCGGTAATTCCCACACCGGTACGGCGGCCCATACCACTCTTTCGTTTAATTTTCTCCCAAAGATGATATTCTGTATGCTTGATGTCGTCGTTCTGAGGGTCGCGACTTACTTTCTGCATTATCATATCTATCTTCTCCATTTCCAAATCGATAATGTCGTCCATGATGCGCTGTGCCACTTGAACATGCTCACGGAACTTATCAAAATCGAATCGTGCTTCTGGCGTAAACGGATTCTCTACATAGCTAAATAAGTTGATGGAAAGTAAACGACAGCTATCGTATGGGCAAAGAGGAATCTCGCCACATGGATTTGTACTAACGGTCTCGAAACCTAAATCAGCATAACAATCTGGAATACTCTCGCGCAGAATAGTATCCCAAAACAACACGCCTGGCTCAGCACTCTTCCATGCATTGTGCACGATTTTCTCCCAAAGTTTACGTGCAGATATTTCGTTTTTGGTTGTAGGATTATCGCTATCAACAGGGAACTGCTGTGTATAAGGTTTATCTTCAACAGCCGCCTTCATGAAAGCGTCGTCTATTTTCACACTAACGTTCGCACCAGTCACCTTACCTTCGGTCATCTTTGCATCAATAAATGCTTCCGAATCTGGGTGCTTAACACTTACCGAAAGCATTAAAGCACCGCGTCTTCCGTCCTGTGCCACCTCGCGTGTAGAGTTACTAAAGCGCTCCATGAAAGGTACAAGACCTGTAGATGTCAACGCCGAGTTATTCACAGGGCTTCCTTTTGGGCGAATCTGACTAAGGTCATGACCTACTCCTCCGCGGCGTTTCATGAGCTGAACCTGCTCTTCATCTATCTTCATAATGCCGCCATAGCTGTCTGCATCGCCATCAAGGCCAATCACAAAACAGTTACTTAGCGAAGCCACTTGAAAATTATTTCCAATTCCTGTCATCGGACTGCCCGCAGGAATAATATAGCGGAAGTGGTCGAGCAAATCGAAAATCTGCTGCGCACTCATCGGGTTTTTATACTTTTTCTCTATACGAGCCACCTCGTTTGCAATGCGCCAATGCATATCAGCTGGCGATTTCTCGTAGATATGACCAAAGCTATCTTTCATTGCATACTTGTTAACCCATACTCGTGCGGCAAGTTCGTCACCGCCGAAATAATTTAAAGAGGCTTCAAAGGCCTCATCATAAGAATAGTTTTGCTGCTTATCCATCGAAAAAAATAATATTAAAAGAGAAAATTATCTGTTGCAAAGCTACAAAAGTTTTTTCTGAAAGCGGACAACTTTTTGTATAAATTTCAAGAAAAACTTTTCCATTTTGGATAATTTTCCTAACTTTGCATCAATATAAATATATAAAAATGGAAAGCTTGAAACATCGTACAAGCATCAGAAAATATTCATCAAAAGAGGTTCCCTCCCAGCTTATCACAGCACTTTTAGAGAATGCAGAACGCACTCCCACGATGGGAAACTTACAACTTTACAGCGTTATCATCACGCGTGATAAGGCTATTAAGAAACTTCTTTCACCACCACATTTTAATCAACCCATGGTACAGAACGCGCCCGTAGTGCTTACTTTCTGTGCCGATTATCGCCGAACGTCTCTTTGGACCACCCAAAGGCAGGCTCAACCAGGCTATAATAACTTTCTCAGCTTTTTGAATGCAGCTACTGATGCGCTGCTCTACTGCCAAACGTTCTGTAATATTGCAGAAGAAGCTGGCTTGGGAACGTGTTTCCTCGGCACTACTATTTATAGTCCACAACCCATTATTGACATCTTAAAACTTCCACAATTAGTTTTTCCTGTTGCTACAATTACATTGGGTTGGCCCGACGAAGCCCCAGCGTTAACTGACCGCTTGCCTATTGAGAGCATTGTTCACGAAGAAACATATCGTGATTATACTCCCGAGCTAATTAATAAATTCTATACCCCTAAGGAAGCATTGCCCGAAAATCAACACTTTGTCGAAATCAACAATAAACAAACATTAGCACAAGTTATCACCGACATTCGCTACACACGCGAGGCTAACGAGGCTATGTCTAAGGGGCTTCTTGAGGCGCTTTATCGCCAAGGCTTCCTATCTTATCATCACGAAAAATAACCTTTAACTCACATTTTTAAATAACAATTTAACAAAAATGGAGACAGAAATAAGAATTGTCAATACCAAGAAAGATTTTAAAACATTTGTCCAACTGTTCTATGATCTTTACCGCGATTGCCCACAGGCAGTACCTTATTTATATTCAGACGAAGTAAATACATTGTCAAAAGATAAGAATCCTGCCTTTGAATTCTGTGAAGCAGAATACTTTTTAGCTTACCAAGGCGACAAAGTAGTAGGCCGTGTTGCAGCAATTATCAACCGCAGAGCTAATGAATACTGGAAAAGAAGCGTCGTACGCTTTGGCTGGTTCGACTTTATTGACGACCTCGACGTGTCAAAAGCGTTACTCGATGCCGTTATAAAGTGGGGCAAAGAAAAGGGTATGACCGAGCTGGCTGGCCCATTAGGTTTCCAAGATATGGACCGAGAGGGTATGCTTGTTGATGGTTTCGAGCACCTTTCTACCATGTATATCAACTATAACTACCCCTATTATTCCAAACATATTGAAGCTATGGGTGGTTTAAAAAAGGACAATGATTACATTGAATTAGGCATTAACATTCCGAGCCAAACGCCTGAAAAGATGCTTAAAATTACCGAAATGATTGGTAAACGTTACCATCTTGAAATGCGAAAATTCACTCGAAAAGAATTTGTTCAAGGCGGAAGAGGTCGCGAATTATTTGGCATTCTCAACACGACATATAAGGATCTCTATGGTTTTTCACAATTGTCAGAACAACAAATCGACAAACTCATCAACGATTATATACGTCTGGCCAATCCTAACCTGATTACATGCGTTGTTGATACCAGCGACAACGATAAAATGGTAGGTTTTGGAGTGTCATTCCCCTCGTTCTCAGAGGCTCTCCAAAAAACGCGTGACGGTCGACTTTTACCCTTTGGTTGGTGGCCGATGCTGAAAGTACTGAAATGGAATACCACCGATGTGCTTGACCTTTTAATCATGGCTGTACTCCCCGAATACCGCGTAAAGGGTGCTAATGCCATCATAATCACCGACCTTATTAAATGGGCAACGCATTATAAATTCAAGTATGCCGTTACGTGTCCACACATGGAAACCAACAAGGCCGTGCTTGGACAGTGGGACTATTTCGACAGTGAAATTTTACGTCGCCACCGCGTATACTGCAAAGATATTTAAACAGCAAGCCCTGAAACCTGAATATCCCCACCAGTTTTATACTGGTAACCCTTTGCTTATTTTAAACAAGGGGCTGGGGTTATAGATATTCACGTTTCAGGGCTTTTTTATTTTCGTGCAATTCAATGCACGTTTTCTTCCCTACTTTTAATCCTGATAGTATACTCGTTTCACGCGATTGCTGATACAAGTAAGCACTTCATACGGTATGGTATCGAGCATATCGCTCAATACAGTCACAGGCAAGTGTTCGCCAAAAATCTCTACCGAGTCGCCCTCACTGCAATCAATGCCCGTAACATCAATCATAGCCACGTCCATACATATATTACCAACATACTCGGCTCTTTTACCATTGACCAAGCAATAGCCTCTACGGTTGCCCAAATGGCGATTTAATCCGTCGGCATATCCGATAGGAATGGCCGCTATTATGCTATCATGTTCTATCTTTCCCTTGCGACTATAGCCCACCGTATCACCAGCAGGAACTTGTCGAAGTTGCAAAATAGTTGTCTTTAATGTTGATACAGTATGAATGATTTCGTTGTTCCGACTGTCTATTCCATACAGTCCGAGCCCCAGCCTACACATATCAAGCTGTCGCTCTGGGAAATGTTCGATGCCCGCAGAATTATCAATATGTCTTAGAATTTTGTGGTTAAAGGCCGCCTGTAACTGTTTACTGCCCTTATCAAATAGCTCAAACTGATATGCCGAAAAATCGTCAAAGCCATCACTATCCGCCCCTACGAAGTGTGAAAATACCGAGCGAGGGATAATGGCATTTTGGTGTTTGAGTCGGCTTATCAGCTCGTCCATATCCTTTAATGGGTCAAAACCTAAACGATGCATTCCCGTATCAAGCTTAATATGCACAGGATAGTCGGTTATTCCCTCCTTTTCTGCCGCCTTAATAAGGGCGTCGAGCAAACGAAACGAGTACACTTCTGGTTCCAAATCGTTATCAAATAGCGTTTTAAAAGCACTCATTTCAGGATTCATAATCATGATATTCGACGTAATTCCGTTACGTCGAAGCGTTGCTCCTTCATCGGCAACGGCCACCGCTAAGTAGTCAACACGATGATCCTGTAGCGTTTTAGCTATCTCCACACTGCCCGCACCGTAAGCGTCAGCCTTTATCATACACACCAGCTTTGTGTCGGGTTTCATGAGCGATCTGTAGTAATTCAGGTTCTCAACTACGGCTCCAAGATTCACTTCCAGAACAGTTTCGTGTACCTTTTGCACCAAAAGGTCGGTTATTTGGTCAAAGCCAAACGTGCGCGCACCTTTGATAAGTATAACCTCGTCACGCAAATTGCGGAACACCTCACTACGAATAAACGCGTCAACCGTATTGAAAAAGAATTTTTCAGATACAGGTATCGCATCACTATTCCGTGATATTTCAGGCCCAATACCGATGATTTTCTGCACCTCGCGCTTCTTCACCAAGCTCCCTACCTCACGATAAAGATTTTCCGCTGTTTCACCACTTTGGAAAATATCACTCAAAATGAGCGTGCGACGACGTCCTTGATGGTCGGGCCTACGGTTCATAAAGTCGAGCGCAATGTTCAGCGAGTTCACGTCCGAATTATACGAATCGTTAATAAGCGTGCAACCATGCCGGCCTTGTTTCACCTCCATGCGCATGGCTACAGGCTCAAGCAACCTCATGCGTTGAGCCAACAGGTCTGCCGTCACGCCCAAACGGAGCGCCACCATAGCACAAGTTATCGAGTTGGCTATCGAAGCATCATCTATAAACGGTATAGTAAACCTCTCCTCTCTACCTTGTTTATAAATATAAGATAGGGTTGTTTCCGTGTCACCCTTTGATATATGGGTAACGAACATAGGCGCTTGGCGGTCGGTCGTCGAAGAGTAAAGTGCTTCGCCTTTGTGCGCCATTTCGGCTACCAAACGACGCACCAATTCGTCGTCTGCATCGTAAACTATCGTCTCCGCTTCACGAAATAGTACCAACTTTTCGCGACATTTCTCTTCACGCGAC
>JABCPF020000009.1 GCA_013333285.2 Prevotella sp.
ATACGTCGGGCATCAAGCATCTCGTCGCCCTGACTGATGTATGACTGTCCGTAAAAGGCGAGTACGCGTTGGCTCATGGTCAGCGTTGTGTCGAGCTTGGGTAGCGTGAGACGTGCAACAAGCGCCTTTACACTATCTGGATTTTCCTTGACGGTTTTCTCTATTTGGCTCCATATAACAGGCGTAAGCACGCGGTTATCTTGTGCTGATGCAAGGATGGGGAGCAGAGCAAATAGGCAAAGTAGAAGTTTCTTTTTGACCATAGGTTTTGCTATTTATTGATTATCGCGGTAAAAATAAAGAATTTATATTAATATTACGTGTAAAATGGCAATATATTTTTGATTTATTTTTATTGCCTATAGGTCATAATCGTAAAAAATTAACGTGCTTGTGGTTGTAGTTCGGCGACCGTGATACACGTTATGTGGCGGCTGTCGAACGATGTGTGTGACGGCCGTCGTACAATGCGTACTACGGCCGCCGTATCTTCACCGTATGGACGAAAAGTATTGTGCATTATACGAAAAAAGGCTATATCTCACGACGTTTTATCGTTGAGATATAGCCCTTTGTTGTCTGCGTTAAGGCAGATTTTGCGCAATAGATATGCCTGCAAAATTACTTCACTGTGATAAGGAAGTAGTTTTTCTTGCCCTTCTGTACCAGCAGATATTTGCCATCAATGAGGTCGTCGGCCGTTATAACACGGTCGAAAGCCGTTAGTTTCTCTTTATTTAAACTTACGCCGCCACCTTTGACAAGCTTGCGCATTTCGCCCTTTGATGGGAAAATGTCCCAACCTTCCTGACAGAACAGGTCAACGGCTGTGCCACCAAGTGCCGACTTATCGAGCGTGAAGTGGGGTACATCAGCAAATACGTCGTTGAGGGTAGCTTCATCAAGCTGAGCCAATTGGTCTTTTGTGGCCTTGCCAAATAAAATGTTGCTGGCAGCGATAGCCATGTCGAGGTCGGCCTTTGAGTGAACCATCGTTGTAATTTCTTCGGCCAAACGACGCTGCAATGTGCGCCTTCCCGGGTCTTCTTTATGTTCAGCAACAAGAGCCTCTACGGTTTCGCGGTCGAGGTCTGTAAATATCTTGATATACTTTTCAGCATCATCATCGGTCACGTTTAGCCAGAACTGGTAGAAAGCATACGGCGTAGTGCGGTTGCGATCGAGCCAAATGTTTCCGCTCTCTGTTTTGCCAAACTTCTTACCATCAGCCTTAGTGATGAGCGGACAAGTAAGGCAATATACCTCGACATCGTTGCCCAGCGTACGGTGAATAAGCTCAGTTCCTGTGGTCATATTGCCCACTGGTCGTTTCCGCCCAGCTGTAAGCGCACGCCATACTTCTGATATTGGTACAGGAAGTCGTAGCCCTGAAGTAGCTGATATGTAAATTCGGTGAACGAAAGACCGTCGCGAGCCTCGCCGCTTAGGCGCTTCTGCACGCTATCTTTCGCCATCATATAGTTGACAGTAATATGTTTTCCTACCTCGCGTGCGAAATCGAGGAAGGTGAAATCTTTCATCCAATCGTAGTTGTTTACCAATTCAGCCTTGTTCGGTTCGGTGCTTTCGAAGTCGAGAAATTTCGAAACCTGCTTTTTAATAGCCTCTTGGTTGTGGTAAAGCGTTTCGGTATCGAGCAGGTTTCGTTCCTGACTCTTACCTGAAGGGTCGCCTATCATACCTGTGGCTCCGCCGATAAGCAGGTATGGTTTGTGGCCACACTGCTGCAGATGACGAAGCATCATGATGCCGCAAAGGTGGCCAATATGAAGCGAATCGGCTGTAGGGTCAGTGCCCAGATAGGCCGATGTGAGGTTCTTCTGCAAATATTCTTCGGTACCTGGCATAATTTGGGCAAGCATGCCACGCCATTTTAGTTCTTCAACAAAGTTCTTCATATTTGGTAAGTGTTTTTAAATTATCGTGAATTTTGTGTAGAAAATATCGTTTTTATCAGCCTTACGAGGCAAGGGTTTGTAAACGATGAGAGAGGTGTTATTTAAATACCCGTTCGCCATTTCGGAAAATGGAAGTGGTGTGGTACGGGATCATATCCGCTCCCTCCCCAAGGATTACAACGCAAAATGCGCCAAGCGCCAAGCAAAAAACCTTTGATAGGTCCGTGCATAAGCAAAGCCTGACGGGTATATTCTGAGCAAGAGGGTGTAAAACGGCACGAAGAAGGGGTGTAGGGACTGATGAGTTTCTGATAAAAAAGAATAGGAAATATCAGAAGCCAAGCCGTTGCACGCCAGATAAAAGAGAGATAATGCCGATAGTTTTTCATTGATTTTTATTTTCGTCTATCTTTTCTTTTATGCGGCTGATAAGGCTTACAACGCGCTCTTCAATAAGTGTTGAAGGGTACAATTTAGCGTCGAGCCAAATAAAAGCCATTATAACGGGTTGGCCGTCAAGAAGGAATTTGTGGCGGCGATAAGCCTCACGAACTTGTCGTTTAATGCGATTTCGCTTGACAGCACGTTTAAAATATCGTTTCGGCACGCTGACAAGCATCTGCGGCATGGCCGTTGACTCGTTATCATCAGAAGGTGAAGTGGGAGCAAGATAAACCACCCTAAGAGGGAAAGCCGACATAGAGCGGCTTTGACCGCCTCCGAAAAGCTTTTCGATAAGCTTGCGACTGTGTAGGCGTTCGGCTTTACAAAGGGTGTGGTTCTCGTTCTCCATAGAGAGCTATGCTTTTGATTTCTTCAAGAAATCAGTAAGCGCCGTAATCATAGAAGGGTATTCTTTCGTTCCGGCCATGAGGTCAAGACGTAGCCCTGCGTCCTGAACGGCCTTAGCTGTAGCAGGTCCGAAGCAAGCAATTTTTACGTCTTTCTCCTTGAAATTAGGGAACGACTTGCTGAGATATTGTACACCTGTGGGGGTTGAAAATATAAGCATGTCGTAGTCGAAATTCTTAATTTCTTCTTCGGTAAATTCGTTATCTAACGTGCGATACATCACGCATCCGGTGTGGTTCAACCCTTTTGCATCGAGTTTATCCTTAATTTCGTCAGTGTGTACGCTGCTTTGCGGAATGAGATATTTCTCATTTTTGTGCTTCAGCATGACGGGGATAAGGTCGTCTATGCGGCCAGTGTTACCGAAAAACACCTTGCGTTTGCGGTACTGTACGTATTTTTGAATGTATAAAGAAATAGTTTCGGTTACGCAAAAATACTTCATATCTTCAGGAATACTGATGCGAAGTTCTTTTGCTAACCTAAAAAAGTAATCAATAGCATGACGTGAAGTAAACACGACGGCAGTGTGTGAGAGTATACTTACTTTCTGCTGACGGAATTCTTTTGCGGTTAAAGCTTCAACTTTAAAGAAGGGGCGGAATATAAATTGCACGCCAAATTCTTTTTCAATATCGAAGTAAGGCGATTTCTCATTTGTAGGTTTTGGTTGAGAAATCAGAATTTTCTTAATCATGCCGTGTCCTAAAAAATTTGTTTTAAATATCTATCCATCGTAACCATTGCGCCACACAAGGCGCCGAGGGGCATTAATTCGAGTGCACAAAAGTACAAAAAAAATTGCAGAATGGCACCGTTTCGCCTGAAAAAGATAAGGTAAGCCTTATAAAATGATAGCAATTTGACAAGAATGATAACCGCAAGAGCATAAATGACGGCATGCTTAATGGATAAATTAAAGTAAGCAAGGAGCATGACATTAGGGAAAAGTAGCATACCTTCGACCGAAGAAAGGAAGAGGGAAGACTTCGCCCATTGTTCATTTTTTTTCTTATCAAAGAATACCCAATTGACTATTGTGTATAGTAAATTTTTCAGTAAGAAATAGCCTGCAAAGGTAAAGGTGTAGAGCGAAAGCACCTGATAGTGGGCCAATGAAAACGAATCACCACTAACTTCGCTTGAATAAAAGAAATAAATAATAGCTGAAAGCAGACACGTTTGCAGTATCAAGAAAAGCTGAAAACGCAATTCTTCTCCAGTCTCGCTGATGACGGTAGTGCCTTCTCGTTGCGAATAGAAGAAGTTTTTAAACTGTCGTTGCAGAAAGTTTCCCGACTTAGCAATAGCTACTGTTGCAAAAATGAAACAGGCTAACAGTATAGAAGTAATGAGGTCGTCGCCAGCAATGGTGTATGGAACAGGGTCGCCCGCTACGCCATGACGATATCCAATACACTCGGGACGGTAAACAGAGTCGGGTTGTACCATCGACTTGCTGTAATACATAGCCTTGTTTAACGAAAACGTTGCGGTGCTGTCAACATGCGTTGTGGGTGTCCTCATCGGATTGGGACGCTGATTCCAGTCAATCTTTTGGAATGGATAGTTGGCCCTAATAGCAGAGTCTTGCTGCCAGGGTGTGGCTGAATTAGGCAGCCAACTAATAATTTCGGCTGGCGAATGATAGCCTTTTTTATGGACGACGACAGTATTTTGTTCTGTCGCCGTCTCAATAGAGATTACTGAATCGTTTTGCTCTGTCATTCTGTTTTAAGGGATCAGAGAGCGAAAGCCTTCCGTATACGTTCTACCTGATCAAGCTTTTCCCAGGTAAAAAGTTCCACATTGATAGTCTTTGTCTCGTGATAAAGGCTCGTGAATGTTTTCTCAACCACTTCGTTTTTGCGCCCCATGTGTCCGTAAGCAGCCGTTTCAAGGTATATCGGTTGCCTTAATTTAAGGGTCTTTTCTATCTGATTGGGTCGGAGATCAAACAATTGACTTATTGTTTTTGCAATTTCGCTATCCGTCATTTTCACGTTGCTACGTCCGTAAGTATTTACATAAACACTAACCGGATCGGCCACACCAATAGCATATGCCAACTGAACGAGCATCTCATCAGCCACACCTGCCGCTACCATATTTTTGGCAATGTAACGTGCTGCATAAGCTGCCGAGCGGTCAACCTTTGATGGATCTTTTCCCGAAAAGGCGCCACCGCCGTGCGCTCCTTTACCGCCGTAGGTGTCAACTATAATTTTTCGTCCTGTCAAACCAGTGTCGCCATGAGGACCACCAATCACAAACTTTCCTGTTGGATTGACATAATATTTGATGTTATTGCCGAAAAGCGCTAGCACTTTTTCGCCTAACTGTGCCTTTACACGTGGTATAAGAATGTTAAGTACATCGTCATAAATACGACTTAACATTGCTTCGTCAGCCTTATCGCGCGCTTCTTGTGAATCGTTTTCAGGCTTAATAAAGTTGTCGTGTTGCGTAGAGACAACAATTGTATCAATACATTCGGGTATGCCTTCATCGTTATACTGAATGGTTACTTGACTTTTCGCGTCGGGACGTAGATAAGTCATTTGTTGTCCTTCTTTACGAATGTCGGTAAGTGTACGCATGATAAGGTGCGCCAAATCGAGCGAAACAGGCATATAATTTTCCGTTTCGTTGCAGGCATAACCAAACATCATACCTTGGTCGCCAGCGCCTTGATCGGCCTCTTCTGCTCTGCTTACGCCGCGATTAATATCATCACTCTGTTCGTGTATAGCCGAAAGAATACCGCAACTGTCCCCATCGAACTGATATTCAGCCTTAGTATAGCCGATGTTATTGATGGTTCGGCGAGCAATTGTCTGTAAATCGACATACTGCGATGAACGCACTTCGCCCATGATTACAACCTGGCCAGTTGTAACAAAGCTTTCAATCGCACAGTGAGCCTTGCTGTCATAAGCAAGAAACTGGTCGAGAAGGGCATCTGAAATCTGGTCAGAGACTTTGTCAGGATGGCCTTCTGAAACTGATTCTGAAGAAAATAGGTAACTCATTTTTCCAATAAAATTAAGTGGAAAAACGCCAAATAACCGTAAAATCTGAGGGTGATTTCGCAGTTTTAGCATTTTTTAGTGTGGTTGCAAGCAGCCAAATTCTTCCACAATGTTATAAATATAATCTAATATCGGTGTGCAAAGGTAATATGTTTTTTTGTGATAAGCAAAAAAGGCTCTTGTTTTTTGATGTTGCCAAACCGCGCCTAAGACTTATATACAACTGTATATTCGAATTATAGAATAGAAAAATCCCTGTCCGTTTTCCGTTGAAAGAAATGGACAGGGATTTTGATTTTACGGTCTTTCGAGCTTTATTTCATATTGCCTTTCTGACCTTAACAAGCTTAGTTTCTTGCTCGATTATCTTTTTACTATTTAGTTTTTATCTTCGTTTGGCATCATAACCACGCAAACTTTATTGGCTCCTTTCAAGAATTCCTTAACGAAAGCACTAATACTTTCTGGCGTTTGCGATTCGATAATACGCTTATATTCGGTATGGTTATCTTCGTTCATGGTGAAGTGTCGCCACACGATGCTTCTCCAATATGCGTTGCTTTTTACAGCGTTTTCATATTGTTTGAGCATATATTTCTGAACTTTTGCCAACATATCAGCATCGCATGTACGAGCCAAATTCTGCATTTCCTCGTTCATAATCTTGATAACAGTATCCTTCTTTTCGGGCTTCATGGGGCATGCTGCTTCAATTTCGGCAATATGGAAACCATCATCTGCAATGCTCATAGCTCCCTGTGCGCCACACGAATAGGCCGCACTGGCTTCCTCTCTAATCTTTTTCAGATAGACCATTTGTAGAATCTGACCTGCAATATTCGCCTGTAACGATTTCTCAAGTGTATATGGCGTAGCATGGTTTAGCCAAACCATTTGCGTATTTGCCTTTGGCGTTTCCATTTTTCGTGTGAAGAAAATGTCAACGTTTTTGTTGGTAGGCATCGTTGTACGCAGGCCTTTCGGATTCTTTCCTTTTGAAGGAAGTGCACCCAAATATTGACAAATAAGCTGTCGAATCGTCGAATCGTTGTAGTTTCCTATTACTTCAAACGTCCAGTCATTGGCGTTAGCGGTTCGTTCGCGTGCCATATCGAGAATGCGATCGTAGTTTACATTCTTAACGTCGTCTTTCAAAAATGGCTGATATCGCCAGCTATTGTCGTACAGAGCACGGGTTAAGCTATCGCTGAAAGCTATTTCAGGGTTTTGCTCGCGGTTCTGTAACCCCACCTCATATTGCTGCATCAGGTTGTTGAAAGCATCAATATCTTTCCGAATAGACGTAAAATAAAGGTAGGTAAGTTGTAGCATCGTCTCGACGTCAGTAGGCGTAGAGTTTGCCTTGATTGACATACGACGTTCGTCCATTTGTAGCTGAGCGTTGGCAATTTTGCCAGCCAGAGCCTTGCTTAACTCTAAAGCAGAGAAGTCGCCCAATCCACTATTATCAATAACATTGTCGAAAACCTGAATGTTTGCAAAGTCTGCCTTTCCGTAATTACCTTGTCCTGAGCCACCCATACCTGTTAAAATCACCTGATCTTTTTTATAATCGGTCTTCTTTAGCAGTACGGTAACGCCGTTCGATAGTTTCAGAATGCTATAATCAAACTGCTTATTGTAAGTCTCCTTTTTAATTTTTCCTGCTTTTGGAAGCTTCTTGATAATCGGTTCGTTTTTTACATTATCAACAAATGCAACAATCTGCGCCTGTCTACCTTCGTTTACAGCTTGCAGTAGCTGTGCTTCGGTAGGATAAACGTTTCCTTCTTTTTCGTTATTGAAATTAACGAGAACAAGGTTCGAGTCGCTTTTGGTCATGAGTTGTGGTAACAGCTGGTTGATGCCCTCAAGAGGTATAGCTGGCACAATTTGTTTCATGAGAGGGTACGAAAATTCAATGCTGGGCATGGCCTCTCCATGAAGGAAATTGTCTAAGGCAAGGCTTACAAAGTTGGCATTTGTTTGTTTATCGCGGTTCGAATACTTCTTTTCAAGATTACTCAACATGTTTGTTTTGTATCGGTCGTATTCGGTAGCGGTAAAGCCATATTCAGCTGCTTGTCGTGCCACAATGATGGCTGCCTTTAGCGCTTCAGCTGTTTGAGCCATATCCTTCGGAACAACACTCAACGAGAAAGCGTCTTTTGTCTTCGATAATAAGAATGTTCCGTCGCTGGCTTGCGTGTTAACAAACGGACAGTCAGCTTTTTGAGCGGCCTCCGTAAAGCGCACGTTCAGCATATCAGTAACCGCATTTTTCATGTAGTCCTCGATGAGATAGGGCAGCTGTTGCTTCAAACTGTCGGGATAAACATCATGTTTTATCATCATGGTTACATAAGAGTTCTGGAACTCTTTATCCTTATCAATGATAACGATGGGTTTATCGTTGTCGGGCACTTCTTCTGCCACAATTGGGGCTTCGTTAGCTGGATTCGGAATCTTTCCGAAGAGTTGCTTAATTTGTGCTTCTATTTTGTCAACGTCAACATCGCCTACAACAATGATGCCTTGATGGTCAGGGTGATACCATTTGCGGTAATAATCGACAAGTTCCTTACGTTTGAAGTTGTCGACTACTGACATCAGGCCGATAGGATACCTGCGTCCGTACTTCGAACCAGGGTATAACTTCTCCAAATTACGCTCGAGCATACGGCTCGATGCCGACGTGCGTAGGCGCCATTCTTCGTGTATCACACCACGCTCTTTTTCTATTTCGCTCTGTTCAAGGCTAAGTCCTGTTGACCAATCGCGCAGAATAAGTAAACAGCTGTCAATGGTACCCGCATTCGTTGTGGGCACATTGTCAATATTATATACCGTTTCATCGGTTGACGTATAAGCGTTAAGGTCGCCACCAAACTCAATACCGTGTGCTCGACACCATTCTATAAGGTCGTTGCCTTTGAAGTGGTCAGACCCGTTAAAGGCCATATGCTCAAGGAAATGAGCCAATCCACGTTGGTCTTCATTTTCCTGAATAGAACCTACTTTCTGCGCAATATAAAAGTTGGCACGATTTTCAGGCCAGTTGTTATACCTTATATAATAGGTTAATCCGTTCGAAAGTCTGCCCATTCTGAAGGCTGTATCAGCCGGAATAGTTTGGGTAGGCATTTGCGCTCCTGCAGTAATGGCTACAAGGAGTAGTAGCAGGGAGATGAAAAAATGCTTGAATTTCATGTGTAGTTTATTTATTATTAATGTGTAAATACAAAATAAAATATCTTTTTCAGTATCGTTTTCCGCAAGCTGTTTACGCGTTATTGTCGAGATTTTTGGGCTTATTACGTGGATGATGAAGCAGTATTTCCTGACGTAGTGTTTCGTCATCGAGGTGCGTATAAATCTCAGTTGTTCCAATGCTGGCATGGCCAAGCAATTCTTGTATCACGCGCAAGTCGGCCCCACCTCGCAATAGAGCTGTGGCAAAACTGTGTCGTAGAGTGTGTGGCGATATTGTTTTCTTAATGCCTGCAGCCTCACCAAGCCGCTTGACCATGATGAGAATCATGACTCGTGTAAGGTGATGGCCGCGCCTGTTCAGAAATACATAATCTTCTTCTCCTGGCTTAATATCCATTCGTTTGCGGTCATCGAACCACGAATTTAGCTCTTGAATAGCTCGCTCTGAGATAGGAACGAGCCGCTCTTTGTTGCCTTTGCCCAGTACACGTATAAAGCGTTGTTCAAGGAAAAGGCCTGAAAGTTTGAGGTTTGTAAGCTCCGACACGCGCAAACCACATGAGAAAAATAGTTCAATAATAGCGCGGTTACGATGTCCTTCTTTTGTAGAGAGGTCTACAGCAGCCTCTAAACGGTCAACCTCTTCGGTCGTCAGAAATTCGGGAAGATGCTTGGGAAGATGCGGCGATACAAGCAATTCGGTGGGGTCTACATCAATATACCCGTCTAAAACCAGATAGCGATAGAACGAGCGCACGCCACTAAGTATTCGGGCTTGTGATTTAGCGCTGATACCATGCTCGTGTAATGAGGCTGCGAAAAGGTCTAAATCTTCAAGTTTTACGCTAAGGGGGTCGGTACCTGCTGTTTGCAGATAGTCGAGAAGATAATCTAAATCGTGACGATAGGCGTCGAGGGTATTGTCCGAATAGCTACGTTCAAGACGCAGATAACGGGTGTACCGCCTGACCATATCGGCAATATCGGGGGATTTATGTACCTTTTTCCTTTGCATATAGCTCTTTTTACGTATCTTTGCACCAACAGCTCTTATATTCCATTCGGTATAAAAGCAGATTTTCTTCCTTCGAAAATCCTGCGCAATGATGTAAAGTTGTTACAAAGTTAACTGAAAAAGTTAGAAATCGCAAAACATAAGATGAAGAAGATTTTAATTGTCAACGGGCCAAACCTCAACTTATTGGGTGTGCGCGAACCAAGCATTTATGGGCACGATTCGTTCGAAAGTTATATGCCGCAACTGCGTGCCGATTTCCCCGATGTGAAGATAAAATATTATCAAAGTAACGTGGAGGGCGAACTCATTAATAAGTTACAGGAGGTGGGTTTTGAGTATGACGGCATCGTTCTCAATGCAGGAGCTTACACGCATACGTCTATTGCACTGCTCGATTGCATACGTTCGTTGCGTTGTCCTGTGGTTGAAGTTCACATCTCTAATGTGCATGCGCGCGAGGAGTTTCGCCATAAGTCAATGATTTCTGCGGCTTGTTTAGGTGTTATTTGTGGCTTCGGACTGGCTGGTTATAAAATGGCCATTGAAGGATTATTGAGGCATACCCCTGCAGCTGATGAAAAAACAAGTGAGTAAACCTACGGCAACGTACAATGACTGAGACCGAAGCATTAGACCGTTATATTGAAGAGCACAGCGCTTCAGAGGGTGATTATCTTTACCGTCTGTGGCGAGCGGAGAATATTCACACCATACATGGCCGTATGTCAAGCGGTCATGTAGAGGGACGTGTGTTGAAAATGCTGGTCCAGATGATACGCCCACGCACCATTCTTGAGATAGGAACGTTTTGTGGATACAGCGCTATTTGTATGGCTGAAGGCTTAGCCGATATTGCAAAAGCAGGCTCTATGGAAGAAGATACTGCACTTTCTGCATCTGCTTTCTGCAGTGGCGAGAAGCCAACTATACAGCCTATGGTTTACACTTTCGAGATAAACGATGAGCTGGAAGATTTTACTCGTTCGTGGATAGAAGGCTCGCCCGTAGCCAAATATATTTGTTTTACTATTGGTGATGCAAAGGTTGAGGCTCCCAAACTGGGCGTTACCTTTGATATGGCTTTCCTTGACGGCAATAAACGCGATTATATTGCCGACTATGAAATGACGCTTAGCTTGCTTCGTAAGGGTGGTTATATATTGGCTGATAATACGCTTTGGGACGGCCATGTGGTTGACGCTGCTTACGACAACGATGCGCAAACACAAGGAATACGCCAGTTTAACGATTTCGTGGCACGCGACGCGCGTGTTGAACAGGTTATTTTGCCTTTGCGTGACGGTTTAACGCTAATACGCAAAAAGTAAGTATGTTAGCACGCTTTTGCGGTTTTCTCTCTTGCTTTATGGAATTCTGATATTCCCTCTTTTCAATTTTTTAAGCTCCTTTTTGTCAGTTCTAATTCTCCTTCCCTTAGTCTTGACAACTGTTTTCTTCTGTTTTTCTCCCTTTTTTACACCATTAGGATAAATGTGCGACGGCCGTCGCACGCGCGTACCACAGCCGTAGTACAATGTGTACGACGGCCGTCTTATAACGTGTATGGCGGTCGCCGTACAGTTAGCGTAAGCGTTATTTAATACAAGGGAAAAAGGCTATCGGAGCAAGCGTTTGCTCAGATAGCGCACAGGATACCATACAGAAAGCCAACCTGCAGCTACGACGGTAAAGAAAATAATAAGCACGTCGAGATAATGAACGCTTACAGGGTAGGCGTTGACAATGTAACTACCGTCGGCATCGCCCATTCTAACCAGTCCAAACTGCTGTTGTAACAAGCATAACAACAGGCCTAAACTAATACCAAGAATAGCACCAAACACACTAATTAATCGCCCTTCGAAAAGGAAGATTCGTGTTATTTGATGATCAGTTGCGCCCAAATTGCGAAGTGTTGTAACGTCATCTCGTTTGTCGATAATAAGCATAGAGAGTGAGCCTACAATATTAAAGCAAGCTACAACAAGAATAAACGTCAAGAAGATATAGGCCATAAGCTTCTCAATTTGCATAATTTTGAAGGTGTCGGCCTGTTGCTCATAACGGTCTTTTACTGTAAAACGCGTGCCTGCAATTTGCTGCATTTCGCGTTTGGTTGCATTGAAATCAGCATTGGGTTTCAGTCGTAATTCAAGCGCTGATATACGTCCTTGCTGGTCGAATAGTCGGCGTGCAAAGCCAATACTCGTTAAAATGTAGCTTTTGTCATATTTACCTTGGTTGACGGCAAAGACAACGCCTGAAGAAATTAACGAGTCAACCACAAAACCATCTTGCGGATTGCTCATATCGAGCTGTCCCTCACGACGTGGTGCATATATCTTTAAGTAACCTTGCCAACTGGCTCCTGTGCCGAGCGATTGGGCCAAACGTATGCCCGGTGTGCCGTAATCGAGGTTGGCTGTTTGTAGTTGAAAACGGCCGTCGCCATATAGAATTTCGTTGATATGTGTAAGTTCGGCAAAGTTGTTATCCACACCTTTGATATGGACCATGGCTTGTTTGCCTTGATATACAGCTAATGCCATGTCCTGCAAACTTTCAGTGGCAATATCAACTTGTGGCATTTGGCGAATCTTTGTCAACACGGGGTCATCGGCGGCAGCCGTTTTTCCCATGACGGGCATAACCTTTAGCTGCGGGTCAAAGTTAGTAAAGAAGTTGGCAACAAGGTCTTGAAAGCCGTTGAATACTGACATTACAACAACTAACGCCATCGTTGCGACAGCCACTCCTATGACTGAAATAAGCGAGATAACGTTGATAACATGGGTTTTCTTCTTTGAAAAGAGATAACGCCGTGCAACAAAGAATGGGAAATTCACGACTTTATTTTTTCAGAAGTTCGTCAATACGGTCAATATAATCAAGACTATCGTCAATGAAGAAACGCAAATCGGGAATGATGCGTAGCTGGTTACGAACACGCTGTCCCAGCTCGTAGCGAATAGCTTTCTCGTTATGGGTAATGTTCTTTAGTATTTCGTCGCCTTTCTCTGATGGGAAAATGCTGAGATAAGCTGTGCATATACTGAGGTCGGGACTGATACGAACGCGGGTAACGCTAACCAGAACGCCGTGCATTTGACGGGTTTGGCTCTGGAAAATTTCGGCCAACTCTTTCTGAAGTAAGCGTGATATTCGGTTTTGTCTTGTCTCTTGCATAATGGTGTTTCTATTTAAATTCAGAATAAAAAGGGGTGTAAAGGGAGGTGTTTGGCTTAGCCTAATTCGATGTGTTCAGCCTCAATGCTTTCGCGAAGAAATATGGAAGCATTGGCCTTAAACTTGTCAGGACTTTCGGATGTAAAGTAACGCGCTGTACCTCCGCGAGTAATACGCTGCTCCATATCGGTGTGGCGCTGCAGATAATCTTGTAGGCTCGATGCCACATATTCGCCTTGTGGCACCAGGCGTACGCCGGGTTTAATGTATTTTAAAATCTTTGGCATGAGCAGTGGAAAGTGTGTACAGCCAAGGATAATGGTATCAATTTCGGGGTCGTGTTGCATAAGCTGGTCAATACGCTTCTTAACAAAGTAGTCGGCACCGGGCGAATCGGCTTCGTTATATTCAACAAGTGCTACCCAAAACGGACAGGCTTGCCCTGTAACCGTGAGGTTAGGCCACAGCTTTGCAATTTCAAGGGTGTAGCTATTGCTTTTTACTGTTCCCTCGGTAGCGAGCAAACCTATATGCCCATTGTTCGTAAGCTTACCTATAATCTCTGCTGTAGGGCGAATGACACCAAGCACACGGCGTGACGAATCCCATTGTGCGAGGTCGTTTTGCTGTATGCTACGCAGTGCCTTAGCCGAAGCGGTATTACAGCCTAAAATAACCAACTGGCAACCCATATCGAAGAGTTTCTTTACGGCTTGGCGTGTAAATTCGTACACTACTTCATAAGAGCGCGGCCCGTAAGGCGCGCGAGCATTGTCGCCAAGGTATAAATAATCATACTGTGGCAACAGTTGGCGAATGCCGTTTAAGATGGTTAGTCCACCGTATCCGCTGTCGAAGACGCCTATCGGGCCTTGTTTGACGGCCTTCAATGCGTCAGATGATAAACTGTTGACAGCGTGAACGGCAACAGAATACTCTGCATTTTGAAGATCTTGATTCATAAAATGTGTTTACAAGCCAATGTAATGAATAGGCGAACAGAGAGGTGATAGGGGTTGATGGCCTGACGAACGCGTGAGGTATACAATTTATTTGACAGCGTCGGCAATAGTAGCTGTGACGTCAACACCCAAAGAAGTATTGATGAAAGGTACAGCATGGGCATCGGTGTTAAGAATAAACGCTAACCCTAATGCCTGACCTACGCGCTGGATAACTGTGTCAAGACGCTGGTATACAGGCTCGTAAGCTTTTGTTTCAGCATCTTTTAGCAACTGCTGTGCTTTCTGTTTGAAAGCAATATTCTTATCCATGAGTTCTTGAAGCTCGGCTTGTCGTTTCTGTAATATAGAAGGAGCGAAGTCGTGTTGGCCTTCAAGGAATTGCTCATATTTTTGATTAAACTCGTTCTCTACACGCTTCATCTCGATATCATACTTTGTGCGCAGATCGTCAATGTTGCGTTGTGCGGCTATATAATCGGGCATAAGTTTGAGCACTGACGTATAGCTGAGGTAGCCAAAGCGTAGCGAAGCTTGGGTGTTATTTTGAGGAACGTTAGCCTGTTCCGTCATTGCCGTGCGGTTTTCTGAAAAGTCGGCAGCGGTGGCTACGTCTTGAGCAGAAACCATAATGGTCATGGTACTGAATAGAGAAAGAAGTATGAGATGTTTCATGGCGCTTAGCCTTTTAGGAGTTTTAAATGAAATGATAATATAAAGGTGAGGTCACCGGAAGGAGACCTCACCTACGCCTCCCGTTTAACGCAGAGAGGAAAGTGCGTAATTACTTCATCTTTGCAATTTCAGCCTGTACTTTTGCAGTAACGTCTTCAACGTTTGCGCCAGTATAAATAGCTACACCATCTTCGAAGATATAGGTGAAACCACCAGTCTTACCAACGTTGTTGATAGCGTTGCGCACCTTGTTTACAACAGGTTGCATCTTATCTTGCTGCATCTTCTGGAGAGCCTGCTGATTGTCTTGGTATGTTTGCTGCATCTTCTGATACATGTTTTGGAGCTCCTGCTCTTTCTGCTGCTGAGCAGTTGCGTTCATAGTGCTCTTACCTTTCTCATAGGCTTCCTGCTGGCGTGTGAACTCATTCTGCATGCTTTTCAGCTCGTTCTCATAAGTTTTTGACTGTGCTTCAAGTTCGCCGTTGATTTTAGCAATCTCAGGAAGCGCCTGCATGATGGTTTGTGTGTTTACTTTTCCGAATTTCTGAGCGAAGCCCGACAGAGGAGCCATCAGCATCAGCATGATTAAAAGCTTTTTCATTTGTCTTTCTATTTTTAATTTTTGATTATTAATAATCTAAGTAATAATGGTATGTATGGGGTGTAGGATTGTTCATATTGTCGTTAAAAGTTACGTTGTTAAAGACAATTTTCTGCCCCAAAACTTTTTATTTGTTATAACCTAATTTCTCTAAAACCTCGTTGGAAATATCAATTTTTGGAGAACCAAATATAATAGCGGTGTCGCTTGAACGGTCGAGAACAAGGCTATAGCCGCGCAATTCAGAAATCTCTTTCACCACGTTATAAACTTCTTCCTGGATAGGAGTCATTAAGCTTTCGCGCTTTTTGAAGAGTTCTCCTTCAGGACCGAAGTATTTTTTCTTCAAATCAGAAGCTTGCTTTTCTTTCTGCATAATCTGCTCCTGCTTGGTTTTCTTCTGTTCTTGAGAAAGAAAAACTACTTCGTTCTGATAGTTTTTATACATGGTTGAGGCCTCTGTATTGAGGGCTTCAACCTCAGCTTGCCACTTTTTGCTTACTTGATTGAGCTGCTCATTGGCACGTTCGTAAGCGGGGATATTCTTGAGAACATATTCCATATCGACCAAAGCAAACTTCTGTGCTTCAGCTAAAGTGGGTAACATTGCAAATAAGGCGATAACCAATAGTGCCTTTATGCTGCGTGTATTCTTCATTAACTTTATACTTTCCATATGTATTCCCTTTCTTTTAATGGTTTACTTATATGTCTAAGACTCTGTTAAGATCAAAAAGTTTCAAAGCAATCGGTTTTTTATTGTATAATGTCAGTCGGAATATTCTTGCATTCCTGTTCATTATTTCTTGCTCTTTACTCTTTTAATTCTTTAGTTTTAAAGTCTTAATCCTCTTGTGATTTTCCTTTGCTTTTTTACTCTTTTACTTTCTTACCTTTCTTAGAATTCCTGTCCTAAGATAAAGTGGAATTGACTTCCACCCTTACGGTTGTTGAGGTTATCGCGGTCGAAACCGTATCCCCAGTCAATACCCATCAGACCAACCATAGGTAAATAGATGCGGACACCAACACCAGCGCTTCGCTTCATGTTAAAGGGGTTGAAGCTCTTTGCGTCAGTCCATGCGTTACCGCCTTCGAGGAATCCAAGACCGTAAATAGTAGTGTTACCTAACATAAATGGATAACGTAGCTCGAGGGTGAAACGATCGTATGCATATCCGTTATAAGCCAGCGAACCATTCTCATATCCACGGAGTCCGACTGTTTCCTCTGCATAGCCAGAAGAGTATCCGCTCATACCATCACCACCTACATAATAGGTTTCGAATGGGCTCTTCTTATACTTGTTATAGCTGCCCAAGATTCCGATTTCAGCACGTGTCATCAACACGAAACACTTTTGAGCGCTGTTAAGAGCCGTAAAGGTGCGAGCCTTAAACTTCCATTTGTTATACTCGAGCCATCTGAATTTCTCTTGTTGTTCTCTAACAAAATTAGGAGAGTAAGGATTATTAGCTAAGTTCTTATAATCCTTTTTATCCCATGCTGACCATGGTGGAGTTAAAGAAACACTGGCTGTAAACTCAGAGCCACTGCGTGGGAAGAGTTGGTTATCCGTTGAAGAGCGGTTCAGAGATATACTGAAATTCAAGTTGTTTGCATTTCCGTTAGACATCAAGAAGTACGACCAGTTCTTCAGCATATAGCGTGTATAAGCAAGCTCAAGAGACAAAGTGAAGTAGTCATCAGGCCAACGCAGACGCTTTCCCCAACCTAAAGTAGCACCAAGAAGTCTGACATATTTGTCGGGATCATAATAATTCTCGTAATTATTATAATTGTATCGATAGCTGTTATAACCATAAAGATATTGGTTATAATAGTTATTCATAGCAGCTGTATTATAGTAATTACTATTTATATCAGTCTGTTTACTATAGAATACGCCAAATGAGAACTGGATAGGACGCTTGCCACCGAACCAGTTGGTTGAATAACTAGCATTATAACTTTGGTAATAAGTTCCGTTAGTCTGTACACCAATAGACAACTTCTCGCCGTCACCAATAGGCATAATGCCACGATGTTCCTTGTTTTTACGGAACAAGTTAGCCATAGAGAAGTTGTTAAGTGTGAGTCCAACACGGCCAATGATACCTGTTTGACCCCAACCAAGTGAGAACTCTATTTGGTCATTCGACTTCTGTTCAAGCTTCCAGTTAAGATTTACTGTACCACTTTCGTAGTCGGGCTTAACGTCAGGATTAATCTTTTCTGGGTCAAAGAATCCCATAGAAGCTATTTCTCGATAAGAGCGCATGAGGGCATCTTTCGAGAATAAATCGCCAGGCTTTGTGCGAAGCTCACGTCGAACAACATTCTCGTAAAGGCGAGTGTTACCGTAAATGCGCACATGGCTCAGGTGAGCTTGAGGTCCTTCAAGAACGCGCATTTCAAGATCGATAGAGTCGCCTGTAATATTCTGTTCGATAGGCTCGATATTTGAGAAGACGTATCCATTATTATAATAAAGGTTGCCCACAGCATCGTCGTCTTCCTTCAATCGTTTGTTCATGAGTTTTTGGTTATACACATCGTTCGGCTTCATGCCAAGAACGGCTTGAAGTCGATCAGAACTGTAAATGGTATTTCCAACCCAATGAATGTTTCTAATATAATATTTCTGGCCTTCGTCAACCTTAATATGTATGCTTACATGCTTAGGATCGACGTTCCATACACTATCACTGATGATGCTTGCATCGCGATAGCCAAGCTCATAGTATTTTTCGAGAAGCTTTTCCTTATCTGTTTTCCAACGTTCTGGAGTGTATTTCTTTGCCTTAAACAATGAAGAGAGCTTGCCATCTTCATGTGTTTTAGCAAAGGCTCCTTTGGTAAAGAGTGTACCTTTAATTTTAGAATCTTTTAGTTGCTGATTACCTTCAATGATAATTTCGCGCACCTTCATCTTCTCTTTCTTATCAATGTCGATATCAAGTATAACTTGATTCTTCTGGGTTACGTCTTCACGCTGTCTTATTTCTATATCAGCGTTCTTGAAGCCCTTATCATCAAAGTATTTCTTTGCGAGAATTTTAGCGCGGTCAATCATGTTAGGCGTAATCTGTCCACCTTTAAGAATACCTAACTTTTGCTCCATATCGTCACGCTCACTCTTCTTTAAACCAATATAATTGATTTGAGAAACGCGAGGGCGTGGTTTCAGGGAGATATGCAAATATATTTTATTCCCTACAAGAGAATCAGCTGAAATCTGGACATCTGAGAACAATCCGTGATTCCAGTAACGTTTTACGGCTTCGGTAATTTCGTTTCCGGGAACGGTAATATGTTGGCCAACGGAAAGACCTGAAATGCCTGTAAGCATATAGTCTTCGTAGCCGTCCATTCCTGAAACATTAAATCCTCCAATCACTAAATCGCGTGGTGTACCCGCGTAAGTGATGTCGGGATGGATGATTTTATCCTGTGCCTCGGCGCCAATACAGCATGCAAGTGCAATGATGGCGCTCATTAGTTTTCGTTTATTATAATGCATCCTTATATCTGTTGAACATAGAACCGAGAGGAGAGTTCTAAAATGTTTACTATTTTATTACGTTCTCTTGTTCTCTGTCTTATTTTTTATTGGTTAAATCTCCCTATATTTATTTCTGATTGATTTCACTAATTTTTTCGCTTTCTTCAATCTGCTTTTCAGTTTTTCCAAATCTACGCTGTCTGTTTTGATAACTAACGATAGCCTTGTGCAAGTCTTCTTCATGGAAGTCGGGCCAGTAAGTATCGCAGAAATAAAGCTCTGAGTAAGCAATTTGCCAAAGCAGGTAATTACTAATACGTAATTCTCCTCCTGTGCGAATGAGCAAATCAGGGTCTGGCATGAAGCTTGTTTGAAGATGTTTTGAGATAGTTTCTTCCGTAATATATTCTGTATTAAAAGAACATTTCTCTGTGTTGTTCCCTGTATTTTTGTGATATTCGGAAACGAGATCCTTAAAAGCCTGCATAATTTCCCACCTAGCGCTGTAGCTTAAAGCCACTACCATAGTCATGGCTGTGTTGTTTCGGGTATGCTCTTCTGTTTCGCAAAGCTTCTTTTGTACTACTTCTGGCAAGCGTGTTCTGTCGCCAATAACGCGGAAACGCACGTTATTCTTCTGGAAAATCTCATCTTCAAGATTGGTCAGTACGAGGCCCATTAAGGCCTGAACTTCATTTTCGGGGCGGCTCCAATTCTCTGTAGAGAAAGTGTAAAGCGTAAGATATTTTACCCCTAATTTTGTACATTCAGATGTAATTCGTCTTACGGTATCGACGCCTGCTTGATGACCAAAGCTGCGATCTTTACCGCGCTCTGTTGCCCAACGTCCATTGCCATCCATAATAATAGCTATGTGTTGTGGGATTTTTGTCATATCCAGTTCTGTCATTTCCTTTTAACTTTTAGCTCTGACGATTTGATATTAATGAGATTCCTTTTATTTTATACTTACTCTTTATTACAAGTTTTACACTTTGCCATAAAACTGTAAGTTAGTGTAAGCTGTAATGCCGAATAACAATCGGTGTTTTTAAAAAGACCACTGCTTTTAATGTTGTAGGGATCTTTTGCTCCATCAAGTTCGTCACTTTGAGTAAAGTGCATCGCCCATTCTACACCGAGGTTAACTCTATCATTAAATTTGTATTTCATGCCGATACCAATAGGAATATTAAAGGTAAACTTATCTTTTCCTTTTGTATCAACATAAGTTGCTCCTATGCCACCGAAGACAAAAGGTGTGAGCCTTTTTGCTCCTCTATAATCTCGTCCTGTTCCATAGGGCCAGAAGTTATATTCGTAGCCGAAGCATACATCATATATTGTATTATTAAATTCGTAAGGTGTTGATGCAAAGGCAGGGTAGTAGGTTTGTATTCCTTTTGACGAGCCTTTCATCTTACCATAGCTAACATTCATTCTTATAGCCGTATAGGGATTGAAAACATAGCGACCTAGAATAGTTGCCATTGGTTGAAGGTTTTTGGTCAGATTACCATTAAAATCACCTAAATAGCCAGAGAGTCCTGCGCCTACTCCTATCTCCATGCGGTACTCTGGGTCGTCCTGAGCCAGTATATTCAAGGCTGCAGAGAAGCAGATAAGCATGATGATAAGAAACCTTTTCATGTTTTTTACTCAGTAAATACCTTTGGGCTTATTTCCCAACCCAGTCGCGCACGTCTTGCAGTGTAAACTTGTGCACTACCTGTTTTTGTCAGGAAAATAATGTTTTTATCATTGCGTCCCATTGCAGCAGAAGAACTTCCGTTAAATCCTTCGGGGAATGGATAATTACTATCAACCGTCCATGTAAGACCATTGTCAGGGCTGTAATAGAACTTTGACATATTGCCGCCTATAGCTAATAGTCCGCCATCATAAGCAATAACCTGAAGGCCAGAAAGATAAGGTAATATCTTTCTGTTGTTTTCATCTTCTGTATAGAATGTCCAAGGTTGAGCATTGGCAGTGTTATTATTCTCCTCTGCTTTGCTCCAGACTACCGTTTTATTGTTTTTATTACCAACAAGAACGATGCTGTAGATAGAACGCGCTTTATTATATTCCTGGCATATAAAATTGATATCTGCATCGGGTAACTTTGATGCATCGGTATCAATACTATCTTTCACCCATGTTGCTCCGTTGTCTCTTGATATTGAAATACCATTCGTTGTCAGTGCATAAAGACACTTTGGGGTTGCTCCAATTAAACGAATAAGACTCGCAGCACTTGATACGTTATTCCAGTTTTCACCATCTATAGAGCGTATTACGTTTCCGTTCTGCAGCGTGTACATGCTTCCGTTTTGTGAAACTAGGTTTTGTGCAGCCGAAGTATTGAGCGAAGTGTTGAAGTTTAGTGCCGACCATTGCGAACCGTCGTACTTATACCCAACAGTGGAACTGCCGTTTACGGCAAACAAAAACATATTTCCATTGTTATTGACAAACTTTTGATCAGTTGTCAATTCAAGCCCACTCACAGAGTTGCTATTCCATGTAAATTCGTTGCCGTTTTCCTTGTGAACGTTTACTTTAACCGTATAATCACGATAAGCAGAGCCTACCATGTTATACACACGCATCTTAACAGGCTGTGTAAAGTTGATAGAATCTTTTGTATTGTAATATACAAGGCTATCTTTTCCACTTGTATTTTTCAGCATCAAAATCACAGTGCCACTATTCTTACTTGTAATTGTAGCAAGCACATGTGCCGCATCCGTGCCATAAGGCAGTGAATCGGTGTTATAAATCAGGTGATTAACCTGATCAATATTGAATTGATACGAATTTGCGTTATAGGTTGTTTTGATGGTGCTGTCTCTTAAACCGTCCTTTGTTTTTGTTTTTTTGGTAAGGTTTAAAGTTCCCAGCGAGAACGCTGTGATAGCTGTATCATCGTAGTACGTCGTTTTATCCTCTGAAGTTCCCAGACATGATGACATACTCAGCAGGGTTAAAACCATGATGAAAAGTGACGATAGCTTCTTAGTCATTGCATGCAATATATTAAATTTAGCTGCAAATTTACTTAGAATAATTCAAAACAGGGCTTTTTTTCCTTGTTTATTATGTAATTTATTGATAACGAGTTAACTTTTTAAGGTTGTTTAGAAGTTACTTGTGATATGTGTTTTTATCAAAAAAGCAAAAAGGCAATACGATCACTCGCACTGCCTTCTTGTAAGAATAATGTTAATAGATGTCGATGTGTACCTAAGCAAAAACTTGGGCTGGTTATAAATAACCTACAACAACATCATTTCTGATTCAAAATCTAATAACATAATCCTAATCTTTACCTTAAAAAATCTATCAAACTACTAACCTAATGAAACTTTATGTGTATCTTCTCACGAAGATGGTGCAAAATTACACATTACTTTTTTAAGCCCCAAACAGATTAACAAGTTTTATAGATATATTTTTGTTTTTTACTTATTAAAATAAGAAACGGCCTACTCACCAAATAGTGAGCAGGCCGCGTTTATAGTTGATATTTTATTATATCATTAGTTTAGAGCTGTGGGCCAGCTGCTACAAGAGCCTTACCTGCTTCGTTTGTCTCGTACTTCTTGAAGTTCTTGATGAAGCGTGCAGCGAGGTCCTTAGCCTTCTCATCCCACTGAGCTGCGTCAGCGTAAGTGTCGCGTGGATCAAGAATATCTGTAGCAACGCCTTCGAGTTTTGTAGGAACTGTGAAGTTGAAATAAGGAATCTGCTTTGTAGGAGCGCTGTCAATAGAGTGGTTCAAGATAGCGTCGATAATACCGCGAGTGTCACGGATAGAAATACGCTTACCTGTACCGTTCCAACCTGTATTTACGAGGTATGCCTTAGCACCGCTCTTCTGCATCTTCTTAACAAGCTCCTCTGCATACTTTGTAGGATGCAACTCAAGGAACGCCTGGCCGAAGCAAGCTGAGAATGTAGGAGTAGGCTCTGTGATACCACGCTCTGTACCTGCCAACTTAGCGGTGAAGCCAGAGAGGAAGTAGTACTTAGTCTGCTCGTCATCAAGGATAGAAACTGGAGGCAGAACACCGAATGCGTCAGCGCTCAGGAAGATAACCTGCTTTGCAGCTGGACCTTGAGATTCAGGACGCTGGATGTTCTTAATATGGTAGATTGGATAAGAAACACGTGTGTTTTCTGTTACGCTCTTATCATTGAAGTCAATCTTACCATTCTCATCAACAGTCACGTTCTCGAGGAGAGCGTCACGCTTGATAGCGCCATAGATGTCGGGCTCAGACTCTTTGTCAAGGTTGATAACCTTAGCATAGCAACCACCTTCATAGTTGAAGATACCCTTGTCGTCCCATCCGTGCTCGTCGTCACCGATGAGTTTGCGCTTAGGATCAGTAGAAAGGGTAGTCTTACCTGTACCAGAAAGACCGAAGAAGATTGCGGTATTCTCGCCGTTCATGTCTGTGTTTGCAGAGCAGTGCATAGATGCCATACCCTTCAGTGGCAAGAAATAGTTCATCATTGAGAACATACCCTTCTTCATTTCACCACCGTACCATGTGTTAACGATTACCTGCTCTTTGGTAGTTACGTTAAACATAACGCAAGTTTCTGAGTTAAGACCTAATTCTTTCCAGTTCTCAACCTTTGCCTTTGATGCGTTGTAAACGATGAAATCTGGCTCTTGTTCAAAGTCAGCTTCGTCTTTTGGACGGATAAACATGTTTGTAACGAAGTGAGCCTGCCATGCTACCTCAACGATGAAACGGATCTTCATGCGGGTATCTTTGTGTGTACCGCAGAAACCGTCAACTACGAACAGACGCTTGTTAGAAAGCTCTTTCTTTGCAATACCTTTAACAGCATCCCAAGCTTCCTGACTTGCTCTATGGTTGTCATTGTGATATTCCTCAGAATCCCACCATACAGTGTCGTGAGAGTTCGCGTCATCAACAATGAACTTATCTTTAGGAGCACGACCAGTGTAGATACCAGTCATTACGTTAATAGCGCCAAGTTCAGTCTCCTGGCCTCTTTCAAAGCCCTGAAGGCTTTCTTTTGTCTCTTCATTAAACAATACTTCATAAGAAGGATTGTAAAGAACTTCTTTTGTACCTGTAATGCCGTACTTTTCGAGTACGCTCTTATCAAACTTTGCCATTTCGTTAAATGTATTTAGTTGAAAATTAATATTCGTCTTGTAACCCTTTAAAGGTCGGGACAAAGGTAACATATTTATTAGCGCTAAACAAAAAATAGCAGCGAAAAAGTATCAAAGTATTCGTGGGCAAGGTTAAAGATATTAAAAAAGTCGGTTGCGTAGGTTTATTTGTAAATTAGACTTTGCAAAACTTCTGAGTTTTTCTTAATTTTGCCGAGATTTAGCAGGACGGGTGTTCAGCCCATGTAACTAAAACACCTAAAATTAAAAATGGAAATCATAAATTTCTCGGAGCAAGACTCCATCATTAACCAGTATTTGGCAGAAATCCGCGACAAGGATTATCAGAAAAATCGATTGCTTTTTCGTAACAATGTGATGCGTATAGGCGAGTTTGAGGCTTTTGAAATCTCTAAAACGCTGAATTACGAACCTAAAACTGTGGTTACACCGTTAGGCACTACAAAGGTTAACGTTCCTACGGATAAGATAGTTCTTGCAACCATTTTCCGCGCAGGACTGCCCTTCCACAACGGATTCCTTAATATTTTTGATCATGCGGGCAATGCGTTTGTTAGCGCGTATCGCGAATATAAGGACGCAGCCCATCACGAAGTAGGCATTCATGTTGAATATCTTGCGACGCCTGATATTAACGGTAAAACGCTTATCATTGCCGATCCTATGCTTGCAACAGGTGGCTCTATGGAGTTAGGTTACAAGGCTATCCTTTCAAAGGGCACACCACGCCATGTGCATGTGGCTTGCTTATTGGCTGCACCTGAGGGTATTGCGCATATTAAGAAAACATTCCCTGATAAGGAAACAACTATCTGGTGCGCAGCAATTGATGAGAAATTGAACGAACACCAGTATATTGTACCAGGGTTTGGCGATGCGGGCGACTTGTGTTATGGTGAGAAAATTTGACAAAAGGGGAATGAACCGCAGCATTGTGCTCGTGTAAATTTTCCTTAATCGTTTGCGAATATAATCTGAATAGACAGAAAGTAACAACTTTCTGTCTATTCTTTTTTTACGAACAAGTATGATATTGATATCGGTATCTGCCATGTTGATTTAGGCTTTTTTCTTTGCGTCAGTAAGCTTTTGCGCTCTCTTTTCAAAGATAAATGTGTATAAAACTTATGTGGAGAAGCATTTAATAGTATGAAAAGGTGTGTGTTTAACGCTTAATGGGTGTGGTTGTTATGGTGTAATCGTAATGTAATGACGGCCGTCGTACACATCGTTTGACGGTCGCCATACAGGTTGTATCACGTTCGTCGTACAATCAGTACCACGTTCGCCGTACACTTACCGATAGGTTGTAATAGTTGTGCCAAAACAAAAATATAGAGTAGCAAATATGTACTGAATGTCGTAGATTTCTGTAGTAATATAATAATGTAAATAGTAAATGGGTATTGTCAGCACACAATATCCATTTATGATATGTTATTCAAGTGTTTCGTTTTTTGATAATAGCGGTATATAAATAAAAAAGAAACACTTCCCACGCTATGCTATTATGTGTAGATTAGCGTTGTGGAAGTGCTTCTTTTGCACTCTAAAAAGTTTGTGTTTATTTTACCTCCCAGATGTCGTTTGTTTCAAGCATCTCAGCGAATGTATGGTACGATTTCTGTGCCTTTACATCTTCAATTTGCTGATTTACTGCCGCATCGTATGTGGGAGCCTCTACATCTCGTATAATACCGAGGGCAACAGGGAATCCGTTTTCGTTGCTCATCATGGCCAGTTTCAGCTGTAGGGTGTTGTCGGGATTATGGCTATCGTGAATTAAAACATCTTCTAACGTGTAGCCATCTTTGCCAATTTCTACTACTTTAAGCCCAAAACCTTCTTGAACTAAGCCGTATTGGTTGTTCTCTCCAAAGATAAGTGGTTTTCCGTGTTCAACGTAAATGGTGTTCTTTTTGCGCCCTTCGCGAGTATAAACAGAGTCGTATGCACCATTGTTAAAGATGACACAGTTCTGTAAAATCTCACAAACCGCCGCACCTTTATGATGATGAGCAGCTTTCAGAATTTCAACAGTGTGTGCTGAATCTGTCGCAATTGAACGGGCAAAGAAGTTTCCACGCGCACCGAAACAAAGCTCAGCGGGATAGAAAGGGTCTTCAACCGTTCCATAAGGACTCGATTTTGACACGAAGCCACGGGGCGAAGTGGGTGAGTATTGTCCTTTAGTCAATCCATAAATACGATTGTTTAGCAGAATCATATTTAAGTCAATGTTGCGGCGCATGGCGTGAATGAAGTGGTTTCCGCCTATAGCGAGGCCGTCACCATCGCCAGAAACCTGCCAAATCGTAAGCTTAGGGTTCACCACTTTCGTCCCTGTCGCGATGGCTGCTGCGCGTCCATGAATGGTCTGCATGGCGTAAGTGTTGACATAGTAGGGCAGACGGCTTGAACAACCAATACCTGATATAACGGCTGTTTCGTAAGGAGGCACGCCTATTTCTGCCATAGCCTTCTGCAGACTAACAAGAAAAGAGTGGTCTCCGCAACCAGGACACCAACGTGGTTGTCCTTTTTTATAATCGTTTGCTGTATATTCCATTGTTGTCGTTTTTTAGGATAGGTTTACAGAACTCGGCTTTCAAATGTTTCGCCAACGGTTTCTTCTTTGTCCAAAATAAGTTTTTCGAAGTTACTCATCAGCTCACTAACCACAAAGGGTTGGCCTTTAACTTGATTATATTGGTACGGAGCGAAGTCGTTAATTCTTATGCGAAGCAGTGCGGCAAGCTGGCCAAGGTTCTGCTCTGCCACCACCACCTTTTTATACTTACGTAAAAGGTTTGCGGTATTTTTGGGTAAAGGATTGATAAATTTCAATTGAGCCATTGCCACCTTGTAGCCTTTTCGACGCAATCCTTTCATGGCAGCACGCAGGTGTCCATACGTAGAGCCAAAGCCTACGATAAGCAATTCAGCGTCGTCTTTGTCGCCTTCAACTTCAAGATCTGGAACATCAATGTTGGCAACCTTTTCGTATCTCAGGTGGTCCATGAGGTCGTGGTTGTCAGGTTCTGTTGAAATGGCACCTGTTTGACCGTCTTTTTCCAGTCCGCCAAGTATGTGAGCGAATCCCTCTTGTCCTGGAATGGCCCAGTAACGCACACGTGTTTTGTCATTGCGCTGGTAAGGAGTGTATTTATATTTCATCTCTTTGGGAGCGTAATGTGGATGTATTTCAGGCATCTTTTCGAGGTCAGGGAGTTGCCATGCTGATGAGCCATTAGCAATGAAAGCATCAGTAAGCAGTACCACTGGCGTAAGATGTTCGAGCGCTATCTTAGCTGCCATAAAGGCGGCATCGAAACAATCGGTAGGACTTGTTGCAGCAATCACGGGCATAGGACTCTCTCCATTACGTCCGTAAAGCACTTGTAGAAGGTCGGTTTGTTCACTTTTGGTGGGCATTCCTGTTGAGGGACCGCCTCGCTGTACGTCAATAACAACGAGTGGTAATTCATCAATCACGGCCAAGTTTAAGGCTTCGCTCTTTAAGCAAATTCCAGGACCCGATGTCGATGTACATGCCAATGCACCTGCAAAAGCCGCACCAATAGCACTGGCACAAGCAGCAATTTCGTCTTCTGCTTGTACAGTGATAACGCCAAGACTCTTATGTTTTGACAACTCATGTAAAATATCGGTTGCAGGGGTAATAGGGTAGGAGCCAAGATATAATTTTAATCCTGCGCGTTCGGCAGCGGCAATCAAACCGTATGCCGTCGCCTTATTGCCAGTAATATCCATATATCGACCTGGCTGTTTTTCCTTAGTTTCGATACGATAGGTTGCAGGAACTGAAGCATGTGTATTTGCACCATAATCGTATCCTGCGTTAACCACGCGTATATTCCATTGTGCGATGTCAGGTTTCTTTGCAAATTTCTCGTTCAAGAACTGCTCAACGAGTTCTCTGTCGCGGTTAAATAGCCAGCAAACTAAACCTAAGGCAAACATATTTCGGCTTTTAAGCACATTCTTCATAGGCAGTGGCTCTTCACCTTTCTCCTCTGCCATCTGAATAGCTGCTCCCTTAACCATCTTGGTTATTGGGCATGCCACCACGCAATCTGGGTCAATACCCATCTCGCTTAAATAATCGTCACTGGTAAAATTCGCTTTTTCGAGGTCTTTAGGACCGAATGAATCGGTGTCAATAATGATGGTAGCTTGTGGCTTTGCGTATTTAAACTGTGTTTTTAAAGCCGCTGCATTCATTGCGACAAGCACGTCACACTTGTCTCCTGGTGTATAGACTTTACCTTCGCCTATATGCACTTGGAATCCTGAAACACCAGTAAGTGAGCCTTGCGGAGCCCGTATATCAGCGGGGTAATCGGGGAATGTTGAGATGCCATTGCCCACAGTTGCAGAGACTGTTGAGAAGATACTGCCGGCAAGTTGCATGCCATCGCCCGAGTCGCCTGAAAAGCGGACCACAACATCTTCTAAATCTTTGACTTCAATTTCTTCAGTCATATCGTTCTATTAGATTTTAATGTTTTGATTGTTTCGTCGAGCAAAGATAACGCAACTTTCTGACTGGGCAAAGCTTTTAGGTTATTTTTATTGGATAAATTTAAGGGGACAGATTTTGTTTCTGTCCCCTTCTGTTTTCTTGATGGTAATATCTACCACCTTATATAATATAGAGCCTTTCTCTTTTCCGTTTTTATCATAGAATTAATAGCGGAAAGAGCTTCCGCCTAAAAACTCACGAAGCAAGCTGGTTGGCGGTATATCCTTATTCGGAATAGGCCGAATATATTTCAAAAATTTTCGTAATCGATATGCTTCTGAATACTCTTCACAGTTCTCGGGCACTTGTTCCAGCAAAGGCTCAGCCTGTTGTTTAATAACGGCCAGTTCGAAAAGCATGGCACTATTAAACACAGCATCAGCATTTTCTTGGAAAGGAAATATCCACTTATTTTCGCCAGAGCGCACCGAAGGCCATCGATGAATACTGTCGCGTGCATCAACACCACGATATTTGTAGTCGCGAATGATACGACGCAATAATCGGTTGTCGGTTGTGGGAATATAATTATGATCGTCTAATAATATAGTGGTGAGCGCCGAAACATATACACGATACTTCTGCTTTTCTGGAATATGGGCAGTTAGTTCTGGGTTAAGTGCGTGTATGCCTTCAACTACAAGCACATTATTCTCTTTCATTCTCACCTTCTTCCCACTGGGTTTACTTACACCCAATTGGAAGTCATATTTAGGCAATTCAACCTCTTCGCCACGGAAAAGCGCATTAAACTGTTCGTTGATTAGTTCCAGATTAAGTGCATAAATGCTCTCATAGTCGTACTCTCCATTCTCATCTAATGGGGTTTGCACACGATTAATGAAGTAATCGTCAAGCGAAATCTGCAAGGGTTTTAGACCGTTTGCTACCAGTTGTATTGAAAGACGTTTACACGTTGTTGTCTTACCCGACGATGACGGACCCGCAAGAAGTATAAGTTTAACGTCCTTTCTACTGGCAATTTCGTCAGCAATCCGCGATATTTTTTTCTCTTGCAGTGCTTCCGAAACATTGATAAGGTCAGTTCCTCCGCCTGCTTCCACAATTTCATTAAAGTCACCAACCGTTCTTACACCTACTATATTTTGCCACTGATGTTGTTCTTTGAAGATACTAAACATCTTGTCTTGGCGTGTCATTTCGGGTAGAACGTTGGGGTTTTTAAGGTCAGGGATACGCAAAAGTAGCCCATCATAGTATTTCTCAAGCCCGAAAAGGTATATTTGTGATGTATTGGTAAGTAACGAACCATAGTAGTAATCCACGTAGTCATCAATCTGATAGTAGGTGGTATATAGCGAGCCTGCACTCTTCAAAAGCTTGGCTTTTGCCTCGTCGCCTTTCTGTGAGAACATTTGAATAGCCTCTTCCGTAGGTACCTCATGGCGCTTAATGGGCATAGAGGAGTCAATAATCTCTTGCATGCGCTGACGAATTTTCGTTACGTCGTCAGCAGTTACCTCGCGCTCTATGTTAATATCTACGTAGTAACCATTGCTCACAGGAATATCAATAACAACATACGAACGTGGAAAGAGGTCATGAACCGCTTTGCAAAGAATAAAGAAAAGCGTACGCGTATAGTTGCGTGAGCCCGATCCTGACGTCATATCGAGAAACTCTACATCTGCATTGTGATACAACCTGAAGTTCATACCTTCTACCTTATTATTCACTTTCGCGCAGACTGTATTGTATGGCATCTTCAAATTTAGCTGCTTAAAAACATCAGAAAGTGTGCTTCCGATAGTGGCGTATATACTTTTTTTATTATTTTTGCAGCGAATTTGTATCTCTTGTTTCATATTAATTGTATACTATTTGAAATATTTTGGGATTGCAAAAACCCAAGACCAAAGATAGGAAAACTTTCCTACAACACAAAGATTGTGATATTACAAATATAATTTTTTATGTCGATTTGGGTAATTTTTAAGCTGATAGGTGCCCTCGCTCTTCTGATGTTTGGTATGAAAACCATGAGCGACAGCCTTCAGAAACTCGCTGGACCGCAACTCCGTCATGTGTTGGGGGCCATGACAACCAACCGTTTCACCGGTATTTTAACCGGTATGTTTGTAACTTCCGCTGTACAAAGTTCTACGGCAACCACCGTGATGACTGTATCGTTTGTAAATGCTGGCTTGCTAACGCTTGCACAGGCTATTTCGGTTATCATGGGAGCCAACATTGGAACAACGCTTACTGCGTGGATCATGTCGGCTGGATTTTCGTTTGATATTGGTGATTTTGCCTGGGTGATGTTCTTTGTCGGCATCGCCCTTGTTTATTCAAAGAAGCGTCGTCTTATCGGCGATTTCCTCTTCGGTGTGGCTTTCTTGCTGCTTGCATTGGCTACATTGCGACAGACGGGCGTCGATATGGATTTGGCAAAAAACCAGAGTATCATCGATTTTTTTGAGAGTTTCTCAGCCGATAGTTTCGCAACCACTATCACCTTCTTGCTGATTGGTAGTGTCATGACGATGTGTGTGCAGAGTTCTGCCGCCATAATGGCTATTACCATGGTGCTGTGTTCGAGTGGTGTGTTACCCATATATCAAGGTATAGCATTGGTATTAGGTGAGAACATTGGTACAACAGTTACCTCAAATATTGTAGCCATGACAGCCAACACACAGGCACGCCGTGCGGCCCTTGCCCACATGTTGTTCAATGTCTTTGGTGTTATTTGGGTTCTGTGTGTGTTCCATCCATTCATCGATATGGTTTGCAGTTGGGTAGGTTACGACGTAACCATGACGAAAGCTAACCCTCATTTCCTTTTTAATGCAGCTAAACTAAGTTTCGTGCTTGCTGCTTTCCACACTACATTTAACGTTACAAACACCTTAATTCTGGTGTGGTTTATTAAGTATTTCGAGCGTGTGGTAAGCTTAATCATCAAGCCTAAGCCCAACAAAGAGGAAGATGACTTCCGTCTTCGTTTCATACAGTCGGGTATTATGAAGACTCCTGAGCTCTCGTTACTTGAAGCACAAAAGGAAATTCAAAGCTTTGCCGAGCGCATACAACGTATGTTTGGTATGGTGCGCGAGCTGTTAGGAGAGCAAGATAAGGAAAAGTTCCAGAAGATATATAACCGAATACAGAAGTATAAGGATATATCAGATAACATGGAAATAGAAATAGCGCGTTACCTCGATCAGGTTAGTGATGCACACCTTAGTGACGAATCGAAAGCTAAAATACGTGCTATGCTCCGCGAAATATCCGAGATTGAGAGTATCGGTGATGCGTGCAACAACATTGGTCGCACCATTAACCGCAAGTTCCATAGCAAGGAAGATTTCACCGAAGCGCAATATGACCATATCCATCAGATGTTTAATCTGACGAATGTAGCCCTTACACAGATGAACCAGCTGATGCGCGGACATAAGGATAATTTCGATTCCGCAAAATCGTTCAATATTGAAAACGAAATTAATAACTTCCGCAACCAGTTGCGAACACAGAATTTGAACGATATCAATAACCATGAATACGATTATGCCAGCGGCACAATGTACATGGATATCATACAGGAATGCGAGAAGCTTGGCGACTATGTGGTAAACGTAGTCGAAGCCCGAATGGGATTAAAATAAATGTAAGGCCTGTGCGTTAGGCCGATAGCCCATGGCTATTCGGCCGTTTCGCCAAGCTTACGCCATAAGTCAAGGAAGGTAGTATGGTCTACTTTCCTTTTATATTTTACCACAATTTTTGCGTCAGTTAGCGTATGATATGCCTGCTCCGAAAGCATATCGGCCCATACTTCGGCCACGCCGCCGTCAACCATCATACGTGCAGCCGACTGCCCGATTGCTTGTACGGCCATCTTCGACTCATATAACAGCTCGGGTTCATCATTAAGAATATTGTAAAGACGGCGCACACCATGTCCGTCAAAGGTTCTTATGCGGCCCTCGTGCAGAATGACGAGAGAACATTGCTCGGTGTGAAGCGTGTCTATCAGTTGCTGCATCATAAGTTCAAAGTATTTAGGTTCTTGGGGCAAATATAAAGAATAATTCTGATATTCAAGTGGTTGTTTTATCTAAAAAATGTCTTTTCCAGGAATCATTTTTCTGTTTTTGCTCCTGTTTTTGTACCTATTGCTTCATCATTTTTTACAGAATGGTTGTTGTATGGCGGCCGTCATACATGTTATACTGCGTTCGTCATACGATGTGTATCACGGCCGCCATACACGTCATGCTGCGGCCGCCGTACAGGTAGCGAAAGGGCGTAGGGATTGAACCCATAGGCTCAAAACGATGGATTGTTTCGGTGTATGAACAGTAGCATTATGATAGCATGAAATCATGAAATTGATGAACACCTTCTGCCATACTTGACATTATGTATAATTGTTCTTTTACGATTATCGGTTGTGTGCAAAAAGCATAACGAACGTATGAATTGTATTTACGCTTGTTTAAAACAAGATTTTCCATAAAATAAGGAAAAGAAAAAACCGCGCCTTCTCATCAACGAGGAAGCGCGGCGTGTTTAGGTTATTTTAATTGATAAGGTTTATAATCTCTTTTAGTGGGCTTTATTTCCGACCAAAATCGGCTGGAATTTCGCCCCATTGTGCTGTTTCCCATTTAATAATAGGTGTACGCACGGTGTGTGTGCGAAGCCATTGTTCAGCTCGTGCAATGATTTGGTACAGCGGTTCTGTTTTGTCGTTGCGTTCAAGCTTGGTTTTACACTTTCGGTTTTTGACCCACAGAATAGCGTTATACGAGTCGGAATAAATTGTTTTATCCGTAATTCCCTGCTTCTCCATGAGGGCGAGCGCGTGTACAATGGCCAAAAACTCGCCTATGTTATTGGTGCCATGCAAGGGCCCAAAATGAAAAACCTGTGTTCCTGTTGCCAAATCGATAGCCTGATACTCCATAGGTCCCGGATTCCCACTGCAAGCAGCATCAACCGCCCACGCATTAGCTCTTACCTCTTGGGGTAGCGGAAGCACAGTGTCGTGGCGATAATCGGGTGGATTTACAGGCGCGTTATTCATTTCAATAGCAGCTTTTACATACGCTCGGGCACCTCAATTCCCAGTAGTTCCATACCATTTTTGATGGTCTTGGCTACATTAGCGGCAATAACAAGGCGCGTAAGCTTCTCGGCTTCTGTATCAGCGTTAAGTATGCTATAATCGTGATAGAACTGGTTAAAGTCCTTAGTGAGCTCGTAACAATAGTTGGCAATGCCTGCGGGATTGTAGTTTTCGCCAGCATCGCGCACCGCAATCTTGAACTCGTCCATCTTCTGAATAAGCTTCATTTCCTTGTCGTTGAGCGGAGCATCAGCAGGAAGTTCGGTCAGAACTTGAATGTTTTGTGCTGCGGCATTGCGCATAATTGAACGAATTCGTGCGTAAGTGTACTGGATAAATGGGCCTGTGTTGCCGTTGAAGTCGATACTTTCGGCAGGGTTAAAGAGCATGTTCTTGCGCGCATCAACCTTTAAAATAAAGTATTTCAGGGCGCCCAAGCCAACAATTCGTGCAATTTCTTGCTTCTCGTCATCGCTCATATCCTTGAACTTTCCAAGCTCGTCAGAGGTGCGTTTTGCATCGCTTATCATCTGTTGTACAAGGTCATCAGCGTCGACAACGGTGCCTTCGCGCGACTTCATCTTGCCGTTGGGTAGCTCAACCATACCGTATGAGAAGTGGACAAGGTCCTTACCCCATTTAAATCCTAATCTGTCGAGGAGCAGAGAAAGCACTTGGAAGTGATAGTTTTGCTCGTTTCCTACGACGTATATCATTTTATCGATAGAGAAATCGTTAAAGCGCATTTCTGCGGTTCCGATGTCCTGTGTCATGTAAACCGATGTTCCGTCGGCACGAAGCAATAGCTTCTGGTCAAGCCCTTCATTCGTAAGGTCGGCCCAAACACTACCGTCTTCTTTCTTGAAAAAGAGGTTTTTAGCCAGTCCTTCTTCAACTTTCTTCTTGCCAGCAAGATAGGTTTCTGATTCGTAATAAATTTTATCGAAGTCAACACCCAGCGCTTTGTAGCTGTCGTCAAAGCCTGCATACACCCAGTTATTCATCTTTTGCCAAAGGCTTCGTATCTCGGTGTCACCCTGTTCCCACTTAACAAGCATTTGGCGGGCTTCCTTAATCAGAGGTGCTTCTTCCTTAGCCTTGGCTTCAGCCTTTTCATCGTCCATGCCCTCGGCAATGTATTGAGCTTTGAGTTGTGCACATTCTTCCTTATAATGCTTATCATAAAGCACGTAGAAATCGCCCACAAGGTGGTCGCCTTTCTTGCCTGTTGACTCGGGTGTGCAACCGTTACCCCACTTTATCCACGCCAGCATCGACTTCATAATATGGATACCTCGGTCGTTGACAATGTTGGTTTTAATGACGTTATTGCCGTTAGCCTCCATAATTTTAGCTAACGACCAACCAAGGAGGTTGTTGCGAACGTGACCAAGATGCAGGGGTTTGTTGGTATTAGGAGATGAGTATTCAATCATTACCGTTGGGCTTTCGGCAGTAGCTTTATGCTCGCCGTATTGTGGGTTTGCATTGATATCGTTGAGCAATGACACCCAAGCCTCGCGGGCAATAACAAGATTAAGAAATCCTTTTACGACGTTAAACGAAGCAATAGCTTTGCATTTTTCAATAAGCAAACGGCCAATTTCTTCGGCTGTTTCTTCAGGGCGCTTATGTGAAATTTTCAGGAAAGGGAAGACTACCAATGTAAGATTGCCCTCGAAAGTGGCCTTTGTCTTCTGGAGCTGCACCATATTCTCGGGCACATTCTGCCCGTAAAGCTCGCTAACGGCGCTAATAACCGCAGAGCTAATTTCCTTTTCGATGTTCATTTATGCCGGTAACAATAAAGTAATTAATCTTGAATCTGTGGCGCAAAGGTACTAAAAATATATATATTATCAGATAAAGGGGAATAGATTTTTGGCGAACACGCGGCATACTTTCATTTTTATTTTCTAATTTTGCAACAGCAATGACTATGAATTTAACGCGACATAGCAAGAAAACTATTTACCGAACGATACGCGACTACGGTATCATTACCGTGGGTATGTTGTTGGGTGCGGTAGGCTTGACATTGTTTCTGCTGCCCAACGAAATCACAACGGGTGGTATAATGGGTATAGCTTCCATTATCTATTGGGGCACAGGGATACCTGTTCAGGAAACATATTTCGTGATGAATGCGTTGTTAATTGCGGCCGCTTTAAAGGTTTTAGGATGGCGATTCTGTGCTAAAACCATTTACGCTGTATCGGTATTTACGCTGGGTGTCTTTGTTTTGCAACACATGGTAGACCCAAAACTGCACCTCTTGGCTGACCAAAAGTTCATGGCTTGCATTGTGGGCGGCGTGTTCTTAGGTACAAGTGTGGGCCTGGGACTGTCGGCAGGAGGAAGCACTGGCGGCTCAGACGTTGTGGCAGCTATAGTAAAAAAGTATCGCGATGTGTCGTTAGGGCATAGCATTCTTTTCTGTGACCTCGCGATAATTACCTCAAGTTATGTGGTGTTAAACGACTGGGAAAAGGTGCTTTACGGTTATGTGCTGTTGTTTATTGTATCATATTGTGTCGATTATGTGGTGAATTCGCAGCATCGTAGTGTACAGTTCTTCATTATTTCTGACCATTACGAGGAGATAGGTCTTGCCATAAACAAGATAGCTGAGAGAGGATGCACGATACTGAATGGTAATGGTTTCTACTCGAAAAAAGGCATAAACGTGATCTATTGCATAGCCAAGAAGAGCGAATCAAGTCTTATTTTCGACCTCATTGATGAGATTGACTCTGACGCTTTTGTTGCACAAAGCTCGGTTATTGGCGTATATGGATACGGCTTTGACCGCGTAGTGGGGCGAAAAAAAATCAAGTTGAACGAGATAAAAGAGAAGATTGACGTTAAGAATCATACGGTGTGACATTGATAATACTGCGGTTTTATTTCCCCTTTATGTTGATTCCGCTCCTCGTTTCTTACGATTTCGCTCTTCGTTTATGTTGATTCCGCTCCTCGTTTCTTACGATTTCGCTCATTGTTTATATTGATTTCACTCATTGTTTATATTGATTTCACTCATTGTTTATATTGATTTCACTCATTGTTTCTTACAATTTTATCTCTCGTTTCTTTCAATTTCGCTCATTGAAACTCTCAATAAAACTCCTTCTTTCCATAAATTTCATTTCTTCTTTATTTTAATTTTATTCATCGCTTTGCGTCTTCTGATACTCTCTTAACTACAATAAAACAAACCGAAATATATGATTAAGCATAAGTTTTTGGCAGTTACCTCACTTGTTGTTGGCTTTATTCTGATTATGATTTTAGGTGCAAGCATCTATATGATGGCAATATCGCTTGTACCTTCAAACAATCGTGGACGCGATTATACAAAAGCATACACACGACTTTTCACTCGTTACCCGCACGTTAAAGCTTGGGTTGATTCGCTGCAATCGGCGGGAGCTATACGTGATACTTTTATTATGGGACAAGATGGTGACCGTCACCATGCACTGATGATTGCGGCATCGCAGCGCTCTAACAGTATAGCGGTGGTAGTTCATGGCTATACTGATTGTGCCGTTGACTATCTAAACCTTGCGCGAATTTATCATCGAGGCATGGGCTTTAATGTGATTTTGCCCGATCTTCACGCTTGCGGCAAGAGCGAAGGTAAGGCTCATCAAATGGGCTGGCTTGACAGATTGGACGTACTTCAGTGGATAAACATTGCCGATTCGCTATGGCGCGATTCTACCAAACAATCGAAAATTGTGATACATGGTGTATCAATGGGGGCGGCGACTACGATGTGCGTGGCGGGTGAAACAACCATACCTGCTGTTAAATGCTTTGTTGAAGACTGTGGTTATACGTCGGTATGGGACGAATTTTCTTCAGAAATGAAGAAGCAATTTGGCCTACCAGAATTCCCCCTTTTGTATACTACATCGGCTCTTAGTAAGCTAAAGTATGACTGGAGCTTTGGTGAAGCCTCGCCCCTTGAGCAGGTAAAGAAGTGCCGAAAGCCTATGCTTTTCATTCATGGAGGTAATGATAACTACGTGCCTACGCGCATGGTGTATCCGCTTTATAACGCTAAGCCCGCACCCAAAGAGCTTATTGTATTTCGCAATACAGCACATGCGGAAAGCTATAAAGATTATCCGCTTGAATATGAACGTATAATAAAGCGTTTCGTTAGCCGCTATTTTAAATAGAATTTTATAGGAATCGCAATAAAAAACTGCTGTATATCCAACGTAAGTTCGATGTACAGCAGTTTTCTTTTCTACACAATCATATTATTGATTCGTTGCAATCGTAGCAGCTTGATTACGTCTTATTCTTTTGTAAAGCCAGAAATAGGCAGGAATTAAGAACATATCGGCAGCTACCCAAGCCAATGGATCGCCAAAGCATACACCAGTAAAGTATAGTGTAGGCACAAGCCAGATGCTGACACCGCAGCGTGCAATCATTTCCATAACACCCGAAAGCATGGATAACATGCTATATCCGAGCCCCTGAATACTATATCGGAATATGGTAAGAAGGCCTAAAGCAGGATAAAAATAGTTAGCAATTCGCATAAAATAAGCTGCATTTTTAATAACTTCTTGCTCACTCTCGTTCACGAAAAGCGCCATCATTTCGTCAGCAAAAGGATAGATAATAGCAATGGTTATTACGAAATAAGCCAACATGATCATCACAGCCGACCGAATACCCTGTTGTATTCGTTCTACCTTTCTGCCACCAATGTTTTGCCCGCAGTACGTAGCCATGGCTACTCCTATGTTTTCAAACACGCAGGTAAAGAGGTATTTAATGCGCATGGCTGCCGTAAACGATGCCACATAAAGCGTACCAAGCGCGTTGTTTGCGCTTTGAAGCATGATAATTCCAATGCCTGTTATCGAGAATTGCAAGCCCATTGGCACGCCGTTATTGAGCAAAATAGCTATTCGTTTGTTATCAAAGTTGCGTTCGTTACCCTGTGGAATAAGAATGGTTAGGTGTTTACGAATATACCATAAGCACAGCACGGCCGAGAAAGCCTGCGATAAAAGTGTGGCAATTCCAGCACCTTCAACACCCATTCCCATCATCAAGATAAATACAATATCCAGTAAAATATTGACCAGTGCGGAACAAATAAGAAAGTAGAACGGTTGCTTCGAATCGCCTAATGCACGAATAAATCCTGCCAAAAGGTTGTACGCTATAGTAAACGGTATCGCAACAAACTGCAGAAAAAGGAATATCCACGCGTCCTCAAAGATGTCGTGAGGCGCATTTACAAGCCGCAAGATGTGTGTACATAGCGCACAACTCATTAGGGTTATGACCACAGCAAACACCACTCCCAACCTAATGGCGTTACTTACATAGCATCGCATCTTCCCGAAATCTTTGGCACCGAAGGCCTGTGCTATCGGAATAGCAAAACCTGCACAGGCTCCGTTACAAAAGCCCATGATTAAAAACATGATACTTGATGAAGCTCCCACTGCGGCTAAAGCGCCTACACCAATCCATCTGCCTACGATAACGGCATCTATGATTTGGTACATCTGCTGCAGAATATACCCTAATATAAGAGGAATAGAGAAACGAAGGATGTCTTTTGTAGGCGATCCCACCGTCATATCGTTGGTGTTTGCCATCATTGTCTTGTTTAATTTGTTATCCTTTTATTTCCTGAATATATTCGTATAGTTGCCTATAGAAGGGGTGTTTTGTGAGTGTTGCTGTATTGCCAAGAATGATAAGTTTCATTCTTGCGCGTGTAATGGCTACATTCATACGTCGTAAATCGCGCAGAAATCCTATCTGTCCCTGCTCGTTATCACGCACCATTGAGATGATGATGATATCGCGTTCTTGACCTTGAAAGCCGTCAACGGTATTCACGCTAATAAGTTTTCGGAACGGCTTAAAGAAGTCGCGCTTGCTGATTAACTGCCTTAAATATTGCACTTGTGCTCGATAAGGTGATATCACACCAACGTCAATGCGTTCGTCTAATATGCGTTGCTTGCCTATTTTATTGAAATATTGCTGAAGTTTATCGAGCGTAAGCTGTGCTTCTCCTTTATTAATACGTCCGTAAGTATCGCCTACAAAGGTCTCGCCTGTGTGGTCAGAGCCGTCAGTTTGCATTGTTTCTTGTGGCGAATCCCACTCTATCGGAATGTCGTAATCTAATATTCCACGATACTTGATTTGCGGTGCCGTTTCCACTTTACCACCATAAAAGTAATCGGAACTGAAGCGCATAATCTGCTCGTGCATTCTATACTGTGTCTGAAGTAGCGTTACACACGTTGGCTTAATGTCGACAAGGCGTTCCATTAACGTTTTACCGAGTCCGCCTTTTAAGGCTGCCATACTTTTCACTGTGGGCGGAAGCTGACAGTGATCGCCAGCAAGGATAACGCGTGAAGCCCTACGAAGCGGAATCCAACAGGCTGCTTCAAGAGCTTGTGCCGCTTCATCAATGAACACTGTTTCAAATCGTCGCCCTTCCAAAAGGCGATGAGCCGCACCCACAAGCGTTGAAGCGATAACACGTGCCTCACCAAAAATTTCGGCGTTGATGCGAATTTCCAGTTCGGCCGCACGCGATTTCAGTCGCTCCATCTTTTGATGAAAGCGTTCGTCACGGCCCTTTTTCTGCTGTCGAAGTTCCCGAATGGCTTTCCGAATAGCCCATAGTTGAGGATAGTCGGCATGGGCTTCGAAACGCCGTTCGTACGTAAAGCCCAGCATTTTATCGTTTACACGCGTAGGGTTGCCAATGCGTAACACGTTTACCCCACGGTCAACAAGCTTCTCGCTTATCCAGTCGACGGCCATATTACTTTGCGCACACACCAATACTTGACTCTCACGCATCAACGTCTCGTTGATAGCTTCAACCAATGTAGTTGTCTTTCCCGTGCCAGGCGGACCGTGTACAATGGCTACGTCTTTGGCCCACAGAATTTCGTTTACCGCTTTTTCCTGTGAAGCGTTAAGCCACGGAAAGCGCATAGCTTCGAAGCTAAAGCGTTCGGCTGGCGTTGTAGAATAGAATAGGTTGCGCAGATAAGCCATGCGGTTACCTTTAGCAGCGATAACACGTGCCAGCGCATCGAACATGGTTTGATATGAGGTTTCGTCGAATGATAGCTGCACACCCACTGTCGTTTCGCTACTTTGTATGTCGAGAACATGACCTTCAGGCACGATAACCACCATGCGATCACCATCAACATACGATACGGTGCCCGTAAATTTCATATATTGAACTTCGGTCGCACTGCTGTCAACGTTTTGTGCTGTTGCCGTTGGGATATTGTCTTTATTTTGATTGTTTTTCGCGACTACAATTTTCTGATTCCCCTTTGCCGAAAGGCGGAAGAACACAATAGGCTTACCAAACTCAAAATTATGTTCGGTATCGGTATCGGTCGTGCGAAAAACTTCAAGGGCATACTGGTTAAGTGAGTTGTAGAAACCTTTGCCCACGCGTAACGGATACCATGCATCGCCGCGTTTAATCTTGCGGCCAATGCCCATGGCCTCGGTTTGTTTGCGAAACGCTTCTTTCTCAGCCTGATACTCCAATTGTAGTAACAGTCGCTGTTGTTGCAGGGCTTGTATGGACAAAACTTCACTCATCTTGATGTGCAAAGGTAGAGAAAAACGAGCATATACATCGGTGGTTCAGCTAAAAAAGCGCTATCTTTGCAAGGTGAATCGTATAGAAATCAACCATTTAACAATAGGATATCGCCACCGAGAGGTTGCCAGCAACTTATCGGCCTGTCTCAAAGGCGGAAGCCTTACGTGCTTAATAGGACGTAACGGTTTAGGAAAAACCACGCTTTTGCGTACGCTTGCTGGTTTCCAACCTGCATTATCGGGCGAGATAAATCTTGTTATTGGTGAACAATCACATCGTTTAGACGTGCTTTCAAGGGCCAATTTGTCGCGCCTTGTAAGCGTAGTTCTTACTGAGAAAATAGATGTAACACACATCACTGTCAACGAAATGGTGGGCATGGGACGTATGCCTTATACAGGCTTTTGGGGATTACAGTCGGAAGCCGACCGCCTTGTGGTTTCTGAAGCCTTGCATGATGTGGGCATCAGCAGCTTGGCTCAGCGTGATGTTTCCACGCTAAGCGATGGCGAACGACAAAAGGTTATGATTGCCAAAGCGCAAGCACAACAAGCTCCTGTTGTGCTTTTAGACGAGCCAACAGCTTTTCTTGATTATCCGAGCAAGGTGAATATGATGAAATTATTGGCCAAGATGGCACATGAACAAGGGAAAATAGTGCTGTTGTCTACACACGATCTCGACATTGCTTTGCGCTATGCCGACCAACTTTTAACGATGGACGAGGGGTTGAAATTTATTACAAAAGAAGCCCTTGCTGCCGAACTCGACCGTCTTAAATAGTGTCAACTTTGGCGCATTATCGTCCTAAGTTGATGACATTCTGAATATCTTCTATGCTTTTATCGAAAGGCCCGCTGTGCTCTAACTTCAGTGTGCACATGGCAGCTGCAAATTTTCCTGCTTCTTCGTAGCCTATACCCTGCGCTCTACAGTACAGATAACCTGTTGAAAAAGTATCTCCACAGCCTGTGGCATCAACAATTTCGCGTGGTTTGTAGGCATCAATCTCGTAGAATTTACGGTCTGCATAGATAACCGCACCGTAACTTCCTAAGGTGATAATCACCTCTTTTACGCCCATAGTAGCTAATTTTTCGGCTACGGAACGAGGGTTATCCGAGTTGGTAATCACCTTCATCTCGTGCTCGTTTAGCTTGAGCATATCGGTGTGTTTTAAAATTTTCTCCTTTTCTTCCCATGAAATGGCATGCACTTCTTCACCTCGAACCTCACGCAGATAGCCTTGTACGTCAATGGAGATGAGGCCTTTTTCAGAGAGAAACTCTACTACTTCAGCCGAAAAATCGTCGTTTAACAAACTACCTAAGTGAAAAATGCGTGCCTGTAAAGGCTTCATTTCTTCAACCGTAAAAGGGTCAGCCTTAGCCAAAACGCGCTGAGTGCGGTTGTCGCTATTGGCTCCATACTTGTTCTCAAAGTAAACAGTGTGTCGGCTTGGGTAGCATATCACGTCAAGACCAAGCTGTTTTATTTTCTCAACTTCAGGCATCTGACCCTCGCCCACCTTTGTTACCAACTGATAACTAACCTTTTGGGGTAGGCGACTAATACCGTACGACATATAAAAAGACGTGCCACCGGCCATGTAAACCGTGCGTTGGGGAGTGATAATTTTGTCGCGGGTAATATGCCCGATGCTACATATATCGTACATTTTTGGCTGTTTAAGGGCGAAAATTTTTAGGTAACGACGCAGATTATCTTGCTTGTTTATATCGCGTCATCGGTTTACAAAGATAGCAAATAAAGCGTGGAGCAACAAAAATTCTTATCCTATTTTCGGTGGCTTATTCGTAAACAGGTTAAGTAAGGTTGAAGTAGGGTAGAGGTGATGTGTAATATTCTTCTTTTCAGTTGTTCTATTTCTCCGTTTTTTAACAGAAAATCGTTTGCTCTTTTATTTTTCTGTGCTTGTATCAGTATGATTTATTCGTTCTTTCTTTTGGGCATTTGTGTTTTACTAGTTCTCCTCAAACTTCTAATTTTAAATACGTTTTGCACCTGTCTTTGGGGCATTTATGTTTTATTAATTCTCCTCAAACTTCTAATTTTAAATATGTTTTGCACCTGTCTTTGGGGCATTTATGTTTTATTAATTCTCCTCAAACTTCTAATTTTAAATATGTTTTGCATCTGTCTTTGGGGCATTTATTTCTTGTGATTTTCTCTTTTAGCTCCACCTTTTCCGTTTTCTCCTTCCTGTTTCTTTTCTTATCTGTTTGTGTTTCTGTTGTTATCTGTTTGTATTTCTATTGTTATCTGCTTGTATTTCTATTGTTATCTGCTTGTATTTCTATTGTTATCTGCTTGTGTTTCTATTGTTATCTGCTTGTGTTTCTGTTGTTATCTGCTTGTATTTCTTTGATATTTTGCTGCTTGTACGTCGGCCGGCATACAACGTGTACTACGGCCGTCATACAGTTCGTACCACAGTCGTCATACAATGTGTACTACGGCCGCCGTACACTCTCCAAAAGCGCACACTCTATGCACTATTAGCCCATAATTCATAGATAAAAAGCCTTTAAACCTCCTATCTTAAGCCTAAAATCGTATTTGTTTTTCTTCGATATCCCATTTACTTTTGCATAATAACATATACATAAGTAGCAATACACATTAATTAATAATCCTCTTATCCTCTTCCATTTTTTCTATACCTTTTTTCTAATATATCTCTCTACCCCTTCTGTTTTCTTCGTCATATTGCACTAACAACAACATTATCTTCTCCCAATTCCTCTCTGAACTCCTGGTAATACCTCTCTGACCTTCTTTCCATAATTCTTCCATTTCCTTCCAATACCCCAATCCTCTTCTTCCAATACAACTCTTATTTCCCGCCAATACAACCCTTATCTCCTACCAATACAACCTTTATCTTCTCCCCAAATTTCTTGTATTTTTTTCCAAAACCATTTCAATCTTCTTCCAATAATCCTTTTATCTTTCATCAAAACTCTTTCAATCCTTCATCAAAAACCTTTCAATCCTTCATCAAAACCCTTTCAATCCTTCATCAAAACCCTTTCAATCCTTCATCAAAACTCTTTCAATCCTTTTCTAATTTTTCTCCCATGTTATCTATCTATTTTAGTCTTCATTTACTTAATCTTTTTACTTTTCTTCTCTTATTTTTTGTTATTCCAGAATTTCATCGTACATTTGCACTCGCATTTCTTACAAAAATGCCCAGATGGCGGAATAGGTAGACGCGCTGGTCTCAAACACCAGTGGAGCAATCCATCTCGGTTCGAGCCCGAGTCTGGGTACTACAAATCCCTTGTAAATCGCTGATTTACAAGGGATTTTTCTTTTTCAGTATGTACTAAAAGTGTACTTTGTAACAAAACAATGAGAAAGGTGTACTTTTATAGCTTTTCGCCTCTTAGTTTTATATTTAATTAACGACAACTCTTCCCTTTTATTCTGTTTATTTCCCTTTCTTGGCTTTTTCTCCAACGAATGCCCTATCTTTGTAAACAATACCTATCTTAGAAAATTGAAAAAATGGAAAATGACAATCTAAAGATACAGCTTGACAGTATTCAACGAATATTAAGCTATTGCATTACGCAGACCTACAATGTGCTCATTGGAAATATTCTGAGGAAGAAAGGTTGCATCAACAATATACAGTTCAAAGAGATTTTGCAGAAAGAATATATCCGAATAACCGATGAACTTTCTTCCATCTATCTCAATCATTCTGCTCTCGCATGTGTAGAGGAGTACTACAATGCTGGCGACTTCTTGTGGGAAAGTACCTTTTTTGAATCACTGACCAAAGAACAAAAACAGAAATATACCTCTTTCCCCGTATCTTCATTTGAATATGCAAAGTACATTGAGGCACATATCTACTATAATGATGCCCTGCCGATGTTCTCTTATCTTGTCGATGCTATTTTGTATGAACGCTACACAGAATATCTCATGGGAGAAATAGACCGCATAGAATTGACAGAGGTACAAACCGTTCAGCCTCGCTCTTCAATTTTGGTAAACGATGAACCATGTGAGCAGAAAAAGAAACCTGTCATTGTTGGTAAAGAAATAAATCCATTTCAATCTGATTTTACGGAAGAGCAAATAGAGATTCTTACCACTTGCATCAACGAAATTCAATTATTCACGACCAACATATCCTCCAATATTCTCAAAGACTTCTTTGCTTGTAAACTAAAAGGTGTCTTGAAATCAAACAACAACCGCCAACTGGCATATCTCATGCAGAGTCTTAATCTGAAAGGATTCATTACAGATGAATGGCAATCTGCGATTGCTCGTAATGAACTTGTATTAGGGAAGACAAAAGATACATCACTGACACGCACCGATCTTTCCACTGCAACAGACCAAATCAATATGAAGCAGCCGAAAGGATGGGAAACTATTGATAAATACATCAAACAACTGAAAAAAGGTTGAGCATAGGTTGATACCTCAAACATTGCTCAATGCCAATTACTTTTATCGTTTCTAATTTTGCCCTCGTTAACGAATAATTAGCGAAGGTGCACCTTCATATTGTTTAATTCAAAATGTTTGCAATATGGACAAAACATTAGAAACGCGAGTTGAAGAACTCGAACAACTGGTTTTCATGAACAAGAACGTGCTTAGTTTCGAGGAAGCAAGCAAGTTCTTAAATCTATCCAAGAGTTATCTCTACAAACTTACTTCTGGGAACTTGATACCGCATTACAAGCCACAAGGAAAGATGCTTTACTTTGAGAAAGCAGAACTTGAAGCATGGCTACGGCAGAACCCTATTAAAACTTCTGCACAGAAAAATCAAGAAGCCCAAAGGTATATCATGGGCAGCAAACCTTTAATGCAGAAGTAACTTATGGCACACGAAGATTTTATCCGTGTTGGCACAACCTTATACAAGATTGTGAACCAACCACGCATCAATGGCGGTTTCGCCAAAAAGCGTATTGTGTGGAACAATGAGACATTGCGGCAGGACTATGGAAAGGATTTCATAGCCACAGTCCCAAAGTATGACGGCTTTTGCACAGTTCCCAACCATGTGAACTATCAACCTGTGATCGATAAGTTTCTTAATCTCTATGAACCAATAGGGCACCAGCCAAAAGAAGGAGAGTTTCCACACATCGAATCCCTGGTACATCACATTTTCGGGGAGCAATATGAGTTGGGCATAGACTACTTGCAGTTACTCTATCTCCAACCCGTGCAGAAACTTCCCATCCTTTTGATGGTTTCAGAAGAAAGGAATACAGGCAAGAGTACATTCCTTAATTTCCTTAAAGCTGTCTTCCAGAATAATGTAACTTTCAACACGAATGAGGACTTTCGCAGCCAGTTCAATGCTGATTGGGCAGGGAAACTGCTTATCGTTGTGGACGAAGTTTTGCTCAACCGCAGGGAAGATAGCGAGCGGCTCAAAAACCTCAGTACGACACTTTCTTATAAGGTGGAAGCAAAAGGCAAAGACAGAGACGAAATCTCCTTCTTTGCTAAGTTCGTGCTCTGCTCCAATAACGAGTTACTCCCTGTCATCATTGATGTGGGAGAAAACCGATATTGGGTAAGAAAAATAAACAGGCTTGATAGTGACGACACCGACTTTCTGCAAAAGCTGAAAGCCGAGATACCTGCCTTTCTTTATTTCCTGCA
>JABCPF020000010.1 GCA_013333285.2 Prevotella sp.
AAGGCGAATACGTAAACATAGCCTATGTGCTATTCTTTGTCGTTATCTCATTTTTTGTATTTATAAGGAAAAAATAAAAGATACCCTTCGGTAAAAAAAATCAAATAATTAATTAATAAACAAGACTTTGGAGAAGTTACAGAAATTAGCACATAAAAAGAGCAGTTTATTACTATACTAGTGAATCTTATTAATACTGACATTCTGAACAAATTCAACTTTAGTGTCATCAGATTTATACTTAAAACAAAACGTGGTCCCTAGCGTAATATTAGGGTAATAATAACTATATTTGCAGTTGTGCACTTTTGTTTGACAACGTACAAGAAAGAACCTAAAAAAGCTCCTTCACGCACCAACAAGACAACAATCCCTGTTTATACACAGAATAATCCATAAAATGAAAAAGAAACTTTTCACCATAATAATAAGCGTACTCTTGTTTTTGCTCTTATTTTTATTTCTTAAAGATAAGAGGGAAAATGAATTGACTAACAAAGGTAATCAGATTATCGAGAAAATAGAAAGGTTCAGGCTGGAACATCATAAGATTCCTAAAACTCTAAGAGAAATTGGTTTTACTAATGGCGAGGGATCAAATACATTATTTTATGATGTCGTAAATGATACGGCCTTTACACTATCATTTATCATGTCTATGGATTACAATAAAACGTATTATTCGGATGTCAAACAATGGGAATATGGATATCGCGAATTGAAATTAAAATAAGAATACTCGTTGGTTGAATTGGTAATATTCCAAATTTGGAGTTAAAGAATTGAGTATCTGATTATCAATGTTTTTAAGATAGGTTTAGGGAACAAAACTTGATTCCCTGTAAAGACGGCTATCATTTGTAAAGAATAACCGCTACCAAAGAGTTAATAACTTAATGATAGCGGTTATTTTGATATTTATGAGGGGGATGAAACTTGTGCAGAAAACCAATCTCAAGGAACTAAAAGCCATTATGGAGGTACTTTTAGTCACCGTCAGGTGCTCTATACAAGTTTATATAGGCTATTTAAGGCCCAACAAATCATTTTATATGAAATTAGCAGCATAGCTGAAGTAAATAATGAATTATGTGGTAGACAAGGTAAAGGGGGGAGTAAAAAGAGGATTTGAACATTTTGACACACCCTCTTATACCTAATTATTTAGAACCAAATTGATTATCAAGTAGTTATTCTGACAACTCCCAATTTGGAGCATTACTGGGTTATAATACCAGGGTCCCTTTTTCCCACTCATCTATAGTCATTTTAGCTGTTAGCGAATGAATATTATTACCACTTGCAATACTTTGCAATATTTGCATAGCATTGCGTTCAAAAATAGGCAAAAGATATGTTGCAGCCCACATGCGAGCACCAACAGATTCGCTATCTAGAAGTTTAGACAATTGCTTTAGGCTATTTGTCTCTTTTAAATAACGAGCACTTTTAGCTATTACCTGATAGCTTTTGTTTGCTTGTGCGTAATTACCTGTTTCTGTTGCTTCAGCATGCTTTATCGCAGCTTCTTCAAACTTCCTATAAGCCGTTTCTATTTTTTTTAAGGATTCCATCCAAATTTCTTTAATGTTTTAATTCCAAATTTATATTGAGCATCATAACTTTGAGTACTTAGCCATTGGCGTACCGTTTTACCACCAGTTGTATAATCACAAAACAGCATCATTTTCCTTTATATGGCACTCTACTCGTATATTTGTTCCAATCTTTCTATTGCTTCTTTATTTCCATCTTTAAGAGATTTTTTCCACCATTCTTTTGCTATTCTTATATTTGTAATATAAGTCTCCTCTTGTATTGAATCAGTAACGATACGAAAACAAGCCTCGCCATCTCTAAACATATCCCCATAAGAAAGTTGAGCGAGAGGTTCTCCTTGCTCTGCAGCAGTCCTCATTAATTCAGTCGCCTTAACAAAATTTTGTTTCACACCTTCGCCAGTTCGATATAATTGACCTAGGTTGTACAATGCCATAACATGACCTTGTTTTGCTGCCAATGTATACCAATATGCCGCTTTTTTAAAATCTATATCTTCGTCAAGCATTGTAGAATGCAAACCATGGTTTCTCCAAAAAAATGGTTCTTTATAATAAAGCTCATAATGAGCACCTGCATATATAGTTCCTAATGTAAATTGAGCATCAGCATTACCTTTTTCTGCGGCATTACGTAATATTATTATGCCACGTTTTATATGGTCAAAATTGCATTCTTCCTTACACAAGTAGCTGTACAAGTGTGCATTTTCTACGCTTTCTTTAAACAAATCCATTGCTATACCATTTGCCTTAGTTATATCTTTTAGAGCAATAGTTTCACGAAGTTCGTCCTCTTTTGTCCATTCAGATGCCAAATGTAAGCCATATAGCCAAGATCCAAGTAATATTATTAACCATATTACAATAAGAGTAATTAGCAAGATCAAACAACGTATTACCCATTTCTTTATTTTAGGCCAATTAACTTTTATTTTAGGCCAATTAACTCTGTTTGATTCGTATATTGAAAGTATCACTTTTCTAAAATATGGCACAAGATTATCTATTGTTCTCGTATTTACATTTTGTCGTTTTCCACAATAAGTACAAAATAATGCATCCTCATCTATAAGTTTGCCACAGTAGCGACAAAAAGACTTGTTTTTTTCCATATCTATTATGCATCTAAAATGATTATGGCCTATTCTTATTTTAAAGTTCCTTTCCACAATATTTACAATACCTAGAACTATCGTAATCCACCTTGTTACCACAGTGCCTACAATATTTAATAGTATTCATGTTATAGTCAGAATCTTTATCTTCATAGTCTTGTTCGGCATGAAGAATGTTTTTATATATAGATATATCAGTGTATTCTTCTTCGTTTTCTTTATCTGAGTCATTCACATTCAAATCTTCATTCTGATGCATAAATCGACTTTCTGCCTCTTTGTTAGTATCAGTACTAAATTTTTCATCCATCATTTTATGTATGGCAACAAATCTTTGTTGATTTGCTAATTGTGTTTTTTGCTTATCCCATTTCTTTACCTTTTTCAACGTATGTCCAGCCATCAGACAAAAAAGACCAGGTGCCACCATTTCTGTAGTATCGAAATAATGAAAGTTTGTCGCAGAACAATAAAACGCATACATCAACAATCCATAGAAGAATCTAAGAATTCTCTTCCACCACGTTCTATCTGACTTTTTATAGAGGAAACAATATGCAGCCAATGCTATACTTGAAAAAACATTTGTAATACTCATTATTGCATGGTTTTGCTCTGATGTTGGATATCCCCATATAACATATTTGTCTGAAGTACGAACAATTTGGTTTACACTATATGAAAAATCTATAGTCCGCTCAGGATATTGCACCTGCATTAGCAAAAATATACCCATTATTAGGCACATTATACCTCCTATGATAATTACAGAACCTATGATTTTTAACACTATATGCTTTTGTGGCGTTGTTTCCACAGAATTGCAACTTGCCATCTTCATCATCGTGTAGATATAAATAACACCGAAGACAATGATAAGTAGTAGACGCTTGATAAATTGATCTTGTAGCATATAAAACAGTATGGTTATGAAAATTCAATACTCCAGACTTATGACGTGTAAATATCTGGTATGGGTTTATGAGTTCGTAATTTTTGATTTATTTTGTAAAGATATGAAGTAATTTCTTTTGTTTTGTTAATTTTTTCGTATATTATTTCTTCGAATTGCTTTTTTAACGTTCGTTTATACATAAAATATACAGAAAAGAGTTGTTGTATAGAATATTACAAAATACTTTTTCTTCGGCATTATGAGGAAAATATTACATTTGATGGGGTTTGTATTAAAAGGTAGTAAACGTTGTGCATATAAAGTTTATTTGCCCTTTTGATAGGGGCATTACAATATAAGCTTAATGTTATTAGTAAATAATTACGTTTGTACTACGACCGTCGTATAATGTGTACGGCGGCCGTAGTACATGTTGTATGTTGGCCGTGATACGATGTGTACGACGGCCGTAGCACATTTAACTTTACAACATGAACGGGTGACTAATACACCGTAAATAATCTGGTGGTATGGCGTATTTAGCCCAGTATAAAGTTGGCAATAAAAATAAGTGAGAGAATAATAAGTGTAGGATTAAGTTGTTTGCTCTGGCCTGTACAAAGCTTCAGAATAACGTAACTCAATATTCCGAGACATATTCCGTCGGCTATGCTGTAACATAATACCATGGTAATCATGGTAATGAAGGCTGGAAAAGCCTCGCTGATATTACTCAGGTCGAGAAGTTTCACGCTGTCGAGCATGAGCACGCCCACCAGAACCAGCGCACCGCTTGTGGCTGCTGAGGGAATGAGCATGAAGATAGGCGAGAGGAAAAGCGATATTAAGAAGAGCAGTCCAACAACAAATGAGGTCATGCCGCTGCGGCCTCCTTCTGCAACTCCTGCCGCACTTTCTACGTAAGTAGTGAGTGTGCTTGATCCGAGAAAGGCTCCACAGGTAGTGCCTATGGCATCGCTCATCATGGCTTCCTTGATATGTGGTATGCTGCCATCGGCGTTAACAATACGACTTTTGTAAGCCAGTCCTACTAATGTACCCACGGTATCGAAGATGTTAACCAGCAAAAGCGAGATAACAACCATTATGGTTTTTGTAGTAAACAGGCCTTGAAAATCGAACTTGCAGAAGATAGGACTAATGCTTTGGGGCATAGAAACAGGCAGCCAATGGTCTGGAAATTGGGTCACACCTAAAGGAATACCAATAATTGTGGTTGCAATAATACTGAGAAATAAGGCTCCTTTCACCTTGCGTGCCATGAGAACGCCGCTCAATATAATACCAATGATACCGAGAATAGCCGTAGGGGTGAACTTGCCTAAGGTGACAAAGGTAGCTGGCGAGGCAACAATAACACCTGCGTTCTTTAATCCAATGAATGCGATAAACATGCCAATACCTACCGATATAGCATGACGAAGGTTGGTGGGTATGGCGTTAAGAATAGCCTCGCGCACGTTAAAGAAGGTAATAAGTATAAATAATAACCCCTCGATAAGCATGATAGCGAGCGACTGTTGCCACGTGTAATGCAAGGCTTGACACAGTGTGTAGGCGAAGAACGCGTTTAAGCCCATGCTTGGTGCCTGTGCAAAGGGAAGCTTTGCCATTAGTGCAAGTAGGAGGGTAGCGATAGCCGAAGCAATAGCTGTAGCCGTAAACAGTGCGCCTTTGTCCATGCCCGTAATGCTAAGCACGGCAGGATTAACGGCTAAAATATAACACATGGTAAGAAAAGTAGGGGCTCCTGCTACTACCTCGGTGCGCATCTTCATTGACGATGCGTCAAAGCCCAATAATCGATTTAGAAACATTTGTATGCCAGTTTTATAGGTACAAAGGTACGCTTTTTAGCTTTACAGCCGAAATTTTTTATTGTTGGGATAGTTAGTTATATATAAAATATCTATATTTGCAGATAGAGAAATCTTTAAACAATAAACTAATGAACTTATTATTTAAACCTATTTGGGCCGTGTGTTGCGCCCTAACGCTCGTGCTTGGCTCTTGCCAGAAGGTGGCAATTGACGGCAATGAGGACGGTGGTAAAGAAAGTAAGACAGGCGAAAAGGTAACACTTACCGTTAATGTGAATCAGATTGAGTTGGTGCCTTTCGGTGACATTTCTGCTGCAAAACAAGCTTTTAGTGATGTTACACGTACCACAAATGTGGCCGAAGCTTGTCATCATTTGTGCTTTGCATTATATAAAGATGGCAAAAGGGTGAAATATGCTAATCAGAATGTGGGCAGCGAGAACTTTGGAACAGTGGCTTTAAGGGTAGAGCCTGGGCGCTATAAGTTGCTGGTGCTGGCGCATAACGCAGAGAAAAATCCTGCAACAACCGATCCCGAACGTATTGCATTTGGAAAAGATGTGACCGATACGTTCTACGATTTTGAAGAGATAAACGTAGAGAATGCAGGCACGGTAAATGTTTCTTTAAGGCGCGCGGTGGCTAAATTCCAGCTGGTAATGACTGATGTTGTGCCAGAAGGATTTTCGCAAGTTTACTGTTTTTACACAGGAGGTGGCACTACTTTCGATGCTGTAAAAGGAGTAGGGGTGACCGTTAATTTGCAGTACAAGTCGTTTGGACTAAGTGGAAGCGATGTCGGAAAATCGAAAACGTTCGAAATTTACACCTTTCCGAAAAGTGAAAAAGATACACTTAATATGACAGTTGAGACGTTTAAGACTGATGATGAAATACAACGGAAAATAACTTTCCGTGTTCCTGCGCGCCGTAATATGATATCGCGCTACAGCGGTAGTCTTTTTGACGAAACGGCTAATGCTTCATTTCATATCAGCATGACGTCGCCCGACGAGTGGATAACTGAGGAGCACAGCTTCTAATTTTTATAATTTGTATAATGAAAAAAGTTTTAGTTACTGGAGCCAATAAGGGTATTGGCTTCGAAATTGCTCGCTATCTTGGTAAAAGTGGTTGGCAAGTGATTATGGGAGCTCGCAGTCAGGAGCGGGCAGAGGCTGCCATCAAACAGCTAAAAGCTGAAGGCATTGAGACGGCAGGCTGGCAGTATGTGAACCTCTCTGATAATGATTCTCTGGAGGTTTCGGCAGCCGAAATCAGTAAGAATCACCCTGATTTAAATCTCCTTGTTAATAATGCAGGTATTCCTGGCGATATGGAGGTGATGAGTTATGAAGCCAGTCTTATTGATGTTGCTGAAACGGTGCAGGTAAATTATATCGGAACGTTCTGTTTAACAAAGGCGCTTCTGCCGCTTTTGACGCAAAACAAGGGTCGTATAGTCAACATAACGGTGCCTACTGAAGTAAGTCCTTATTGGCACCCTATGGCGTATGTGGCAAGTAAGGCTGCACAAAATGTGATGACGTCTATTATGGCAATGGAGTTTGATAAAAAGCAAATTCCCGTTGAAATATTTGATATTCACCCAGGCGCTACGTGTACTGATCTGAATGATCATTACAGCGGTCCGGGTTCGCATCAGCCTGATGTGATTGGGGAAAAAGTGGCAGATATCATTAATGATGGGCAAAGACATCAAGGAGAATTCATAGAACTGTATCCCATTGTGGACGAAGGTCGCGATTAAAAGGATAGGGCCGTAGAGACGAAATGTGGTTTTCTATGGCCCTTTTCATTTTTATTTTTATTGTTTTTCAAATAAATGTGTTCTGGTTGGTATAAGGAGATATGAAAAGATTTTCAGGAATTATTGTTGTATTGTTATTTTTGTGCGTTGATATTTGTGCGCAAAATCGAGAAGTTATGGTTTGGGGTGTTCCGTTTGCAAGCAGTAAAAAGGATTTGATAGCTGCAATTCAAACGAATGCACCTGATGCAATTATTGTGAACGTACGTCAGCAAGGCAATTCCCTGCTGTGGCGAGCAAATGGTTTTCCTGATGAATATTTGCGCTTTGATGGCTTTAATGTGTATAGTGCTGCAGCAGAATTCACTTCTGATGATAAGCTTGCGAGGGCATATATTGGCTTAATTCCAACAAACGGAAAGAAAGTTTTTAAGCTTTATTCCACAGTAAAAAAGTACCTGACAGCTAAGTATGGCAATCCCCAAAGCGACTATGCTTTCTTCAAATCGCCTTATCATCAAAAGGGAAATGAGAATAATATTTGGGCTGTTATTGAAGGCAAATGTGTTTATTCTGCTTTTTGGACGGTGCCTTATCGTAAAAGTACCATTACCATTTCAATTGAGATTACCAGTGAACGTCAGGTAGAGCTTTCTTTTGTAGATGAAAAAGCCAAAGTCTCTTCGCCTGTAAAACAGGTGGCAGACTAGCGTTTAGCGCTGTAAAGATTAGTATTTTATGCGGTAGTGCTTACAGTTTTGTAGACAGAAGATTAGTATTCCGTAGGATAAAGCTCAATCTTTCGCGGAATGAAACTTTATATTTTTAGGTGTATACCTTATCAATTCTCAAACTCATGCTTAGTGTTTTAAGCTGTAAATACTAATATTTTGTAGATTGAACATTAGTATTTCGTAGGATAAAGCTTAATGTTTTGTAGGACGCAACTTTATACTTTTAGGCGTAAAGCTTAGCAATTCTCAAACTCATACTCAGTGTTTTAAGCTGTAAATATTAATATTTAGTAGATAGATGATGAGTGTTTCCTAAGCAGAATATTTGCGTTTTCCTGCAGAAAATCAAATATAAGAGAAGAATAAAAGGCAAAAGAAAAGCGGAGATTCTTTAAATAAGAATCTCCGCTTCTTTCCTTAAGGGTGGAGGATGGGACTCGAACCCACGACATTCAGAACCACAATCTGACGCTCTAACCAACTGAACTACATCCACCGTATTTAGAAATACTTTGAGTGTTTCAAAGCGGTTGCAAAGTTACGGGATTTATATGACACTGCCAAATAAATCCCATTCTTTTTCTTTTATTTTTTATTCCGCAGCGATTTGTTTCCTATCCTTGGAGAATTAATTCTATATTCCTTCAAGCTTTATTTCTCAACCCTTGGGGATTAATCGTATATTCCATTAGCGCTTGTTTTCAATCACTTTGGAATTTATTCTCCATTCCGTTGGATTATTTTTTAAAATCTTTCGGAAATTATTCTCCATTCCGTTAGGTTTTATTTTCAAATCCTTTGGAATTGGTTTCTTATCCTTGCAGAATTTATTTATTATTTTGCAGGTGCTGCTGGAGCAATGGGAGCCTTTTGAGCATCTGCTGCAGGAGCTTGTGTTGCATTATTGGTAGCTGCGCCTTGTGTGCCCTGTGCAGGTTGAGCGGCTCCAAATCCCTGTGTATTGGTAGGATTGGTTGTTTGTGTTTGTGTGGCCGCCTTCTCTAATACGCTTTCTGCGGTTGAAGATTGAGGAGCAGTGTGTGCACAAACAATGCTAAAAGCTACCATTGTAGCGGCAAGAGCCCATGTCGCTTTTTCTACAAAGTCGGCTGTTTTGCGCACGCCCATGATGGCGTTTGAAGATGAAAAGTTGCTCGCAAGGCCGCCTCCCTTTGACTCTTGTATAAGCACGATGAAGATCATCAGCAGTGAAGCCAGTACGATGAGAGCTACAAAAAATGTGTACATAATTCTTTACTTATTGTTTTTATTATTTAATATCAATTTTTCGAGAAAACGAATTTGGTCTGCAAAGTAAGCATTTTTTTTCGGATAATTCAAATTTAATCGTTGAATTATTTCAAGAGCCTTGTTATATCGCCCTTGTCTGATGTATATTTTAGCCAAAGTTTCAGTGAAATATCCTTCATCGTCGTCTTTTTCTTTCGTCGTAGGATCTTCCTCTGTATTAGGCGTAAAGTCAGGCAAATCTTTCAGTTGTATCTTGCCTCCCTCGTTATAAATGAAGTTGTCAATCAAACTTTGTCCCTTCATTTGTGGTGTGGCCGACTTCTCTTTTGCTCGTCCCTCTTCGTTTTCTATTTCGAGAAGGTAAGAAACATAATCAATAGCGGCATCGGCGGGGGTAGGTTTCCGTCTTTTCTCCTTATCTTCTTTGACCTCTTCTTCTGGAATAGAGTCGAGGAAATTATCAATAAGAGATATCGTGCGATTTTCGTCTTTTAACGATTTTTCTTCTGATATTACGCGATCTTCTGTCTTTGCAGAAGGCAGCTGATAGTGAGCGGCTTCTATCAAGTTAAAGATAACTCGCCTATCAGAAATATATAATGCAGCATTGCGCAGTTCCTCATTAAATGATGGATCGTGCAGAATATACAGGTTCTGCAGCAGTAACAGTCTTGCCGTCTGATAGTAAGGATATAGCGCTATCAGGCTGCGAAGGTCGTAAAGACTCTCACGGTCGAGTTGCTCAGGGTGCTTAATGAGGTATGCTATATCCATTTTTCGTTACAGGATTCTATCGTTTTCTATCAGGTTAACAAGGCTTTACCAGTTAGCCAAAGCTGCATTGAATATCTGGTTTATGAGGTCGTCACACATTTGCGACACCAATTGTTCTTGAACGCTATTCAGGCTTTGTGTGGTGGCATAGCTCTGCGAGGCCGTAAATTGTTTTTCAAAGTCTTCCTTGTGATTCTTATTATTCGTGAATCTTACGTTGACAGTGATTGATAATTCTGTTTGTGCCGAGTATCCTTCGCTTGATACCGACTTGTTACGTTGGCTGTATTGCGTAATTTCGCCTGATAAAACAAGGTCACCGTTACGTTTAACCTGTTGTAGGCGTGTGTGGTCAGCGAACATGTCTTTCAACTTGTTGTTGAACATCGGACCCATAGGTCCCCATACGTAACTGCTGCGAATAGGGAACTCTGCAATCTCTATGGTTTTGGTTTTACTATAGTCGATGCTGGCTCCATTGAGCTTATAGCTTACGCGGCAGCCCGTTAGCAGGAAGAACGAAAAACATAATACCAATATGGCAACGACAGCACGGTGCGCACGATGTGTTGTGCGGCAAACGTGTTGCAACAGGTTGTTCCATTTTTTTGAAAGGTAAATATTTTTCATTTCTGATGTCATGTCTTGTTTTATCCAGAATTGTAGTCTGTCCAGTTTGTTTATTTGTCTTTCTCTAAACCGTATTGTTTAATTCTCCTATAGAGTGTACGGTCAGATATTCCCAGCTCTTGCGCTGCTTTTTTACGATTTCCACCGTTCCGCTCTAAAGCTTTTTCAACCATTTGTCTGCCCAAATTGCTGAGGTTAAGGCTCTCTGGTTCTCCTTTAATTTCTTCAGCTTCAGCTTCTTCGGGTGATAGCGACGCGTAGTGTTGTATAGGTGCTGACGGGGTAATTGCGGGCAACTGTGTGCTGTCGGCTGCAATAAAGTTGCTGTTATATGCTGCTGCACCACTCAGCTGACGCGCTTCATCAAGTTGCTTACGCAGGCTTGTCATGTCACGTCTTAAATCTGCTACATTTCCCTTAAGTTCGTAAAGTATTTTGTATAACACTTCTCTTTCGTTCTCGTACGAATATTGTCCGGGTGTGCTTATGGTGGCCAGCTGCGTGCTTTCTGGGTCTTCGGGTATGAATTTCTTCAGATCTTCTGCACTGATTTCGCGATTTTCGCTTAATACCGACATTTGTTCGGTGATGTTTTTCAGCTGTCTAACGTTCCCTGGCCACTTATAATGCAGCAACAGTTGCTTGGCATCTTCAGTGAGCGTTATTTTAGGCAGATGATATTTTTCGCCCATTTGCATAGCGAAAAGACGGAACAACAGCACGATATCGTTGCCACGATCGCGTAGTGGAGGCATCTGTATTGGAATGGTGTTCAAACGATAATAGAGGTCTTCGCGGAAACGACCCTCTGATATTGCTTTACGCATGTTTACGTTTGTAGCCGCTACAATGCGCACGTCAGTCTTGCGAATTTCCTGTCCGCCAACCCTAATATATTCGCCTGTCTCCAGCACACGCAGCAAGCGTGCTTGCGTAGCAAGCGGCAATTCACCCACTTCGTCAAGGAAAATAGTGCCTTTGTTTGCCACGCCGAAGTAGCCTTCCGACTCGCCTACAGCGCCTGTGAAGGCGCCTTTCTCGTGTCCGAACAATTCGCTGTCAATGGTTCCTTCGGGAATAGAGCCGCAGTTGATTGCAAAATAACGCTCACGCCGACGAGGTGAATTGTCGTGAATCACCCTCGGTATGATTTCTTTTCCCACACCGCTTTCGCCTATAACGAGCACGCTGAGGTCGGTAGGCGCTACCTGCAAGGCCACGTCAAGGGCGTGGTCAAGCCCATCGCAGTTACCTACGATGTTATAGCGTTGTTTAATTTTTTGCAATTCTGAGTTATTCATTGGCTGACAAATTTACATATTTTTTTTGATATAATCTGTAAAGATGGCAGAAAAAGTAATCTAAAAAAGATGTATTGCTTTTGTCGTTGTGCTGTCCTGTGTTTGCAAAAAGGCTGTTGAGATGGGTGTATGGCGGCCGTAGTACGAGCGTACGACGGCCGCAGTACGCGTTGTACTACAGTCGTCGTACACGTTGTATGACGGTCGTCGTAATATCAGCAAAAGGGTGTTTTGTACCAAGCATTTGATACAAAAGGGATTAGCAATGTAAAATAAAATAAGATTAGTTGTTCCGTTTTCCTATTTTGATTAACAGCAAACCAATGCCCGTCCACACCAATTCGCGCAAACGAACAATCAGTGCAACGAAAATTCCTGCGTTGGCAGTTAGTCCTAATGCTGTTGTAGAGAGCCAGAAACCACCCTCACGTCCGCCCAGCTGTAGCGGAATAAAGAAGAGCATATTGGCAAAAAGGGAGGTGAAAGCCAATATAAGAATACAGCTGGTATAGCTGGCATTAGGCATCAAAACCAACAGAATGAAAAATATTTCGAGCGCTGAAACAATGCGGCATGCAAGTTCAAGTAAAACCGAACTTACAAAAAATCGTGGATTCTGTCGATGTAGTGCCGATATCTGTTCGTCAATTGTGTTAAGCTGTTCACGATGTTTCTCAACAAAAGGACGTGCCCATTTCTTTACGAAAGGAATGTGGCGGAGAAGGTTCATAATACGATTGGCTAATCCTTTTCGGTAGCCCGATGTGAAGAACCAAATGCCTAATACACAAAATAGCGCTATGGCTGCCAATAGTATGGCTAATAAAGGTGTTACGGTTTGGGTAAAAAGGAAAATAAAAATACTTATGAACCAGAACCAAAAATGGCTGAAAATATGGGTCATGGCATACAGAATAACCGATGACGAGGCCCTTTCCGTACCAATTTTAGGCGCAAGTTCCATAATGCGATAAGGCTCTCCTCCCATCAATCCGCCTGGTGTGGCATAGTTTAAAGCAAAGCCCGATACGGTTATTTTATACAGCCACACAAATGGAACAGGGCGTCGAGGGTTGACCGTTGGCTGCTTTTCGTCGTTCGTGCTTTGTTGGCACACACCTTTTATTATAAGGTACCATGCTGACGTATTGAAAATATAGAGAAAGGCCCACAGCGTAACGGCTGCAAAAAACCAGTAGCCTGCATGCTTGAGCCCTTGCCAAACTTGTGCAAAGTCAAGCTGTGTCACCATGAGGATAAGCACAGCAAGACCAAAGATAAAGAAAGCGTTCTGATATTTTTTATTCATAGCAATGTGAAAGATGAGCTGTTTTTACGCTTATCTTACAGAAGAAGGATAGCCCTCTGACGAATAGAAAATTAGTTCTGATTTTCCTTAACGGTGTTCTCTCGTTTCTTAGGGATAGAGAATCTAACCTTTTCACTCTCGTCCCTTCTTTCGTGATACAACTTAGGTAAGGGGTTAGCGTATGGCTCATCGTAGTTTTTACGGTTACGGGAACTGTCAATAGCTTGATAAATAGCTTTTCTAAAGGCGCTAACATCAGCCTTGTCTTGTCCTGCTATTTCAAAACAGGGGTTGATATCTGCCGAAGCACTGATCAGTGGAAGACCACCTAAATAACGTATGCTATTTTCAGAAGCCAAAGCCTTGAAAGGTGCTAAGCCTTGGTCGTGATACATGGCGAGTATGCCGTCAAAGGCAGTATACTTGCAGCTTCCAAAGAAATCGTCGGCCTGATAAGGGCCAAAAGCCTGTACGCCAGCATCTGAAAGGGCTTGTACGGCAGGAATAATCGCTTCGGTTTCCTCCTTTCCTGGGTGCTCGTTATTGCTGTTCGGATTCAGTGCCATTACAGCAATGCGTGGGTTTGATATGCGGAAATCTCTTCTCAGCGTGGTGAAAAGCATGGCTGCTTTTTCAACAATATTTTCCTTTGTAATGGCTTCTGGTACGTTCTTTAAAGAAATGTCGTCTGTCATAAGCACCACACGCAGTTCTTCATTCATCAATATACACAACCCCTTTTTGCCATCGCCTATGCATGATTCAATAAACTTTTCGTTGCATGGAAAGTTAAAACCGCCAATGTGCATGTTGTTTTTGTCGATAGGGCAGGTAATAAGTACATCGTATAAACCATCTTTATAGTCAGTGATAGCATGGTCAAGTGATTTAATTGCTGCTTTGCTGGCTTCTTGAGAAGGCATGCCTAAGTCGACCTTTGTTTCCTCATCGAAGACAGGAATCAGGTTTAAACGTCCGTCTTTAGCTTCGCTGGCATTGTTGATAATGCTGAACGAGTTGCCTTCTATGCCCAGAACATTACAGTGATAAGCTGCAATTTTAGGCGACCCATAAACGATAGGTGTGCATATTTCAAACATATCGGTTTCAGCAAAAGTCTTAAATATAAGCTCGTAACCGATGCCGTTTGTGTCTCCGTGGGTGAAAGCCACGCGTATTTTCTGATTGTTCATAGTTTTTATTGCTATTTAAATGTATATAAAACGGCCTCTAATTGCCGCAAATAATTTCTTTTTTTCTTGCTGGGTGCAAAAACAAACGCCTCAACAATTAGTGTATTTCCGTTGTGTTCAATAACATGACTTACGAACGGTCCGCCCATAGCGTCGCCTTGAACTTCCCACAATCCACGAAACGTTATCAGCTTTTTACCCTGCTCGCGGCTTATATTAACGACAACAGGTAATGCTGATGTTTGCATGTACATGGCATCTGTTTCGCCTTTTATATTGCTTTTCATTACGCTGTCACGCAAGGCTGTGAATGTGTTTGCCATATTTTTACCAGTCTGCTGTAGCGGTTTCCCTTTCAGTTCATAGATAACTAGGTTCTGCATAACAGTAGCATTGTTATTACTAATCCACAAAAAGTTGTGCCCTTTACGGCTACTGGTCATGTCGAGTGGTACCCAAAGGGTAATGCCAAACATCTTACGAATGGTTTCTTCCAGCTTAGAATTGCGCCTGTTTTGCAGCTGTGCCAGAGTAAAATTCAGCTCAGAGCGCTCAAGAAGCTGTCGTAATTGCTGTCCCTGTTGCCCATTTAAAGCTTTCAGAAGCGCTGTTGCCGAAGGCGCTCCAATGCTAACAACCATTTGCGGATAAGCGTAAACGTCTTTCTGATATGTTATTTTTGTTGTGGGATAGCGTACGGAATCGATATGGGTGAGGACAATGTTTCGCGAAAGCTGTAGCGTATTGTTGAATCCGTTGTGTGTAACGTTCGATACGTCAAAAGCGGGTTCGCTCTGGGGTAATGCTGGTATTTCTGTGCCAAGTGTCCTGCTAACTATATGGTTTGTGTCGCCCACAAGTAGCGCTTCATACAACCGACCTCCTGAACGAGGTTGTAACGGGTTATTGTTACATGCTGTAAACAACACCAAAAGGAGCGATATAGCAGCAAGACTATGCCTCATTTACCTCTTAATTGGTTAATTTTTCGGTCGGTGCTAAGTAAGCCACACGCTGCGAAAATATCCTGTCCGCGACTGGCTCGTATCGTAGTGTAGAAGCCATGAGCGGTAAGATAGTCGCGGAAACTTTCCATTTTTTTCTCATCTGCGCCATGTAAGGCAACGTCAGGTATTTGATGAAAACGAATGAGATTGATGTGGCAGTCGAGCCCTTTAAGCAGTCGGCAAATTTCTTTTGCATGTGCGGTAGAGTCGTTGACGCCACCAAAAACGATGTATTCAAACGTAAGTCGGCGCTGATGAGAGAAGTCGTAGTTGCTCAATAGGTCAACTATCTCGCGTATAGGCATGCTTTTCTCAGCGGGCATTAGCTCTGCTCGCTGTTCGTGTATAGGCGAATGCAGGCTAATTGCCACTTGACAGTCGCTCTCTTCAAGGAATCTTTTGAGTTTATCTTTGATGCCCACACTACTTACTGTAATGCGTTTGGGACTCCAAGCCCAACCATATTCAGCGGTAAGAATTTTAGTAGCACGCAACACATTGTCAAGATTATCCATAGGTTCACCCTGTCCCATAAAGACAATATTGGTTAACTTGTCGACCTCTGGCAAGCTATAAACCTGATTTAATATGTCTGCAGCTGTTAAATAACCATCGAAACCTTGTTTTCCTGTTTGGCAAAAGAGACAATTCATCTTACAGCCTACTTCGCAGCTTACGCAAAGAGTGGCATGCCCATTTTCATCAGGGATATAAACAGTCTCAACAAATCGGGTAGACTTTTCGATGGTAGAAGAGTTGCTTTCTTCATCAGTGATAGCAACTCGAGCTTGTGTTTGTACGGGGAAAAGATACTTAATAGTGCCGTCTTTCGAATGTTGGGCATCGATAGGAGCGGCACATCCTATCTCGCATGCTTCTGCAAGGCGTGCTCTATTGGCTTTTGAAAGGTTGGTCATCTCTTCAATTGACGTCACGTGACGTTCGTAAAGCCATTTTGCTATTTGGCTACCGGTAAAGGCTGGCATGCCAAGAGACTGGACGATATCTTTTAATTCGGCCAGCGTTAAACCAAGCAGAATTTTCTTTTTCATATATGCAAAGGTACAAACTTTTTAAGTAAAGTGGTGTTATTACGCCCTAAAAACGTTAACTTTGCAAAGAAACGGCCGTGAAGAGTAATCCTCATGAAGGGAAATAAACACAATATAAGAGCTTTTTTTGCACACCAACTGGATACTTGGGACGAGATAAGGCAGCGTTACGAAGCCTTAAAACATGTGGGCTTGAAACAGTTGGGGCATCGGCAATTGCAATATAATCCTGCACGAATGGTTTCTACAGGAGCGCAGATTGACCGCCAAACAATTGCTCAGAGGGCTTGTTTTCTTTGTGAGAAAAATCGTCCCGAAGAGCAGTTGACGATTGACTTAGGAGATGATTTTGAGTTAATGGTAAATCCTTTTCCTGTGTTGCCCATGCATTTTACGATTGTCAGGAAAACGCATGTGCCTCAAACTATTCTCGAAAACTATACGGAAATCCACCGTCTGCTTGAGCTTTTCCCTGAATTATTTGTGTTTTATAATGGTCCCATGAGCGGTGCATCGGCGCCCGACCACATGCATCTTCAGGCGGGAATAGGTCAGGAGTTACCTTTGATGACGGTTTTGCGAAAACTTGAAAAGGAGCAGCAAGTACTTATAAAACAGGAGAATGGCTCATCGTTATCAATGTTCAATTCGGTTTCTTTTAAAGCATTTGTGATTAAAAGTAAGGCGCAAGAAACCGAAATGACGTTGTTTAAGCAACTTTATGATGCAATGCCTGTTAGAGAAGGTGAGAAAGAACCTCGAATGAATATTGTAGCATGGAGAGATGGTTCTGAAGACGTGATAGTTGTTTTGCCTCGAGATAATCATCGTCCTGCATGCTATTTTGAAGAAGGGGACAGAAGAATGGTAATCAGTCCGGGTGCATTAGATATGGCAGGACTGATAATAACGCCAAGAGAAGAAGATTTTAATCAAATGTCAGAAGATAAGTTAATATCTATTTTAAAAGAAGTTAGCATTAAAGAAAAAGATATGGAGAACATAAAAGAAAAGCTGACAACAGTGAACAATTCGCAACAGTTGTCGGAACAAAATGGCGAACCTCGTGTGTCAGTTGGTATTGTAACTGCAAACGAAATCGTTTTTTCGTTACATCAACCGTATAATGCAAATGGCACGACAGTATCGGGAAAACAAAGTGTTAGTTACGAAAATGGAGCTATTATCTGGAACGGAAAACGTTACAAAGAGCTTGTTTTCCAACCTCAAGAAGCTGGCGCTTCGTTCTCTTTAGAGGATGTAACCATTGGCGTTAACTTTCATTGGGAGCGTAAAGAAACACAAACCTTCCTCGGAATACTTCGTTTTGCAATCGAGGGAACGGCAATGTGGGCTATCAATGAGCTACCAGTTGAACGCTATTTAGAGAGTGTAATTTCGAGTGAAATGAGCGCAACGTCAAGTCTTCGACTATTGGAAGCTCATGCGGTAATTTCGCGTTCGTGGTTGCTTGCGCAAATAGAGAATAGACGTTCGGCTAAGACGGAACAGACCAGTCTTTACTCATGCATCACAGGAAAGGATAAAATGATTAAATGGTATGATCGTCAGGATCATACGCTTTTTGATGTTTGTGCCGACGACCATTGCCAACGTTATCAGGGAATTACGAAGGAAACCAGTCCGCATGTGGCAGTTGCAATCCAGCATACTCGCGGTCAGGTGTTGATGTCAGAGGGTAAAATATGCGACGCACGCTTCTCAAAGTGCTGCGGTGGTGCAATGGAGGAGTTCCAATATTGTTGGGAGGATAGCCCCAAACCTTATCTAAAGGCAATTGGTGACACCCCAGAGAAGACTATTCCAGACCTAACTGTTGAGGCGAATGCTGAGGAATGGATTCGCACTTCTCCTGATAGCTTCTGTAATACTACTGATAAAAACATTCTCTCACAGGTGTTAAACGATTACGATCAGGAAACAACCGATTTCTATCGCTGGCGTGTAGATTATACCCAGGAGGAAATTTCGCAACTGATTAACAGCAAACTTAATATTGATTTTGGTCAGATTATGGACCTTATTCCTATTGAACGAGGAAAGAGCGCAAGGCTTTGTCAGCTAAAAATAGTAGGTACAAAGCAAACGCTTATTATAGGAAAGGAACTTGAAATACGCCGTGCGCTCAGTCCAAGCCACTTATATAGTTCTGCCTTTGTGGTTGATAAAGAAGATGTTAACGCCGAAGGTATTCCTGCTCTCTTCCATATTATTGGATGCGGATGGGGCCATGGAGTGGGGCTTTGTCAAATAGGCGCCGCAGTAATGGGAGAGAAAGGCTATAATTATGACCAAATTTTAGCACATTATTACCCTGGTGCCGACTTGAAAGAATTGTATTAACAAGTGGTGAAAAGGGTATAGGTAAGCAAATAAAAGAAAATAATATTCATGCGAAAATTTCAAGGATTGCAGTCGTTTAAAAAACGATCGCCATGGCTTTGGGTCCCATCGTTGTCATTTGGTGACGCTCTTCCTAATGTCGTTGTGATGGCAATCTCGGTGATTCTTTACAAACAGCTCGGACTAAGTAATACTGCAATCACTTTTTATACATCGTGGCTTTATCTGCCTTGGATATTAAAGCCAGTATGGGCGCCTTTTATTGATTTGATCAAAACAAAGCGATGGTGGATTGTTAGTATGGAAATTCTGTTGGGAGCTGCATTGGGAGGAATTGCCTTTACTATTCCCACGTCGTTTTGGTTGCAAGGAACACTATTCTTTTTCTGGATAATAGCCTTTACAGGAGCTTCGCATTGCGTGGCCGCCGACGGCTTTTATATGTTAGGACTTGACCACCCCCAGCAGGCGTGGTTTATAGGAGTCAGGTCTATTGCTGAACGATTGGCAACTATTTTTGGGCAGGGTTTCCTTGTGATGATGGCGGGAAATGTACAGGTTCTTTTCCGTGGGAGCATATCTTACTCATGGAGTCTTATTTTCTATGGTATGGCAGGGCTGTTCCTTGCCATCTGGCTTTGGCACGGAACGGTATTGCCACGTCCTGCCGATGATGTGCAACGCCAGTATGTGAGTGCACATAGCGTGTGGTTAGGCTTTCTGGATACCTTTAAGACATTTTTCAAAAAGGAACGTATTCTAACCATATTATTCTTTATTTTACTCTTCCGAATGCCCGAGGCTTTTCTGTCAAAGGTAACAGAATTATTCCTAATTGACACCCAACAAGATGGTGGTCTTGGCCTGTCTCCACAAGAATTTGGCCTTGTTCAGGGCACGGTGGGAGCCATTGGTGTAAGTCTTGGCGGCTTGCTTGGTGGCTTTGTGGTTAGTCGTGGCGGCCTAAAGCGCTGGCTTTGGCCTATGACAGCTGCCTACACACTGCCTGCGTTAGTTTATGTTTTCATGGGTTACGAACTTCCTTCGAGCCTGATGATTATTAATTTTTGTGTCTTTTTTGAACAGTTTGGTTACGGATTTGGTCTAACTGCTTATATGTTATACCTTATTTATATAAGCAGAGGCGATTACCAAACCAGCCATTACTCGATAGTTTCAGCCTTGATGTCGCTCTCGATGATGTTGCCAGGGCTTTTTGCTGGTGCTCTACAAGAAGCTATGGGATATCGATATTTCTTCGTCTTTGTGTTGATATGTAGTCCTATTAGTTTTCTTGTTGTATCGGCATTGCATCTTGATGATGATTTCGGCAGGCAAGAAGATTATTAGCATTCTGTTTCTGTTAAAACTATATAAAACCGTAACACGCAACCGCCTATTACGCCCTTTTTTAGCTATCTTTGCGTTCTAAACGTATAATAGCGTGAAAATAATAGAAGTGGTTAATGCCCTTGAACAGTTCGCGCCTCTGCCCTTGCAAGAAGACTACGATAATGCCGGCTTGCAAGTTGGATTAACAGAAGCGGAAGTCTCAGGGGCATTATTGTGTTTGGACGTTACTGAGACCATCGTAGATGAGGCTATAGCCAAAGGCTGTAACCTTATAGTAAGTCATCATCCTCTCATTTTTCGTAAGCTTCGTCGTTTAACAGGAGACGACTACGTGCAGCGTACGGTGATGAAAGCCATCGAAAAGAAGGTCACTATTCTGTCGTTGCACACCAATATGGACAGCGTAACAGGAGGGGTTAACTTCAAGATAGCTGAGAAAATGGGGCTGGAACAGCTTAGTTTTTTAGGAAAAAGACAGACTGTTAGCTTGCCTTGTGATACGCCTGATACCTGCTGCGGTGCATGCCGAACTGTAGAGGGGGGCGAAGGAATTATAGGTTATTTGCCTATGCCTATGGCAGCAGATGACTTTATTATCATGCTAAAGCAAACGTTTGGTGTGGAATGTGTCATGGCCAATGAGCTTATTAGGCGCGATATTCGCAAAGTAGCGCTTTGTGGCGGTGCGGGCGATTTCCTTCTCGATGAAGCTTTAGCGGCTGGCGCTGACGCCTTTGTTACGGGAGAAATGCGTTATCATCAGTTCTTCGGACAGGAACAACAGATTCAGCTTGCAATCATAGGCCATTACCAAAGTGAGCAATATACAACTGAAATTTTCAGAGATATTATCATGCAAAAATGTCCTGATGTGCGTTGCATGATTACAGAACACAACACCAACCCTATCATTTACTTGTAAACATTTAAAATAATTCATAGTATTATGGCAAAGAAAGAACCTACAGAATTGACAGTAGAAGAGAAGCTGAAAACGCTTTATCAGCTTCAAGTTACCTTGTCGGGTATTGATGAAAAGCGCGCTTTGCGTGGTGAATTACCTCTTGAAGTGCAAGACCTTGAGGACGAAATTGCTGGTCTTAACACCCGTCGCGAGAAGATAGAAGATGAGATTAACGACTTCCAATCGGCTGTTGCACAGAAGCGTAACGAAATAGAGGTTGCACAACAGAGCGTTGAACGTTACAAGGGTCAGCTTGAAGAGGTTAGAAATAACCGCGAATATGATACGCTGACAAAGGAGATTGAGTTCCAGACATTGGAAATAGAGTTGTGCACTAAGAAAATAAAGGAGGCTACAGCTCGAATAGCTGAGCGTCAGGAAGACTTGCAAAAGACTTGCGAAACGATTGATGAACGCCAGAAAGACTTAACTCAGAAGCGTAACGAACTGCAGGAAATTATGCAGGAAACTCGCGAAGAGGAAGACCGTTTGAAGGAGAAAGCACGCGAATTAGAAACCAAAATTGAGCCTCGTTTGCTCACCAGCTTTAAGCGTATTCGTAAGGGTGCTCGTAACGGCTTAGGCATTGTGTACGTGCAGCGTGACGCATGCGGTGGTTGTTTTAACAAGATTCCGCCACAGCGCCAGTTGGATATTAAGATTCACAAGAAGATTATAGTTTGCGAATACTGCGGTAGAATTCTTATCGACCCAGAATTGGCAGGTGTTCAGACTGTAGCAGCTGCGGAGGAAAAACCCAAGCGCAAGCGTACTACCAGAAAGAAAAAGGTAGAAGAAGCTGAAGCTACAGAAGCATAAATATTTCTGAATATATAGTTGCAAGCGATGTAGAGAAGGATAGTAAATGCTATAAATTTTTTTTCTTCATTTTTAAAATACATTGTTTTGTAGCTTATATAAAAAAGGTTATCCCCTTTTCCAATTATAGGAAAAGGGGATAACCTTTTTATGTTAATATGATGATGGTTACACAGGTAGATAGTGAAGCTATTTGCATTTTTGTTTAAGGAGATATCGTTTCAATTGTATCTATTTTGTAAAAACATAGTTTTGGTAAGCAATATTTGTAAATATATTTGGTCAAATTTTTATGTGTCAAAAAGGTGTAAAATAGAGAAAGAATACCCCCTATTATGATATGATTTAGAGGAAAAATCGCAAGAGAAATCACCTTTCTTAGTGATGAATATACCATTACGCCGAAAAGGTCTTGCCTTTACGGTGTAATGGTAAAATGTTTAGCGCGTAAACGTGTAGTGATTACGATGTAATCGAAGCGTTTTTACATCGTAATCGTAGGATAGAAAAACGGTATAGAGTTTTTCGTTTTGTATAATAAGTTGGCAAAGTGCTGAATAATAGCCTGTTGTAGAAAACGTCTGAGAATTGCTTATTCAGAAATATTTTTTGCATGATACAGAATAATCAAATCTAAAACGCTATGATGTAAACTTTTTTCAACGCTGTATACGTGTTGGAAAAAGTCGGTACTTGTCGTTAAAGTTTGCGCGCTTTCCAAATGGTTTCTTTTGCTGCATTTATCTCTTTGAACTTCTTTTCGGCTGCTTTTCTGACGTCTTCGCCCAAGCTGGCAACCTTGTCGGGGTGGTTTTGAAGAGTAAGACGGCGGAAGGCTGCCTTTACCTCGTCATTGGTTGCCGTAGGTGATACGCCTAAAACCTTATATGCTGCATCAAGATTTGTGCCAGCATCTTGTAGGTTCAACATGCTGTTGAGGTCAGTCTCACTAAGTCCTAATGCAAGTGTACATTCGCGAAGAGCATTAACCTCAGCTGTTGCCACAAAACCATCGGCTTGTACAATCATTACAAGGAAGTTGAGAAGTTGTAGACGTTGTTCGTACGACATAATTTGTCGTAGTTGTTCGCAGCTTCCCATTACCATAGAACGGAATTCGGAATGCCCTAAAAGCTTCTGCTGCTCAAATAATTTAAGTATAATCTGCTCGCCATCATCAACAGCATTTTGTCCAAAATTGTTTCGAAGCCATTGACGTAAGAGGTTCATTTCAGAGTGCATAACCTTGCCGTCGGCACGTATAATATAGGAAGCTAATACAAGAAGAGAGAAGCGGAATGTGTTGCGTTGTTCCTCCTCATAGCGTGTGCGCGACTGATAATTGGCCTGTGATTGCGTGTTACTATAAGCAGAAGAGCGGTGCCCATAGCTATTTTGGTTTATTTTCTGTACGTCGTCACCGTCTTCGTCTAATAGCGAGCCGAGTGCGAAACCAGCCAGTGCTCCTAATGGGCCACCAGCTATAAGGCCAATAAATCCGCCAATCCATTTTCCGTATTTTGCCATAATTTGTTGTATTTTAATGTCAATATTATATATAGGAGATATGCAAATATCGTGCTAATATAGTAAAAAAATGGGTGGAGAACTGACTTTTTGGCGGAATTTTGTTAACTTTGCGAGAAATATAAAAAATAAAAATTAAGATGGATATAGCACTTATTTTCATTGCGTTCCTTGTTGCAGCACTTATTTTCTGGGCTGTAGCTGAGTTGCGTTATAAAAACTTTAATTATAAAGAAGATGTACCACATCATCCTGATCCTACGGCACATCAGGGCGGTGAATATGTGGAACAGAGCGTGAATGATATTATGCGCGAAAACAGTACTAACGGTTATTTGTCTATCGACTAATGTAAAGGTTCTGCAGCAACGTTGAAACTATAAAATAAACGCAAAAAAGGAGCCATAAGCTATCAGCTTATGGCTCCTTTTTTGATATAATAAGGTATGGTGTGTTATTTACTTTTGTAAAATTTCTTCGTATGTCGGAATGTGGTCAATAAATAAATAATTTTTACCATCATCGGCTATCTTGCAACAGAAGTGTGACAGACCGTTTGATACAATCAGATAGTCGACGTGTAGCTGCATATTGTAGGCTATAATCTGATCAAACACCTTTTGTGTAATATTGATATGTGGAGCCTTATATTCTATGATTATTCGAGGGCGAAGTTGTGTATCGTAGAGCACACTGTCGGCTCGCAAAGTTTTCTTCCCTATTTGCAGTTTTACCTCGTTTGCAAGCAATGTGGCAGGGTAGTTTAGGTGGTCAGTAAGGTAGTGAATAAAGTTTTGGCGAACCCATTCTTCGGGTGTAAGTGCGACATATCGACGCCGCAAAATATCGAAAATGCGTCGGCGGTCCTGCGGTCCTTGAAGACGAGCTTCAAATGGTGGGAGATTAAGTAGTGTCATTTTTCTTCTTAATCTGTGAACTGGTTTTATGGAAGTTCTTACAGATATTTTGTATCTTTGCAGGGTATGCCTGCGTTCGCAAAGTTAATAAATAAGTGTGAGACGCACTCGTAAGAATCAAAGAATTATGCCACAGAAACAAGCGGTAGCTACTTTCGACGCAATAATGCGTGAGTTGAAGAGTGGGGAATTCTCACCTATTTATTTATTAATGGGTGAGGAGTCTTATTACATCGACCAAATTTGTGATTATATTCAAACGCATGCTTTGACACCAGAGCAGCAAGCTTTTGATCAAACTGTGGTTTTTGGTGCAGATGTGAATGCAGCACAGATTGCCGACTTGGCTATGCAGTACCCAATGATGTCGCCTCGAAAGGTGATTATCGTAAAGGAAGCGCAGGGATTACACTCGTTTGATCGGCTGGAGCGTTACGCTGATAAACCACAAGCGAAAACGATTCTTGTGATTTGTTATAAAAATGGCGTACTGAAAGGAAAATCAAAGTTTCTGTCAGCCGTAGAGCGTAATGGCATTTTGTTCGAAAGTAAAAAGCTACGCGATTGGCAACTTGCAGGACATGTGCGTGCTTATCTGGCAAAAGCGAAAATTGAAATCGATGATAAGAGCGCATCAATGATAGCTGATCATATTGGCGCTGACCTAAATAGGTTGACATCGGAGCTCGATAAGTTGGCAATTGCACTTCCTGAAGATGATAGGAGAGTGACGCCCGAAGTTGTTGAAAAAAATATTGGGGTGAGTAAAGACTTTAATGCTTTTGAACTTCGTAGCGCGATAGTTAATCGCGATATTTTTAAAGCCAATCAGATAATCAAATATTTTGACAATAATCCTAAAGCTGGAAGTTTGTATGCTCTGCTCCCAATTCTCTTCAATTATTTCCAAAATTTGATGCTCACCTACTATGCACCCGATAGAAATAATCAACAGGCTTTAGCCAACTATTTGGAATTAAGGAATGTCTGGAGCGTAAAAGACTATACGGCTGGCGCCCGAAATTACAACGGAAAAAAAGTGTTACACATTTTAGGGAAGATAAGAGAGGCAGATGCTAAAAGTAAGGGGCTTGATAACCCGAATACGTCGCCAGGAGACCTTATGAAAGAGCTTATTTTCTTTATTTTGCACTAAAAACAGGGCTTTTTAGCCCTGGTTTTTTCTATTTCAACTATTTCTAAAACACCGTTTTTTAAACCTAACTTTGTAAAAATAGGGTAGTTAGCTCGTTTTTACCCCTCTGAGAATCGCGTATTTTTGCTCAATCGAACACTTGTTTTGAAATCCTTTAAAAACGCTTATTTTGATGTTATAATACGTTTCTGTTTTCGTAGTTAAGATTTATTTACATTTAGATTTCTTGATTTCGATATTTCGAAAATCAAGTAACGTCAATATTGGAAATTAAAATTTGAATAACCAAACAAAGAGCGCGCCTTAATCAGGGCCTGGCGGTTTGAATATTAATATTCGAATCCGTTGGTTTGAGAATACGAAAGAATAATTATTCTTATATGTATATAGCGTATAACACGGTGAAAACCAGAGAAATACAGTCATTTGCTATAAACGATTACATTTAAAACACATGTTTTTCACTTCCCAAAGCCATAAGAACATCATTATGGCTACTATATAGATGTAATATAGTATTTATAATCAGAGAATTAGAATTTACGGTTACTGTCTTTGTACAATAGGTATTTTAGTTTGCGAATTCGAATATCAGAATTCGAATTAATTGTCGCAATATGATAGTTTGAAACATTAAGTGTCTGAATATTGAAATCTTAATTTAAGGTTGTAAATTAATAAAGATATCAGTTGTATAATTCAAATATTTACTTTAAATTTGCAAATGCAAATAAAAACAGGTTGAAAGTACCTTTTTTTCTGTTAGTAGTCAAATTCTCAATATGAAAGATAGAATTCGCACGATCATGGAGAGCCAACACATGACACAAAAGGTGTTCGCTCAGTTTACAGGAATTTCTGAAGGCTCGCTTAGCGGAGTCTTTAACGGACATACACGTCCTACTCTACAAATGGTTGACTTAATACATCAGCGTTTTCCGAATATTTCTACAGATTGGTTGATGTATGGGCAAGGTCCTATGTATCGAGATCAGATTGAAGATAAAACGGAGGGTGAACAGGCTGAGACTAATGCTTCGCTAAATGCTGCGGTTGTGCAAACAAGTTCTCCTCTACTCTTCAGTTCAGATGATATTATAAGTACTTCAAAAATGGAATCAAGAGCAGGAAATTCTATAAAGCAAGTTGTGAAATATCTTGACAAACCTGCGCGTAAAATTACAGAAATAAGAGTATATTACGATGATCAGACTTGGGAGACATTTGCTCCTGGTCGACCATAAACAATTCTATCGCAAGCCTTTGTTTGCATAAAAAATATGGCTATCTTTGCATGAGTAAAAGTGCAAAGATAGTCAGTATGAAGAAATTCTGTCTTGACCTGACAGTTAGTTCGGCCGAAAAGCTTAGTGACAAGCATGTATTGTTGAAGCTTACTTTTCATGAGGCTTTACCCGATATGCAGCCAGGTCAATTTGTTGAGGTAAGAGTTGATAATAGTCCATCAACTTTTCTTCGCCGTCCTATTTCTATTAACTTTGTTGATCGCGCGCGTAATGAACTATGGTTGCTTGTGGCAGCTGTAGGTGATGGCACGCGTCATTTAATGACTTTACGAAGTGGGGACATTTTAAATTGCGTTTTGCCGTTGGGTAATAGTTTTAGCACTGTTGCAGGTGGAAATAAGAAAAAAGTTCTGCTTGTAGGTGGCGGTGTAGGAGTTGCTCCCCTATTATGGCAAGGCATGTGTATAAAAGAAGATGGCGGTGAACCATTTTTTCTACTTGGTGCGCGCACAGGTAAAGATGTTTTGGAGAAAGAACTCTTTGCGAATGTTGGTAAAGTCTTTATTACTACTGAAGATGGTTCGGAGGGAGAAAAGGGTTTTGTGACGAATCATTCGCTGCTAAAGAAAGAAAATTTTGACCTTATTCAGACGTGCGGACCAAAGCCTATGATGATGGCTATTGCACGATATGCACTAGAACATGACATTCCTTGTGAGGTGTCGTTGGAGAATATGATGGCTTGCGGAGTGGGAGCATGTTTATGTTGTGTTGAAAAGACAGAACGGGGAAACCAATGTGTTTGTACGGACGGCCCAGTGTTTAATATTAAGAAGCTGTTATGGTAGACTTAAATGTAAAGATAAATCAATTAGATCTTTCTAATCCTGTAATGACTGCCAGCGGTACTTTCGGTTACGGATTAGAGTTTGCTGATTTTGTCCCTTTAGAGGAGATTGGCGGAATAATTGTAAAAGGAACGACGCTTGAGCCACGTGAAGGTAATGATTACCCTCGAATGGCAGAAACTGCATCAGGCATGCTCAACTGTGTTGGCTTGCAAAATAAAGGAGTTGACTATTTTTGCACACACATTTACCCGCAAATTAAGGATATAAAAACGCATATGATAGTTAATGTGAGTGGGAATTCCGTTGAAACTTATGCGCAATGTGCTGCTCAGATTGATGCGTTAGAACAGATTCCTGCCATCGAATTGAACATTTCTTGTCCTAATGTAAAAGAAGGTGGAATGGCTTTTGGCGTGACGTGTGAAGGGGCTACAAGCGTTGTAAAAGCGGTGAGAAAAGTATATCATAAAACGCTAATAGTGAAACTTTCGCCCAATGTAACAAGTGTGGCTGATATTGCACGCGCTTGTGAAGCTGAAGGAGCCGACTGTGTTTCACTTATTAATACGTTGATGGGTATGGCGATAGATATTGAGCAGCGTAGGCCAAAGCTTAGTATTCGTACGGGTGGACTTAGTGGCCCCGCTGTGAAACCTGTTGCCGTTCGTATGGTAAACGAAGTATCACGAGCTGTTAAAATACCAATCATTGGGTTGGGAGGTATTATGTCTGCCACCGATGCCATTGAGTTTATGATGGCTGGAGCTACAGCAATACAAGTAGGAACGGCCAACTTTATTGACCCTCAAGCTACAATAAATATAAAGAATGGAATGGCCGAATGGCTGGAAATCCATGGTTGTAAAAGCATAACCGAGATAATAGGAGCCGTATAAAAATGGGAGTTGTCACAAGACAACCCCCAACCAACACAAAAACTAAACTAGACTTAACTAAACTACTAGGGGCTTTTCACAAAGCCCTTTGTTATTTTGTCTTCTTGTTGCAAATATAAGTTTTTTTGTCAATTAGCACCCTTTATAATTGTTAAAAATATGATTTACATCAATTTTTTACAGTTTTGTGGTCTTATTGAGAAGGAAATTGTCCAATATAACCATTGCCGCCATGGCTTCAACGATAGGCACTGCTCGTGGAAGCACGCAAGGATCATGACGTCCATGTGCTGTGAATAGGGTAGAACGACCTTGTATATCCACCGTTTTTTGTTGTTGAAGAACTGTAGCAACAGGTTTGAAAGCTACCCTAAAGAAGATATCTTGCCCATTACTAATTCCACCTTGTATGCCACCACTATGATTAGTTTCAGTTGTAATTCGTGTACAGGTAGAATTATTTTTGTCAATATTTAGACTTGTTTCCTCTGGAATAAACGCATCATTTTGTTCACTTCCACGCGCTGTAACACTTTCAAAACCTCCGCCATACTCGAAACCTTTAACCGCATTGATACTGAGCATAGCGGCTCCTAATTGTGCGTGCAGCTTGCCAAATTCTGGCTCTCCCAATCCTACAGGACAACCTTTTATAACACATGATACCACGCCCCCAATGGTGTCTCCATCAGCTTTCATTTGTACAATCAACTCTTCCATCTCATTTGCTTTTTGCAAATCGGGACAGCGGACAACATTTTCTTCTATTTTGGTCAAGTCATATTGACGATAGTCGTTGTCGAGTTTGATATTTCCCACCTGACTTACGTATGCTTGAATACTGATATTTAGCTGTTTGAGCGCTAGTTTTGCGAGTGCACCACCAACACATCTGCTAATTGTGATACGTGCAGATGAGCGTCCTCCGCCCCGATGATCTCTTATACCATATTTCTCAAAGTAAGTATAATCAGCATGCGAAGGTCGAAACAGATTGCGCATATTGTCGTAATCACTCGAATGTTGGTCATTGTTGAACACCACAAAACCTATAGGAGCACCAGTAGTTTTGCCCTCAAAAATACCACTTAACAGTTTTACAGTATCAGATTCCTTGCGTTGTGTGGTTATCTTACTTTGCCCAGGTCTTCGTCTGTCAAGCTCTTTCTGAATGAAATCCATGTCAATTTCAATTCCCGCTGGCATACCATCGACAACGCCTCCAATAGCTTCGCCGTGGCTTTCGCCAAAGGTAGTGAGGGTAAATATGTGGCCAAAACTATTACGAATCATAGTGGTTTATTGTTTAGATTTTAAGAAAACTAGAGCAAGTACAAACAGTAGTTGGGATCGTTATTTCCGAGTTGCTCGCTCATCTGCAAAGGTAATATATTTCTCTGAAATGGTATGTTTACACGTTTTTTTCTTTCTTTTCGATGTTAAAAAGCCGTTTCCTGATACCTATTTGTTGGTATTTTTAATAAACCGCTATATTTAGGTATTGCCAGAAAGAATAATTCAGCTTATCTTTGCAACAGAAAACAGATACTATTTGATAGTATTGAGTTTTATTTTTCGCTCTATTAGATAATTCATAATGTTTTTGTATAATATGTATCAGGCTTGTCGTGAGACAAGCCTTTTATGTTTTTTTCAATGATTAATAGAAATATATGTAGAGACAATTTGAAATAATATACTTTCGTAAGTCAAGAATAAACGATTTATAATAACTATCTGAGTTTGAATTCATGCTCGAAAATTTACATGAAAACTTATCTATATTATATGAATTTGAAATAGTAGAGACGAAGAATAAATAAGTGAAGTTTTATCTATTACATGATGTATGTAGTGGTTGCAATCATATCATTTTGTAAAATTTTATTATTCTAATTAAAATATGTTTTTAAATTAACCTAAAATCTAATAAAGAAAAAAGTTTTTTAAGATTCCTAATTCGAGAAAATTTTGTACCTTTGGCACATTCCGTTCTATTTCATATCCGTTAATCTTTCAAAGGATGGTGGAGAGAGAAGATAGGATAAATGCTATACATTAGAATGTGTTCGATGACGTTCTGTTGATGCTGTTTGTACTTGTTTAAATGAATATGACGTTGAAGACAAAGAAAAAATAAGGTATAATAAATAGATATGTAATTTCTTTTGGTGTGTTTAATGATGTATTCAATGTTTTAAACATACTTTTAGAGATTCTTTTATATATCATGTTGTATAAACATTTAATGTTGTTATATCTTTATAGTATACAAGTTTATTACAATGGCAAAACAGAGAACAAATACTCCCCATTCTTTTGTGCGGTTTTAATAATTATAATTTGTCTGACTTTGTGTATTTGGCAGACATAAAAAGAATATTTTATGAAAGAAACAGTATTGAGAATTATTAATGAGATTCGTCAAGCAAAGGGCCTATCAGTGTTGACTTCTATAAAGGAAGAGGATAGTTTACGTGGTGATTTAGAATTAACATCTTTTGATTTAGCTGAACTTACGGTAAAGATAGAAGATGAATATGATATAGATATCTTTGAAGACGGTTTGGTAAATACAGTAGGTGAAATTTTCGATAAATTAGGAAGTTAATGTTGTTCCTTTATGACAATGGAAGGGAATATCAATATGAAAATTTATTAAGGTCAATAAATGAGAATACTATTTATTATCCTTATTATAAGACTTCAGATCTATATTCCTATTTCGCCAATTTAATCAAAGCCTTGATATTTAGTCAACCGCTTGTTTTGCTTGATTCAGACATTAATCCTTCAGAGATTGATGGCCTAGATGAGAGTATGATCAATGTTGAAAAAAAAATAGAAACATCCTTTTTTACTAGTATTGAAGAAGTAATAAAAGGAGTTCAAACTTCTCAATCAGAGATAACGATATTTACTTCGGGAACAACGGGACAGCCTAAAAAAGTCGTACATAGTATTTCGACTTTGACACGCTCTGTTAGATTAGGACAAAGATATATCGGTCAAATTTGGGCATACGCATATAATCCAACTCATATGGCTGGCTTGCAAGTTTTCTTTCAAGCCTTTGAAAATCAAAATGCACTTGTTAATGTGTTTAATCAGTCTCGTGAGTATGTATATGAGCAAATAAGAGAAAAAAAGATTACGCATATCTCTGCAACTCCAACTTTTTATAGACTTTTATTACCTTATGATCAGTCCTATGAAAGTGTGAAGAGAGTTACTTTAGGTGGAGAAAAGTCTGACCAGCATCTTTATGATGCTATAGGACATATTTTCCCAAATGCTAAAGTTAATAATGTATATGCCTCTACAGAAGCTGGTTCTCTGTTTGCATCAAAAGGCGATAGTTTTCAAATTCCGGAAAGTATAAAAGATAAGTTTAAAGTACTTGATGATGAATTGTTAATACATAAGTCGCTTCTCGGTAATTCGAAAAACTTTAAATTTACAAATGATTTTTATCATTCCGGAGATTTAATAGAATGGGTAGATCAATCAGTGGGGCTATTTCGTTTTAAGAGTCGCAAGAATGAACTCATAAATGTAGGTGGTTATAAAGTAAATCCAGGAGAGGTTGAGACTGCTATAATGGGCATAGAAGGTGTGATGCAAGCGGTTGTATTTGGAAGACCCAATTCTATTTTAGGCAATGTTCTTTGTGCGGATATTGTATTAAGTCCAGGAATAGATATCAAAGAATCTGATATTAAAATGGAGCTTAGTAAACAACTTCAAGATTTCAAAATTCCTCGAAGAATTAAATTTGTTGAGAAAATAGTATTAACAAGAACAGGAAAAACGAAGAGACAATGAGTAAGAATATTTTAGTGACAGGATGTTCGCGCGGTGTAGGTTTGGAAGTATGTCGTGTGCTACTTAAAGAAGGTAATATAGTATATGGTGTTGCTCGCTCTTATACAGATGAGTTTAAAGCATTAGAAAAAGAATTTGAAGGTCATTTATTTTTTAAGAGTGTTGATTTATCAGATTCAGCAGGAGTACATAAGGTTATTTTTAGGGAGTTTATTACTAATAATATAGTTCTTCATGGATTTGTTAATAATGCAGCTTTAGCATATGATGACATTATAACTAATCTTAATATAGAACGTTTGCAGGCTATGTATCATGTAAATGTTTTCAGTCCAATGATGATTACGAAGTATGCAATTAGAAATATGCTTCTTCATAAGACAAAAGGTTCTATAATTCATATTTCGTCTATAAGTGTTCATACCGGTTACAAGGGACTTGCTATGTATGCTTCAAGCAAAGGTGCTATGGAAGCTTTCTCAAAAGACACAGCAAGAGAATGGGGTGTCTTAGGTATTCGATCTAACTGTGTTGTGCCAGGTTTTATGGCTACAGCCATGAGTGCAAGTTTAACAGATGAGCAACGCAGTAAGATATATGCTCGAACATCTTTAAAAACAGCAACAAGTATAAATTCTGTAGCAGAAACAGTTTCTTTCTTGTTATCTGATAAAGCTTGTTCGATTACAGGGCAAAACATTCATGTTGATAACGGAACGATATAAACCAATAAATTATGAGTATATACACCATTAAAAAAGTTCCAGTCAATGAAGTAGATAAACTTGTTTTGTTTATAGACTGTCATTGGAAAAAAGATCATGCGCTTGTGAAATCAAGAGCATTATTAGATTTTCAACATTTGAATAAAGAGGAAGGGTGTTATAATTTTATCGTTGCAGAAAATAATGAAACCAAAGAATATGATGCCTTGGTAGGATTCATTTCAACTGCTCAATATGATAAAAAGCTTGGTGAAAATGGTGATTATTGGGGTGCAATATGGAAATTTCGCGAAGATGTAACTAATAGCGAAATAAGTAATGCTGCATTTTATATATGGAAACGTATATTCAAACAGCCTTATTTTCAGTCATATGCAGCAATTGGTATTAGCGAGGTTGCTAAACGAATATATGAAGTTTCCAGAATCCCAATTGCGTCTTTGAACCAATACTATATTGCAAATGAAACTGTAGATAATTTTAAAATTGGTGCAAATCTGATAAAGGGAAATACAAATGCGTGTTCCTCTCATATATCTCATATCAAATCTATAGATATTAATCAAATAGAAGAAGGAGATGTAAAAGCAGTATATAAACCAATAAAGTCAATTGAATATATAAAGAATCGATATAGCAAGCATCCTATATATAAATATATGTTTTGGGGAATTTTCTCTGAAACTCTTAATGCTATATTTGTGATTAGAAAAGTTCAGGTTAAAGAGGCTTGTGTTTTACGTGTAATTGATGTTTTGGGGGATATTTCAAAAATTGGCAATATATATGATGATATTCAAAGGCTTTTGAAAGAGAATAACGCAGAATATCTTGATTTTATGAATTATGGTCTTGATGAAGCGTGTTTTACACGAATGGGATTTCAACATTTGGATTTAAATCAAGAAGAAATAATTGTTCCCAACTATTTCGAACCTTTCGAGAAAAAAAATGTAAAATTAGAAATTGCATATAAGTCAAAATCTGACAATTATGTTGCTTTCAAAGGAGATTCTGATCAAGACAGACCTAATGTTTTATAAAAAATGGCAGAGAATAAGCTTTCAGTGGTTATGTACCACTATGTACGTGATTTAAAAAATTCACGATATCCAGAGATAAAGGGTTGTGATGTAAGACTATTTAAAGAACAGATTCGCTTCTTGAAGAAGCACTATAATTTCGTTACAATAGAAGAAGTGATAGATGCTTGGAATAGTAAGAAGCAGTTACCTCCTCATGCAGTTCTTCTCACATTTGATGATGCTTATAAAGATCATTTTGACTATGTTTTTCCAATTTTAGAGCATGAGCATATCCAAGGCGCCTTTTATCCTCCAGTAAAAGCTATAACAGAGCATACTGTTTTGGACGTAAACAAGATACATTTTATTCTTGCATCTACACCCATAGAGAAATTTGATCAGTTACTTAGTGAACTAAAATTACAGCTTAATAAGTATCGTCAGGAATATCAATTAGAGTCATTTGACTATTATTTTGATAAACTTGCAGTTGCAAGTCGATTTGACACTAAAGAAGTAATTTTTGTAAAGCGTTTGTTACAGGTCGAACTCCCAGAGGAACTTCGTAAGAAGATAACAGATGATATTTTTGTAAAAACAGTAGGTGTTGAAGAAAGTGCTTTTAGTCGTGAATTATACATGAGCGTTGATCAGATTAAATGTATGGTCGACTGTGGTATGCATGTCGGATCACACGGCTACGATCACTACTGGTTATCTTCGCTAAGTAAGGAGAAGCAAGAATATGAAATTGCCAAAAGTATTGAGTTTATTGGGAATATTGGTGGCGATCCTAATAATTGGACAATCTGTTATCCTTATGGTAATTATAACGAAGATACCATCGATTTGCTAAAACAGCACGGATGTAAACTTGGTCTTACTACACAGGTTGATTTGGCATCGCCTAACGATGGTGTAGTAGATGGTATTTACAAATTACCTCGACTTGATGTCAATGACTTGCCAAAAGATGCAAATGCAGAGCCTAACCAATGGTATATTTGATAGAATATTGTCTAATTTAATATTAATTAGATTGATAAAATAAGCACAACGATATACAAGGTGATTTTAAAATCACCTTGTATATAACAATAAAATCATCTTCTCAAGTATTGTATTAAAAGGGTATCGCTCCCCATTCTTTGCCTCTAAATGTTGATATTTACAGCAGGTAGGGGCGTTTTTTATACCATTTTGTGTATTTTTGTCGCAGATTTTCTTTTGTGCGGAAGATATTAGGGCGTTGAAGGGTAGAATATTTTACGCTAACGATGCCCTAAACGCGTGCGATAGAAGGTGGGGATTTGCGTGATAATTATGGATACATTATATAAAGAGGTGTCTTAAACCATACAAAGAGATGCCTCAAACTGTGCAATAATGTACTTAAAGCCATACAATGATGTACTTAAAGCCATACAATGATGTACTTAAAGCCATACAATGATGTACTTAAAGCCATACAATGATGTACTTAAA
>JABCPF020000011.1 GCA_013333285.2 Prevotella sp.
GTACGTGGGGCGAAAGCACGCGTTTTGGCCGCAGAGGCTTGTTGAAGCTCTTCATAAACCTGTCGATAGTTTTGCAACAAGAAACGTGCTTCGGGGTTCAAGCTTGTAGTATCTAAAGTGCCATTGTGGCTATAACCTAACACTTCGCCCATGGCATCATTGCCCGAAACAATAACAAAGCCTTTACCTTGCGCATCGTTATAAATATAGTAAGGCGAAGTGGGGGGAGCCTTTACATCACGCATCTTCACGTTTCGCTGTACCTGTTTATCTACATGAACGTAGCGTTTTGCAATGTCAAGTGCCGCAGAAGGCGTTATCACCTTTGCCGCTACTTGTGTAGCAAACAACAGAAGCGTAAATAAAAAAGCAGTATTTGAAAGTTTATGAAATAGCTTATTGTCGCCCTTATGGGTTGATTTTGCAACTCGTCTTAATATCATTTTAATTAATTATCATGAAGTTTTTATCAGAATACACTGTGATTTATACTTGATTACCAATCAATTATAATCCTATTCTGTTCTTAATTACGAACTACAAAGTTACTCATTTATTTTTTGTTTTCAGTACCTTTCGAAGGTATTTTGGTAATAATGATTGTAAAAAGCTGGTTATTTATTCTTGAAAGAAGCCAGAATACAACGTTTAAGATTCCCATGAGTTTCGGAAAGGTTTTGTTATTTGTACATAGCTATATTTCTACTTCTGTTCGGGCAATTTACACGTTGATTTTGCGATTAGCCCACAATCGTGTTGCGATTACGATGTAAACGCATCGTGATTACATCGTAAACGCATTGCCTTTACATCGTAATCGAATTGCGAAAAGCCCGTAATCGAGAAATCTTTATTTCACGGTAAATAACTGAAAACCAACATAATATAAATATAATTTCATCTTTACATCATAATCGATTTGCGATTACGACGTAATCGTAAAATAACAGAACACTCTCAAAAACGCTATGAAAAATAGGGTAGAAGAGAGGGTGCAATCTACAAGAATGTAATTAAGAGCCCAGGTAAATAATTTTAAAATGTTCCACTTGTAATCCAACTCAATACAATTAACACTGAAATAAGCATATTTTTGCAGAATAATAACTACGTAATCTATAAAAACCACTATATTTGCATTGAGTATTATATACCATAAATATAACGCATACACGGTATACAATCAGTATAATTTTAAAATCAATAAAAATAAAAGAATATGTTTGAACATATTGCAGATTTCACGGCATGGCCTATTTTAACAGGTATTTTCATCGGTTACATCGCTAATCGCATTATGAGTGGCGAAGGAAAAGGGTGCTGTATGAACCTTTTTATCGGTATTGTGGGCAGCTATGCAGGCACATTTATCAGCCACTTACTAAATATAGAGCTATTTGGCACAGGCTATCTCACCAACTTTATCTTCTGTGTTCTTGGCGCTGTCAGCGTGCTATGGGTTTGGAAAAAGCTCTTTGATTAATATCTATTATTCTAATATGCAGCCTGAAGATATATAGGAAATAGCAGTTATATCATTACTAACCCTTTAACGAGCATGTGCTAAAATATTAAAATTATAATTTTTCGGCACACAACAATTTAAAACAACCTAAAACAATATCTACAAAATTATAGACAGAGAAAGCGGTATGCAAACAATCAACGTAACACAAAGCAACGGAATTTCTTCGTGTGACATAAATATTAGTAAGGAAGAATGGCTTGAAATATTAGAAGATAAAGCAACACAGAAAGAGTATATCGAAACTTTACTACGTTTCTATTATATGCCCGAACACAAGGGTTCTTGTACTCAAGTAAGTAGAAAGCAAGGAGGAAATGCCAGAGTCTTGGATCCCTACGTAACAGAATTTGGTAATTTAGTAAAGGATAAATTAAATCGTTTTGAAGTAATTGGTACAGAAGGTAGACCTATTTATTGGATCATTCCTATGGGACAAGGTAAAACATTATCTAAAGACGATGTCGGAAGTTATGAATGGCGATTGAGGAAAGAATTAGTAGAGGCCCTACAGCTCTATCTATATCGTTACCTTGTAAAACAATATAAAGAACTACGAAAAGAGCTACCTATTGATTCATCTGAATATCCTGAAATATACAAATGGAAGCTTATTGATGACTGTAAAGGAAAAGATACAAAGTATATTATTCAACGACTTAGCAAAGAAAATTTAATAGATGTTAGTCGTGATGCATATATTATTAAATATATGTTGACGAACCATGAAGACGAATACATACAAATTCTTGATAATCTTGTACATACAGACTTATCCTTAAATGAAAGGCTAGAGTTTTTTAAAAACGCAATGGTAAATATATTGCCTAAGAAAATAAATGGCAAAAATATAGTAGGACAGGCAAACGATGAACGAATAGCGTCTGCTATACTTACATGTCATAATCCTAAACAATATACGTTCTATAAGTATGATGTCTATGTTAGATTATGTAAATATCTTGGTATAAAAAAACAAAATACAGGAAAACGTTTTGAACATTTCCTTGAAATACTAAAACCATTACAGCAAATTGCAGAGCATGATAATGAATTGCATGCAATTATTGCAGAATCCTTAAAAGGGTATGAAAGTAATAGCCTGCTTCTTGCACAAGATGTACTATGGGAGATGCTTGTCTGTTACCCCCAAAAGCTTGATTTTATATATTCTCTAGTATGGAAACCATGTTACTGGTTTGTTGGTTTTAATTTTGAAAAACATAAATCACAGCTTGAAAGATTTACTAAAGAAGGAATATGGGAAGCTTATATTAAGGAAGACAACACACAAATAGCTTTAGCTAATAAAATTAAAAAAGATGACATACTAATTCTAAAATCAACTTTCACAAAGGGAGAAAAACACAATAAATTCTGTTTAAAAATTAGCGCTATTGCTATTGTTACTAATAAGCAAGACAACGTAAAGAATGACAATGGATATATAAATGTAAAATGCAATGTTGAATATATTAACTGTGACGTAAAAGAATTTAATGAGAATAGATATGGAAAATATCAATCAACAATTATACAATGTGAAGAAGCTACCATTATTGATTATGTAAACAAAATAAGAAATATGGAACCCCAAAACAAATATAAGAATTACATAGACTTGCTTCGTGCCAATTATAATCTTGTACTCACAGGTGCACCTGGCACTGGAAAGACACATTTAGCTAAAGAAATAGCAAAAGAGATGGGAGCTGAATGGGAAATTGTTCAATTCCATCCTTCCTATGATTATACAGACTTTGTGGAAGGTATGCGCCCCAAAGATGATGACAATGGCAATATAGGTTTCGAACGTAAAGATGGTATTTTTAAGGCCTTCTGCGGCAAAGCACTTGAAAATTATGTTGATTCGATGAAATCGAAAGAAACTTTACAACAGGAAAAATCGGTACGAGAGCTACTTGAAAATTTTATTGACGATGCATTGGAAAAAGAAACGGAATTCCATACTTCTGGAACAAACAATCGTTTTTTTATATCTGATAATAAGGAGAATCATATTATTATAAAAGTCCCAGATAACGAAAAAGTTCAATCAGTAATATTACGTAAATCAGAACTTCTTACTTTATTAGAAAATAATATTAAAATAAACGCCAAAAAAGATATACAAAATTATTTCCAAAGAGAATATAGTACACAACAGGATTCTTATACTTTTGTAATCTATCAAATATTACAAAAACGTTCTACAAAAACCATGAATAAGGACATTCAATTGGTTAAGCGGAAGCCATATGTCTTTATCATTGATGAAATTAATCGTGGTGAAACATCAAAGATTTTTGGAGAGTTATTCTATTCTATAGATCCAGGTTATAGAGGTGAAAAAGGACGTGTTAATACTCAATACCAAAACATGATTGAAGATGGTAATGTATTCCAGAAAGGATTTTATGTTCCCGAAAATGTTTATATTATTGGAACTATGAATGACATTGACCGATCTGTAGAAAGTATGGACTTCGCCATGCGGCGTCGCTTAGCATGGAAAGAAGTTACAGCCGAAGAAAGCTTTGAGTCTATGATAGAACACGACCCCAAATTCTCCACTTTAAAAGATGAGATAAAGCTTCGAATGACAAAGCTTAATCAAGCTATTCTTGAAAAAGAACTTGGTTTAGGCAAAGCGTATCAAATAGGCGCTGCTTATTTTCGCAAGGTAGCAAAATATGCAAAACTGGATCCTGAAATTGCATTTGACATGCTGTGGGACTATCACTTAAGCGGTTTACTTGCTGAATATCTGAGAGGTAACAGAAATGCAGCTAAACAGTTGCAAATATTGCATCAAGCATACAATAAAGAAGAAGTAGAATACAATGCTCTCAACGAAGGATAATACAAAGCTTATATTGTCTATTGAACAACAAGAACGCCATTTAGACGATTTGCGCTGGATGGCAGCCTCAACGATAAAAGATATGTGTGAACAAACACATTCACGCTTATTAATATTCCCTCAGAGCTTTAATGAATATGGTGATAAACTAGATGACCAACGACTTTTTAATATATATGGGAATACAATAGAGACTGGAAATATAATGGGATTTGTTGGTAGGAACGATACTATGATTCAAATTCAATCACGCTTTGCATCTTCTGATGGAAAAGATTATTTCCTTCATTATATGTTACAGAAGGTATTTGCCATAAACCTATTTGATTTAAAACACCTAACAGAAAAAGAAAGCATATTTGATTTTCTTATTTATCTATTTCCAACATTTCTCTGTAATGCTGTCCGTCATGGATTATATAATGAGTATCAAACCCGTACATATAATGATACTAACGTTAGAGGGCAAATCGATGTGAGTCGTCATATTCGAAGTAATATACCATTTAAAGGAACTGTAGCATATACCACACGAGAATATGTTGGTGACAACAACATTACACAACTAATAAGACATACTATCGAATATATTTACAAGCATCCGCTGGGGAATGGAATTCTATCAAATGATGATTTTACTAAAGAGGCCGTTACAATGATTCGAGAAGCTACGCCTAAATATGATAGAAATGCTCGACAGTATATTATAAATGCAAATATTAGGCCATTGCATCATCCGTATTTTGCAGATTACAAAAGTCTTCAAAATCTTTGTTTACAGATATTACAGCATGAAGAACTTAAATATGGACATGATAAAGATAAAGTCTATGGAATTCTTTTTGATGGGGCTTGGCTCTGGGAAGAATATTTATATACATTTCTTAATCCATTCTTTTACCACCCAAGAAATAAACTTGGAGAAGATAAACAATATATATTTAAAAATTCGTTAAATTGGTATTGTTATCCTGATTTTTATAATGAAAGAATCGTACTTGATGCTAAATACAAAGGATACATTGACTGGAATTTACAAAGACCCGACTTGTATCAAATCATTAGCTATATGTATATTATGCAACTTAAATATGGTGGCTTTATTGTGCCCGTGGAAAATGAAACTGAACCTAAGACACTAAATGGGTATGAGGGTAAAATTAATATCTATGGCTTAAGAGTAAATAACAAGAGCTATCAGTATAATGAGTATTGTGCTAATATGCAAAAGAAAGAGGAAATATTATTAAACACTATCAAAAAAGAATTTTTATGATCACAGTTGAAGATGCTTTACGTATCGCAGTAGATGCACACAATGGGCAAAAAGACCTTGACGGCAATCCTGTAATTCTACATCCTATAGCGGTTGGACTGGCAGGTAATAATCGTGAAGAGATAATTGGAGGGTTTCTACATGATGTAGTGGAAGACACAGAATTTACATTTAACGATCTGTTAGCTCGTGGAGTTGACAAAACTATAGTAGAAACACTACAACTACTTACTCATACAAAAGATATATCATATGATGAATATGTACAACGTATAGTAACATCAGGTAATAGTATCGCAATCCATATAAAATACAATGATCTGAAACACAATCTTAAACGTGGGCGTGCTGGTGGTCATTGGAAAATAGTTGCAAAACATGAAAAAGCTCTTGCCATTATTGAGCCACTTATAAAAACAAAATAAATATTGACTATTAAGTATTGACGCATTATTTATTTAATAGGGGTCGGGGGTGAGCTATTTAACCTACCAAGATTATTAAACTATACTGATTAATACAAATGGATAAAATAGATACAACAAATATGTGCTCGCATTTACAAAAGAAGCTTTTCGATGAAGAAGGAGTATATAACCATATTTGGAAAGCAATGCAAAATGATGACGAATTAACTGCAGTGGTTCGCTCACGACAGCTACATATCTATCGCAATGCTAAAAAAGTTTTAGTGCTTGCTGGTAAGGCTGCGCCAAAAATCATTCGAGATGATAAGATTTGTGAGATGATTAAATGAATAAGAAATCTCACACAAGAAAACCATAGTAAATGAAATACTATTATATTTTATTCCTTCTTATTTTTCTTTGTGCGAAGCAAACTCATGCGAAGCAAATAAAAAACTTCCATGTAATAAGTTATAAGAAAGTAGATTACGGCTATCAATATTCAACTGATATTATTAAATGGAAAGGAAACTATTATAGTCCTTATTTATATGAAGAGTATAAAAAAGGAGTAATTTCGAAAGTAGGAATTTATAAAAGTGAAGGAATATTGTTTTATTCATACGCTGACTTAATAAAGGATAGTTTGCTTCGAAATTATTTCTCTTTAAGCATTAAAAGAAATATCTATCTTAAAAAGAACTATATAATAGATAAAGGAAGAAAATATAAAGTTAGTTTCTACCAACATAAATATTATTGGAATTCTGATAAAAAGCTTAAAGTATACATTATTGATAATAACAAAACACAATAATATTAGTTTAAGAAGTTTATTTTATATCTTAAATTAGTCAGTTTGAATATATAAATGATGTCAGATATGCACTATTTTCGAGTATCATAAGTGCACAATACATTATCCTTTTCTTTTTGTATAACTTTGCAACTAAGTTGCAGTAAAATATAGTTTAATTTGTTCCAAATAAAAGTTATAAGCTATGTTTTGGGATTATATTGCAAATTTCTACGACTTCTTTGAGAACCTATACAACAGCAAAGTTAACCAAGAGCTGTGTAAAAAGGTTGCTGAAAGGATGTCTTCTAATGATAACGTATTGGAATGTGCATGTGGTACAGGAATGATTAGTGTTCACATTGCAACTAAATGCAGAAGTCTTATTGCAACAGATTTTTCGCAAGGAATGCTTGCAAAAAGTAGAAAAAGATGCAAGAAAATAAAGAATATTAGAGTTGAAAAGGCCAATATTTTGCAGCTTGAATATCCAAATGAGTCATTCGATAAGGTAGTTGCAGCAAACGTAATTCACTTATTGGATCAACCAGACATTGCAATATCCGAGTTAATTAGGGTATGTAAGAAAGGTGGAAAAATTATTATTCCAACATACATTATAACGAAAGAACATGGAATATCCACAATATTAATTAGGCTTATAAACCACTTCACCAAAACATTTCTGTATCAGTTTAATGAACAAAGCTATAAAAACTTCTTTAAAAAACGGGGCTATTCACAAATAGATTTTGAAGTAATTAATGGCAGAATCGCATGCTGTATTGCAGTTATCACAAAATAATTTATACAACTAAAGAAAGTGTAAAACATAATTGTACGTTGTGCACTTTTGTTTGACAACGTACAATTAATGTTTCTGACGCATTTCAAAGAGCTAAATATTAAGATTAACTATTTGTTACTTTGTAAATATTAGGTTATAAGCCATAAAACATTCCTTATATCTCCTTTATACCAATACTTTTGAAATATTCATATGTGCAGTCATAGAATTCCGGTAATCTTGTAGCATCTTCAGGAAAGCCTTCAGAATTAAGCCTGGGATTACCATTCGGCACACATATAACAATACCCTGTCTAGCCCTCGTTAATAAAACTCGGTAAGCATTAAGCATATATTTCTGATTATTTAAATTATTCTCAGGAATCCATCTGGTTTTTCCATTAAATTTGAAAAATTCCCATTTGTGATTGTTATATCGCATATCTGCATCCCATAAAATACAAACATAATCTAATTCAAGGCCCTGTACCTGAATTTCTGTTGCTGCCTCTTCCAGATAATTTGATGATCGTATATCGGTCTTGTCTTCAAGAAACCAATGAACAGCGCTTTCATCTCCTTGTGCAATGACATTTACAGCCTGGGGCTTGAAACGAGCTGCAACTTTTGATACTAATATTCCTGTTTGTTGTGTTCCTCGCGCATTCTTTCTAAGCCACATTCTTGCAGTTTCAATATTTCTAGTTAAGAAAATGGGATATCCTTTTTGTTGAATATCTTTGTATAATGGGATAACATTGGCGTTAAAACTTAGTAACGAATGTATATAATTTGATAATGATTCGGCCCTAAAAGAGCGCATACTCACACTAAGATGTAAATTATCTGAATATGTAACTTTAGTATTATTTTTTAATAATTCATTAACTTCACCTTCTGCATATTCAGGCTCTGTGAGCTTATTAGATATATATATATTCCAATGTTTAAATTGTGTGTTTAAAGCATTAATCCATTCTGATATACCTGCTTCTCCCGTATTAATTTCTTGACCACCACCGACCAAACAAATAATAACAGCCCAATCTTCTCTCTGATCTAATGACCAAATCAAAAAAGATGCTTCTGACATAGGAAAATTAGGCACTTTAAGCTTATTTCCGTATGTCCCTCCGCGTTTTAGATAAAGTGCTATACGTTCATGTGTTCATGTGTCCATGTTCGTTGTGCTTCATCGAATATGGCAATGTGTTCAACTTCGCCATATCCAGATTCATTATATTTAACGGCTTTTTGTGGATCAATTTCTAGTACTCCGTTTTCAACAGGATTCTTGATTTTTGCGAGCATATTATCTCTATAACGATGAATTATTTGAATAAATTCAGAAACCTCTCTTCGTGAATCAAAAAGACTCTTTCGTTCTCCTTTAAGTCTACATTTTTTTAGATTATCTTTAGCTAAAGCTTCTGTCAAGACGGCTACAAGAGGACCGTTCCCTGAAAGATATACAGCAGCATTCTCTTTGTCCTTTTCTCCATCTTTATAGGACTGCTTAATCGCAACATCAAGTCCAACCAATGTTTTTCCTGCACCAGGAACGCCTGTAACAAAACAAATACTCTTTTTTTTCTTATTTTTAGTTTCTTCTATTACCTTTATAAGATAGTTTATTGTTTTATCTGTAGATAATTTATCAGCCTCATGTTTCGTAATATCTTCAACTGAATGATTCTCAAACAATGTACGTGCTGCTTCTACAATCGTAGGAGTTGGAACATATGGGCTAATAATCCAATTTTGTCCCCATTGCTCATTTTTAAATTCACACTGTATGGACCCTAAAATCTTTTCTATTATAAACTTTAATGTTGTTTCTGATGCGATAATCGGTTTTAAAATCCCATCTTTATACACAGAAGGCTGAATATTTGCAATCCTTTTATTGTATTTTGTAGGGATTAATATTGGTGCAATAGGTTTATTGCCACTATATAGATGAAAGTTTTTTAAATCTAAAGCATAGTCAAGAACTTGTTCTACATCATTTTGTAAAGCCTCGCTTTTACCAACCTTAAATTCAAGGCAAAACACTATTCCTTTCAATAGTAGTACGACATCTATTCGTTTACCAAGACGGGGTATTGCATATTCAAATATAATATGCGCATCTTCATTCTTCCATGTTTCTAAAATACTTTTTAGTATACGTATTTCTTCCTCCCACGATTCATTTGTAGTTGTTAAACTAGAACCATGATAAGATGATATCAATTCACCTAAAATCTCAGTATTTTTAGTCTTTAAAAAATTATAGATTGATGAATGATATAAGCACCTCGTAGATTTAAGGGATGAATTTTCAATCATAATTATGGATATTAATTACTTTAATTAATTCTTTAGCATCAATATTTTAGCTATTTCAAATAGTACTTCTATGCTAGGATAGTGACAATTATAAACGTATAGTTTGGGGATTCACTTTGAGGATCATAAATCCTATTTTTGATACTAATTACATCAGGAAAATAAAATATTTATTTATAATTTATTATAGATAATACTGTTATTCACAACAGATTATTTGCCGATACATAATTATCAATCATTCCCAGAAGTAGTAGATTCTACGGAAGGGAAATAAATAAGTTCGAGTATGACAACAATTCAATCAATTCTCAGTCGCCTGACCAATGCAGTTAGTGGCACTGACAAGGAGCTCTACACAGAGCAAGAGTTAAACCAGTTCGCTGAGTTCTATCTTGATAAGTGGGATGAGAATACAAGCGAGGATGTCATTGCAGAGTCTTTTACCGACTTCTGGTGGGATTCAGACAAGACTTGCAGAAGATGCTCTATATGTGGCAAACTGATGCGTACAGGATATTGCGTCAATATGGGTGATGCTTACTACTGTAGCGATGAGTGCCTTCATTCTGACTACACTGACGAGGAATGGGCTGAAGAATGTGAAAGCAATGACCAGAGTTATTACACTGAATGGTAACAATATAAAATCTATATACAATGGCTAATCAGGCAACAACCGCATATAAGGTGACAGGTACTCGCAAGGCTGTGAGTGACCTGTGAGTAGCCCTCCAGGGCATGAATGTGAACACCAAGAACGTCTGGCTGGATGAATTGGCGAACTACTATGGCATAGACTACGAGTCTAAGCATATAAGCGTCAGAGGTCATATCTACTGGGCAGAATCTGAGGAAGACGATGACCATGTGCTTCTCTCATTTGAGACAGAAACGGCTTGGGATGCGTGCAATGAGTTGTTTGAGGAGATAAACCATTTCCTATGGAACGAACTCTCTATCAGTTATAGAGTCTGTGAATGTGGATGTGAAGTTTACTACGTCCATGACGAGGGCTCTTACTTCCCTGAAGAATGTTGTGTCAGTTCTTATGGAACTCCATTTGATGATGCATGTGATGATGTTTATGCAACTGTTGCAGACGCTATCAAAGAGTGGTCGTCAAAGACTGGCATTGAGCAGGGAGACCGAACTGATGAGCAGATGATGGATTTCATCAATGAGTATGAGTACGAGGACTCTGATGTCTACTTCTACATCAACACTTTTACATTCGAGTAATTAACCAGTGAAGGCACGAAGCCATTCCGGCTTCTGCCTTCACACAACCTACATAGTATATGAGAAAATTTCGTTACATTGCCATTCTTTCTATCTTGATGGCACAAGTATTGGTCGTGACCTCATGCAGCCAGGATGAGGACATATTGCAGGACATAGAAGCTTCTACTTCATTAGAGTGGTTTGAACCTTTCCACATCAAAGGTGCTTCTTCTGACCTGGTCAAGGATTTCATGGCAGGTCAGAGCCATGTTCTTTCTTTAACTGAGCATAGTTTTGCTTATGGTACTCAACTTGTCTATTCGGACACTAAGTCAGCCAAAGGCATCATCTACAGCTTCTCTATCGTTGATAATGGACTGTACTCTGTCATTGACACAGAGCCTATGAATATTTGGCATCAGGTTCAGGAATACCTACAGGAACATTATGCGATGTTATCATCATCATCCGATGGAATGATGTTCACGACTACGGACAAGAGTACTGTCGTTAAGATGGATAAAGTATCAGGCGATTACTTCAACCTGACTTATAACTTTGTAAGATAATCATAGAAGGGATGGTTTATAAATTGTTTATAGGCTGTCCCTATGTCAAGCCCCCGACATGAACTGGTTGTGATTCCATTATGATTGTGATCATAACCAAATCACAACCAGTTCATGTTCCCTTTATTGTTTGTAATAGCCTTGCTATCAACTAATAAAGTCTCAGACTAAAGATCGTTGATTTGCCTGTCATGAGCATCTTGTGATTTCGTTATGACGGCGGTCATAATCAAATCATAACTTTCTTATGCCATACTTTTGCTTAAAACAGCTTTGCCCCACGCCAACCAATTCAAGTAACTACAGTTTGCCATAGAGACTTTCCTTATCCTTGGTCAGCAGAGCATGACTAAGGCAGGAAAGACACTCTGTCAAAGGACTCAACCAGGAAAGACTTTCAGCCATACAATCAAAAAGCCGATGGAAACTAAACGCTTCTATCGGCTTTTCTCTATCTGTATTGGTTGAAGGTCATTCCTTATAAGGTTGAGTCTTGCTGTGGTCTCTTGAATTGACTTCCCACCCATATTCCTTTTATAGAATAATGCTATCGCTAAGACTAAACCAAGGGAAGATGATTATTACCTTCATGTGCGTGTCTGGTGAGTACATCAGGCTGATACTGCAGGCTGACTACCTGTCTCTGCGATAGTCAGATTCTCCGAACCATCCGAAGTACCCTTCAGGATAGGCTTCAAAACAAGAGCCACGAGTACGATAACTACTATTGCTTCAAAATCGTTCATATAGCTAAAATTAAGTTGTTTTTCTTTATGCAAATATACTCATTTTTCCTGACATAACCAAATTTTACCTCTAAAAATCAGTACGTTACATCATATTATTCAAGGTAATGAAATGGAGTCTTTAACAATAAGACATTCTACGCCATATCGTGAAATGATGTCACCATTACAACTTATTCCCAAGCTGTTGCAAAAAGTAATCCAGGATACTTCGTTACGCTTTTTCCTGGCTCTTGACAATCGATCACTATCAAAAACCAGGAATATTATACAAGCATGTTTTATATTATTGCTTGATGCTTCCAAGATAGTGCCTGTAGTAGCAGAAATAAGTTGATACATTAACTCCTCCTTGTTGTCAGGAGGATTGCCTTCATATAAATAGTCTATTATACCATCTAATCGAACAGACATATTTTTCCCACCGTCAGCATTACTTTGGGAATAACGTCTCTTGACTTTTACTGCTTTGTCAAAAGGTTCATCAGCTTTTGCTTCTATTCCAATGAATAATGACGAGGAAGCATCTTTAAGAAAAAGATCATGTTTGCGATCTCCGTTATTGCCCCATGGTAATGTTGTTGCGTGTTCTGGAGTTCCATTTAATACATCAGGAATTGGAAATTCAAATCTCTGAAGTATTGAATAAATCTTTGGACCTAAAGTATCATGCTCAAATATGCTTTTTGCCAACTCCTTAGCACTATGATAGTCTTTCCAGTGAAGATCAGGATTCATAGGAGGTGCTAACAATCTCCATTCTTTAACTGATGTAATGGCAGACCCATTGTCTGAATAGATTTTAAATTTCATTTTGCTTTTGAATTTACTAGTGCATAATAAGGGATGAGTTAGACTCATTCATTTGAAATCGTGTTATACTGATGAATTTGCATAAGCAATAACTAATATTATTCATAGAATGAGTCATCCTCAAGTTGTTTAAACTTGTTTTCACTTGCATAGACAGTACTTGGTACTCCGTTACCTATCATCCTTCTCTCATAGAAATGAAATCTGAGTTTTACATTATAAAGTTTGAGAATTTTGTCAACAACATCTCTTCTGAGATAGAAAAAGAAATCTGAATCATTAATATAATAAGCAGAAACCTCATTTCCATCTAGCAGATATCTCATCTTTTCCATATCAAAGACAAGCCCCAAATCCTTTGTAATTTTTGTTTCAAGACAAGAAAAACTTTGATATTTGAATCTTTCCTGGCTCCAACTAGAGAAACTATATTGTGACAGTAGTGGTATACAAGTGTTGTCATTAATATCATTTTTGGTAAATTCAAGATCACGCCATCCTAATTCACTAGCGAATGCATGGCTATAGCTGATTTCATCATCATAGTAATGCTCTAATTCTTCAATTTTTGTAGTTTTCAAAACAAACTGACTTATAGAAGATAAATAAATATTAGCAAAACGGTCTTCCATTCGCTGAGAAAAATATCCCCTTAACAGAATCCATTCTCCAGATCTTTCTGGAAGTTTGGTAATGGTCATATTTTTAATCTCATTCAAATCAGACGAATCAATCCATGATTCTAAATTATCAATTGAAATTGGCAACAGAAATTTTGAAATAAGAGTTCGTTTTACATTGAAGAAAGGAAAAGAAGGGTCAATACTGATAATATCAGTACGAAAAGTTCCTTTAAATTCATTTTCAATTTTGTGATTAAGGAGAAGCCAACCAATCATCTCCAACAAAGCATCTCTTCCATATTTGAAGGAATAGTTACATTTATATTCTCGTCTATATTTTGTATTCTCATATTCTTTATTGTTCAATTCACGATATACTTCTGCTTCATAACCGTTTGTTAGTATTTTGTTCTCCAACATTCCATACATCTCATTTTTGCTATATATAGGAGTGCGATCATAGCCAAACTCATATAATGGACGAATATTGAATTTATCAAAGTCATAATCAAAAAAAGAGTACATTGACAATGTAGTATTTTTCTTGAATGGCCACTTAGTGTCACTATTTTTGTATAATATCATTCTATCAAAATTCAATGAATAACGATCTTCTCCGTAGGAATATAGTGTCTCCAAATTGTCTAATAATACCACATTAGTCGATTCGCTATTAACAAGTAATGTCTCAAGCAAATTAACGCATATCAAGAATATTTTTTTCTCATTCAAACGTAAGCCCAATCCTGTTATAACAGATATAACAATTTCTCTTATGAAAGGATCATTAATATTGATTAAGTCTCTACATAGTATAGAATACGTTTATGGGGCATTCAAAGCCAATCTTCCTATATACCAATAGAATTTTTGGCGGAACTCCTTATCTGTAATTCCACACATCATTGTTGCAAAACAGAATTTATCCTTCTGGTTGAATTGTTCAGAAAGGAACTTATCATGAATGATACTGTATACATTTTGTAATTCTGGATATGTGGCATACTTGCTGTTCCAATATACGTCTAGTTGCCTTCTTGTCATTCTTTCAAAAAATGGAATAAATAATGAAAAGTATTCAATATTACCAGTATTGATTCTTTTATTTATTGACTTACATACATAATCGACAAATCCTTCCTTCATTTCAAAAGTAGAAAGAATGTTGGTTAGAGCTTCTCGACTACTTGGGGATAACATTAGAATGTCTAAGTTATCAAATGAAGCCTTTAAGACATCTTCAGAATGACAGATTTCGATCCATTCTGCGTCATATTTCTTTGGGATTAAATACAAGAGACTCTTTAGTATATCCTCTGACAAAGTATGTTTCTTTTCACCAAACAACTTTTCAAAGGAACGTTCAATAAATGCATTGAATTCAGGAATGGTCTCATTTTTATCAAGAAAGCTTTTTGCAATGTGGTACCCTGCTACCATATCATAGGTAAACTGGATTGTAACTTCTCCAAGACTTCTGTCCATAGTGAAGCACAATCCTTCTTCAATAATTTTTTCTATAATTACTTCATTATCTATTTCTTCAGCAAACTCATCATAAAAAGATAATTGTCGATCGTTCTTTTCCCATATTAAGAAAGATATTTTACATAGATTCTTTTCTAATTTATGTTTTTCTATCCTATTAGAATGACCGTTAGTTGTTGTTATGCTCTCTAATAGTTGATTGCTATATTCTTCCATACAGGAAGCTAGCGAATATTCGTTTACTTCTATATTTTCCTTGTTCTTATTTACTAGACAGAAGATTTTTAACAATAGAGGGTTTTCAAAGACGCTGACATTAGAGATCTTTGCATTTTTGATATTGTATTTTCTTAGATATTTCTTTAAAGTGACCTCTACGTCCTCTTTTTGTATACCATTAATCAGAATGCTTCCATCAACATCTTGATATTGTTTTCTATCAAAAATAGCCTCAGTATAATCACTTTTATCTCGACATGTTGTAATTAATATAATATTTTTTCTATTTGCAATTTTCCTACATAATGCGGGTAGTTCATCTTTCCATCTACTTTCATTAGGAGCTGTTTCATTTAGTCCGTCAATGATGATAGCTAATTTACTTTTGCAGGTTTCTGCAAGAAAGTCCAAACTATCCAACACGTCATCAAAAGACATATTAGCTGGCAAATTAAGACATTCCTTAATTCTTAATTCGCAATTTTGACAGTTTCTAAACTTTCCGCCGGTCAAAAGTAAAACCGGTGTGTTCTTGCTTATTAGCCTTTCAGCCAGAGAACAAGCTAAATGAGTTTTTCCGTATCCTGCAGCAGCGAATATGTGATATATCTTTTGGGTCAGGATCGAAATGATTTGAGACAAATTTTTGGTAGTTCCTTCAGAGTTGTCTTTCAGTTTTGATTCAAGCAAACTTACTCGCTGTGATAAATCAGTGAGATATTCGTTGAAATAGTAATCAGACTTTTCTTTTTTAGATAACATCAAATCTAATTCCTTATTTAGATGAAGAACTCTGGTAGATCTTTTTACAAAATACTCAGATAAGATGTGGTGAATTTCGTTGAGTTTAGAAAGAATGGCCTTATCATTGTAATACTGAGTATATAGCAGATCAATGAGATTATATCTAGTATCGCAATCTTCAATATATTCTTTTGAAAATTCATCAGATAGTAAGTTGTATCCCCAAGAGTTTACATCTAGAATTGGGGTCTTTCTATCATCATCTGCATGTACTTTTAGAAATTTTATAAACTCTTTCAATTTTTGCTCTGCAGAGGAGGCGTCAATTAAGTCAACTATTGATTTCTCAAAGTCACTCGGAGTGTGAACGTCTACATCAAATTTTGCTTTTAAAGCAAATAGTGTATCTCTAGAACACTCCATTAACATGGACTTATCAATCAGTTTTTCACCGAAATAGAATTGATAAATACGGTTATATAATTCTCGATACTTAAGGTAGAAATCTTCGAAAATATCTTTATGCCAACAAACAAATAGACAATTAGGATCAATGTTCTTAAGTTCAGTCTCAAGCTTATCCCATTCCTTCTGTACAAAGCTACCAGGAGTACATATCACCCAAAGTTTAATATTTGGACGGTATGCCTTGGTAGTTTTGAATCCGTTAATCAATTCTTTTTTATGGTTTGCATCCAAAGGAGAGTTGTTGTCATCACGACTACCTTTCCAGAATTTAGCTTGCCAACCAACAATATCACCCGGGTTTAATTTTATGCCTTCATATTCAAAAACATTATTAAGATCAATATAGAATTCTGAACCTGGAGTGTTATAGAAATAGCTTACCACGCCAGCTCCTTCAAATTTGCAAGAAGCTACATGGAAACAGAATTTTTCAAACTCCAGTCTGTCTCCTTCACGAGTCTGAAGTTTTTTCCAATCAATTATTTCATTCATGACATATTGTTATTTCTGGAAAATAAGGACAGGCGCCATGGCAAACTGACTTATGTTCGCAATTACACTTACAGTTATTATTAAAACGGTTTCTGAATTTGGCAAACTTGTTAAGCCAAATATCGTAAAAAGGATATTCGTATAAACTATACGAATCTTTTCCTGAACTAAAAGAACATGGAGATACATTTAGTTTGTGATCTATGTAAACTGAGAAAAAGGCACCCTCGCAAGTATCAATTAGTTCTTTCCTGATATGTGTGTATCTTAAGATCATTGGTACAAAACATGCATCAAAGCCAATTTTCGGACGTTTAATAGTATTATTGTCTATGAGTGATACGAATTCCCTGAAAATTATATCATTTTTAATTATATTTTTGTGCATAGCTCTTCCAGCTGGCTTATATGTCAAAAAAACCAAAGCATTAATAGTACTTAGCTCATCATTGAATTTGCCAAGTAAAATGTCACATGCTTCTTTCAAGTTTTCTGAGGATAAGACATAATGGATATTTGTTCTAATTTCAAAATTCTTTAGCATTTCGATTTTTGATATTGGTAAATCTTTAATAGAGATAGTAGAAATGGCAACTGCTCCGACTTTTTTACTGATAAATTTGCATATATCTTTTGTCAGATGGATACCGTTGGTTGTGAAATTCGGTACAATATTTCGATCACAAGTTGCATCAATGATTTCTCTAAAATGTGGGTGTTCTAATGGCTCTCCTCCGCCTAATGCAACCTGAAACACATTTCCATGTTCTGGATGGTTCATAGCATCTAGAACTTTGCAATACTGTTCAAGAGTCATAAACTCATTATTTGGCTCACTTTCTCTATAACAAAATCGACATCCCTTCGTACAATGATTTGAAATTGATATATCAGCCAATTCAGGAATAGGAGCCCACGTTGGATCTTCGGAAATGTTTTTCCCCATCTAATCGTAACTCCATTTTTTGCATTAGCTACGAAATGGTAATTATCTATATGTCTTTCTAACATTAGTATTGCTCTACTTGTGTTGCACCAAAACCATTAAAAAAACCACTTAGTTTTCGTAGATAAATATACTCTCCACGCAGATAATTGAATAATTCTTCTTCAGTCATCTTCATTGGATCCGTATTATCTCCGTTTTCTTCTAATATTTCCTTTGTAATGGAAGTACCATCATCATCAGCAAACTCCATGAGACAAGTATATATTTCATGTTCATGTAGGTAGTTTACGGTACCATTTTCTAACATGTATTCTTTCAAGGCAGTTGCAAGCCTTAGCTGTCCTTTCATATCTTCGCTATTTTTCCAGAAATCAAGGAAGCAGTTTACAATTTTCAAATCCATGGTGAGAATAAAACTCACAGAGCTGCTATTTGTGACAAAATCAGTACGTATCTTCATTTTTTAATAATGATTAGAAATTTAATATATTTTGGGAGGTGGTTACTTAATGTACCTAACTAAATCCAGTCAAAGTCATCTTTTGAAACAACTGCTTCAAAGTGACATTTTGCAATGCCTAAGTCCATCTGAGTGTAGCCAATCATTGAGAAGCCCTTCTTAGCTTTCACGATGTGTCGGTTATCCTTCATTCCTATATACTCGAATGAAAATTTCTGCTGATTGACTGCAGTAGGGGCGAGTAGTGCAGCTTCAACTCCCTCTTTGAACCATGATGGAGTCAAATCACAAATGTTACTTACTTGCTGAACACTCTTGATTTTGTGGCTTACTCCTTGTGTCTCGCCATAACCAAGAGCGATCATGCATGCAAGTTTTTCACCCTTACCCACGTTGTATGCCTCTGGAACCTTGCGGTATGAAACACCGACCCAACAGGTGTTGAGTCCTAATGTTTGAGCTAACAGAACGATTTGTTCACCATAGTAGCCAACGCGTTCATCAAGGTCTTTCCCTTTTTTGCCTACCATTACAAGGTAATTCTTGACTCCGCTGAACTGACCATACGACAGCATTCCTGTGAATGCCTTCGTTTCGTTCAGTACCAGCTGGATGTTTAGGTTGCCAACCTTGTTGCACTCCACGATTTTATCCTGGAGAGCAGCAATTATGTTGGCAGGTATTTCCTTATCGATATACTTGCGTACGCTATGGCGAGCTGTTATTGCCTCTTGTAGTGTCATTGACTTTTCTTTTTACTGATTATCAATTTCATTTTCATCCTGAGCATTCTTTCGTTCGTTTTTCTTCTTGATGGGATCAGAATGCTTTCCTCTATTCAGCTTGATACCGTGCTTGTTCAGTATGCGGAATACTGAGCTACGACTACGGAAACCACTGGCTTTCCAGACTTCGTCTATTGGATGGCCAGCAGCATAGAGATTGATGACAGTCTTCTCTCTGTCCATACGCTTTTCTTTGGATGTTGACACAGGAGGAAGCTGGACAATCATTCGTTCCTGTAACTTTGATACGTGCTCAGATGACTTGCGAAGTACAAGTGCCTCGTCTGGCAGAGAGCCGATCATCATTAACACGTCTGAAGGTTTCGTTTCAGGAAACAGTTCATTATTGGAGTCAATACGATCATGAATACTGATGACACGTATCACCTTCACCCGGCAAAATTCCAGGAACATTGACAGTTCTCGTGCGCCACGAATGGCATTGCTGAACTTGCTTATAACGAGTTCATCACCTCGTTCAAGGGCAATCATGAGCTGTTTCCACAGCGGACGGTCCTTTTCATCCTCGTCGTTCTCTTCTACAACCTTTACGCAGCCATACTGCTTCATCCACTCACGATCAGATTCGAGCTTATCGTAGTGTGCGGTTGCCATGATATAACCTATCTTAGCCATAATCAATATGATATTGGTTCTTTTGAGTGTTACAGGCTGAGTCACGTCAGCCTTTAGATTGCAAAGGTATGAAAAATAATCATACCTTAAATCATACTCTTTATACTATTATACTTTTTTATGAAACTGATCGTTTCTTAGATTACTTTTGTAATCTGCATATATCATACTACAGTGAGTATGATTTATAAAATACCATAAAGTTTGATTATAAGTGGCACAAGATATGATTTTTATACTTATCTTTGCACCGCAATCATAACATAAACGTCTATGAAACATAGTCCACATCGGGAACACCTTTCATTCTTATCGTTTTTCTGCACAGCATCAGAACGCTACAAATAAGCAGATGAAAGAAAGTCAAACAAGTGAAAGAAAAAAGACTCAAATGAATGGAAAAGCCACTCTACTTTGACCCCTTTGGGCAAATAGAATTTGCTCACTTTGGTCACAATATTATTACCCCTTGTAAAGTCCTGGTGTAGGGGTCA
>JABCPF020000012.1 GCA_013333285.2 Prevotella sp.
CATTCTTTTGTCCCATTGCTTCCAAAGAACCCATACCACGGTAGCTTTTAAACTTTCTTCCATTGAAGATAATAGTTTCACCTGGGCTTTCTTCCGTTCCAGCAACAAGTGAGCCTATCATCACGCTACTTCCACCAGCAGCAAGAGCTTTCACAATATCTCCAGAATAACGAAGACCACCATCTGCTATCAATGGAACATTAGTACCTTTTAGTGCTGAATAAACATCGTAAACTGCACTTAATTGAGGAACACCCACTCCAGCGACTACACGAGTGGTACATATTGAACCTGGACCTATTCCGACCTTTACAGCATCAGCGCCATTATCAACAAGGAAACGCGCAGCTTCACCTGTCGCCACATTTCCTACTACAACATCTATATTAGGAAAAGCAGATTTAACATCTTGTAGTTTTCCAACCACTCCTTTACTGTGACCATGAGCCGTATCGATTACAATAGCATCAACTCCAGCATCAACAAGAGCCTGAGCACGTTCCATTGTATCTCCTGTCACACCAACACCTGCTGCAACACGAAGACGTCCTTTTTCGTCCTTACAAGCATTCGGTTTATCCTTTGCCTTTGTTATATCTTTGTAAGTTATCAAACCAATAAGGCGATTAGAAGCATCTACTACAGGAAGTTTCTCTATCTTATTTTCTTGAAGAATATGCGCAGCAGCTGTCAAATCAGTTTGCTGATGCGTTGTGACCAAATTGTCTTTTGTCATCACATCATCAACTAATTTATCCATATGACGCTCAAAACGCAAATCACGATTTGTTACAATACCCACAAGATGGTTATTCTCATCAACAACAGGAATACCACCAATATGATATTCTGCCATCAATTTAAGAGCATCTTTTACAGTACTACCACGAAGAATTGTAACAGGGTCATAAATCATACCATTCTCTGCACGCTTCACAATAGCAACCTGACGAGCCTGTTCTTCTTTCGACATATTCTTATGAATAACACCGATACCTCCTTCACGAGCAATAGCAATTGCCATTGAAGCTTCTGTAACCGTATCCATAGCGGCCGTCACAAAAGGAGCATTCAGGATGATATTACGAGAGAATTGCGTTCTTAATTCTACCTCTTTAGGCAATACCTCTGAGTAAGCAGGGAGTAACAGGACGTCGTCGAAAGTCAGACCATCCATAACAATTTTTTCTGCAACAAATGATGACATAAAATTTACTTTAGGAATTTATTGCATGCAAATTTAACAATAAATTCCCATATAGAACAGCTCTTTGAATATTTTCTTGTGGCTTTAATGCAATTTAACTTGCTGTTATTTGCTTAAATAACAAACCCGTTACCACAATATATACCAACACATCATTTTATAAGAAACAAATCACGAGATTAGTTAGCTTCGTCTGAAAGGAATTTAATAAGCACAAGCCTTGCTTTTTCTTCTGCCGTTAAGCCATCTTCGTCATCGTAAATATCAACGGTGTCTATAGCAGTATCGATATCATCTGTATCACTTTCATGAAAATAGTCTAGAATTTCATCTAATTCTTCATGTTCTATGACATCTTCATCGTTTAAATAATAGTCAATATTGACTTTCATTCCGCTAGATACTATTGATTCTATATCGTCCAAAAGTTCATCAAATTCACAATTCTGCGCAACAGCAATATCGTTCAAAGGAATACGCTTATCTATCAGTTCTATAATCTTTAATTTCTTAATCGATTTATTAGGCAGACTGATAACTCGCATCATATCTGTACGACATATATCGTTTTCCTCACAATATCGCTTTACCAATTCCACAAAAGGCTTTCCGAATTTGTTTGCTTTTCCCGAACCTACACCTTGTATCTGCTGCAACTCATCTAACGTTACAGGATAGTAAGTTGCCATTTGTGTAAGCGAAATGTCTTGAAAGATCACATATGGAGGCAATTTATACTTATTAGCCACATCTTTTCGAAGTGATTTTAACAAATCATACAAATCACTATCTAAGGCACTTAATCCTCCTTCACCTGTATCATCAGTATCTTGAAATTCCTTATCAGGAACTACAAAAAACGGTGTCGGATTCTTTAAATAAGCATTACCAGCTGCCGTTATTTTTAACAGACCATAGTTTTCTACATCTTTTCTGATATAGCGTGCTATCATAGCCTGCCGCACAACTGGATTCCAGATATTTTGTCTTTCGTCATTGACTTTCTCTCCACAACCAAATTCTTCTAATTTGTCATGTCCATGACGTACAATATTATCCGTAGCACGCCCCTTTACGAAGTCAATGATATAAGACTGGTCAAAAGCTTCTTTTACCGCTTTGATTGCTGTCAGAACACAGATAAGCGCCTCGGTTGCTTCAATTGTCTTTTCTGGATGAAGACAGTTGTCACAGTTATGACAGTTATCTTGTAGATATTCTTCCCCAAAATAATTCAAGAGCATCTTTCTCCTGCAAACAGAAGATTCTGCATAAGCTTTTGTTTCCTGAAGGAGTTGGCGGCCAATTTCTTTTTCAGCATTACCTTTGTTCTCCATGAATTTCTCCAGTCGCTTCAAGTCTTTTGGTGAATAGAAAGCTATACAAACACCTTCTCCGCCATCACGTCCCGCTCGTCCCGTTTCCTGATAATATCCTTCAAGACTTTTCGGTATATCATAATGAATCACAAACCTTACATCAGGCTTGTCAATCCCCATTCCAAAAGCTATAGTAGCCACAATGACATCGATATTCTCTTTCAAAAAATCGTCCTGAGTCTGCGTTCGCACCTCTGTATCAAGACCAGCATGATAAGGTGCCGCTTTAAACCCATTCAGTTGAAGTTTTTTTGATAACTCCTCAACTTTTTTACGAGAAAGACAATATATTATACCACTTTTCCCTTCCTGTTGTTTCAAAAAACGAATAATCTGACTATCCGAGTCGGCATCATTAGCTTTTTGACGAATTTCATAATACAAATTGGGACGATTAAATGAACTCTTAAAATCCTTTGCATCTAATATACCTAAGCTTTTCTTAATATCTGTGCGAACTTTATCTGTAGCCGTTGCCGTCAGTGCAATAATTGGCACACTAACCACACCTTGTGCGTGGGCAATGCTATCAATCGTCGGGCGAATATTACGATATTCTGGACGGAAATCATGCCCCCACTCTGAAATACAGTGTGCTTCGTCAACAGCAAAGAAAGATATTTTAAACGATTGAAAGAAAGCTAAATTATCTTCTTTATTTAGTGATTCAGGTGCAACATAGAGCAATTTTGTTTTACCTGTTTTTAAGTCCTGCTCAACTTGAGTTATAGATGCTTTATTTAGTGACGAATTAAGAAAGTGTGCTATTCCCTGTTCCTCAGACAAACCGTTAACAACATCAACCTGATTCTTCATTAAAGCGATAAGAGGAGATATAACAATAGCGGTACCCTCCATTAGCAAAGAGGGCAACTGATAACAAAGACTCTTACCTCCTCCTGTTGGCATGAGAACAAAAGTATCATTCCCTGCCAACACATTTTGGATAATAGCCTCTTGGTCTCCCTTGAAATTATCAAAACCAAAATAGTGTTTTAGTTCTTTTATCAAATCTATTTTCGCCATATCAGGTTGATAGTCTTAAACGTTTTTCACGACAGGTATCAAGCTAACTCCTGTTCTTGCAAATGAGCCTTATCAAGTTGTGCTTTCGCATAGTCGAGTGTTACCTCAAACTTTTTCACTCGCTTCGAAGGAATATCAAACATTGCATCCATTATCACCGCCTCAACAATTGAACGGAGCCCGCGTGCACCTAATTTATAATCAACAGCCTTGTCAACTATAAAATCAAGGGCTTCCTCTGTAAATGACAAAGCAATTTTATCCATCTCGAATAATTTGATATACTGCTTGACAATAGAATTCTTAGGTTCTACCAAAATACGTCGCAAAGCAGCACGATCCAGTGGCTTAAGATAGGTAAGAACAGGCAAGCGTCCTATTAACTCAGGTATAAGGCCAAACGACTTTAAATCTTGCGGAACAATGTATTTCATCAAGTCACCTTTATCTATACTACGGACATTCTGAACCGAGTTATAGCCCACAACGTGTGTGTTTAAGCGTTGCGCTATCTTACGTTCAATGCCGTCAAAGGCTCCTCCGCAGATAAACAAGATGTTCTTTGTATTGACATGAATATATTCCTGATCGGGATGTTTACGTCCACCCTGTGGCGGAACATTCACCATTGTACCTTCAAGAAGTTTCAGCATTGCCTGCTGAACTCCTTCCCCACTCACATCACGCGTGATACTCGGATTATCTGATTTACGGGCAACCTTGTCAATTTCATCAATAAAAACTATACCACGTTCTGCTGCAGGCACATTGTAATTGGCCACCTGTAATAGGCGACTTAATATACTTTCTACATCTTCTCCTACATATCCAGCCTCAGTAAATACAGTCGCATCAACAATAGTGAATGGCACATCAAGCAATCGAGCGATAGTACGAGCTAAAAGAGTTTTACCCGTTCCTGTCGAGCCTACCATGATAATATTGCTTTTCTCAATCTCCACACCGTCGTCATCTACAGGTTGCTGCAAACGTTTGAAATGGTTATAAACCGACACTGACAAGTATTTTTTTGCCTCGTCTTGTCCTATTATATATTGATCAAGATATTCTTTTATCTCACGGGGCTTTGGCACACGCTTAGTTTTAAATGCTTCGACTGGCTCTTCTTCAACAGCAGCCTGACCCAACACGCCCGATTCGTTTACTATCCGATAGGCTTGTTGCGCACAATCTTCGCAAATATATCCATTTAATCCAGTAATAAGGAGTTTTACTTCGTCCTCACCCCTTCCGCAGAAACTACAAATTTTCTTCGGCATTTTCTTCATTCTTCTTTAATTCTTATACGTCAAGAAGGCTTTTATTCCGTAACCATTGGCGCCTTACGCACGAGCACCTCATCTATCATGCCATATTCCTTAGCCTCTTCTGCCGTCATCCAATAATTGCGGTCACTATCGTTCCACACCTTATCAAATGACTGATGCGCATGATTTGAGATGATCGTATAAAGCTCTTTCTTCATCTTTAGTATCTCACGAGCCTCAATCTCTATATCAGAAGCTTGTCCTTGCACTCCTCCTAAAGGCTGGTGAATCATCACACGACTATGAGGCAATGCCGAACGCTTACCTTGTTCGCCCGACACAAGCAACACCGCAGCCATAGATGCAGCCATACCCGTACAGATAGTAGCCACTTTGCTGCTAATAAATTGCATGGTATCATAAATTCCTAAACCTGCCGTAACACTTCCGCCCGGAGAATTGATATAAATTGAGATATCCTTTCCGTTATCTACAGAATCAAGGTACAAAAGCTGAGCCTGAAGTACATTGGCCGTATAATCATCAATCTGGGTACCCAAGAAGATAATACGGTCCATCATTAAACGCGAGAATACATCTAACTGTGTCACATTCAGTTGACGCTCTTCAAGAATATAGGGATTGAGATATTGCTGTTGAACTTTGGCAACATCGTCGAGAACCATACCATTAATACCCAAATGATGAGTAGCAAATTTTCTAAAATCGTTATTCATAAAATACTTCTTTCCTTTTTATTATAAAACAAAAAACAGAGGCTATCGACCTTCCTTTTACCTATCTCTTGCAATATTTATACCAAAAAGCAACACGCTGATAGTATAACTATTAGACAAAGATAATGAAAAAAGTCGATAACCTCTATAAAGAGATAACTATTTTTTCTTAAAATAAAGTTTTTATTCTGACATCATCTTATTGAAGTCGTCCAGCGAAATACTCTTCTTGTTAAGCTTCACTGTCTTCTTGAATGCTTCAATCAACTTCAGATCAATTGCACGGTCAACAAACTGCTGTACGCTCTCCTGCTTCTTTAAAAGTTCATCAGCGTAGTTGTTAACATACTCATCAGGAACATTGTTCATGCCATACTGAGCGAACTGAACACGAGCAGTCTCACGAGCAGCATTGCGAACATCTTCATCGTTAACCTTTACTTGAGCTTTCTCTGAAAGCCTATTACGAATCAAACTCCAAGTTAACTCCTTGATGCTTGCATCATAATTTTTATCGATAAATTCCTGATCCTTTTCTTTATTATTCTCTTTCATCATACGCTTGAGCAGAGCATCAGGATAGGTTAACTGGCCGACCTTCTCCTCTGCATACTTGCGAACATCTTGCAAGAACTTGTAATCGCTATCCATTTCAAGCTGACCTTTCAGACCTTCAGCAATCTTTGCACGGAAAGCTTTTTCGTCTTTAACCTGATCTTTGCCAAATGTCTGATCGAAAAGCTCCTGATCAATAGCATGATTTTCAAAGCGCTGGATATTTGTTATCTGATAGCTGAAGTCGCCTTCATGCTCAGCAAGCTTATCCTTTTCTATCTTCAAGAGAGCTGCCATTTCTGCATCGCTATCCTTGTAAGCCTTACGAGGGTTAAAGGTAATAATATCACCTACCTTTGCGCCTTTAAAAAGCTTCTTCTGAGCAGCCGCTTTAATATATTCAGGCATTACCATAGCAGCCTCTACTGTAAGGCCATCTTCTTTAGTATTACCCTTTTTATCAAGCTCGCGCAGGTCACCTTTTATGACATCGCCATCTGCATACTCCTCTACATCTACGTTTTTACCCAGACGAGAAGCGAACATTTCTACCTGACGATCAATCAGTGCGTCATCAACATTTATATCATAATAGTCGATCTTATCTTTAGAAGTAAGCTCAATTTCAAACTCAGGAGCTACTGCAATATCAAAGATAAAGGTGTAAGGACCCTCCTTTTCGAGATCCTGTGGTTGCTGTGCCTCTGATGCAAGAGGCTGACCGAGCATATTGATTTTATTATCAGTAATGTACTTGTTAATCTGTTCGCCAACAATTTTATTAATGGCATCCATCTTAACAGCGCCACCATACTGACGCTTAATCATTCCCATGGGCACCTGACCTGGACGGAAACCGGGCACGTTTGCCTTCTTACGGTAGTCCTTCAGTGTCTGATCTACCTCATTCTTGTAGTCAGCTTCTTCGACAGTTATGGTCAAAAGGCCATTGATTTTGTCGGGGTTTTCAAATGAAACTTTCATCTTTTGTCTTTTATTTTATTGTTTTAATTTAATCTGCGCACAGGGGTAATCTCGCAATTTTCAAACTGCAAATTTACTCAATCCCGATGAATATACCTAATGTGATAAGAACAAATTTGTTTTTTTAACCCTCTTGAGCAGCAAGCTCTCTGAGCAAGTCTTTTCGCGCTTCTGCAGCAAACGCCTGATCGTCGGCATTCGATTGGAATTTACGATAAACGAAGTTATCACTCAAATAGTTCTTACGCACAATCTTATTCTCGGCCAAATCCTCAGGCAATCCTTGGAAAAGAATACGGCCTTCAAAAAGAAGGTAAGCACGGTCAGTGATAGATAGCGTTTCCTGCACATTATGGTCGGTTATCAATATACCAATATTGCGATATTTCAAACGCCACACAATATGTTGAATATCTTCCACAGCGATAGGGTCAACGCCTGCAAAAGGCTCGTCAAGCATAATAAACTTCGGATCGATTGCTAAGCAACGCGCAATTTCGCAGCGCCTACGCTCACCACCCGAAAGACGATCTCCCTTATTCTTTCTTACCTTCTGCAAACGGAATTCTGCTATCAAGCTCTCCAGTTTATCTAACTGTTGCTGATGGGTTTTGCCCGTCATCTCGAGCACTGACATAATATTATCTTCCACGCTTAGCTTACGAAACACACTCGCTTCTTGTGGAAGATAACCTATTCCCGCACGAGCACGCTTGTAAACAGGGTAATTTGTTATCTCTTGATCATCAATATACACATGACCTTCGTTCGGTATTACCAAACCCGTTGTCATGTAAAACGACGTCGTTTTACCTGCACCGTTAGGACCTAACAAGCCTACAATCTCACCTTGCTTTACGTTAAAGGTTACATCGTCGGCCACCGTGCGTTTACCATAGCGCTTAACAAGCCCATGTGTATGCAACTCCTTGTGCTTGAGCCTCTCTTTAATCAGCGCGTCTACCTCCTCAGGAGTCATTCCCGAAACATCAGGAAGTTGCTGTCTAACGGTTGTCGTTTCGTTCATAATTGAATAATTAGTATGCAAATTTACGAAATAAAACTTGTACCCACAAATTGAAATGCCACAAACATGATGCACGCTGCAACATGTGCTACAATCGTTTAGAGGTGATTAAGCTATCGATAGTTAGCAACTCATCAATCGGGCCACATGTTCGTAAATTCAAATGTCTTATACTTTGCAGCGGGATAAACAAATACATTATCGCTAATATTCCCCGCCTGATAGCCCGATATTTTAATCGTTGTCCAAAAGAAACCTACCTTCAATTTTAAACTTTGGGGTACTTGTCCCGTGTTATCCAATACAATTCTGGCGTGTTTTATGCCTTTCGCATCGTCCTTTGCGTCAAGGTTAATCACAATACCCTCTGGGCTATTGTTCCAACTATAATCGTACATATTGACGTCAAAGGTAAACTTTGACATATATTTGTCGCGCTTTGGTGAGGCTGCATTATGAAGTTCTACGGTGCGTTTCTTTAGGTCTACGCGGTAATAATGCACACCGTCATTCCATGAGCAATAGCGCGATTCGACATAGTGCTTTTTATTTCCTTTCAGCCAGATGGTGCCACTGGTCTTATATAGTCCGATAATATTAACGCTATAACTTAACTTACTGCCTTGCGGACCAAAAGTTTTCTGATATACCTTATCAAACATTTCGCGTGCTTGGCGTGCATTTACTGCCATTACCTTCGAGTTAGCACGAACATCTAAAGCCGAGAAAACAAATGTTGACACTAAGGCTATTTGTAAGAAATAAAACAGCATCGGCTTCATACCACCGATACATCTTGTTGATTTTGTTTTTGTGTTCATGGCTACAAAATTACTGCCTTCGGCTGAATTTTTATTATCTTTCGCTATAAAAGCTATATGCCATGCAGATTTTTTTTCATACTTTTGCCACATAAAACAAAATCAATCAGCTTATTTATAACGTCGAGATATATGAAAAAAATCTTTCAAATAGCTCCTTTCTGTATATTCTTATTGTGGAACAGTATAGCCATAGCGCAAACATTTACCAATCCTAAATTAGAAAAGTTAACCACCATTAAGCGTACATGGGGAGCAGGAGCACAACAAGACTGGGCCATTTATGGCGATAGCCTTTACCGCTTCTATGACAAATTTGCATTCATTGATATTATAAACGTCAAAGACTTACACAATATCAAGAAAGAATATAGCATTTTTACCCTTCTCAATGATGTAGCAGTGCACTGCAATGATGTTGATTTTAGCAAGATATTCTATAAGAACGACGACCCGTTACCGTTGGTATACGTATCGCAACGTGGCGATTCTTGTCGCACAAATGTGTATAGAATAACCAAAACTGGCCCTCTTTACACCGTACAACTTGTACAGACAATCCACTTCAAAGATGCCGAAATGACTACTACAAACGTTGACGAGACGGGGCAATATCTTTGGATTTACAGTAACGGACCGTACGGACGCAGCTACTCAAAGGTAAAAATACCTGCACTTGATAACAAGAATGTTTCGCTCAGTGTAGTACACGATGCTGTTAAACGTGTACGTATCACCATCTCTGGCGTAGGTCAAGGCGCAACCGTTAAGGGAGGATTTATTTACCATTTGCACGGATTCAAAAACCAAGGAACGCTTGCTATCGTTGACCTTAGCACAGGAACTGAGATACAAAAAATTGATTTGGTAAGCTTAGGCTTTAAGGGTGAACCAGAATCGATTGCGTTCCGCGGAAACGATTTGCTTATTGGCGACCACGGAGGCTTCTACCGTCTTTACGATGCTGCAGCGACAAGCATCAGTGCTACCGCCCTACCCAATCGCACAATAGTCAACACTGATTACAACCTTGCAGGACAACCTGTTAGCAAAGACTACAAAGGCGTTGTCATTTGTGAAGGAAAAAAGATTGTGAGGAAATAAAGTATTTCTCTGAAGAACCATTCTTTTACGAACCCAATAGCAGCCTATCTAAGTTTTTAGATGGGCTTTTTTCTTTGTGATATTTCTTACGTTAAAGGTCACGATAATAAGAGGTAAGCCGTTTTTATCACTTTTCGTTTTGACTTTTACAACATATATCATCACCGAACACTTTATTCTGCGTCCTTCATATCATTGTTTTCCTTCTACCATTAAGGCCATACGATCATTGTACGGCGGACGTCGAACGATGTGTATGACGGCCGTAATGCAACCTATACGACGACCGTAGTACAACGCATACGACAGTCGCCATACAACACCTTTTTCAACAGAAATACGTAAACAACTAACCACAACGACAAGAACATAAAGGAAGATAGTTTGAACTAACACATCATATTTACCACATAGCACCATGCAACCAATAACAGCAATTCGTAAAAACTATAATACCTACACTCAGCAAGTGTAGGTATTATGGATAAAAAAGAAGCGTAAGAATTAATCCTTTAGAGGTTTCTAATTATTGCGAAAAATATCCTTACGTGTACATTCTATAACACGTCCAAGCTTTGAAAGCTCACTCATATTTAAATTGGCCTTATTGCCTACAATAATCGTTACGCGCGGAGCCTTTTGGATATAATGCCCGTAGAAGGCGGAAACGTCGGCCATACCCATCGTAGGAAGCGACGAAATAAGGTCCTTATCAGGGTCTTCTGTGTAACCATACAGTTGTTCACGCGATACAAAGCTGCCTATATCGCGAAACGAAGGATAATTGTTATTAACCGAATTGATAATTTGCTGGCGTGTAGCATCGACATTTGCAGGACGCAAAGGCATATCGGTAAAAATAGAATCAAGCACACTTAACGCTCGCATGGCCTTGTCACTCTGTGTACCAAGGCTTGTCACAAAAGCACAAGGCGAATCAGGATTAAGCCTTAAGTCGGTAAGCCATGTACGTCCATGGGCCGAATATGCGAGGGCACGGAACTCCCTGATGTCCTGAAAGAGGACCGAAGACATACCTCCACCGAAGTAGTTAGCCCACATTTTAAAACGCGATCGTTCAGCAGGCGTACGCATTGCAGGTATTGATTGGTAAGTACTTATAATCGTTTGGCGAGCCTTTGGATTATTAAAAATGTAAACCAATGGCTCGTTATAGGTAAGCATTTTATGCTCAATGTAATGCCATGGACGGCTAACCTGTCCAACGGGTACATAGCTATGTACCATTGTTTCAACCACACTGTCGGCCAGTTGGCCTGTATAAACAATGTCCAACTGGCTACACTGTACCTCCCTGAAAAGTGCTACCAGCGCTTCACCGCTTTGTTTTTTCAACTCGCCAGCGCTCATACGGCATAAGTATGACGAGCTGTCGCCATTGGCTACACGCCCCAACAGGGCATCGGCTATATTGCTATTTTCTTTAAAAAACGTTCTTTCCTCCATACGGCTGTCTTGTACAAGGTTACTGAATGCACGCTTGCTGGCCCTGGGACTGGTAAGGAAGTTATGTAGAACAGCCATAGCAGGCTGCATAAGATGGTCAAAACCCGTAAGAGTTACCGTCACCGTATGACTGTTACTACTTGTATTAATTGATGCACCTATGTTGTAAAGAGCACGTACAAATTGGCTGCGCTTCAGACTATCAGTTCCTAAATGGTTCAGATATTCGGCCATAGCTTCAAGTCGTTTGTCGCTTCTCGTACCGCGACGGTATATCAATTGTAGTGTAAACACATCGTTTTGAGGGTTCTTTACCGTGTAAAGGTTGACAAGAGGACGTAGCTGACGGCAAGTAGCATCGCGCTTAAAATCAACTAATCGTGGTTCAACCTTCGCAAAAGGAATACGAGCAAGCGAGTCAGCATAGGCCGAACGCTGACCTGAGTTTTTAGGTTTCACAGCCTGATAACCGGGTTGCGTAACACGCTCTTTGGGATAAGAGCCATAAGTTTTCACCAATTTAAGCGAATCGTCATTGATATAACGACGAGCTACACGCATAATATCGTTACGCGTTACTGCTTCGAGCTGTCTACCTCGCTGCAATACGTCGTCCCACGTCATATTGTGCGAGAAGGCGTCTATCATCATTCCGCTGCGCCCATCTACATTTTCAAGTTCGCGCTCAAAGTTGCGACGAAGCGACAATTTGGCCGATGCCAACATTTCATCAGAGAAGTTCCCCGTACGCAAACGGTTTATTTGCTGCCAGCATAAGCGTGCAGCCTTACGCTTTGAACCAAATGGAATTTGCGGTACAAAGCCGAAACCGAAAGCTGAAAAGTCTTTTAAATCAAACGAAATACTTTGTGCCACCATCATCAGATGAGCGTTTGTAAGCGAGTCTAACAGGCCAGCCTGTGCATGATTATTGAGCATTGCCAACATCACTTGCAACGGCATGTAGTCGGCATTATGTTCATCAGGCCCTTTAAAGGCATAGCCTTCGGCCTTTATAATAGGAATGGGGAGCTTTAATTTTAAGGGTGATGTGCCGCGGTAAACAGGCAAAACCGACTGCACCGACGTTGGAGCCTGACCAGCTTTAATACGTCCAAATGTGCGCTCAAGCAAAGGACGAAGAGAATCTGCTTGAATATCGCCCGACAGAATCAGGCCCATATTTCCAGCCACATAATAAGAATCGTAGAATTTCTTCATCTCAGAAAGGCGCGGATTTTTGAGGTTTTCGGTCGACCCTATCACCGACCACGCATAAGGGGTACCCGCAAATGCTCTTTCCTGCGCGGCGGTAGCAGCTTGCAATATCATGTTATCCGACTGCATATTCTTCTCTTCATACACCGTCTCCAGCTCACCTTGAAACAGTCGGAACACAGGACTGATAAGACGTTCACTATTCAATTCGCACCACTGCGCGATATATTGTGGAGCAAAAATGTTATGATACACGGTTTCATCAAATGATGTATAAGCGTTCAAACCAGTGCCACCGTAAGTCGTTATCAGGTTTTCGAACTCGTTAGGAATGGCATAATCAGCAGCCTTTATGGAGAGTTTGTTGATATGTTGCTGTATAAGGGTGCGTGCGGCAGGGTCAGAGGTGCGGGCCAAAAGGTCGTATTGAGCCGAAATACTGTCAAGCCACACACGCTCTGCACGATAGTCTACAGTACCTATCTTATCAGTACCTTTAAATAATATGTGTTCAAAATAATGAGCAATACCCGTATTAGGACAGTCCTTTGCGCCAGCTTTAACCACCACTGCGCCATAAACCTTAGGCTGGTTATGGTCTTCGTTCAGCCAAACGGTGAAGCCATTCGAAAGCCGCAATGTAGTAACTTTTAGGGGTGTGCTGGCATAGCCAACGATAAAGACAAAGGAAAAAAAGAAAAAAAAGAGAAGTTTTTTCATAAGACAAAAACGTTAAAGTTGACATATACAAAGGCTATTTCCATGCCATATATATTACTTGCAAAAGTAAGTTTTTTGTACTTAGTAGCAAAGTGTTTCGTAATTTTATCTATATAAAACGCTTATCTTTCTTATATAAAAAGTATTTTGCATTCGTTTTTTTTACCTACTTTTGCATGTAAATCAAGATTACACGTTCACTTATGAGAAAAACGTTATTTCTTTTTGTTGCTTTTCTCGTTACTACGACAACAGCTTGGAGCGACGAACCTGTAGCCAAGCAATGGTATTTATCCCTTCTTCCCAAAATAAAAAAGGAGGTTAAGCCACTGCTTACAACCCAATGGGGACAAGGTACACCTTATAATAATAACTGCCCTACAGCACCTTCGTCAAGCGCTCATTGCTTAACGGGCTGTATTGCAACGGCTATGGCACAGGTGATGAAATACTATAGGTACCCTGTTCAGGGAATGGGGAGTGTGAGTTATCAATATAGAGGTGATGACGCTAAGCAACACACGGTAGAAGTTGACTTCAGTAAGAGCAGCTATCAATGGGATTTAATGAAGAACAATTACTCGTCATCGGCCCAAGCTACCGCTGCCGAGCAGGACGCGGTAGCCCGATTAATGGCCGACTGTGGGGCGGCAGTGCAAATGCAATACGGCCAATACGACAGTGGAGCATATGACATGGATATCGCCCAAGCAATGGTAAAACACTTTGGTTACGACCCTTCCATCAAATATATGGGCGGTTATGAAGAGGTCTCTGATAGCTTATGGTTCTGTACTCTTTACGAACAGCTTTCGGCAGGTAGGCCTGTTCTGTATGGCGGTGTGACAGAAAGTTATGGTGCTCACAGCTTTGTGATTGACGGATATGATAAGGAAGGCCGATTCCACGTGGTGTACGGACTGGGTGGAGGCGACGGTTTCTATGATCTAAATAAGATTCGTTACCGCTACGGTAGGTCGATGACCATTAATATTTTCCCTGCACAAACAACAGCTATTAATAGTAAAGAGGTGGAAAAAACTTCAGCATCTGAAGCCGTTAATTATTATTTGATAGACGGAACACATACAAAAACACCTCGCAAAGGCATTAATATCGTACGCACAAAAGATAATCAAGTTCGGAAGATTGTTATCCCATAACAACACCATGCCATTCGTTTTGTCATGCTATTTAAAAAGTATGACAATAAAATAACAAGGTTAGCGTGAAACGAAAATGGCATATTTATTGTACCATTAAATATATAACACATAAAAATAAGCACTATGAATGTAGAAGAATTAGGAAAATTTAGTTCACAAGCAATGCCTGTACTAATCCGCAAAGTGTATACATGGATGGCTCTTGCCCTCGTAATTACTGGCATTTGTGCCTATGGAGTAGCAGCAAGTCCAGCATTAACTTCGCTGATTTTCTCAAGCAAAATCACTTTTTATGGCTTACTTATTGCCGAGTTTGCATTAGTAATGTTCATCTCTTCACGCATTGACAGCCTGTCTTTAAGCACAGCTACACTGCTCTTTACGCTGTATTCAGCCATCAATGGCCTCACGTTGTCAGTTATATTCTTGGTATATGACATCACCACTATTGGGCAAGTGTTCTTTATTACAGCAGGAACCTTTGGTGCAATGGCCTTATTTGGTTACTACACCAAGAAAGATTTATCGGTAATTGGTCACACACTCTACATGGCTCTTATAGGTTTAATCCTTGCCACTTTGGTGAATTTCTTCATGCGTAGCGCTATGCTCGATTACATTTTAAGCTATATTGGCGTGGGAATCTTTGTAGGATTGACCGCATGGGACAGCCAAAAAATTAAGAGAATTCTTTCAGAAATGAACGACACAGGGGAAGAAGCACAGAAGTTTGCCCTTTTAGGCGCACTTACTTTATACCTTGATTTCATAAACCTTTTCCTGTATTTGCTCCGCATTTTCTCAAAAAGAAGATAATTATTTTGCTTATAGAAGGACGACAAGCGTATGTAATCAATGGTTTATTTACTTGATATTGATACTACATTCTTTATTTATCGACTTCCCTTATAAGCTATAACATCAATTAGGCGCACCCAATTGGGTGCGCCTAATTTGTTATTTCATCTTGCCCGTAAAGGAGAATTACAACTTCATTTTAATAGCAAAGCACAGCCTTTACAGGATAATGGTCGGAGATATACTTCACACCAGCATACTGTTTTGATATGACATCGAAACGCAAACACGTTGTAAAGCCTTTGTAAAACACATAATCAATAGGAGCGTCATCAACAGCACCATACTCCTGATACGTTGTACGGATATCGGTTCGTAAGGCTGATCGTCGAGCGTCCTCCATCTGTTTGCGAAGATGATCCAAACACGAATCAGCGGGCTTTACATTGAAATCGCCCGTTAAAACAACAGGGAGGTTTTCTTTATTCATTTGTGCAATGGTATCCACTACAAGCTGCAGACCTTTAATTCGCGCCTGAACCCCAATATGATCTAAGTGGGTATTGACATAGAAAAAGTACTTTCCCGTACGCTTATCTTTCATAAAGGCCCACGTTGCAGTGCGTCGGCACGCTGCGTCCCAACCCTTAGAAGGTACCGATGGCGTAGGCGAGAGCCAGAAAGTACCCCAGCGTTCCAATTCGATTACTTTCTTATTATAGAATATTGCCATAATTTCGCCCTTCTCTTTACCATCATCTCGTGGCACCCCCACACTGGAATAGTCCTTGCAATGTTGCAGAAGATAATTAACTTGAAAGTTGTATGCCTCTTGCAAACCAAAAATATCGGGCTTCTGATCCAATATCATTGCAGGACTCGCAGCCTTACGAAACTCCCACGAATTAGGCCCATCGTCGGCCACTCCCAAACGTATATTATACGAAATTACGGTTAACTGATTGGGCTCTTCTGTCTGAATTTGATTGGTCCAAGCCTGTATGGGGAGCGCCAAAAGCCCCACAAAAAGTGCTAAGACATATTTTTTCATCATCATGTTATTATTTTAGGTTCATTTTATTTTGCTGTAATCGAATATTAATACCCTGCATTTTGCTTCCAATTCACATTTTGGTCGAGTGTAGATTTCGGAATAGGGAACACACGACACTCCTTATCAAAGCGTGCCGTTGGGAAGTTACGGCGATGAAATCCATATTCATTCTCGAATGTTCCAAAGCGTATCATATCATTCCTACGCCAGTTTTCATCGAATAATTCTCGCCCACGCTCGTCCAAAATTTCTACTAACGACGGTTCGTGGTCGAGCAAAGGAGCATATGCATACTGCCTTATCTGGTTCAAAAGACTTTGTGGTGTATCGCCGTTTGTTGCAGCTGCACCTCGCTTTATCGCTTCTGCCTTCTCTAAAATTATATCTGCAAGGCGAAAGATAGGCACGTCATTACTTTGGTTTCTCGCGTTTTTGTAATCGGCATCTATTACAAACCATTTCACCGATTTGTAGCCTTGCGACCAACCATGCACCGTTTTCCCACAATCAAGACGCTCACGTTCTGCCACCTTTGCATCGAGTTCTATCTCCCTACTCAACACCACAGGCTTACCTTTATAATAATAAGGTATTGTGGTTCGAGCGTAAGTTGACGGATCAAACATATAAACCGTATCGCCTAATATATGGCTATTGCGTTCGTCGCCAACGAGAGAGAAGCGGCTTGCGCATTCAGGCGTCATCGAAAAATTACCTCCTATCGATAGCGAAAGCTTTGTACCGTAGTATCCTGAGCCGCCAGCGCCGTCGTTTCTACCCTGTCGCCATGTGCGCGGACGTCCGTAAAGCATACCTGTGGCTGATGTGGTTTCGTAGGAAATAGCATAGATAAAGTCTTTAATTTGCGCACCATTATTGGGCCAGAACTTTGAACAGTATCCCTGAGCACCCTCTGAAAGACTAAACAAACCGCTGTTAATTATATTATCGCAGTGCTTAACCACATCGTCAAGCTTCTCATTTGTTGCCGTAGCAGCGTCGTATTGCATCACATCTGATGCCGTATAAACGGGCCAGTTTAGATATAATTTAACCAGAAAAGCTTCGGCCATCCAACGCGTTGGCTTGCCATAGGTTGAAGCATCATTAGCTATAGGCAACTGCGGAAAGATGTCAAGCAGTTCACGTTCTATAAAGCGCGCAACATCAGCACGTTTACAACGCACCACCTCTGTGGTATCAGAAGGTACCCCTTCTAAAATAGGGACATCGCCAAAACTATCCATTAGCACCCAGTGAAAGAAAGCACGCATGGCCCTTACTGACGCAATACGCTCAGCTTTTGCGCCTTTTTTCGTCAAGTCAGCGATGGCAAGATTGGCCTTTGTAATACCAGCTGACACATCGTTAAACCAATTAAGGCTTTGGTCGGTGTAGTTAAAGTTGTGCAAAGTAGGATGTGCAAAGGTTCCCGAATCGTAATAATCGCCCGAAAAACTAAGGCCTACCCACTCGTCAGACGACAAGGCTTGCGCCTCCATATAATGGCAACCCCAAGTTGTGCGCAGATGATAGTAAACGTCAGATAGCTCTGCCTCTTGCGCAATATCGGTGTTAGGATAATTCACATATTGCGATTCTACGTCAACATCAAGGTTAGTACAAGCCGTAACCATAACGGCTACTATACCTGCTGCAAGGCTGATGATGAAGTTTTGTTTCATGAAACACATGCGTTTTTAGAAGTTAACCTTCAGCCCTAACATCAGGCTTCGGGTATGAGGATAGAACGATTCACGACGGTCAAGACCGGGTTCGGTTCCTCCTAACTCAACTTCGGGGTCGAGACCTGTATAAGAAGTAATGGTGAAAACGTTTTTAGCCGTAGCATAAACCTGCAGTGCGTGCAACCAACCCTTTAAATTAGTAAAGGTGTAAGCTAAAGAAAGGGTCGACAATCGCAGGTAAGAGCCATTCTCCAAATACTTATCCGATGGGATAAAATAATTGGGATCGTGCTGCCATAATGGGTCAGTAAGTGCCGACTTTAATACGTTCTTACCTCCCGACAACAATGATTGCGCACTGTATTGAGCCCGTGTAGAATTCATAATTTTATTGCCCACGTTACCTTGTATAAACGTTGTGAGGTTCCAATTCTTATATGCAAGCGTATTGTTAACACCGTAAACCAGTTTGGGTTGTGCATACCCAACAACCGTTTTATCAGTTACAACAGGCGACGTTGTCAACGCGCCCGTACGCTTATTAGTAACTGGATCATGAACGTAATATTGAGAAACGCCATGGCTATTGCGCCCAGCCCACTCGTAAGTATAGAACGTTCCCAAGGGCTGTCCCTCGATTATACGCTCAGTGTAGCCATTATCGGTAATACCAGCTATACGTGGGTCGCCCTTTTCTACATAATTAACGCTGAAACGTCCTTTAGTAAGCTTTGTCACCTTATTGCTATTATGCGACAACGTAACGCCGAGATTCCACGAAAAATCTTTCGATTGCAAGGGAATCGTATTCAATGTAAGTTCAACGCCCTGATTAGAAATATCGCCCACATTAGCCGTAAGCGTTGGAACAGGATAGATATATGTGCTTACGGGATAGTCCCAAATCAAATTCCACGTCTTCTTATTATACAGCTCAATTGTACCATTAATTCGGCCCTTTAAGAAAGCAAAGTCAATACCTATATTAAACATGCCCGTGCTCTCCCACTTTAAATTAGGGTTCGCATTTTTGGTAGGCTCCAGCTTATAGTATGTGGTTTGCGTGCCATCAGCACTTGTATAAACAAAGCTTCCTGCTGAATTCAATCCATAAGTAGCCACTGCCGTATAGGCACCAAAGCCTAAAGCGTTACCACTTACACCATAACCCACACGCAGTTTCAGCAAATCAAAGACGCTACCCTGCATAAATGGCTCTTCCGATACGTTCCAAGCTACACTCGCAGAGGGAAAAGTGCCCCACCGATGATTCTTTCCAAACACCGAGCTACCGTCGCGACGGAGTGTTGCTTGCAGCATATATCGGCCATGATATGCATAGTTGACTCGTCCGTAAAAAGAAATATTACGTATGGTTTCTTTCAATCCGCCTTCCACATCACTCATGCCATGAATAAGATTAGCGTAAGAAATATTATGAAAGCCAATTGTATCGTTGTAGAAATTGTGTACAGTAACACCGAAGCCATCGTTGTTTACGCGTTGCTCAAACGAGTAACCCAGCATTACACCTACGCGATGACGCTCGCCAAATAGCATGTTATAATTGACAAACGACTCCAGATTATGCTCGTCACCACTGGATATTGACCGCTTGGCTTGTCCGTTATATCCTTTCACTATTTGCGATTGGCTGCTATTATAACTTGCAAACATTCGTTGACCTGTAGAATAAGCGTAATGGGTATTCCACTCTAAGTCTTTTACTATTTGCAGTTTTGCCTTGGCTACAAGCTGCATACGACGCCACGAAAACTCGTTACCGTCTTCGTTAATCAGCGATAATGGGTTATAGTTGTTGGTGCCAAAGGGCGATTCGTACCAGCTACCGCTATTATCTTTTATAGGATTTGTAGGCGAGTAATAGTTCATAGCGTCGAGCACCGACTGGTTATAGCCTGTTACAGGTACGCCTTGATGTGCTTCGAACATGGCGTTAACGCCTACCGATAGTTCAAGATGGCTTTTCAAAACATGCGTACTAAGCAACGACCTTGCGTTGGTACGCCTCATCGACGTACCCCGTATCACACCGTTATTACCCATATAATTAAGGCTCGCCATGTACTTTGTTTTCTCGCTTCCGCCACTAATTGACAAGTTATGGTTATGGCTTATGCCCGTGCGTAGCACCTCATCTTGCCAATTTACATCAGCACCCGCATCGTCAACCAATAGCCCCGAAGCTCTCAAATCGGCAGCCGAAGCCATGGGCAAGCGCCGTGCCGTACGGTCAAGAGCCAAGTAAGTATCATAGATAACAGACGTATGACCTGCACGCCCTTGTTTTGTCGTTATAATAATAACACCGTTTGCTGCCTTCGAACCGTAGATAGCGGTGGCTGAGGCGTCACGTAAGACGTCAATGCTCTCAATATCTGACGCCGCAACCATAGAAATATCTACTCCTGGTATGCCATCAACCACGTAATAAGGCTGCATGGCACTGCCTGTTCGGAGCGAAGAAGCACCGCGCAAACTAATTGATGGCGTACCGCTTGGGTCGGCTGATGACGATACCACAAGGCCAGCAACCTTACCCTGTAACATTTGTGCGGGGTCAGTAAATACGCCTTGATTAAGGTCCTTTGCGCCTACAGTGGTGATAGACGATGTTACATCTTTGCGTCGCATAGTACCATATCCTACTACAACTACCTCGTTCAGTGTTTCCTGATTCTCGCTCATCACCACGCTTCTACCCGGTGTAATGGTTTGCGAAACAAAACCCACGTAGGTTAAATGCAGCTTTGAGCCAGGCTTAACGCTTAGCGAATAGCGACCCGAAGCATCGGTTTGGGTACCATTTAACGTACCAACCTCTACCACACTTACGCCTACCAACGGGTCGCCATGGACGTCGGTGACAACTCCTGACTTCTGAATCTGTGACCATATCGGCAACGAAAGCCATATAATTGTACAGGACAGAGCCACTCTTTGCAAGCTGCTCTGTAAACCTTTCGTATATTTTGACATCATGAATTACAGGTTTTCACCTATTAAGATAGTCCTACTTTCATTTCAGGTTTAAGGCAGAAAACGCCAATTTAAAATCATTGTCGTTTGCCGTTTATCCATCAAAAATCAAGCTATTACTTGATTGACAACAACAAAAGTAGCAAAATAGCATGGCTAAAACAACATTTTTGATGTTATTTTTTAAGGACAGCTCTCTGACCTTCATTTTTACGATTACGACGTAAACGAAAACCGTTTACGATGTAAACAAAAACACAAGTCTGTAAATAGCTGAAAAACAATATGATATAACTTGCAAAACGACTATGCGATTTCGACGTAAACGCAACCCGTTTACGATGTAAAGACAACGCGATTACGACGTAAAGGTTTCGCGATTACAGCGTAAAGGGAAAACGATTACATCGTAATCGCAAAATCGGCATGAAATGAAGGTCACTATACCACAGCATTTGCTTTCAGAAGTGCTACCCATTAGGTCACAAATAACCAACCGTTTTACCTTATTATATTATAGCAACTCGTAGGTGCTTCAAAAATAAATTATAAATAATTATCATACACGAATACGAATATTTGCGCATAATTATGCTAAAAATTTTGAGGTTGGTAATATATTAGGTTCTTTAACATAAAAAATGTGTACAAACTGGTATTGTGTGCATATAATTATCGTAACTTTGCAACGTAATAGGATAAACATTCAACTATGAATACTAAGAGAAGAAGATTAGAGACTATTCGAATGCTCATATCGAGCAAGGAATTAGGTAACCAAGAAGAGGTGTTACAAGAATTGAGAAAAGAGGGATTCACACTTACACAGGCAACACTAAGTCGCGACCTTAAGCAACTAAAAGTAGCCAAGGCTGCAAGTATGAATGGTAAATATGTATACGTTCTACCCAATGAAACCATGTACAAACGCATACATAATCCCTTATCGGCTACTGAAATGTTATCGGTATCTGGCTTCATTTCCATACACTTTTCTGGAAATATGGGCGTCATCAAAACGCGTCCGGGATATGCCAGCAGCATAGCATACAATATTGATAACAGCCAGATTGAGGATATACTTGGCACGATTGCGGGAGATGATACTATATTTATCGTGATACGTGAGGGTGCTAATCCTGATGATGTTGCACGCATCATTAACGATTATATTGCTGTATAAATAAGGTGTAAGCTACATAGCTACACCTCATATACAGTAGATTCTTAAAATCAAATAAACAGGAATAGATATGGCAAACGGTAGAAAATTGCTACGTTCGAACGATAAAATCGTTGCGGGCGTATTGAGCGGTATAGCCAATTACCTTGATGTAGACCCTACAATAGTTCGCATTGTCTATGCGGTGCTTACGGTTTGTACGGTCTTTAGTGGTATTCTACTCTATCCCTTACTTTGGATTATTATTCCCGAAGAAAACAAACAGTAAACACAGAAGCCACATAAGTATCTGTGTTAACACCTGAGAAGCATCATGAAAATAGCAATAATAGGAGCTGGCGCCATGGGAAGCGCTTTGGCAGAAGGCTTGTTAAAAGGAAGTGTTTTTAAGCCAGAGGAAATTGTTATCGCTAATCCACATCAGGAAAAATTAAAGAAGTTTGCACAATTTGGGGTGCAAACTACTACCGACAATTGTGCTGCCGTAAAGGGAGCGCAGTTGGTTGCTATTGTGGTAAAGCCGTGGTTGGTTGAGCAGGTAATAAACGAGATAAAGGGCGTATTAGATTATCAGCAGCAAACTATTATGAACATGGCTGCCGCTATTAGCAGCGACACACTATTTTCGTGGCTTGAAAAAGACGGCAAAAAGCCTGCACTTTTTCAGGTTATTCCCAATATTGCTATCGCTTACAAGGCTTCAATGACCTTTATTGTTCCGTGTAGAGCCAACGAAGAGCAAACCGCTTTTGTAAAATCGTTATTTGACGATATGGGCAAAAGCCTTATCACCGACGAAGCCCACCTCGCAGCGGGTACTACTTTAGCCAGCTGTGGCATAGCTTATGCTATGCGATATGTTCGTGCTGCCGCCGAAGGAGGAGTAGAATTAGGCTTTAAAGCCGACGTGGCAACAGACGTTGTGCTGCAAACTTTACAGGGTGCTGTATCGCTCTTACAAGGCACAGGCGCGCACCCTGAAGCCGCAATCGATCAAGTTACTACGCCTGGAGGATTGACCATAAAAGGCTTAAACGCCATGGAAAATGCAGGCTTTACCAACGCGGTTATACAAGGTCTGAAAGCCAGCATAAAATAAACCATCAACAAACGTTTTATTTTGAAAATTGCACAATGAGTAAAACATTGTGTCATACATTCTTGCACACATAATATGCATGTGCGCAGGAATTAACATTTAATATCAAATTACTCGACATTATAACAAAAAAGCTTCTTTCATATAAACTGGTTTTAGTACTTTTGACCTTCGAATTAGACTAAACTATAGTAAAAATGGAAGAATCAATCCGACAAATAGGTGAACGCCTTAAAGGCCTTCGTGAAGTTCTTAATATCCCTGCCGAAGAGGTAGCAGAGCTTTGTGACATCTCGCTTGAGCACTATTTAAAAATCGAAGCTGGCGAGGCCGATCCTTCAGTATTCAGGCTTAGCAAAATATCTAAACGCTACGGGATAGATCTTGACGTTCTTCTCTTCGGCGAAGAACCCCGTATGAGCGCTTACTCGGTAACGCGAAAGGGAACGGGTCCTGAAATAGACCGTGGCAATGATTACAAGTATCAGAGTCTTGCAGGAGGCTTTAGAGGACGTAAAGCTGACCCTTTCCTCGTTAAAGTAGACCCACTTCCTAATGGGAAAAAGTACAGACAGAACACCGTTGATGGACAGGAATTCAATGTGGTTACAGAAGGTACACTTGAAATTACTATCGACGACAAGGTTATTGTGCTGAACGAAGGTGACAGCATTTATCTTGACGGACGACGTCCCCACTGCATGCGCGCACTTAATAATAAGCCCGTGACCTTTATCAACGTGGTTATTGACTAATGTTATATTTTAATAAAAAGAAGATATGATAGAGAGATTTCTCAAGCAGACACGCTTTACTTCAGAGGAAGATTATAAAGAAAATCTGCAATTTATAATACCAGAGAACTTCAACTTTGCTTATGATGTAATGGACGAATGGGCACGTATTGCGCCTGACCACGTTTGTTTACTCTGGGCAAGTGAGCGAGGTGAGGAAATCAGTACAACGTTTAAGCAGTTCAAAGAGCAAACCGACCAAACGGCTGCATACTTTATGAGCCTCGGCATTACGCGCGGAGATAAAGTCATGCTCATTCTAAAGCGTCATTATCAATGGTGGCTTAGCATGATGGCTCTGTGCAAAATTGGAGCCATTGCTATCCCTGCGACACACATGTTAACTAAGAAAGATATCGTGTATCGTAATGAAATGGCAAGCGTTAAGGCCATTATCTGCGTGAATGATAACTATGTTACCACTCAGGTTACAGAATCATTGGCAGAAAGTCCTACCGTAAAAATACTTGTTGCAGTCAATTCTATGTGCGAGAGTAGCAAGCCAGTGCCCGATAATTTCCACGATTGGTTCAAGGAATGGGATAAGGCTCCGCACTTCAGACGTCCAGAAAACGTTAACGAAAACGAAGATACCATGCTGATTTACTTCACAAGTGGTACAAGCGGTAAACCCAAAATGGTAGCACATGACTACCTTTACGCTTTGGGACATCTTACAACTGGCGTCTACTGGCATAACTTATCGGAACACAGTATTCACCTAACCGTCGCAGATACTGGCTGGGGAAAGGCAGTGTGGGGGAAATTATACGGACAATGGTTCGCTGGTTCGGCAGTGTTTGTATTTGACCATGAGAAGTTCACGGCGGAGAAAATTATGCGCGCTATGGAAAAACACCGAGTTACTTCCTTCTGTGCACCGCCAACAATTTATCGCTTTATGATTCTTGAAGACTTCGCAAAATATGATCTTAGTAGCTTAGAATACTGCACGACTGCAGGCGAAGCTATGAACCCTTCTGTTGAAACGAAGTTCTTTAATCTTACTGGAATACACATCATGGAAGGCTTTGGACAAACCGAAACCACCATGACGCTGGGTACTTTCCCATGGATTGAGCCACGCCCTGGTAGCATGGGGAAACCTAATCCTCAATATGACGTATGCCTATTACGCTCTGATGGTACCGACTGTGAGGACGGAGAGCGTGGCGAAATTTGTGTAAAAACCATCAATCGACAATCAATTGGTCTCTTCAAAGGCTACTATCATGACAAGGAACGCACCCGTGAGGTATGGCATGATGGAATATATCACACAGGCGATATGGCGTGGCGTGACGAAGATGGCTATTATTGGTTCGTGGGACGTACTGATGATGTCATCAAGAGTTCGGGCTATCGTATAGGTCCTTTCGAAGTAGAGAATGCACTGATGACGTATCCTGCCGTTGTGGAATGTGCCATAACAGGTGTTCCTGACGAAATAAGAGGTATGGTTGTAAAGGCTACCGTTGTGCTCTCTGAGGAATGGAAGTCGAAGGCTGGTGATGATTTGATTAAGGAATTACAAGACCATGTCAAACGCGAAACAGCACCATATAAATACCCTCGCGTTGTCGAGTTCGTTAACGAATTGCCTAAAACCATCTCCGGAAAGATTAGAAGGGTAGAAATTCGCGAAAACGACAGCAAGAAATAATCGTCATTTTAATTGCTATCTGTGAAAACGACAGCAAGAAATAACCATATAATTAATTGTTATCTACGAAAACCATAGCAAGAAATTAGCGTGAATTTAATTGTTGTCTATGAAAATAGTAGCAAAAAATAACCATATAATTTATTCTTGTCTACAAAAAAGATAGCAATCAATAACGATAAATTGAATTGTAGTTTGCAAAGGCAACTACAAGAAACAACGATGAAAAGAATTGTAGTTAAAGTAGGCAGCAACGTACTGACACGTCCCGACGGCAAGCTCGATGTAACACGAATGTCAGCCATTGTCGACCAAATCGTATGGCTAAAACGCCATCATTACGAAGTGATTCTCGTATCATCTGGCGCCATGGCAAGCGGGCGAGGAGAGCTTCATATTGATAAAAAGCTCGACAGTGTATCGCAGCGACAGCTCTTCTCTGCATTAGGACAGGTCAAACTTGTAGGGCTTTACTACAATCTTTTTCGCGAATACGGCATGCACGTTGGGCAGGTTCTCACCATGAAAGAAAGCTTTTCTACTCGTGGTGAGTACCTGAACCAGCGCGCCTGTATGAGCGTAATGCTCGACAATGGCGTCGTACCCATTGTAAATGAAAACGATACAGTAAGCGTCACAGAGTTGATGTTTACCGACAATGACGAGCTGGCGGGCTTGGTTGCATCAATGATGGACTGCGACGCTCTGATTATTTTATCGAACGTCGATGGAATTTTCGATGGTGATCCTAAGGCTTCTGGCACGCAAGTTATTCCTACAGTTAGTTACGATCGCGACCTTTCCGAATATATCCAAAGCAGTAAAAGCCACTTTGGTAGAGGTGGAATGATGACCAAAACCAACATAGCGCGCAAGGTTGCAGAGGAGGGAATAAAGGTGATTATTGCCAACGGAACCGTCGACGACATTCTTATTCATTTGGTGGAACGTCCTGAAAGCACGTTGCATACAGAATTTTCACCAAATCCAGAGCCTGTTTCGCAAGTTAAAAAATGGATAGCCCACAGCGAGAGTTTTGCTAAAGGTGTTATCCATATCAATGCAAAAGCCGAAGAAGCCCTCAAGGGCGATGCAGCCGTTAGCCTGTTACTGGTTGGCGTTACGGCTATAGAAGGCGACTTTGAAGAGGGCGATATCATTAACGTTGTGGGGCAAGACGGACAAGTTTTAGCCGTAGGCCGCAGCGGATATGACGCTGACGAGGCTCGCAAACTGATGGGTAAGCACGATGTGCGCCCACTAATCCACTACGATTACCTATACATGGAGTAATCGTTTCTATCTAAAATCATCTATCTTATGCTTGAACATTTCAAGAGAGCCAAGGCTGCAAGTCTGACGTTGCCTACGCTTAGTGACGACAAGCGCAACACGATTTTGCAGGCTGTTGCACGTGCTATTGAGAGACAAATACCACAATTGCTGGAAGCTAACGCCAGCGATTTGGCCCGAATGGACCGTAACAACCCCTTGTACGACCGCTTATTGCTCACCCCCGAAAGGCTAACCGATATAGCTTCAGACATGTGTCATGTGAGCACACTGCCGTCGCCATTAGGCCGAACGCTTAAGGAGACCACTCTTCCTAACGGTCTTCACCTGCGCCGCGTGAGTGTTCCATTTGGCGTTATCGGCATGATTTACGAGGCTCGACCCAATGTTACCTTCGATGTTTTTTCATTATGCTTCAAAAGTGGCAATGCCTGCGTTTTGAAGTGTGGCAAAGATGCCGAAGCCTCTTGTCAGGCAGGCGTAAAACTTATACACGAAGTGTTACGCCAATATGGTATTGATGAGTCGGCCGTTGAATTGTTACCCGCCACCCACGAAGCCACTGACGAGATGCTGCAAGCCGTTGGATATATTGACATTTGCATACCACGTGGCGGCAAACGTCTCATACAGGCAGTGCGTGATAAGGCTCGCGTACCCGTCATTGAAACAGGAGCGGGCGTTGTTAGCACCTATATCGATAGCGAAGCTGATATAAAAATAGCAGCCGATATTGTGCTTAACGCGAAAACACGACGCGTAAGTGTGTGCAACGCACTTGACTGTTTACTTGTTCATTCGGCCCTATTGCCACAACTGTATCAAATTTGTGAACCCATGGCTGCAAAACAAGTGATACTCTTTGCCGACAAACGTGCGTTTGAAGCTCTCCGTAACCACTACCCCTCTACCCTGTTACAGCCAGCCAACGATAACACTTTCGGCACCGAATTTCTCGACTATAAGCTTGCCATTAAAACCGTTGACAGCTGCGAAGAAGCCATGAAACACATTGCCATATACGATTCGGGACATAGCGAAGCCATTGTGACTGAAAATACAGAAACGGCTCTTGCTTTTCAAATGGCAGTTGATGCAACATGCGTTTATGTCAATGCACCCACAAGTTTTACCGATGGAGCGCAATTCGGTTTAGGCGCAGAGATTGGCATTAGCACCCAAAAGTTAGGGCCTCGTGGACCAATGGCTCTCGAAGAAATAACTACTTATAAATGGCTTATTGACGGGCACGGACAAATTCGACCTTGATTTAAGACGAGGTTTGCAGCAGGATAAAATGTAAAATAAATTCTGATTATTTTACCCCTTCAGAAGTAACCGAAATAGAAATTTACAGCAGCTTTAAACCCCTTTAAAGGTATTCATGACTGCTTACAACTGCCTTTATTCACCCTTCCAAAAGTATTAAAGGTACTTTACGACGTAAACACACACCGATTACGGCGTAATGGCAAACCCTTTACATCGTAAAGGGGAAACGATTACGACGTAATCACAACCCCATTACAGCGTAATCACAACCCGTTTATGATGCAAAACACACCTATAAACTACAAAAAAGCGCTACTTTACTGTATAGTAAGGTAGCGCTTTTTGTCATTTCAACCACTTTTGTACTGTGAATACCCCCACCCTTTACGACGTAAAGGCATATAAAATAGGGTAAAAATACAATATATTTCTAATTATTTTTTACTTAACTCGCTTATATTTAGCCCGTTATCTATAATCTTATTTTTAACGCTATACGCCAACAATAATTCTTTATTCATGAAAAACGCAAGCATAAGAAAGCTTTTGTCAATATTTTTTAATAACAGAAAAGCAATGTCAAAACTACATTTTCTTGTCAGAAAAACCCACTGTATATCCTTACTCTTCAATGATATTCTTCGCACGTTTCCAGCCATTGGCCGCCTGATAAAGCGCTCCAGTGCCTTGAGGTACGTAAAGAATAGTATTCGTTCCAACGCCATGGCTTTTCAGAACAGGCGGTACAGCCCACTTCACATGAACGCGCTCAGCATGGAAATTGCCCGCAAAGCCATTGTTCTCATCTAATATGAGCGAAGCCGGATAAGCAAGGTCGTGCACGCGAGTGCCCGTATCGAAAGCACAATAACCTATTGTTTCCAAACGTGAATCAGTCGGAATGTTGATTTCGGTAAGGCGTGTACAGTTGTGGAAAGCGTATGGACCGATATGCCTTACCGATGCTGGAATATCAATTTTAGTAAGGTTTTCGCAGAAATTAAAGAGCCATCCGCCTATCGTTTCAAGCTCGGCAGGTAGCACAATGCTCACAAGCGGTGTACGCGTAATGAAGAAAGCGTTGTCACCTAACGTGTTTACACCGTGGGTGTTATAGGTTGTAGTAATATTGGTACCGATGGAAGGTTCGACGAATTTCTGCCCTCCACCAATGAGCTTACACTGCCCGAGGTCAACGTGCTGCAGGTTAAGGTTGCGCTGGGTAATAATCTTGTAAGTACCGTTTGCATTGGATTGAGTAAAGTCGACCATGGGACAGAGCATCGACCGCAGCGTTTCGATGTCGCCGTCGTTCAGTTTTCCCGAAAGGCGCAGCGTGCGCACATGGCTCCAATCTACTGCATTGCCTCCTACAAGAATACCTAACGTGCCCGGCTCGCGGACGTCTATTTCCTCGGTTTCCTTCAGTTCGCGTGGCCATTGATGTATGATAACCGTCTGCGTATTAGCACCCTCGGCCGTAATATGCAGGGTAGCCGCACGCCCAAGTCCCTGGTTGGGCTCGCACGTAAAGCGATAAATCAGCACCTTACTTTCCCTGGTGGGGCGGACTTTGTGGTCTTCGACCATGAACGATTCTTTCTTAAGCCACGTAGCCGACGACGAAATGCTTACCTCAGGCATGACATTTGCCCTGATGCAAACGAAAGCCTCCTTAGCCGTTGCCTCGATATCGATGTGGTCAACCAAGGCTTTTATCTTCTTCTTATACATCTGGCTTACCTTAAATGTGTACGTTTTGCGGCCGTGTTGCAATGCTATTGAGGCATGGCGCATGTTGAAACTGCCGTTAGGCTCCACGCTGACGGTAACGCCATTGTTACCTGTGACCGATACCTTACACCATGTCTGGCCGTTGTCATCAGTAGCCGACGTAAGCTTTGCCGTCCATGGCTCATCGGTCTCATTGAAGTAAAGGGTGAACGTTGTGTCGCTCGGACTAACGAAAACCTGCTGTTGTTCCAGCAGCTTCCGCGTGGCTTCATCTTCGGTGATGCGGCTAAAGTTGTCGTTATCAGAGCAGGCGGTAAAAAAGAACAGGAAAAGAAGGGGGAAAATTCCCAGCCATGAAGAGAAATGTTTCATACGTAATCAGGTTGTTAAATTTCGAAACGAAAGCAATAAATATCCTTTAGAAAGCAAATTTACGCACCACAACACCCTTTTGAGATGTACGAATAGTCAACTGTAATGTATCACCAGCGCGCATAAAAGACGTTGGAATACTGGTATAAATAGTTGAGCTATAATAGGCGGGTACGCCGTTTTGTAGATGATAAAGGCGGTAAAAATAAGTACGATGGCCCTGTTGATTGGTTACAACACTATCGCGAACAACTCCCAAAATATGTTTATTATCAACATTTTCAGTCTTACCACTCTTTAGCACAAGGGCCATGTTAACATACCGTTTATTAGCACTCTGCCAAGCACTTTGGAAGCCTACCCCATCGTCTGCTGTTACAACGCTCGTCATTTGGTTCTGTGGGCGCAACACATAAACCTGTGAAGTCCCTACGCCTGTTACGGAAAAGGCCTGCAAAGATTTTGAAGACAGCGAAGCATTAGTCTCTCCTTTATTATAATATAGCAAAGCGCGATAAAGCGTATCAGGGCGCGTGCCCCAAGATGTTTTAAGCGAAGGGGAAAGAAAAAGGCTGTCGCCGTCGTCGGTGACAGCCTTACAAATTAAACCTTCGCTGTTTGTGCGCACCTCCACAAAGTCGGCGCGCAAATATGAGTATTTCGAATCGCCTGTATCATAATCGTTAATATGGCAGGCCGTCACCACAAGAAAAAGGGTGACAGCCGCTGTTATCGTTGACATCATACGTCGAAAATATCGTCTCATTTTGTAAAATTAAAATGACTAAAGAACGATTTCCATCTACCGTTTTCTTCCATTGCAGTAAGATGATTGCGTGTAGGATAAGCGTATTGCGACAATAAACACTGGCGCAAGAACTTGTTATCCTTGTTCTCTATATCAATTAATTCAATACGAGATGCAATATATTCTTCGAACTCTTTATACTGCTCTTCCGTATAATGTTCCAGATACAGTTTGGTATTCTGTATCATATCCAACGCAATATAGTTGACAGCATACAAACGATATCCACGATGTATCTCACGATCAATATGTGCAGCAATCTCATCAAAAAGCTTATTCTTAGGTTGTTCCAAGTCAAGCGTATTGAGCCAATCGTCTATACACGGAGCAAAATGGTAGTGAATATGTCCCTTATAGCCTTGAACACCCGTTGCCATACTTTCCATATCGTCGCCCGGTGTCTTCTTCCAGAAAGGCACATCACGACGTAGCTGATACTCGCGTGCTTTGAGATAATCGCACGGATCATATTCATACGAGATAGATAAAGGCACAATATGCAACTGCTGTAGGCGCTCAATGAACGAGCCTTCTCCGCCCATCACCATCATTTTTAGAATAGCAGGCTGGGTGAGATCGTTAGAATTCTTTGAACGTCCTTGCCGCTGCGCAATCCAAACATTCTCATTCTTCTCAGTGATAGCAAAATGAATGTATTCGGACATGCGCTTGCTGGCACGCAGCATTTCAACAGAATGCAGTGCACGTTCAACTGTAAACGCCTTGTTAATACGTACAAGGTCGCGCACCCAATCAAGAGTAAGAAGATTGTCGCCAATAGCAATCTCACAGGTTGTAGAGAAGCCTATATCGATAAGAAGCTTATCAAGAAAAGCCGAATCGAGCACAATGTCGCGATGGTTGCTGACAAAGGTGTAGCGTTTTTTATTAGAAATATTGCAAGCGTCCATGCTAATGCCCTCGCTTTGCTCACGAACAAGCTTCTGCAACATAGGGTAACAGAAAGCCTTTTGAAAGTCAAGATTCGTCTTACAAGCATGCATCATAGGAGCCAACTTTTCAGAAGGAATCTGAGGTAACGCTGTAGCGAGCATCTTTTTAAACTGTTCGTCTTTCAGCAGACGGTCATAAACCTGTGGCAATTCTTCCGGTTCAAAGGGACGGATAGAATCAAACTCTGTTGGAACTTTCATAATATGAGTGTTTAAAAAAATCGTTATTGAAAAGTAAAAGCGACATTACTGTCGGTTAGCACTGACGGCAAGCAAATCTCTGCCTTCAGCGATAATTAATTCTATACCCAACTCTTCTATTCGCCTTACAACGGCAGGCGAAACCTGTGAGTCGGTAATTATCACGTCTATATCTTCTAAATTGGCTATCTTTGCAAAGCCACGACGCCCAAATTTACTCGAATCAGCCAACACGATTATCTTTTGAGCGGTAAGCATCATTTGCCTATTTAGCTCAGCTTCACGTAAGTCGGTTGTAGAGATTCCGAAGTCGAAATCAATACCATCTACGCCTAAGTAAAGCTTGCTAAACGAGCATCCTTTCAGAATATCTTCGCTATACTTACCCACTACCGAAAGGCTGCTATGACGAAGTACACCTCCTAACTGTATAATTTCAACATCGTCAATCATAGCTAACGTTTCAGTGGCTTGTAAAGAAGCCGACACAACCGTTAACTTTCCTACAGGATGTATACACCGTGCAAGAGCATGGATAGTAGTTCCTGAGGCTAAAACAATGCTGTCGTTGGGCATAATAAGCTTAGAAGCTTCCATACCGATGAGGTTTTTCTCCTCAGCATAGTACTTCTCTTTTTCATTAACCGAACGATTATTGGTAAAAGGATTGATAAGAATAGCCTTACCGTGGCTGCGGTAAAGCTTGCCCGCTTTCTCTAATTCAGTAAGATCTTTACGGATCGTTACAGAAGAAACTGCTAACGTTGTAGCCAAGTCGCAAACCTGAACAGAGCCTGACTTAAACAGATAATCAAGGATAATATTCTGCCGTTCTTCTTTCGTCATGACGCTAATATAGAATTTTTATAAAATGATTGTTTTCGTCTGATGATATCATTGGGTTAAAACCAAATGGGCATATCTACATACAAAGATAGGCCTTTTATATACTTTCTGTACATTTTATGTGGTTTTTAAGATTTAATTAACATGAATGTTTTAGGACATTTCGACATTATTATTAAATAATGTTTATTAGCGCAAACGCTTGTTAAGTGCGTGAAAAAACCTCAAATTATAGTTGTTTTTCTCATATTTATATTATAATTTTGTTTCGTTTCGAAATAACAATACGGCTATTTCGAAAGCTTTTAAAAACCTCTGCATGTATTTGCGGACCAATATACAAGAGCATTAAAACAAAGCCACAATATGAGCAACATGAATCATCAAGAGTACGATGCCATCATTATTGGCGGAGGCATCACAGGAGCTGGCGTTGCCCGCGACTGTGCCTTAAGAGGACTTAAGGTGCTACTCGTTGAAAAACAAGATTTTACTAACGGAGCCACAGGACGAAACCACGGTCTTTTGCATAGTGGTGCACGCTATGCAGTGAACGATGCCGAATCGGCCAACGAGTGTATCAAGGAGAATATGATACTCCGTAAGATAGCAAGGCATTGCGTTGAAGAAACAGACGGTTTGTTTATTACACTTCCTGAAGACGACTTAAGCTTTCAAGCGACATTCGTTGAAAGCTGTCAGAAGTCAGGAATTAGGGCTGATATCATCGACCCTGAAGAAGCAAAACGACTTGAGCCTTCGGTAAACCCAACGCTAATAGGTGCAGTAAGAGTTCCCGATGCATCGGTTGACCCGTTTCATCTCACCACAGCCAACATCGTAGATGCACGTCGTCATGGTGCAACGATATTGAATTATCACGAAGTTATCGAACTTATCGTTGAAAACGGAATGGTAAAAGGTGTAACCCTTCGTAACAATAACACAGGAGAAATTAGCGAAGCTTATGCTCGTATAACCATCAATGCCGCAGGTATTTGGGGACACCTTGTTGCCAAAAAGGCTGGCGTTACCATCAACATGTTCCCTGCTAAAGGCACGTTGCTTATTTTTGGACACCGCGTAAATAGCATGGTGATTAACCGATGTCGTAAACCTGCCAATGCCGACATTCTTGTTCCTGATGATGCTGTGTGCGTTATCGGCACAACGAGTGACCGTGTACCTTTCGAAACTATTGATGATTTAAAAATAACAGCTGATGAGGTCGATCTGCTTATTCGCGAAGGTGAGAAGCTGGCTCCTGCCTTATCAACAACACGTATTTTAAGAGCCTACTGCGGTGTACGCCCATTGGTGGCATCCGATGATGACCCATCGGGACGTAATATCAGCCGTGGAATTGTATGTCTTGACCATAAGGTGCGCGACGGATTGGACGGATTCATCACCATTACTGGTGGAAAGATGATGACTTACCGTCTGATGGCTGAAGAGGCTACAAACTTAGCTTGCAAGAAATTGGGCATAGACGTACCATGTACAACAGCTTCTGAACCACTGCCTGGCTCAGAAAAGAAACCCCATACTTCTCATAACAAGCTGTTTAGTACGGCTTATAATGCAGCGTATGGTCGCCTCGGCAATATGGCTGACGACATTAAACACGGTACTAAAGAAAATGATGCATTGGTTTGTGAATGCGAAGAGGTGAGCGTTGGTGAAGTAATGCATGCTACTGAAAAGCTACATGTACACAATTTAATGAACTTACGTCGTCGCACTCGTGTAGGAATGGGTACATGTCAAGGCGAGCTTTGCACTTGCCGTGCAGCCAATTTAACATGTAAAGCTAATGTACAAGAATCGGAAGAAGGCTTAAAAGAACTTCTCAATGAACGATGGAAGGGTAATCGTCCTGTAGCATGGGGACAGGCGCTTAGCGAGGCTCAACTTACCGCTACTATCTATCAAGGATTATTTGGCCTCGATAAATTAAACACAAAACAACAAAATACGGAGAACAATGAAAAGCGATAGCATCATCATAGGCGGCGGACTTAGTGGTCTTACTGCCGCCATTGTACTGGCAGAAGCTGGGCAAAAAGTAACGGTTGTTTCGGCTGGACAGAGTTCTTTGCATTTTGGCTCAGGCTCGTTTGGCTTGCTTGGCTATAATATCGAAGGGCAAGAAGTAAGCAATCCTTTAGAAGCGATTAGTTCACTTAGCGAAAACCACCCATATAATAAGGTGGGAGCAGAAAACATTTCTGATTTTGCAAAAGAAGCAAAAGCCTTATTAAACCAGTGCGGTATAAGCACAACAGGAAGCGAAAAGGCTAATCACTATCGCCTTTCACCTATAGGTCTGGCTATCCCTGCGTGGCTTTCGCTTGAGGATATGGAAACTTTAATAAGTGCTAATGAACTAAAAGATAAAAAGGTTACACTGGTAAATGTTGTAGGTTTCCTCGATTTGCCCCACCATTATGCACTTGATAATCTTACAAAAGCGGGCGCAATTTGCAGCTATAAGACTATACAGCTTGAAGAATTTGATTTTGCACGTAAGAGCCCTACGGAAATGAGGGCTTCTAATTTAGCAAAGGTTATTCACGATAATGGCATTACAGACAAACTGGCTCAAGCGATAAATAATGTCGTTGACGATGCCGACATTGTTCTACTACCTGCTATTATCGGCCTGAAGAACTCGAGCTTATCCGAAAAATTGCGCGAAAAGGTAAAAGCTAATATAAAGTTTATTGCCACCATGCCACCATCAGTTCCGGGCATTCGTACGCTTGAGCTACTTCGTCAACGTTTATATGATCTTGGCGGAAGCATTCTTGTTGGCGACAAAGCCATTGAAGGACGCTTTGAAAATGGCAAGCTTGTTGAAATCAAAACAGAACATCTTACGGAAGATTCGCTCACAGCCGACAACTTTATACTGGCTACTGGTTCGTTCATGAATAAAGGACTTATCTCTGATTACACCCATGTTTACGAACCTATATTTGGCCTTGACGTTGACGCTGCAGCAGATCGCAACGACTGGTATGTTGAAAATGTTTTCAACGCACAGCCTTATATGAACTTCGGTGTGACTACAGATGCTAAGTTACACGCTGTAAAAGATGGTAAAACAATTGAGAATCTATTTGTCATAGGCTCAATTCTTAGTGGACATAACAATATAAAGCTTGCTGATGGTGAGGGTGTTTCTATGCTCACTGCGTTGCATGCAGCAAAGCAAATCATAAAGTAGAAAGATTATGAACGTTATACAAGCACTTAATCTAAGTGAGCATAGTTACGAGGAATGCCTCAAATGCTCCATCTGTACTGCCTATTGCCCAGTATCAGCAGTAGAGCCAAAGTACCCCGGTCCTAAACATTCGGGACCCGATTTAGAACGATATCGCCTCAAAGACCCAATGTTCTTTGAGGAAAATTTGAAGCTTTGCCTCAACTGTAAACGATGTGAAGTGGCGTGCCCTGAGAACGTACAGGTGGGCGATATTATCCAAGCTGCTCGCATTAAATACAGTACACATAGTCCAAGTTTGCGCGATCGTATTCTCGCTAACACCGATTTCATGGGTACTTTAGCCAATAAAGTTGCGCCTATCGTGAACCTATCAGTAGGCCTGAAGCCTGTAAAGGCTGTGATGGATGGCGTAATGAAGATTGACAAACACCGCACATTCCCTGCTTATACTCGCCAAAAGTTTGAGACATGGTTCCGTAAAAACGCGGCCAAATCGCAAGATCAGTATAAGCGTCATGTCAGCTATTTCCATGGTTGCTATGTGAATTACAACTTCCCTCAATTAGGAAAAGACCTTGTAAAAATCATGAACGCAGTGGGATATGGTGTGCATCTACTTGAGAAAGAGAAATGTTGTGGTGTTGCTCTCATTGCAAACGGCATGGCTGATCAAGCACGCAGACAGGGTGAGGTGAACGTAAAATCGATTCGTACATCGTATAATGACAAGCAACGCACAGTATTAACCACTAGTTCTACTTGTACATTTACCATGCGCGACGAGTACAAACATCTGCTTAATATTGAAAATGACGATATTCGAGACGGCATAACCCTTGCTACACGTTTCCTATATCAGCTCATTGAAAAAGGAGAAATTAAGCTTGCTTTCCGCAAAGACTTTAAGATGAAAGGCGCTTATCATTCAGCCTGCCACATGGAACGTATGGGCTGGATCGTTTATAGCACCGAACTGTTAAAGCTTATCCCTGGCATGGAATTGATTATGCTCGATTCGCAATGTTGCGGTATTGCAGGAACCTATGGCTTTAAAAAGGAAAACTATGAGCGCTCACAGAAGATTGGAGCTGGAGTTTTCGAGAATATAAAAGCCGTAAACCCCGACTATGTGGTTACGGATTGCGAAACCTGTAAATGGCAAATCGAAATGTCAACAGGTTATCAAGTGCTCAATCCTATTTCTATTCTTGCCGACGCTATTGACGTAGAAGAAACCCGACGACTAAATCCTTAAACATACTTTACTATGGAAAAAAAGTATATTCTCGCCTTAGATCAGGGAACAACAAGCTCTCGAGCTATCGTCTTTGACCACGAAGGACAAATCCGTTCTGTTGCCCAGAAGGAATTTCCACAGTATTTCCCCCAGCCCGGATGGGTTGAACATAATCCCAATGAGATTTGGGGGTCGGAGGCTTCTGTTATTGCAGAGGCCATCTCTACGATTGATATTACAGGTCTTGACATCGCTGCCATTGGCATTACTAATCAGCGTGAGACTACAATTGTGTGGGATATTGATACTGACGAGCCAATATACAACGCCATAGTATGGCAGGACCGCCGCACGGCTGCCTTCTGCGACCAATTAAAAGCCGATGGATTGACCGAAACAATACGTCAGAAAACAGGTCTTATTATTGACGCATATTTTAGTGGAACTAAAATAAAATGGATACTTGACAATGTACCAGGAGCTCGCAAACGCGCCGAAGAGGGGAAACTTCGCTTCGGTACAGTTGACTCGTGGTTGGTGTGGCGACTTACCCGTGGCGAAACACATGTCACCGATGTAACCAATGCTTCGCGCACCATGCTGTTTAATATTCATGAGCTTAAGTGGGACGAGGAGTTGCTTAAACTCTTAGATATCCCACTATCTATGATGCCTGAAGTAAAATCGAACAGCGAAATCTACGGACATACTAAGACTACAATCTTCGCCCATAAGGTGCCAATCGCAGGTATTGCTGGCGATCAGCAAGCCGCTTTGTTTGGTCAAATGTGTCTCGATCCAGGCTCAATTAAGAACACTTACGGCACAGGTTGTTTTGTTATGCTCAACACTGGCGAGAAACCTATTGTATCAAAGAACAACCTACTCACCACCATTGCTTGGCAAATTGGCAATAAGGTAAACTACGCACTTGAAGGATCTATTTACGTTGGTGGCTCTGTGGTTCAATGGTTACGCGACGGATTAGGTATTATTAATCACTCTTCCGATGTCGAATCCCTCGCTCAGAGCGTCTCTGATAGTGGTGGCGTTTACTTTGTTCCAGCGTTAACAGGTCTTGCTGCACCTTATTGGGACCCTTATGCACGCGGTACTATCGTTGGCATTACGCGCGGAACCACTGCCGCACACATTGCAAGGGCCGCGCTTGATGGTATTGCTTTCCAAACCTATGACATTGCGCAGGCTATGGCAAAAGATATGAACGATCGCCTCACCGAATTGAAAATTGACGGTGGTGCCAGCCGAAACAACCTCCTTATGCAGTTCCAAGCCGACCTGCTTGGCATTGATGTTGTCCGCCCAAAAATCACAGAGACAACAGCTATTGGTGCTGCTTACCTGGCAGGTCTGGGCGTAGGCTATTGGGATTCTGTTGATGAACTCCGTCGTCAATGGAAGGTAGAGCGAACGTTTACGCCTCAACTTGATAGTGAAACCGTTCGTGCCGCACGCGAAGGCTGGGCTGATGCCATTAGCCGCACGTTGAGTAAAAAGCAATAAACTGCCCAACAAGCTTCCTTTTCACAACCTAAACGAAATCTTTTTTCGATTATATAAAACCTAAAACGAAAAGGCAATGGATAGCATTGTATTGCAAAAGTCTTTATTCGAACTGTTGGGAACCATAATCATGATTTTCATGGGCGACGGCGTTTGTGCCTGTGTAACCCTCAACAAAAGCAAAGGACAGAATAGCGGTTGGATAGTTATCACCCTTGCTTGGGGCTTTGCAGTAATGTGCGGTGTGCTTATAGCAGGCCCTATTAGTGGCGCACACCTCAACCCTGCCGTTACATTAGGCCTTGCCGCAGCAGGCTTATTTCCTTCCGCACTCATTGTACCCTATATTGTAGCACAGATGATTGGCGGATTTCTTGGAGCTGTTTTAGTATGGCTTTTCTACAAAGACCACTACGATATCACAGAAGATGCCAATGCCAAATTAGGCACATTCTGTACCGCTCCTGCCATACGCCACTACAGCCAAAACCTATTATGCGAGGTGATTGCAACGTTTGTTTTGCTGCTTTGCATCATAAGTTGTGCAACAGTTAATGCTGAAGGCTTTGCCATGTTAGGCCCTATTCCCGTTACATTCTTAATTATGGCGCTTGGTATGTCGTTGGGCGGAACCACTGGATATGCCATGAATCCTGCGCGCGACTTAGGTCCTCGCTTTGCACATTATTTATTACCAATGAAAAGTAACAAGCGCGACAGCGACTGGTCATACGCTTGGGTACCCATAATAGGCCCATTAATTGGCGGTCCACTCGCTGGTTTCGTGGGCTGGTTGCTTTATATCTTGTAAATAAAAAGAAGGAAAAACTATATATTTTATGTAGTAAGAAATAATCTTACTAAATTTGCATCGTTGAACGTAACTAAAACAAACAATTATAACATATTATGTGGAAATTTTTAAATCCTCCCGCTTTCAAACCTGAACAAAGCGGTCCTGAAGCCGACGCAGAGTACAAACGACTGCGCTGGCAGGTCTTTTTAGGTATCTTTATTGGCTACGCTGGCTTCTACATTGTTCGCAAGAACTTCTCTATGGCCATACCAATGCTTGCGCCTTTTGGCTTTGAAAAAGGTGAGCTGGGTATTGTATTGTCAATGAATGCCATTGCCTACGGCTTCTCAAAATTCATTATGGCCAGCGTCTCTGACCGCAGTAACGCTCGTCATTTCTTACCTTTAGGCTTAACTTTAGCCGCTTTATCCATGATGTTTATGATTGTGCCCGTACAGCTTATCGGCCCCGAGCACAAGAGTTGGGCCATTGCACTGATGGCCTTTCTTAACTTCTTGGTAGGTTGGTTCAACGGAATGGGCTGGCCTCCATGCGGTAGAGTGATGACGCATTGGTTCTCAATTAAGGAACGTGGCACTTGGATGTCAGTATGGAACTGCGCTCATAATGTTGGCGGTGCATTGGTAGGTCCTATGTCAGTTTATGGAGCCGTATGGTTTGGCTCATGGTTTTACGGAGCCGATGAGCAACGATACTTCCTCATTGGCACCTATCTCTTCCCCGCTTGTGTAGCTATTCTTATTGCCATTGTTGCCTATTGTATGATTCGTGACACTCCACAATCGTGCGGATTACCCTCGATTGAGAAGTGGCGTAACGATTATTCGAGCACCTATAGTGATAAGGCTGAGCAGGTCATGTCAATGAAAGAGATTTTCAAGACCGTGCTAACCAACCGCTTCTTGTGGTACATTGCTTTTGCCAACGCATTTGTTTATATGGTTCGTTACGGCTGTTTAGACTGGGCGCCAACGATATTAACCGAACAAGGTATCAACCTTAAAGATGCAGGTTGGGCTTATTTTGCTTACGAAATTGCAGCCATTCCGGGTACTATTATCTGCGGTTGGCTCTCTGACCGTGTTTTTCATGGTCGCCGCGCACTGCCTACAATGATTTTCATGGCTATCGTAGCCGTATTGATTTTCATCTATTGGCAGAACTTCACTAACATTACAATTGTTATTGCTTGCCTCATAGCCATCGGCTTCTTTATCTATGGTCCTGTAATGCTTATTGGTGTGCAGGCTCTCGATTTAGCTCCAAAGAATGCGGCAGGTACAGCTGCTGGCCTTACGGGCTTTTTAGGATATGTTCTTGGAACAGCGCTTCTGGCTAACGTTGTGATAGGTTATGTAGCACAAACTGCAGGCTGGAGCTGGACATTTATACTGCTTATCGCAGCATGTGTACTGTCAATTCTGTTCATGGCGCTTACCTACAAGCAAGAACAATACTTGGTAAAAAAAGAAAAAGAACAGAAGTAACACCTGTTGAGCAAGATGCTCTGAGGCCATAATCCTTACAGGGAGCAAGAACGTTTTAATCTTATTTCTACAATCCTTCTCTCGTAACGGATATTGCTTTGTTGCTTTTTTGCTGAAGTGCGACGGCCATCGTACACATTATACTACGGCCGTCACACGCGCGTACTACGGCCGCCGTACAAGTTATATGGCGGCCGCCATACAATGACCGACACAGCGTAAAAGAAAGAGCAAAAAAGCGTTAAGTACTGGCCAAATACACAGAAAGCCATCAATAAATCAACAAAAAATAATTGGTTTTTAGGCTAAAAATAACCTAAACAACACCCAAGAGAGACTGAAAAACTCAAAAATTTAAAATAGAAAATCATCTTATGGAAAACAAAACTGACGTTTACGGGTCGTTAGGCGACAAACGGAAACTATTTATGCACTGGCAAACACGTACCATTCTTGTTACAATGGTGGGTTATGCCATCTTCTATTTCGTTCGTAAGAACTTCTCACTGGCTATGCCCGGACTTACTGCAGAATATGGCATTTCAAACAAGAGCTTCGGCTGGATATTGTTTGTAAGCTCGCTGGTTTATGGTGCATCGCGCTTCGTTAATGGTTACGTAGTTGACCGTATTAAAGGACGTTTGGTTATGGCTGCAGGCCTGCTGCTTTGTGCTGTGGCCAACTTTGCATTTGGTTTTGGTGTTGACATCACCGCCCTTATTGTAGGTACAAACCATGGACCCGACTTTACTGCAATGCTCATCTTCTTTGTGGGTATCATCATTATCTTTAATCAGTATTGCCAAGGTATGGGTTATCCTCCATGCGCACGCATACTTCCCCACTGGATTCACCCGAGCGAGCTGGCCACAAAAATGTCAGTTTGGAACACATCTCACTCAATAGGTGCAGCCCTTGCTGTTATTGTTTGTGGTACTATCATGGGTTCTTTAGGTACCGATATGAGCGCAAACAGCGATGTTGTAGCTCGTATTACAGAAAACCTCTTCAATAATAAAGTTGACAATCCTGCAGTACAAGCCCTGAATTACGCTGCACACGTAGGTGCATGGAAATGGTGTTTCTGGATTCCTGCATGTATTGCACTCTGTGGAGCCGTATTTATTCTCTTGGGTGTTCGCGATGAACCGAAGGAGGTAGGATTGCCAGATCTCCCTGGTACTTCACTTGGCGCTTATCAAGAAACACAGAATAAGGCAGCCCGTAAGAAGTTTGAGAGCATCATGGTTTGGCGTAACCGTTGGATTTGGACCTTTTGTGTTGCCAACCTTTTTGTGTACATCGTACGCATGGGTATCCTTGACTGGGGACCAAAATTCTTAACTGAGAGCCGCGGTCTTGACATTTCACAGGCTGGCTGGACAGTAGCTGCCTTCGAAATAGCAGGTATTTTAGGAACACTGTTTGCGGGTTGGGCTACCGACCATATTTTTAAGGGTAAAGGACATCACATGTGTGTAATGTGCATGGCAGGCGCAGCTTTGTTCATGGGCATCTTCCGCATATTGCCACAAGACGCAAGTCTGACACTCACAGCTGCCGTTTTAGTAGGTGCTGGCTTCTGTGTTTACGGACCACAAGCCCTTATTGGTATTGAGCTTAGCAAGCACGCTACAAAAGAAGCTTCAGCAAGAGCAAACGGTATTGCAGGTATTTTAGGATATATTGGTTCAGGTTTATCAGGTCTTCTCGTAGGTTATGTAGCTGACCTTTATGGCTGGACTCACGTATTCGAAACCATTATCGTTGTAGCAATTATAGGTATGCTTATTCTCCTGAGCATGTGGAATGCTCCTCGTGACGGTTATGAGCGTGCATCAAAAATAGATTACAGCGACATCAAAGAAACTGAAGAATAAGCTTTAAACCCTGCAGAATATGAACTTTGACAAATATATTTCACCGCTGAGCGATGAGAAACTGTTGCAGGCCTGTGCTAAAATAAAGCACGTTGCCCTCGATATGGACGGTACCATATACCTTGGTAGCACGCTTTTTCCATATACACAGGCCTTCCTACAGGCGCTAAGCGATAACGGAATATCCTATTCGTTCCTCACGAATAACCCAACAAAGAGTAGCAAAGACTATCTGGCTAAATTGCAAAAACTGGGTATAAACGCTACCGAAGAGCAAATGTATACCTCGTCTATCGCCACAATCGACTATTTGCACATGCAGTATCCCAAGGCCAAAAGAATTTTTACCCTTGGAACTCCAAGCATGCAGGCCGAATTTATTAAGGCTGGTTTCGAGATAACAAGCGACTCGGCAGACGATGTTCCTGATGTTCTGGTTGTAGCTTTTGATACTACTCTGGAATACTCGCGCCTGTGTCGGGCAGCTTGGTGGGCCTCAAAGCCAAATATTCCATATATTGCAACCAACCCCGATTGGGTATGCCCTACTGACCAACCCACCATTTTGGTAGACTGTGGCTCGGTATGTAAGGCCATCGAAGGGGCGACAAAGCGACAGCCCGACATCGTTATTGGAAAACCTAACCCGAATATGCTCTATTGCATTCGTGATAAATACGGATTGAAAGACGACGAAATAGCCATGGTTGGCGACCGTATTTACACCGATGTTGCAACAGCGCAGAACGCAGGTTCTTTCGGTGTGTTGGTACTCTCTGGTGAAACAACTCTTGAGGTCTCGCTGACTTATGAACGACAGCCTGACCTAACGGCACTTAGTATCAAGGAGTTTGGAGAACTCTTGCTAAAGGCACGTCAGTAAAAATATTTAATCAAGCGAGAAACCATAATCAATTATGGCTCTCGCTTGATTTACTTTTTTCCTTTGAATAAAAACGTTATTACTCATGTAAAAAGCGTTTTCTGAAACTGCTTTACTATGCCGTTTTTACAAGGAAAGGAAGGTCTTTCAAGTCGAACAACCTAAAGAACGTTAAGAAACGCAAACAAATCAGATATATATAAAAACATTATCTTAATTTCGTAAAAGAAATTTTACTACCCAATAACAAAATCAAACGCACAAGTTGGCAAAAAGTGTTCAAAACGAAAACTAATGTTATATTTCAATCTTTCAAGAGAGAGAACACCTTACGCCAACATCTTGGTAGCGAACAAACTTAATACAAATAACCAACCTACAGCTGCATGATTATGGCAACAAAAAACAATCACAGTAAAACAGTATTGCTGATACTGTTACTTATGGCTGCAGTAAGCGTTTTTGGACAGAAGACCACTATCACCGGTAAGGTGTACGACGCAGATGGTACTTCTCCATTAATAGGTGTTACTGTACAGCAAAAAGGACAGAAGTCGGGCGCAGTCACTGACCTTGATGGTAATTTCACAATTACAGTAAATGGTGCTAATCCTGTCCTGACATTTAATTATCTGGGCTATTCACCTACAACAATAACTGTAGGAAAGAAGACGCACATCAGCGTTACACTGAGTCCAGAAGCTAAAAACTTAAACGAGGTTGTAGTTACTGCGCTGGGAATTAAGCGCGAAGAGAAATCATTAGGATACTCTGTAACTAAGCTTGACAATTCGGAACTGACAAAAGGTATAAGCGCTAACTGGCTTGACCAAATGAATGGTAAGGTTGCAGGTTTAAGCCTTCAGTCGGCAGGAACAGGCCCTTTGGGAACAACGCGCGTTACGCTACGTGGTGACCACTCGCTGAATTATAGCAATAATAGTGCGCTGTTTGTTGTAGACGGTGTACCTATTCAGTCGGGAACCGTTGCGACAGGAAGCGGAAGTACATACAGCAACACTGATGCCCCCGTTGATTTTGGTAGCGGAGCCGCTGACATTAATCCTGATGACATTGAGAGTGTAACCGTATTGAAAGGTGCTGCAGCTACAGCTCTATATGGCTCTGAAGCAGGAAACGGAGCCATTGTCATCACTACCAAGGGTGGGAACAAGGCAGCTAAATGGGGCGTAACGTTGAATTCGTCAGTAGTTTTCGACGTAGCGAGCTACTGGCCAGACTTCCAAAAGGAATACGGATCGGGCTCAGACATGGGTCTTAATCCTTTTTCTTATTATAGTGTAGCGGCTTCTGATGCTACCGATGGTATTGGAAACAATGGCTCTAACTACTCACGCGCATCATTCGGAGAGAAATATGGCGGAGGAAAAATGCGCTATCAATATAATTCATACAATTGGGAAACAGGTAAATATACCCCTACTCCTTGGGAATACCAAGATGATTGGTACAAGGGCTTCTTCCAAACGGGTACAACATGGCGTAATAACGTGGCTGTCAGCGGCGGCAACGGCAAAGGAACTTCTGCACGTATCAGCTTTACCGACACACGTAACAGTTGGATAACGCCGAACACAGGGTATGTTAGCAATGATATAGCCATTGCTTTTGATACGCCAATAAGCAAGCGTATTAAATTGAGTGCGCGTGTTAATTACACAGGTAAACGAAGCGACAACTTACCCGGAAGCGGATACTCAGCAATGAACCCGATGTATCATTTGGGCTTTGGTTACAGTAATAACTCTATAAATGAGTGGAAGAACGAATACTTTAACGGACACTTTAACAAAGAAAATATTGATGCTGGGCTAACGGTTTATCGTTCTGGTTCGCCCGTAAACCCATACCGAACAGCGTATGAAGAGCTGAACAAAATGAACAAAAGCCGTGTGTATGGCAACATGTCCGCTGTTATTGACCTAACAAAAGGTTTGCAATTAAAACTACGGTCGGCACTTGATATGACCCATTCGTGGCGTACACAACAACGTCCATTCTACACGGTTGACTTTGAACAGGGAATGTATCGTGAGCAAACCACAAACGTTTATCACGTAAATAACGATTTCATGTTTACCTACACTAATAACAGTTGGTTCGATAAGAAACTGGGATTCAATGTTTCTTTCGGTGGAAATAGCATGAATTATCGTTATTATAACAATCGTGTTACTCTGCAAAAACTGCAAATAGATGGCGTTTATAACATATATAACGTACCATCAGGATATAGTCCAGACAACTTCAGTTACCACTCAAAGAAGAAGGTTAACTCTTTCTACGGTGTGGCTCAATTAAGCTGGGACAACACCTATTATCTTGAATTAACCGACCGTAACGACTGGTCAAGTACATTAGCTAAAGGCCATAACTCATACAATTACCCTTCAGCTTCATTTAGTGTATTGCTAGATCGCACGTTCAAGTTGCAAGAAACGGCACCATGGATCAACATGTTGAAGTTTAAAGCATCATGGGCAAACGTGGGAAATGATACGTCACCATATTCTCTTGACCGTTACTACAACGCTACTTCCTATTTTGGAAGCTATCGTATTTCGCCAACAATGCCCAACGCTGAAATCAAACCAGAAAATCAGGAAAGCTGGGAAGGAGGACTGGAAGGCAAAATGTTTGGCGGACGATTAGGATTTGATTTCACCGTCTATACGACAAGCACAACCAATCAAATCGTCAATGTTGCAGCCGATCAAATCACTGGAGTAACAGGCTATACGATTAATGCTGGAGAGATTAGCAGCAAGGGAGTAGAGATTGCCCTCAATGGAAGTCCCATCAAAACGCGCGATTTTGAATGGAGTATAAAGCTGAATTGGAGCAAAAACTGGAATAAACTCGTTAGCTTACAGAAAGGCTGGGACCCTAATCAGCCTTATCAAACTGATATGGGAACCACTATTGGTAACCGCGTTTATGTGTACTCGTACGTAGGTCACGAAATGTACAGAATCTACGGACATGGTTATAAGCGAGCTCCAAAAGGAGCATTCTATCTTGATGAAAACGGAAACAAGGTGGATTGTAGTGGTGCAAAGATTATCAGTACGACAGGTTATCCTTCAATTGACAAAACAAAATTGGTTGATTTAGGTAAGGTTAACCCCGACTGGAAAGGCGGATTAAATATGAATTTCCGTTATAAGGGTATTAATGTAAGCATGGATTTCAGTGCCCAAATGGGCGGACACTGTTACTCAACAACAAACTTCCTGCTCTCTTATCAAGGTCGTTTGAAAAACTCTCTGGAAGGACGTTATGACGGCCTTGTTGTTGACGGTGTACGCGCTAAGAATAATGCTGACGGTACTGTTACCTACACGAAGAATAATACTGTATTTGGAAGTGCACTCTCCTATTATAATACTTACGTCTGGAACCGCGATAACGCGGAGGAAAACACCTTTAGCACCGACTTCTTTAAGTTCAAACAACTTCGCGTTGACTACAGTTTGCCACAGAAGTTCTGTCGTAAAACTAAATTCTTTAACAATGCAAGTATCGGAGCATATGCTACAAACTTGTTCTGTATTACACCGTTCCCACAATACGATCCTGAAACAGCCATGGTAAATGGAGCGGAGATTTATGGTGGTATTGAGACGTTAGCTTATCCTATGACACGCTCATACGGTTTCAATGTTAAACTTTCTTTCTAAGCAATATGAAAATAAAATATTCTACTTTGGCGCTGGCTTGCGGACTTCTTTTTACAGGATGTACACAGAATTTCGAAGAAACCAACACCAATCCTAATAAGATAACGGTAGAGAGTGGTAAGCTTAGCGCTTCTGCTATGTTTGAGAAAAACCTCTACGATGGTACGAATTACCTCACTTATATCAGCTGGTTCTGGAACAACGAACTTATACAACACACCGCCTCTACAGGCAACACCGTTCGTAATGAGCACAGATACAATATCGGAGATGCCAATTGGACAAGTCTCTGGAATCACTTAGCGGGGTATGCTGCCAACATACACGAAATGCACCGACTGGCTACATTACAGAAAGATGTTGCCATGCAGGCGGTTTCCCAAACCATGTACGTGATGTTTATGCAAAATATTACTGACATGTTTGGCGATATTCCTTATCGTGAGGCTTTCATGGCCAGCCAGAAAAACCTTACACCTGTCTTTGATAGTCAGGAAGAAGTATACAAACAAATGTGCGCAACACTGGAACAAGCCAATAAGCTTTACGCGTCGAATCCATACGTAAACAACAGTTATGCAGCGCTCGACAATATGTACGGCTTTAATTTAAAGAAGTGGCAAAGGTTTAACAACTCGCTTTATGTTCGCCTTTTGGGCCGATTAATTGGACGTAGTAGTACTGTTATTGATAGTGTAAGCAACATGACTGTCAAACAAAAGATGCAGCAAATTGTGGACAATCCAGCACAATATCCTATCTTCACATCGAACGACGACAACGCAACCGTTCGATTTACAGCTGTTGCTCCCTACTACTCAGAATTTGATCCAGCCAGATATACCGAAGCCGACTTCACTAATAATTGCTACCATCTCACCGAACAAACCATAAAAATGATGGTTGTTAAGGGTAGAAATGCTGATGGAACTATCAACGATAAAGCCGATATTTATGTTGATCCACGCTTGCCTATTATCGGCAAACAGCGCGATAGTACACCTTATTGGAAAGGAACCGTTTCAGGTGGACTGGCTGAAAATCAAGGCAACGACGACCGTGGCTCTTCTTATCTCAACTCTCAAGTGTTGAGAAGAAATAACTCTGACGAATTTTTGATGGGCTTTGATGAGCTACAATTTATCCTCGCCGAAGCAGCATTAAAAGGTTTTATCAACGGAGGCGATGCTGCAGCTCGTACATATTATGAGACTGCTGTAACCGCAAACATGAAGAAATGGAGCCAGTTTGCCCAAGCAGCTGTTCCCAATAATACCCCCGCCGACTATATTATCAGCGATCAAGCTATTGCTGATTTCTTGCAGTCGTCATTGGCATCATGGGATATTTACACTAACCACGAACAGCTTATCCTTGAGCAAAAGTACATCGCTACGTTCTGGGTAGGTATGGAAGGTTGGAATGACTACCGTCGAACAGGCTATCCAGAGCTCACAATTGGGCAAGGAACCGAACCTAACGACTATGTTTTACCCACACGAATGGGTTATCCAAATACCACTACTGCTACTAATTCTGACCATGCCACTGCTGCATTGAAGAACATGAAAGCAAATGCTAATGATATGAAGACTCCGCTTTGGTGGAGTAAAAAAGCTATCGAGGCTGGACATTAAAATCAATAACTATGAATAAGAAAAATTTATTCGTCGCACTGCTGGCTCTCATTGGACTTATGTCCTTTTCAGCATGCTCCGACAAAGATACTGAAACGGGCGAGCCTTATCTAAAGTTTGACCTACCCGCAACAACTATAGACGTTAATGTTGACGGCTTAACTCAAGCAAACCGAAAACAGGTAACCATTCGTTCAAACCGTGCATGGAAAGTAGTTTACGTCAACCCTGCTGACACCGCATGGCTACACCTCTTTGTAAATGAAGGTGTAGACGATGGCATAATTCACTATTGGGTTGATAAGAATACGGCCTTTAATACTCGTGAAGGTAAGTTTAACTTCGTTGCAAATGATGGCACAACGCTTAACACACTTGGCATTATACAAGAAGCAAATCAGCCATTTGTGCAAATCGTTAATGGAGAACAAGGATTTAATTTGCTGCCTGACGCAGGCACATTAGCCATTGCTATCAGTCACAATGTGCCCTTTGAAGCCAGTCTTTCTGCAACCACATGGGCACGAATTGACCGACAGACAGAAGACACGGTTTATATTTCTTACGATAAGAACCGTACCACTGACCGCACCATCACCTTAACAGCCAAAGGCACAGGCGAGCAAAGCTCACTTGTTTCAACCGCAACCATTACACAAGCTGCTCCAGGTCTTGTCTTGAACGAAGACTTTACGTGGCTTAGTCAAGGCGAAGAAAAGCCATATTATGAATATCCTGAAGAGAAGTTTGCGAACTGGAGTGCTGCTGAAAAGGGGCATGGCTGGACATCACTTAATGGCTTTCTATACGGAGGTATTGGCTATATCAAACTTGGAAAGACCAAAATGGCAGGAGATGCAGTATCTCCTCCGCTTACAGGATTGACAACACCTACTGACGTTCAGGTCGATTTCAAAGGTGTGGGATATACAGCAGGTAACAATAAACACGACGATGCAGTAATGAAAGTAGGTATTATTGGTCCTGGCGAACTGGTTGGAGACAATAGTACTATTGAAATCAACGGTACGTCATATAAGTGTATTCGTTTTGAACTTACATCGTTCCCGAAAGTTGTTCCCAACAGCGAGTACAACCCATTTGCACAACCCGATGCTAACTTTACATTCCATATCAAGGGAGCTACCAGCGAAACTCGTTTGGTATTCATTGGTGGCGAAGTGTGGGGAGCTGCACTAAACGGTGTGGGACAGAGCAAAAACCGCTGTTATATTGATGATGTAAAGGTGATGAAAGAGTAAGCACGATACTCTGAAATCAAAACAGAACACAGCTCTTGCCCTTTCGGACGGAAGCCTAAACAAGAATATTTCAACATTAAAAACTTTAATATTTAAAAAAAAATGAACCATTCACACTTTAGCATTAAGTTGGTTTCACTCGCAGTAATGATTTTTATGGGCACGCTTGCACAGGCTCAAACCAAAATTATTGCACACCGCGGCTACTGGGATTGTGCTGGTAGCGCTCAAAACTCATTAACTTCTTTACGTGCCGCTGACGCCATCGGGACCTACGGTTCTGAATTCGACATCCACCTTACAAAGGATAATAAGATTGTAGTTCATCACGATCCTAACATCGGCGCCACCCAAATACAGACAACAAACTATAAGGATTTAAAGAAGTTTAAACTGAAAAACGGTGAACGAATACCTACACTTGAAGAGTATCTTGATGCAGCAAAAACACTGAAAACACGCATTATCCTCGAGATTAAAGCACAGTATAGTCAGAGCCATGAAGACTCATTGGTTCGTCAAGCTGTAGAAATGGTTAAGGCAAAAGGACTTGAAAGCCGTACCGATTATATATCGTTCAGTGGCAATGCTTGTCTTTTAGTAAAGAAACTTAGCCCAAATTCTGCTGTTTCTTACCTGAATGGCGACTGGGATCCACAAACCATCAAAGACAAAGGACTTGATGGAATTGATTACCATTACCGCGTATTAGGTGCTCATCCTGAATGGATCAAGCAGTGTCATGACTTAGGTCTCACCGTAAATGTGTGGACAGTTAATGACCTTAACGATATTGACGGCTTCATTAAAGCAGGTGTCGACTTTATCACGACAAACAAACCTGTCGAGGCTTTAAAGCTGTCCAAGTAAGCTTTAAAGGCTAAAAGCCTCCGAACATCAGCATAAGGGAAACAGGATAACGTTACTAAGTACCTGTACCAGGCACGTATCCGGTTTTCCCTTTTTCAATTGTCCAAATTACATTAAAGCAACATATTTCAAACTTATAAGACATGAAGACTATTGGTGCCAGAGGAATGAAGGTTATGAAACTTCTGCATCTTATTGCTACAATGATGTGGACTGTCGGGCTGGCCGGCATTGCGATACTCATGTCAGGCTCATTCTGTTCGCCCATTGATGTGGCTTTAACTTTCTGGAAAGTGCTGGATATCGACTTTTTTCTGGTAATTCCTGGTGCACAGATAACCATTATCCTGGGCCTTATTTACGGTATCTTTACCCATTGGAGATTTTTTAAACACCGCTGGATAACATTAAAATGGTTTGTTGCCATCAGTGTCATCTTGTCGGGCAGGTTTATTTTCCATCCGCTTTGCTCTGAAGTTATCGACTTTGCCGATCTTGGCATTGTACAATATAACCCGCAAATTACAAACCTTATTTTTAAATGTCAAATACTCAACGCTGTGCAGATTGCTGCATTGCTGTTTCTTGTCGGTATATCTGTGTTTAAACCCAGGTTAGGTGAGAGGCAGAAAATAGATAATCATCATACAGCTACCATACTCCTTTTACTGATTTTTCTATTTCCTCTACAACTCAAAGCCACGGAAACATCGCCAGGTACACAGGCTCCAAACAACCAAAAGCAATTATCTGAGTCATGGGATTGGCACAATCCCATGACTGAATCTACCCCTCCTTTGCATGGCAGGGCATGGAATAATGAGATAGGAGCCACATCGTTCTCACGCTTACCCGAACGCATGAAGCCCACATTGCCTCCCGCTGTATATAGGCTTTCAAAACAAAGTGCAGGTATATCGCTACGCTTTATCACCAATTCGCGCAATATCTGTGTACGTATGAAACTTGCCAATCGTTTGTCTTTAAGCAATATGAGCGGACTAAACGAATCGGGCGTTGACCTATATGCCGTTATGCCACGCGGCGTATTCCATTGGATTGGCACCCATCAGCAGTATCGTTTTGGACGTAGCGATGCCGACACAGCAAAGTTTTACTATCGCAATATCGATGCAAATGGCCCCATCGAATACCAGCTTTACCTACCTAATTACAATACCGTCAACTTACTTGAAGTAGGTACTGACGAAGGCGCTACCTTCCAATTCATTACCCCATCAACCGAAAAACCTATCGTTGTATATGGTTCTTCTATCATTCAAGGTGCATCACCATCGCGTTCTGGCCTCAGTATCACCAACATGGTGCAACGCAATCTCAATATGCCTATCGTAAATTTAGGTTTCTCGGGCAATTGTTTCATGGAGCCAGCATTGTTTAAAGCTTTGGCCGAAATTGACGCACGCATTTACGTTATCGACCCTATTCCAAATTCACACCGCTTTGCAGAAAGCGAAATTGTGAAACGCATTACCGAAGGTGTCAATATATTAAGACAGAAAGATAACACACCTATTGTTCTGGTTCAGAACTATGTAGCCAGCGATAACCTCATGATGAAAAAATCGTATGCATCATATCTTGCAGGAAGTGCAAGTGTTCTCAAGGCTTATAAAGCGCTAAAACAACAAGGAGTGAAGAATATTTACCTGCTCGAAAAAGAGAAAATAGTTCTCGGTGAGGAGGGAATGATTGAAGGTTCTCATCCTAACGATTTCGGTTCATTGGTATATGCCCATGCCTATACAGATATGCTGAAGAAAGTGCTTGCACGTACAAAATAATTGGTAATCATTAAACCGCTAAATAGGCATGGCCTTATACCGATAAACTTACTACAAATTAAGGTTTAGTTTCAGTATAAAAGGCAGTGAGGGCAGCCTATCTCAACTGTGTTTTTACGGCGAGAACTAAACAACATATAACACAAGAGGTCGGATTCTAACATCAGAAACCGACCTCTTTTCTTGATAAACCTCTAAAGGGTTTTTCTTATATCCTATTCGTGAAGTAACGTTTTAAAACTGGTTCTCAACAATATCTGTAAGCACGTCCTTAATATCAAGTCCTGCCGCACGCACCTGCTGAGGTATAAAGCTCGTTACGGTCATGCCCGGAGTAGTATTGATTTCGAGCATGTTTATCTTATCATTGCCCTGCTCGTCCTTTGTGATAATATAGTCGATACGAATAATTCCGTTGGCTCTTAGTATATCATAAATACGACTTGTTTCAGCAGCCACCTTCTCTGCTGTTTCAGGAGAGAGTCGTGCAGGGGTTATTTCTTGCACCTGTCCGTTATATTTCGCATCGTAATCAAAGAATTCATTATTCGTCACTACCTCAGTAGCAGGTAATACTACCGACTTATCACGCGTCTTATATACACCTTGCGAAATCTCAATTCCGTCGATAAACGACTCTATCATCGCCTCGTTGTTCTCCATAAAAGCCTTACGAAGGGCTGGCGCAAGCTGGTCTGCATTCTTCACTTTGCTCACACCGAAGCTTGAACCATCGGCTGCAGGCTTCACGAAACAAGGCATACCCAGACGTGCTGCAATAGCTTCGGCATCATATTTCTCACCACGCTGCAACAAAACACTATCGGCAACGTTCACACCAAAGCCACGCAGATAGTTATTTAATACGTATTTATCAAACGTCATTGCTTCAACCAGCACACCGCTTGTCGAGTAAGGCAGATGTATTAAATCAAAGTATCCTTGCATCGGACCGTTCTCACCAGGGTGTCCGTGTATCGTAATGTAAGCGTAATCAAATACTACAGCCTTTCCGTCCAGTCCAACAAACGAAAAGTCGTTGCGGTCAATCGGTGCTACTTCACCGTTATCAAAGTTCACGTTCCAGTTCTGCCCCTTGACATCTACCACGTAAACATTATAGCGTTCCTTGTCAAAAAACGAGTACAATCCTTGTGCAGAACGCAGTGAAACGTCATGTTCCGACGAATCGCCACCACATACAATGGATATGTTTCTTTTCAGATTCTTCATAACTTTCATAATTAATATTCTTTTGACCTTATGTTCTTTTCAAAGGATTGTTCAATCCCTTTGCTCTTAATCTTCCAGTTTTGCCGTTGTACCCTTAATAAATCCACGCCACTTCTCAATGAGGTTTGCAAAATCTTCTGGCCATTCCGAATCAAAATCCATTTGTTTTCCACTCTCGGGGTGGACAAAACCTAACGTCTTTGCGTGCAGAGCCTGTCGGTTACAAAGCTTAAAACAGTTTTGTATAAAAGCCTTATAGGTAGAGCTTCGTTGTCCTCTCAAAATTTCAGTACCACCATATCGCTCGTCACCAAAGAGAGGATGCCCTATGTTTCGCATATGAGCGCGAATCTGATGTGTACGTCCTGTTTCAAGAATACATTGCAAAAGGGTTACATATCCGAAGCGTTCTATCACGCGATAATGGGTTATTGCAGGTTTTCCAATACCCGATTCGGGTGAGAAAACCTTCATTCGCAGACGGTCTTTGGGGTCACGACCAATGTTTCCTTCGATGCTACCCTCGTCCTCTACAAGGTTACCCCACACCAAAGCATGATAGCTTCGGTGCGTTGATTTCTTGAAAAACTGCTTGCCTAACGACGTTTTAGCTTCGGGAGTCTTCGCTACTACCAACAACCCACTGGTGTCTTTATCAATACGATGTACAAGTCCCACCTCAGGATTATTCGCATCAAAGCTTTCCAAATCGCGCAAATACCAAGCCACGGCATTAATTAACGTTCCGCTAAAATTACCTGCTCCCGGATGCACAACCATGCCTGCTTCTTTATTAATGACCATCAGGCAATCGTCTTCGTACACAACATTCAGCGGAATTTCTTCAGGCTGGATAGACGATTCGTGCTTGGGCCTATCGAGCATTAAGGTAATTACATCGTTCGGACGAACCTTATAATTACTTTTTACTGGCTTGTCGCCCACGAAAATACAGCCTGCATCAGCCGCCGTTTGTATGCGGTTACGACTCGAGTACTGCATATGCTCGGCCAGAAACTTGTCAATACGCACGGGCGTTTGACCAGCATCTACTACCATTTTCCAGTGTTCGTATAGGCCAGAAGCCTCTTCTTCTGTAGAAGGAACGGCAGCATCAAGCTCTTCGTCTTCAAATTCTATGTCATCAAACTGCTCTATCATGGGCATTTTTTCTATTGTAAGGGCGACCGACTCTTACAAAAGAGCAACATCGCTCGCCAATATTTTTATAATATATTCAGGCTACAGCCACACCTTATGGGGTAGAAGGCGCCATCTCTGGTTTTGTTTTCACCTCATCTTCTGATGAGCTTGTAACCTCCTCAAAGTCGTCAATATCACCTGCATCTTCCTGTTGGTAAACGGGATCAACATAGTTTACCGAGTCGTTTGCTGAACGCATACCGTTACCTACCTGAATAATAAGCACATCGTCAACAGGTATCTTATCGCCACTTGCTACGTGTCGGCCTTTCACTAAGATACCATACACCCAGTCTTTCTCACCTGCAATAAATTCGGGTTTACCTAATTTAAAGCCCATAGCCGTCAGTTTGGCCATTGCTTCACGCAGCGAGCAGTTATCAATAACGTCAGGAAGAGTTATCGTGGGCGAACTTGTAGCGTTAATAATCACATTAATAACATGCCCCGATTTAACACGTTCGCCAGGTGCTGGTGACTGTTCAAGAATACAACCAGGGGGTAACGTCTTCACATATCCCGTGTCGGTCACCTCCATTTTAAGCCCCAACTCATTAAGAATATGCTCTGCATCAGAGCTGTTTTTATGAATAAGTTTCGGAACTGCTATCGATTCGCCATGGTGTGTATAGATACCAATAGCAGCCTTAAAGCCAAAGGCAAGCAGTACGACAACTGCAACCATCGCCACTAAATTGCCCCAAAGATACCTGCTCTTGAACTTTCCAATAAATTCTGAAACTGTCATTAATACCTTATTTTTCTACAAAGTTAGTGCAAATCAGATACACTGCAAAATAAATTTCTTGGTTTTTAGACCGTAACACGCTTTATACAAGCCTATCACAACCGTGCATACCACAGCCGTAAACAACAAAAGGCAGCCGAGGTTTACCCTGCTGCCTTTTATCGTCACGCTGTGACGGCGAAAGTCTTTACTTTCCGTGGTGCTCGTCAGAAACAGTCAACTTCTTGCGACCACGTGCACGACGGGCAGCCAATACGCGACGACCGTTCTTTGTTGCCATTCTCTCGCGGAAACCATGCTTGTTCACACGACGACGGTTGTGTGGCTGGAATGTTCTTTTCATTTTCTTATCTTTATTTTAATTATTATTATTTCCTTGCTACTGTTTCACGGGGTCTTAACACGAAACCATAACTCCGTTTGGGCTGCAAAGTTACTCATATTTTTCGAATCGGCAAAGAATTAAACTATTTTTCGTGCGTAATACCATGTTTTTTATCTATCCTCAAGAAGCAGAACTAGCTAAAGAGCTGTGCTTTTACGACATATTTATACCTACTTTACAACGTTTTATTCATACTTTTATGATGTCAGAGTCGTTGTACGACGGCCGTCGAACAGTGTGCACTGCAGTCGTCATACAGCATGTACTACAGCCGCCATACAACGTGTACGACGGCCGTCACACGCTCAGCTTTTATCCTAAACCGCATCTCCATAACGTTGCATCACCATTGCCCTACCACCCTATTTCCACAGTAAGCCTTTTGTTAACGGCTTCAGCTACAAAACATTTATAACAACCTTGCGTGTTTTTAGTAAAAATGTAGTAACTTTGCAAGCATAGAAATTTGATAATAACAAACTTTTTTATATCACAACAATGATTAATTCACAGGACATAAAAATCGGAACTTGTATCCGTATGGACGGTGGCATCTGGAAGTGTGTCGATTTCCAACACCGCAAGCCTGGTAAAGGCAACACTGTCATGAACACCAAGCTTAAGAACGTTACTGACGGTCGTGTATTGGAGCGTACTTTCCAAGTAGGCTTTAAACTTGACGACGTTCGAGTTGAACACCGCCCTTATCAGTATCTTTATGAGGACGCAACAGGCTGCATTTTCATGAATCAAGAAACCTTTGAGCAAATTCCAATTGCAAAGGATATGATCACCGGTGGCGAATTTATGAAAGAGGGTGACGTTGTTGACGTTCAGACAGATACCGCTGATGGCACTGTTCTTTCGGCTGAAATGCCTATGAAAACCAACTTGGTTATCACACACAGTGAGCCTGGTGTAAAGGGCAATACAGCTACAAACGCTACTAAACCTGCAACGCTTGAAACAGGTGCTGAGGTGCGTGTTCCTCTCTTCATTAACGAAGGCGAGACCATCACCGTTGATACCCGCGACGGAAGCTACGTAGGACGCGTTTCTGAAAAGTAAAAAAATAAAAGGGTAAAAAAGTAAAAAGGGAGCATTTAATCGCATTACCTTTTGCTTTTTTACCCTTTTAATTTTTTACTTTTTAATTTTTTTACTCTTCAAATATGAAATATTCTATCATCGTTCCTGTTTTTAACCGCCCTGAAGAAGTAGACGAACTGCTTCAGAGTCTTACACAACAAAGTTATACTGACTTCGAAGTGATTATTGTTGAAGACGGTTCTCAGTTGCCCTGTAAAGACGTATGCGACAAATACAGCGACAAGCTAAACTTGCAATATTTCATGAAAGAAAACAGCGGCCCAGGGCAAAGTCGCAACTTTGGCGTTGACAAAGCAACAGGAAACTATGTCATTATACTTGACTCTGACGTCATTGTGACGTTTGAATATTTGGCTATTGTTGATGCCGAACTCACAAAAAATCCATGCGATGCTTTTGGTGGCCCTGACCGTGCACATGCTTCGTTCAGTAACACACAGAAAGCAATATCCTACTCTATGACCTCTTTCTTTACTACAGGAGGCATAAGAGGCGGCAAGAAAAAACTTGATAAGTTTTATCCTCGCTCTTTTAACATGGGCATTCGTCGCGATGTTTATCAAACGCTTGGTGGCTTCTCGAAAATGCGTTTTGGAGAAGATATCGATTTTTCTATCCGTATTATTAAAGCGGGATACACCACACGACTTTTCCCTGACGCTTGGGTGTTCCACAAACGACGCACTGATTTCCGTAAGTTTTGGAGACAAGTGTATAACAGTGGCATAGCACGCATTAATCTTTATAAGAAATATCCCGACAGCCTAAAGCTGGTACACTTGCTGCCAATGGTATTTACCTTAGGGGTTGCACTATGTTTAGCAGTAGCTATTTCAGGATTAGCATTATTCCTTTTAGGCCTTTACGGCATGCACTCTCTGCCTCCGACTGGTTGCGCTATAGGGCCTTTTGCAGCAATGTACGTTGGTTTGGCTGTTATTTTTACAGGCCTTTTGCCACTCATACTTTATACATTAATAATATGTATTGACGCCACTGCCTATACAGGTAGTCTGATAATAGGTATGTTATCAGTGCGAGCAGCATTCACTCAGCTAACAGGCTATGGCTGTGGCTTCTTAAATGCTTGGTGGAAACGGTGCGTTTTGAGGCGTGGAGAGTTTGAAGCTTATAAAAAGAACTTCTATAAATAAGTATCCCTTACTACTAACCTACCATACATGACAAGCTACACCCCCAATAACTTTAAGCATAAACTGAATATCAACGAGTGGGCAGAAAAAGACCGTCCGCGCGAAAAACTGCTACGATTAGGTGTTGCGGCACTTAGCGATGCTGAATTATTGGCTATACTTATCGGCTCAGGCTCGACGCGTGAAAGCGCTGTTGACCTGACAAGACGTATATTAAATGATTGCAATAACAACCTTAACACGCTCGGGAAAAAGCAGATTGCCGACCTCGAAAGGTATCACGGCATGGGTCCTGCCAAAGCAATAACTATTGTTGCAGCTTGTGAACTGGGTAAGCGTAGGCGAGAAGCGATGCGCGAAGAGCGCCCTAAGCTCGATTCGGCAACGGCTATTTACAACTTCATGCACCCTATTATGCAAGACCTTGATGTTGAGGAATTTCATATTTTGCTGATGAATCAGCAATGCTGTCTGATTAAAGAAGTGTGTATTAGTCATGGCGGCATTACTGAAACAGCGGCTGATGTGCGTGTCATCATGCGCGAATGTTTGCTCAACAACGCTACCGTGTTGGCTGCTGCACATAATCATCCCAGTGGGAACTTAGTGCCAAGCACAATGGACGATGCTCTAACGCAGCGTATTAAAAAGGCTTGTGACATTATGCGTGTGCACTTTATCGACCACCTTATCGTCACTGACGGAGCGTATTATAGTTATCGCGAAGAGGGGCGACTGTAACCAAATTGGCGGAATTTCAGCGAAGAAAGCACACGACATGTTGCGCGTTTCGTTTTTTTTAAGTAAGTTTGCAGAAAAAGTAAGTAGCTATGACACAAGAAGAAAAGACAAAAATAGAAGAGCGCATCGTTGATGTGTTGAAGACTGTATACGACCCAGAGATTCCCGTTAATATATGGGATTTGGGCATGATTTACAAAATTGATGTATTAGATGACGGTAACGTAAACGTTGATATGACCTTTACATCACCCAGTTGTCCTGCAGCCGATTTTATTTTAGAGGACGTTCGCAGCAAAATTGAAAGCGTAAGTGGTATTAAAGCAGCTAATATCGAACTGGTTTTTGAGCCTGTATGGGATCAGAGTATGATGAGCGAGGAAGCTCGTGTTGAGCTGGGATTCGATTAACCCTTGTCTTTCCCTATCTCCTTAACGCTATATTGAGGAACACCTTCTAACAGTTTTTAGCCATTGTATTTTCCTTTTAAGAATACCGCCCCATGAGAAAGAACGTTTATTTTTTATCTGACGCCCACCTCGGTTCGTTGGCTATAAAACATCGTCGCATGCACGAACGACGCCTTGTGCGCTTCCTCGACAGTGTAAAAGAGAAAGCATCGGCAATTTATTTATTAGGCGATATGTTCGACTTTTGGAACGAATATCGCTACGTAGTGCCGAAAGGGTTTACACGTTTTCTCGGGAAGTTATCGGAATTAACCGATATGGGCGTGGAAATTCATTTCTTTACGGGTAATCATGACATTTGGACCTATGGTTATTTAGAGCAGGAATGCGGTTTGATTGTGCACCGAAAACCTATTACTACCGAAATATACGGTAAGGAATTCTATCTGGCACACGGTGACGGATTGGGAGATCCAAATGTGAATTTCAAAATTCTTCGTAAAATTTTCCATAATCATACTTGTCAGGTTCTTTTTAATGCTATTCACCCCCGTTGGACAATGGCGTTAGGATTAACATGGGCAAAACACAGCCGTATGAAACGAATTGACGGCAAAGAGCAGCCTTTCATGGGTGAAGAAAAGGAGTATTTGGTCAATTGGACGAAAGAATATATGAGAACTCACCCCAATATCGACTACTTTATATATGGTCATCGCCATATCGAACTTGACCTAACGCTCGAACGTAAGGCACGTTTGTTAATACTTGGAGATTGGATTTGGCAGTTCACTTATGCAGTTTTTGATGGTGAACACATGTTCCTTGAACAGTATATTGAGGGTGAAAGTAAACCCTAAAGGTTTATTTCTGCCCTAAAACACAATTTAAATTAACTATCTATAGCAAAAAAAAGCTCTCCGTTCCTGCAAAAAGCAGAAACGGAGAGCTTTATATTTGTATTCCTTTAAAGATTAATCTTCAATAGGTTTACCCGTAACAATTGCAAATGTATCACGTGCAATAACAATCTCTTCGTCGGTAGGAATCAGCCCTACTTTCACTTTCGAATCGTCTGTAGAGAGTATTTGCTCTCTGGAACGAACGTGATTGCGCTCCGCGGCCATCTTAACGCCGACATAATCTAAGCCTTGACAGCTGTCCCAACGTACGCCTTCTTGATTCTCTCCCACGCCAGCGGTCCAAACAATTACGTCTACACCGTTCATGGCTGCCGCATAAGCACCAATATATTTCTTAATGCGGTAGTTATACATAGCCAGTGCAAGGTTCGCCATCTTGTCGCCATTTGCATCGGCTGCTTCAATTTCTCGCATGTCAGATGAGATACCTGTAATACCCAATACGCCACATTCTTTATTCAAGAAGTCAGCCATTTCTTGAGATTGCTTGCCTGTTTTCTGCATCAAATAAGTTACAGCAGAAGGATCTATGTCGCCACAGCGACTGCCCATCATCAAGCCTGCCAATGGGGTTAAGCCCATAGAGGTATCAATTACTTTACCATTCTTAATGGCAGATACCGATGCACCATTACCGATATGGCAAGTAATTATCTTCGTTTTATGATAATCGAGACCTAAAAACTCACATGCACGCTTTGACACATAGCGGTGAGAAGTTCCATGAAAGCCATAACGGCGAACGTGCCACTTCTTATACCACTCGTAAGGTACAGCATAAAGATAAGCGTAATCAGGCATTGTGCTATGGAAAGCATTATCAAAAACTGTTACCTGTGGCGTGGTAGGCATCAGCTCATCAACCGCTTTTATACCAGCAAGATGTCCTTTATTGTGAACCGGTGCGAGGTCAATCAACTCCTCTATGCCCTTTTCCACCTCGGGAGTTACCAAGCAACTCTTTTCGAAAAGGTCGCCACCCTGCACTACTCTGTGGCCTACAGCTCCTATCTCATCGAGGTTTTTAATTGCTCCATATTCAGGATCGAGCAGACATTTAAATACTAATTGCACGCCTTCCTTGTGAGTAGGAAGATCGGCCATAATCTGTTTCTTGTCGCCATTATTCAGTTTTACCTTAATAAAAGCTTCATCAAGACCGATACGTTCAACGCCACCCTGTGCCAACACAGCCTCATTTTCCATGTTGTACAGCTTGTATTTTATAGAACTGCTACCGCAATTCAATACCAAAATATTCATATTTTACTTCGTTTTTCGGATTATAAATGGTGATTTATACTTTGACCTGAGCGTCCTGTGCTTGACAACTCGTGATGGCTACCATATAGTAAATATCATCGATTGAGCAACCACGACTCAAATCATTCACTGGACGGGCGATGCCTTGTAAGATAGGACCAATAGCGATTACATGGCCCAGACGCTGTACTAACTTATAACCGATGTTACCAACCTCAAGATTTGGCACGATAAGTACATTAGCATTACCAGCTATTTCACTTTCAGGCGCCTTCTTTTTAGCAATAGAAGGTACAAGGGCCGCATCAGCTTGAAGTTCCCCGTCAACCTTTAACTCGGGGTATTTCTCATGTGCAATTCTCGTCGCATCGAGCACTTTATCGATGATATACACACTTTTTCCAGTTGCTTTATCTATAGCATCCTTAGCCGAACCTTTCGTAGAGAAGCTCAACATAGCCACACGAGGATCGGTGAAACCAGCAACACTGTGTGCCGTTTGCGCTGTAGTGAACGCGATTTGTGCTAGCTGATCGGCTGTTGGATTTGGTGTAACCGCAACGTCTCCCATTACAACAATACCGTCCTCGCCATAAGCTTTTTCTTCAGAAATCAAAAGCATTGCACCACTTACACAGCTAACACCCGCAGCACACTTGATGATTTGCAAAGCAGGACGCAATGTATCGCCCGTTGTTGATAAGGCTCCAGAGATCTGCCCATCGGCGTCACCAGCCTTAATAATCATACAACCAAGGTAAAGATTATTATGTGTAACCAATTCGCGTGCTTGCTCCAGGGTCATACCTTTCGACTTACGAAGCTCTGCAAGCTGCTGTGCATAATCTTCCGTTTTATCAAAATGAAGAGGATCTACAATCGTAGCCTTGCCTATATTCTGTAAGCCCCAGCGTTCCGATTCTTTCCTTATATTTTCGGGATTACCAATGAGTATCAGGTCGGCGATATCGTCGGCCAGCACTCTATCAGCTGCCTTCAATGTGCGTTCTTCCTCTGCTTCAGGAAGGACAATGCGCTGCTTGTTTGCCTTTGCACGCGCTACTATTTGCTCTAATAAACTCATCTTTTGTTTGTATTCTATTTAAATGTTTATATTGATAACTACAAAGTTAAATATTTTCCGCCATGAAACAAAGATAATTATACACTTAATTTGACATCTCTCGAGCCAAAATACTTTCTAATTCCTCTGTCGATAGCTGTAAACGGAAAGCTCCTCGCTGTGCAATACTAATACGTCCCGTCTCCTCTGACACCACAATAGCAATAGCATCTGACACTTGAGATATACCCATTGCAGAACGATGACGCAATCCTAACTCTTTAGGAATATCCATATTATGGCTTACAGGAAGAATACATCCTGCAGCTTTTATGCGCCTTTTTGAAATAATCATAGCTCCGTCGTGTAAGGGCGAATTCTTAAAGAAAATATTTTCGATAAGCAATTTATTCACTTTCGCATCAACGTCCTCGCCAGTTTGCACAATGTCATCGAGAGGAATACCCCGCTCTATTACAATTAGCGCTCCCACTTTATGACGTGCCATATCCATACATGCCCAAACAATAGGCATGATTGTTTCCTTATCCTCTATGTGTTCCCTGTCTTCTTTCCAATTGAAAAAGCTTATAACCTTTCGAACACGTTGCCTTTCGCCAAGCTGATAAAGAAATTTTCGAATCTCGTCTTTGAAAAGAACGATCAAACCAATAACACCTACGCTAACCAGTTTATCAAGTATACTTCCCAACAAACGCATCTCGAGCACCTGCGAAACAAAAAGCCACACCAATATAAACACCATAATTCCGACAAAGGCGTTAATTGAACGACTTTCCTTCATCAACTTATAGATGTAATATAACATCAGTGCAACCAAACAAATGTCGATGGCATCTTTTATTCCAAATTCAAAAAACATAACTCAAATATTTTTTATTTTATTGGTTTTAGACATGAAAAGCTGTAAAGATACAAAGATAACAGTCTAATTTTTATTTCAGTATCATGTAGTAATTCTATTATTTTCTCATAAAGATTACAAACTGACACCTTCGTCAAATCTTAACACCCTATCTCACTTTCACATCTTACCTCCTATAATTCTTATGCCTAACTTCTTTTCAAAAGTTCTTCATCGCACCTACTAACTTCACTGCTTGCACAGCCTCTTTCACATCATGCACACGCAGAATAGAAGCGCCCTTCAACAGTGCAGCCGTATTAATAATGGTAGTTCCGTTGAGAGCCTCATCAACCGTAACGCCCAACGTCTGATGAATCATACGTTTTCGCGATACACCCACGAGCAAAGGAAGTTCCAATGCCTGCAGTTTATCCATCTCTTCAAGCAATTTAAAGTTCTCTTCTGTGGTTTTACCGAAACCAAATCCTGGGTCAAGAATAATGTCTTTACATCCTTCTGCACGCAGCTGTTCAATCTCGCCCGAGAAGTTTATCAGCATATCCTTCAAATTTCCCTGCACACTCATCAGTATGTAAGGCACCTTAAGGCGTCCCATCATCGCAAATATGGCAGGCACTTTGCTTTGTGAAGGCTCGAGCGGCGTATCAACAATGCCCGTTTTTCCTCCTTCAGAAACATCATTGATGATATCAACGCCATACTCCTCTACCACCATACGGGCCACATCAGGCCGATAAGTATCAACCGAAACCGCTACATCAGGCTGTTCGCGACGCACCACAGGGAGGGCACGACGCAATCGTTCCATTTCCTCCTCTTCGCTCACCTCTTGTGCTCCGGGGCGTGTAGAGAAAGCACCGACATCAATAATTGTACCTCCTTCGGCAACAATTTGATGAGCCCTCTCGGCAATATCCTTTTCGCTTTGCTTGCGACTACCTGCAAAAAAGCTGTCGGGAGTACAGTTTAAAATACCCATTACCTGAGGCTGTTCAAGCGATAACAAACGTCCCTTTATATTCAATGTGTAGTTCATTTTCGATGTTTTCAATTTGTTTTACTGTTACGCTAAACATAGCTTTTGCTCAACCAGAGCGAGAAGAAACGGTCATAAACCTGATATCCTCGCTCGTCTTGCAACAGCAATTCTTTATCAATTAATGCCTTTGCAGCCGACCTTACCGTACTCACTGCACCTAAACCATATTGTCCTATAAACTGTTTCGAGAGCAACTCGCGCACAAATCCTTCCTTGGCTACTGAAGCCAGAAGTTTTCCTTGCGATGGAGTGACCAACGTTAAAAAGGTATGATACGTTGCTTCGTTTTCAGCAATAACATTCTGCATCATACGTTCCACATAGTCAGCTGTAAGCAATTTCTCGCCCGATTCGTACAGTCTATTCAGTATCACTTGTATATACCACGTATGACCAGCCAACGAATCATACACATCGTCAAAACCTTCAACCGTTAGTTCTTGCCCATGCGCCTTCAGTTTCTCCTCTGCAAATGCACGATAAACGTCCTTATCTATATTACCAAGGTGCATCATCTGCGCACTTTGATAGAACGGACGTGCTGCCGATGTGAACATATTCTCTAATACATGGCGCTGACTGCCCGAGAAAATAAACTGTACTGACGTTAAGTGTTGAATGTGGGCACGCAGCAATGCTTCCACATTTTTATCGGCATACGAGGCTACTGTCTGGAACTCATCAAAAGCAACGTAGCAGCGTTTGCCCGACTTCTGCATATAACTAAATATTTCTGCCAACGATTGTTCGGCCATTTGCGGTTGCACATCAATCGCAAACTTCAATTCTCCTGTAACAGGATCAACCGTAATTGCGGGGCGAAGAGAACGAAAGAAGCTTGCTACCGAGCGAACTATCTTCATTTCACGCGTGTCGAGCGTGCCTAAAACTTCTTCACCCAACTGACGTACCAACGAGGCTAAGCTATCTGTTTGGTAAAGATCCACATAGTAACAGCATACGCCACCACGCTGTTTGGCCTGATGAAACACATGTCGGATAAGTCCTGTTTTACCCATACGGCGAGGACTAACAAGCGTTACATTGCGTCCATTACGTAAAGCCGAGATAAGCATTTTAGTCTCATTCTTGCGACCACAAAAGTATTCTGGCGATACGTAACCTGTTAATAGGAAAGGATTAAAGGGTGTTATCATGCACTAATATCATTTAGAAGTATGACCATTGCGAACTTTTCGCTACGAAATGTTCGCAATGCAAAGATATTGTTTTTCAAGGAAAACCACAAAAAAAACATAGCATAAAATAGAAAAAATATTCCTTTTGAAAAAGCGGTTGTTTTATCACTGAAAACGCATTACGTCACTGGCGTATTGCACGCCTTGTTTTAAAAGAACCTAAATTATATATATACGTCCTCCCGTATTTACCATAAATATGTATTTTTGTATGCTATAAAGAAAGCTAAAACTCTTATTTGTCATGGATATAAAAGCGCTATACGAGCTGTATAAAAGCCATTCCGTTGTGACTACTGACAGCCGCGACTGCCCCGAAGGCAGCATTTTTATTGCCCTAAAGGGCGCTTCGTTTAATGGAAATAAGTTTGCTGCCGCTGCATTAGAGAAAGGTTGCAGCTACGCAATCATTGACGAGGCCGAATATGCTAAGGCTGACGACCCTCGAATTATTTTGGTTGACGATTGTCTTCTCACCTTTAAACAGTTGGCCCGTGAACACCGTCGTCAATTCAATATTCCTGTAATTGGTATCACTGGCACCAACGGCAAGACCACAACTAAAGAGCTTCTCTCGGCCGTACTGGCTGAAAAGTATAACGTTATGCACACCGAGGGCAACTTTAATAATGATGTAGGCGTGCCAAAAACGCTGTTACGTTTGACCCCAGAGCATCAAATTGCAGTTGTAGAAATGGGTGCATCGCACGTGGGCGACATCACAAAGCTTGTTGAATATGCCGAGCCTACCTGCGGCCTTATTACGAATGTGGGACGCGCTCACCTGCAAGGCTTCGGATCATTTGAAGGTGTTAAGCGCACAAAAGGTGAACTATACGACTTCCTTAAAGCCAACAACGCACTCACGTTCCTCAACACCAGCAACGACGATTTGGTTGAAATGGCTCGCCAACGCGAACTGGAGCGCATTATTAGCTATGGGCAAGACGCTCAGGCTAACGTGCAAGGACGTGTAGTTAACGCCGACCCTTTCTTACGAATTGAATGGACTGCCGACGAGTTAACCTTTAAAGCACAGCCTACTGACGTATGTTCTGACAATACCGATGAACATACCGAAGGCACCATGCTGCAAGTACAGAGCCACCTCATAGGCACATACAACCTCGATAACATATTAGCAGCCGTTACCGTTGGATTGCATTTTGGTGTAACGCCCGCTCAAATTTGCCATGCATTAGAGAACTATGTGCCCAGCAATAACCGCTCACAGCTTACCACTACTGCCGATAACTGGCTTATTGTTGACGCATATAACGCCAACCCTACGAGCATGGCGGCTGCCATTAACAACTTTACCCACATGGGGGTAGCGCAGCCTAAGATGGCCATTTTGGGCGATATGCGCGAACTGGGCGATGTAAGCGATGAGGAACATCAGAAAATTGTTGACAGCTTAAAGACGGCAGGCCTTAGTGAGGTTTGGCTGGTTGGCGACGAATTTATGAAAACACGTTGCGACTTCCGTAAATTCCACAACATTGAAGAGGTAAAGGCCGCTATACGTGAGCATAAGCCACGCGGATATTATATGCTCGTAAAAGGCTCTAATGGTATCAAACTATTTGAGCTTCCTGAGTTGTTATAACATCTCGCAACAACAGGAACACTGATAGAAAACGGGAGCAAAAGGAAATAAAACAGTCCTTTTGCTCCCGCTTTTTTATTGTATTGTTAACATGATAACGCTATTATGATTGCTGTACGGCAGCCGTCAACAGCTCGTGCCGCAGTCGTCATACACATTGTACGTCGGTCGCCGTACAACGCGTACTACAGCCGTCGTACAATGAGCGTTACACCATAATCATTACTCGAAATGGTCAATAATATACCCGCTTTGCGGCACATTCTGTAGTTGATTATAGTCATCTGACACGACCTGTATGCCACCATTACCTGTACCCGACATACCACTATTGGTACGGATAAGGTCACCACACACCGCAATATCCCAATCGGTACGCTGACGCCATTCGCTATCGGCCGAGCTATCACCAAAGGCACTTGTACCCACGGTTTTACCCTGTTCTAACGAGTAGTAGGTCCACACGGCATCATTAGCCGTTATGCTTACATCGCCTGTTTTGCCAACGGGCGACGTCTTTTTCGCATCGTCTACCCCATCGGTACACGAAACCAACAATGTAAAGGCAGCAAAAAGTGTAAAAAGGGTATATTTCGTCATCATTTCAGTATGGTATAAGTAAACTTCGGCGATTCTGCCGTTCCTGTAAAACGTAGTTTTGCATAATGGCCAGAAGCTGTTCGAATCACGAATGTGCGTGTATCTATGCTGCCATCGGCCTTAACATAGCTCAGCTTATTGGCTGAAAAATGACCCTCATGTCGCATTTGCACACCGTATAAATTACGTCCAATCGTCAAGGGTGTACCTGCAATATTACGGCAAACATACTCTTTAGGACGGTCAGCATTATCGCGATAGTCTAACACAGAGAAATATTCAATAGTGCCTTCGCCATATTTGTGGCCGTATTGTGAGCGTATAATATTAAGAAAATACTTCTTAAAATGATACGTTGCCGACGGTAAAAACTCGGAACAATCAAGTGCAAACTCAAGCTCTGTGGCCTTATCTGAGGTATAAGAGCCACGCATGGGATAGTCGCCACCCTGATTATAGAAGACAACACTGTTATAACGTTGCAACATCGACTGTGCATAAGCGTTATCAGATGCGCCATAGGCGAACGCGAGGTCGTCACGCGACGAGTAGTTTACACGCACTTTATAAACAATAGATGGCTGGTTAATATACACGTCGCAACCCATCATGGTGCTACCCAACACTTGTTCTGATATGGATTGACGATGTGTAAAGAATCTGTAAGGGATATAAAACCTACCATTATCAGCCCAATATTTACCCCACGAATTGACGGCAATGAATGCGCCTTTATGCGTAACTCCGTTCTCGTCTTGATATTCTACCAAGTCGTCGTAACCCGCAATGGTCATAGAATGCGCTCCGCTGGTAGCCAGCTTTTTTAACAAGCTGTGGTAACCTGTGTTGCTGGGGCCTTGATAATTGTCGTTAAAGGTCCAACCTACACTGCGTGTAGAGAAGGTGAGTACGCCACCTGCAGCCGTTCCTTCGCCTTTATTATAAAGGTATTCCTTTATTTTTTTCAGATCGGCATCGGTAGTACAGCTGAACGTATTAATGCGACGCACACGATAACGTGTGGCATTAAGATACTTCTCAAAACCAGAAACCCACTTAAACTGCACTGACGAGGCATAGCCATAATCGGCATTTGTCATGACGCCATAGTTCTTAGCAATGCTTAATCCTTCATCTACGAAGCCGCCATTATCACCTCCTCCGTTGACGAAATTCCAAGTAAAAAGGTATGCAAACGAGTTATTATCGCTGTCAGAAGCATTGCGTTTAAGCAGCCTATTGATTTCATAGGTGAACATATAGCCAATACCCGATGCTTGTGCACACGAGCCTCCTTTCTGGCTAATGATAGCAGGAAAGGCCGCCGACTTTGAATTGTCAACGGCCGAAGGCAGTGGGCCTGCTGCGGATATAGAAGCAACAGCTATCAACATACACAGCAGGGAGAATAAGAAACGTCGTTTCATTTAAGACGATTATAAGTTTTCAGTGCTTCTTCACGCACTTTTTCAGGATATTTACTGTCCTCGCTGCAAGCCTTTGCAAATGCTGCAATGGTAGGCGCCATGTAAGAATAGCGACGCCAGCCTAACGATTCGAAGAGGGCTACCTGCACATCTGGATCGTTGCTTGCCTCGATATATGCCATCATTTGCGGAATATAATAAGGAGGACAATAGTTGCGAGAGGTTCTGATACTTGAAAGACGACGCTTCTTTGGTGTATCAGAGCCTACGATATTCTCCATGTATTCAGTCCACTTTCCTGCATTCGAGTTGATAGCTTTTGCAATAGCCGCACGCACTTCCGCCTTATTAATATATTTCACATCGGGGTTATCGAACTGCTTTTCAAACTCGTTCATAAGCACGTCCTTCTTATACATGGTCATGGCATTCATTAAACTGAAATTGCATCGTTCCGAAGTATTGTTCGAAATTGACTTATGAATAAGAATGGGCACAAGGCGTTCGTCACCGCTCTTTCCAATAAAGTTGATAGCAAAACGCTGAACAAGCTCGTAACTATCGTCAACACCAAGCTTTATAGCTTCAATAAAATTGTCGTCACGCTTATCAGCAAGCAATTCCAATGCCTGCAAACGAACAAGTGCCGACGTAGATGTGCGGAATATATTCAACAACTGTGAGCTTGACAACTGGCCACTTTCAGCAAGACGTGCCATTGCCATTGAACGCAAATCAGGCTCTACATTCTCAGAGAGATAACGCTGCCAGACTTTTGGATTTGTCGAAGCGAGAAGCTCATTTATATCTTCCATCTTCACCGCTGGGGTGAAAGCGAAAGTAGGATCGCCAATACAGTGCGACTCTAAATAGCCACTAAAGCGAGCGATATTGCCCACGTAAGCACCTAATCCTAAAAGTCCGATGTAACGGTCAGACCATTTATCCTGTAACACATTGACCGAATTGGCAATGCAAGCAATTGTATTGCCCTCACTAAATATGTATTCATCGGCAATGCAATCGTCCAAATGGAACGAGCCATTAAAGCATGCGTCAAGTATAACTACACGTGAATTAGGACGATATTGGTAAGTTGCGAAATCCTGTAACACCAAATTCTTATTGGCTTCGGTAATAGAATCCTTGCGGATAACGTCCTTATCGAAAGCATTTGCCAACCATGAAGCTGGAATATCAAAGCGTTTGCTCAACACCTGTGTAACGGTATCCTTGTTCTTTCCTTTAGCAACATGGTTGCGGAGATAGTTACGACAGTAGCCTGTTATTAAAGCTTTTGCCTGTTCTGACGATTCAATTTGTGGTGCACCGTTTAAATATTGTGTGTCGGGCGCACCATGATGATGAAGTAATGCAAAGTCAAGCTCGGGACGTTGCAGCTCATTCATCAACAGGAATTTAACCTCATTCTGTTGACTGTGGTCAATATAACCAATACCTTCACGTTGGTTTTTCAACCAGGGAAAATGCTCATAGAGACCCGCTTTTTCGTCCATGCGCGCAACCATAGAGGCTGAAATATAACCGTGTCCGCTGAAATACACCATCTGATCAAGTGTATTCTTGCTCCGCTTTTCGGCTGTAGCCTTACGCAGATAAGCACGAAGTTTGGCATAACGCGATGTTCCGCCTACATCAGTAGGACGTATACGACCGATGAAGATTTCAGATTTTACTTGCTGTACCGATTGTGGAGCAAGTGAATAATAGAAGTAAGGGGCATCGTTATCCTTACCAATATAATTGAATTTCAGGTCAAAATCATCATAGAATCTGTCGGAAGGAACTGACGATTCTTTCCTATCGTGACGCTGATCCATCTTGAATGCTGTGGTGAGATGTTGAGCATCACGAATCATTGCCACAGGAATGTCACCCATTAATACGGCTCCTTCAATACCGTTTTTTTGATAATAAAGGCGTTTTAGCGCTGTTCTGATAGAGTCAGGCATGCCCCATTTGTCGACGATATAATACACTTTCATGCCTTGTAACGTTTCAATGGCACGTGCATATTCGTCTATTTCTGTCTTAGCCTCAGCATAACTTTTGGGGTCTACCACAATAGCGAACCCGCGTTTAGCTTGAGCTACCTGCGCGTTGCCTACAAAAGATAAGCAAAGAAGCAACAGGCTGATAAAGTGTTTATTCATGTTCTGTTTTTGTTTTATGTTGTTCTTAAAGATGTTCAATGATGCAAATACTGGACTATTATTCCACTATTTACAGTGTAATACTAAGTCCTGCATCAATGATACTTCGTGTAGTTCCGTTATAGAACGCTGAAAAGCGGTTACTTCCTGTATAGAATGTGTGACGGCTTTGCGCATAAAGGCTGAGCCATGACGCAGTAGAATAAATACGAAGTGGCAACGAAACCGAAAGACGCGTGTTGAAACCTACACGCGATGCCGTTGAATATTCGAATACAGGACGCGAAAAAGTATCCTCCAATTTACCGCGAACCGAGTTATAAACAGGCGTACCAAGTGGTGCTGCATAATGTGCACCCAATGCCGCCACGATGTAACAAGGCTTTAAATTCCAACGTCGAGTAAAGTCGATTCCTGCATGAACAGCGTTGAATTTTTGCTTATAAACATCAGCTTCGTAATGCGTTGTTTGTTGATTTACAACACCACCGTTCACGCTTGCTGTCCAAATCGGAGCGTCTTCGTGATGACGTTTATCAATGCGATATTCCAAATCGGCCTGTGTGTACGTAGAATTTTGCACCTCCGACTTATTCAAAATCTCGTAATATACTCTGTTGGCGTGTTGCGTATCAACCGTTCGGCGCTGATCATACCAATAGCCTTTATCAAAGATATAAGCTGCGCGAACCATCAATTGGTGCGTTAACACATCAGAAGTATTGAACGAAAAGCGATCGTACACAGCAATTTGATTTGCTGAATAGTCGCCCCCCTTAAAGGTATAAGCCGCTCCTCCATCTTCGGCTATTTCACTATTTGCAGAGAAACTTGCTTCTATCAAATTATCAAATGCACCCAATTTAGTGTTCCATTGTGCAGAACCAGAAAAGCTTGTGCCACGATAGTCGCGTGGATAACTCAATGCATCGCTACTGGTAAACTGCGCATTGTCACCCATTCCTTTCATCAAGAAATAGGTGTTATTCACTAAATTATTTACTATTGTGTGAGAAATGCTCGACCTATAAATACCAATATTCGTTGAAAAGCCCAAGTTATTACGCTCGTTCATGCGCCAAACCACACCAGGTTTAGCCTCAAAACGCATGGCATTTGTCTTAGGACGAGGGTCGGTTTGGTCAGAAAGACTGGTCGTTACAAACTGTAACTTCAAGGCAGTAAAAAGCTGTTCTGTCATCTTTAGTGAAGCTCCTGCATACATTGAGAAGCTTTCCTGATTAACATCACTGGCAACAGAATCTGCCAAAACAAAAGGATTCTGTTGTGTCATCAATGCAGTATTGTTCCATCGATGGTCAAAAGCCTTCGAGTTGATATAAGAAATATCGCCCGAAAGACTCAGTTTTCCGATACGCTTTAGACCAAAAATATCGACTGAAAAGTCATTATAGCGCGACGACCCATCAATAACATGGAAGTCGCCACGCTTAAAATGTGTATTCACCGTTGCACGGGTGAATGTATGAACTGTATTAAACGATAACGCCGCAGGGTTTGCAGTGCCCGTGAAAACATTGTCAAGAAAGTTGATTTCTTTATCGTTCAAACGGTCAATGAACCGCACCTTATCGCTCTCCTGAGCATAAAGCCCGTGCCCTATCGTGCTAAATAAGACTAAAAATACGAATCTTCTCATCATGAATAAAGGCTGAATTGCTAATCGTTACTGTTCATTACTGCTACCACTGCGGTGTTTTTAGCACCGCAGTGCATTTATTAGTTGTCGGCTACTGTAGGTGTAACTCCGGGCGTAAGAGCCTGATCGTTCAGGAAATCATTAGCCGAGTTGTTTGTATCCTGATAGTAAGGACGACCGTTTACTATCTTAGTAACCTTACGGCGCACACATTTGCCTTCCCAAGCCTTACTTGCAAGCACACCCTCTGCATCGTCTTTAGCAAGGAATGTAGGATAGTGAACCGTTTCCTTTTCGCTCCAAATGTCAACCGCATCAAGCACATATTTACTTGGAATTAATAAGTATTCCATTGTTGCGGAAGCGTTGCCTGGCTCTGTTTTAACGTTACTTCTGTCTGCAGCAAAGGCTTCAGGTGTTACGCCTTGGGGCAAACGAGCCAACACATAGGCACGACCGAAGAAGCCTAAACCAAAGGCTTTCATATACTTATTGTTGACAAAGATTACGTCTAAGTTCTTAGCGGGATAGTCAACCTCACCATTTGCATACTTCAAATAAACCTCCCAGTCGGCCTTTGACAGGTCAGGGCACTTGTTTCCAGCGCCTGCAAGATCTTTGTGATTTACACCATCGTTAGCAATTAACACGCTTTGTCCAGGCTGTAATGGATAGTCGCGACCAGAGCCTGGGAAAGCAAGTACTTGTCCTTGTCCGCAAGCGTACAGGTTTTCAAATCCATTTGCCTGCCAAGCATTTTTGTTTTTCTGGATACCTGCAGGCGCAGAGAGAATCAAACCATCAAGATATTGAACCTCGTCGCTGTTGTTCACAATCTCAAAATAGCTATCTTTTACATAGCCCTGCTTGCCACCAGTTGTATAAAGTGCTTTAAAAATAAGTGATGAACGCAACACCTTCGACAATGCTACATTAACTGTTGCTTCCTGGAAAAGGCTTGCATTAGCTGCGCCCTGTACATAAGCGGAAGCCTCGTCCTTCACTTTACCTGTTACAGTAAAGGTGTATTGTCCTTGAACAAATGTTATAGTGGTGTCTCCCTTGATGCTGATTGTATCGCGCAAACCTTTGTCGTTGGCAACAATAAGCTTTGCATCTGATATGTTATTCCATGCCATACCGTCGTTCAACATGAACTTAACAGCCATTGGATACGATTTTACCTTTACATCGTCATCACTATTACATGAGAAAAATACTGCTGAACCCGCTACTAAAAGCGCCGCAGTCAATAATTTACTTGCTAATTTTTTCATTTTCTTTTTTGTTATTATTTAATTCTTGTATTGTGTTTACACTTTATTTTTTATCGGTTATCTATCAGCTTTAGAAGCCTTTTGATATTAAAATTTCAATTTTATTTCTGCACCAAAATAGCTATCTGGGTGCAACTTGCTTTTACCACCCGTATTCGGATTAATATGATACTTACGCATATTCAGGAAGTTATTGGCCATGAATGAAAGCTCAGCCACTCGTCCTAACTCCTTTGTGAAGCGGAAATTTAGCATTGCCCACGGACTAATATTGTTTGCTTTGAACGCATAAATCTGATATCTTGATGCCAACAAACGATATTTTGGGTTGTCTTCATAAGCTCTTTGCCAGTCGGTCCACTGCGCTTGTCGGTTATAAAAACCCGAAGGAGATACTACGTAATGTGTACCATCGGTTGATAGATGATACATTGACGCGCCCTCTTTGTCCTCATATATAATACGTGTACGCTCGTGCCAAACCACTTGTAACGTTGTAGTGAAAATCATTTTCACCTGTGGAATATGGGTAATCAAGCGGAAATTGGTATTCACACGGTCGCTAATGGTGCCATCTCCTGCAGGCAGAACCGAAGCATAATCGTAGTCCTTACGAATATAATAAACCGATGGCGTTTCCGATTTACGTTTGATATGGAACCAAGCACCATCAATATTCAGCGATGTGCGCAACGGAGCAAAGGTTCCAAAATCCCACGAATATTCTATTCCGTGCTTGTCAGTTCTGCTGTTATTCATCGGGCGGCTCCATGTTACCATCTCATTAGCTTGTGTAACCGTGGCCGTATGCGTTGTTCCACCATACGTATAGCTCACCCCACCATTGGTATAACTCAGGTCGGAAGCGCCCACAGGAATATCATATTGCTTATAATTGAGCCACTCTAACTGGCTGTCAAAGCCCAACTCATGGCGGTGATTCTCGTTAAAGAAGGTAACATATCCCTTCATTTTACCTATACGCGCATTCAGTCCTATTTCCCATTTGGTACTTCTTGCAGGCCTTAAATTGGGATTTTGCGTATCAGAAATAACCTTCGTTGTCATGATAGCTAACGACGGATTGTTACCAACGCCACTCTGATAACTCAAGCTATTGCTGTCGAAATAAGCATTATCGGGATATAAATATAATAAGGTGGGCATTTTGTTAGATATACCAAAGCCTCCGCTTATGGCCAGTTTGTCAAACAAACTGTTGTTTTTCTTCGTAAGAAAAGTATATTCTAAGTTGGCGCGTGGCTCAGCAACGAACATCGATCCGCGCTTAGCCTTCTCCTTATTTAAAAACAGATTGCTGATGCGCACACCAGCAGCGAATTGTAATGACGTCGCACCGATGTGGAAAGTTGAATTGTCTTCAACAAACATTGACAGCGCATGCATAGCAGGAATATCGCTATACGACCTTGGACGAAGCGTTTGTGCACTACCTGCCTGTGGCGGATTGCTCATATCAAACATAAGTCCCTTACCGCTGTTTCCATCTAAACGATAATCAAAACCCAGCTTAACGTTCGTGAAATTCTTGCTATTTAGCTGTATATATTTGTTTGTTTTAACCTGCGCATAAAAGTTGTAAGGCTTGCCCTCAATGCGATAATCGCTATAATAAGCCCTTGTCAAGAACTGTGCTTGAGCCTCACCACTTACCATACTATTGGTGATAACCCCGTCAGGATTAGCCACCCAATCGTGATGTGTATCGAGCATTCGCGCTATCTGTCCTGAAAAATCATAATCGATAGCTGTCAAGAAATTATTCATCTTGATATTGCCTCGAACCGACAAACGGCCACCAATATTCTCGTTTTTATAGTTAAGCTGCAGTTGTTGCAACTGTGGATCACGCTTGTACGTGTTGATATTGCTGTAGAACGACCCACTTACGTTAAACGTAATAGGGTGTTCACCACCATTATTAAAAATGTTTGAGTATCCTGCTGAAGCCGTAATACGGTCGTAACCCTGATAGCGTTTACGAACGTCGGCATACGATTGCGACCAGTCAACACCAGCATTCACCGTGCCGCCATGACTGAGTTTAAATCCCTTACCAACGTAAGCCAGTTTAGAAAATGGGTCAGCTTTAAGCTTCACTTCGAGCGGACTACGTCCTGCTTTTGTCTTAATGATAACCACTCCAGAGGTTAAGTTACCATACTCTACGCCCGGAATACCGCGTATTACTTCAACCGACTCAATATTATCAGCCCCTACTGTACGAAGGTCTACACCACGACCAGCCGTTGTTTGGTCGCTCATTCCGTCGCTTTGTAAGCCAGAACGCGACCCCGCCTTCGATGTAGAAATAGCCTGTAAATTGGCATCATTACTCATGGGTATACCGTCAAGTATAACCGCCGTACCCAATGCGTTGCTGGCATTTCCGCCAATTTCACGTATGTTAGCTTGACCAAGGTTGTTCAATGTTGGGTTAACCGTTAGCGCTCCGGGAAGCAATTGTAACATGTCAGCAACACTTTTAGGTTGTATATGTCGAATAGCGTCTTGTCCAATTACCGATTTAGAGCCCATCGATTGCTGACGAGCGGTAACCGTTACCTCACCTAAAGTAAGAGCCAAAGGCTTTAGTTTCACATCAAGACGGTCGGTGCCATCGCCCTTAAAGGTCGCCTTACCACGAACTTCTTCAAAGCCTAAGCATGAGATTCTGTACTCATACTCACCACTTTTAATATTAGCGATACTGAAACGACCCTTTTCGTCCGACAAAGTTACAAGCGAATTGTTGAGCACTATCGAAGCAGTCTCGATAGCGTTTCCCTTTGTATCGGTTACCACACCTGACAGTTTGTTAACCGTTTGGGCTATAATGCTTGGGCAAAGAATGAAAGTAAATAAGGAAATACAAACAAACTTTTGGAACCAACTAATTCTACTTACCATACCTTATCAAGATATAAAAACTTTAATTTTTCTTACTTAAAGCTTTAATTAGCTTGCAAAGTTAGAAAAATTACAATTATAAAGCAATACCTATTAATGAGTATTTGTATAGACAAATGGTCTTTATTTTTAAATTTTATGCTATTATTGACACAAAAATCAATCTTTTTGCGCATAAAAACACCTTTGTTACTTTCAATCTGCATAAAATTCTTTATATACCCATTCGCTGTATACCTACAACGAACAAACCTATATGGCATAATTTTTCACCTCATACCGCAAACCTTTTATCCTATTTTTGCACCCTATTTACGCTTAAATGCTGTCTGTATGGCGGCCGTAGTATAATGTGTACGACAGTCGCCATACACATTGTTCGACGGCCGTCAAACGCGTGTACTACGGCCGCCGTACACTGAGCTAAACACGCTAAAGCCAACTGCCTTACAGCGTAAAACACACAGCCCTAAGCCACAAAACATACACCAAAAGGGCATAAAAGCAAAAATCCGGCCCCGTAAAAAGACGGAAACCGGATCGAATGAAAGGAGGAAGTGGTACCTCTTGGAGTCGAACCAAGGACACATGGATTTTCAGTCCATTGCTCTACCACCTGAGCTAAGGTACCTTATTGCTAAAAGGCTATACAACAACCCTTTTTTGAAATGCGTTTGCAAAGATAATGTTTTCTATGTATATACACAAATTTTTTGTCCAAAATAATCACGTTACAGAAAAAAGATGTAACTTTGCCATGCAAAGAAAACGGAGCTGAAACACAAGTTATAGCACGTGTTTTTGCAATCGGGATTTAGCGCAGTTGGTAGCGCACTACGTTCGGGACGTAGGGGTCGGGCGTTCGAGTCGCCTAATCCCGACAAAGGCTCTGGTTAAAACAGCTTAACCAGAGCCTTTTATTTTTCAAACTATTGGGATAAACCCATGGCGGCTGCCGCATCTTCAGGATTGATGTTACCTGTGATAAGAATACCGATACAATTATTTTTACTCGATATTAACACAACGGCCTCTTTAATCATATTATCAAAGCCCTTTTTGGCCATGACGCTAATGTTATTATCATCTTGCTTAAAACCGCTGAATTCTTCATATCCTTTCTTACTCAATTTGCTGATTTTCTTAGCAAATCTCTTTCGCGTGCAACGGCTACACTGATTTAATGTAAGAACCTTTGCCGAATGGATATCGCTTAAAACCGCTTGCAGGTTGCCCACTTTTAGCTTTGAAGCTACAATGCCCATTACCAAACCTGGCGCGCTTACATACTCGGCGTGTTTCTTATCCTGAAAGTTACGAAAAATGGTTGTTGCATCTTGTGCTAAAACCCATTGACATGTCAACAGGAGAAAGAAGGCAATTAATATTTTTTTCATGATGTGTAATCTTTTAAATAAAATGGTTACTAAAATCAGAACGCTACATAATGTGAAAGGCGTTCCATATCGGTGGGAGTGAAATCGTGCAGCAATCGTAAGTCGTCAAGGCTCTTTAGCTGACCACGTAAGCGGCGATAATTCACGATATCACGTGCCTGATAATAATTCAGATAAGGGTGATGTTTCAGTTCGTTCAGCGTTAGCTGATTAATATTTAACTTATGAACCTCACCCGACACCTTGAAAAACGGAAGAGCTTGCTGTGGAAAATCCTCAATTTCGAGCAATTGCTGCAAGGCGTAGAAACCGCCCAGCCTACTGCGATAGTTTGTAATTTGGCGGGCAAAATAGCTGCCTATTCCGGGCACACGCTGCAAAAGGGTAGTGTCGGCCGTATTAAGGTCGATGCTTTCGCCTGCTGAAAGCTTATACTTGACATGGTGAACAGTATCAGTAACTGGGCGTAGCTCGGGCTGATACAGTGAGGCAGCCGACTGGTAATCGGCACTAATATGGATATATGGGTCCAGAGCGAGATATTGCTTGCGTGTTAAACCATAAAGACGTGCAAAGTCGAGAGGACGTCGATATACCCCTCCTGCCGCACGATACTTATAAATATTGCGTACCTGCCAAGGCTGAAGACCCAATCGGAGCAACGTAGTTGAATCGGCAGTATTGGGGTCAAAGTTGAACAATTCTGTCGTACGGGTATCTACTTCATAATAAGAAGAGCTGCCGTTGGCACTATAAGATGCCTGACTTTGTGATGTATTTATTGAATCCGTATTCGAAAAAGCTGATACGGTTTCGGCACTATCGCTCAACGCTATCACCGCAACAGCGGCCACAGCAAGCGCCAGAAAGAAGAGCAATACGCTTCGGTCTGAACGATTTAAGTAAAAAAGGTCCTTCAAATTCATGAGTCCTTTTATATAGGTTTCTTTCTCCTAAAACGAACAACACGCTGTGTTTATTGTATAAAGGCGCAGTTATATAGCAGATATTACACTCTGCCATAACACGCAAAATAGTAAAAAAACAGAAGTTTCTCGTCTTTTAAATAACACCAAACTGGTGCATGAAGATGCAGAGTATGGCTACGGGGCAAACAAAGCGTACCAAAAAGAGGAAGACAGGAAACAGTAGAGTGCTTACGGTTCCCCAGTTAGTAAACTCGTCTTTCACCAGTTTCGTAGGTACAAACCACCCCAAAAATACACAGGTTAGAAAACCACCTACAGGTAAAAATATCTGTCCCGTCACAAAATCAAATACTTCAAACAGTGGCTTTCCTGCTATTTGAAGGCCGTCGCAGTTAGTTAACGAGAGAGAACAAAATACACCAACAACCATGGTTGCCGCTGTAACGATAGCGGCACCCTTACGGCGTGAGATGTGTAATTCTTCATAAAAGAAAGCCGTTCCTACCTCATGGAGCGATATTAATGAGGTAAGAGCCGCCAACGATAGCAACAAATAAAACATCAATGACACTACCCAGCCAAGCAAAGGCATACCTGCAAAAGCTTGGTTAAAAACGTTGGGAAGGGTAATAAACACCAACGAAGCACCACTTCCTGGATTGATTCCTACAGAAAAGGCAGCAGGGAATATCATCAATCCTGCCAAAATAGCTACCAGTGTATCAATAAACGATATTTGCAATGCAGAACCTAACAGGTTAGTTTTGCGGCTATAATAAGAAGCATAAGTGCAAATACAACCCATGGCAATACTTAACGAATAGAACGATTGTCCCAAAGCGCTCAGAAAAACACCTCGATCGAATTTTGAAAAATCGGGCTTAAACAGAAAGTCGATGCCCTTTTCGGCATGAGGAAGCATACACGAAGCAACAACGATAACAAGCAATAGGATAAACAATGCTGGCATAAGTACCTTTGAAGCCTTTTCTATTCCTCCTCGGATACCGTGAATAATGACGTAATGTGTCATCAGTAAGATAGCAACAAGCCAAAATATAGGGCGAACAGGATCGCTTGAAAACAACTGAAAATAGTTCTTAACGAACGTGGTATCACCATGTAATTGCCCTGCAACCGAAGCATAAACATACTGCAAACACCAGCCAGAGACAACTGCATAATAGCTTATAATCAACACGCCTGTCATCACACCGAGAAGCCCTACAAGCTTCCATGGGCGGCCGTTTCCTACCTCAGAATAAGCTCTATACGTATTTGCGGCACCATGACGACCTATAATAAACTCGGACACCATGCAAGGAATGCCCAACAATAACACACAGATAATATAGACAATTATAAATGCTGCTCCACCGTTTTCGCCTACCATATAAGGAAAACGCCACACATTACCTAAACCAACAGCGCCACCAGCAGTGGCGAGTATCATGCCTATCTTACTTCCAAAGCTCGCTCTTTCGTTCAACATCTTCAATAAAAACTTTCCTTTTATATAATAAAGCTACCTATTTGGTTGCAAAATTATATAAAAATATCTACTTTTGCATTTAAAATGAAAGTAAATATGAGTTTTTTATTTAAAAGAGTAAGGAAATACCCGCTTTCGTGTCTCTTTATACTTTTCATCTGGACGCTGTGCTTAGCACCTATACCAGACACACCGATGAGCGAAGTAAAGTTTATTGATAAGTGGACACACCTCGTCTTTTTTGGCGGACTTTGCGTGCTGATTTGGGCAGAATATGGCTATCAGCATTCCACCTTTAATAAACAAAAAATATTGATTTGGATTGTAGTTGCACCTATATTAATGGGAGGATTAATTGAAATTGTGCAAGCTACATGTACAGGAGGCAACCGAAGTGGGGATATTTTAGACTGGGTTGCCGACAGTATCGGGGTAATATTAGGACAAGTTATCGGTATTCCTCTGGCACTAATACTTTCCAAAAACAGAAAGGATTAGTTAGCAAACTGGAGTTACGGAAATGAATGTCGCCCGTAACTTCGGGGCCAATAAAGTCGGGTTTCTCATAGTTTTCGTCCTCCGACTGCAATTCAACTTCTGCAATCACCAAGCCTTCGTTGGCTCCATGAAATTCGTCAACTTCGAAAATGTGTCCGACAAAAGGAACTAAATAGCGATGTTTATCAATCACACCACCTTCACATAACTTAAGAAGGTGTTGAGCTTCATCAAGTGAAATTTCTTTCTCAAACTCGTAACGGGTAAGCCCTCCGTTACTACTGTGGCTTTTAATAGTCAAAAAAGCCTCTTCGTCGCGTACACGAATGCGCACCGTTGCGCCTTTAGCCGGAATATAACCCTGCTGAATATGGTAAAAGGAAGAGGCGGCACGTTTAAACGCGTCGCCTTTTCTTACTAAGAATTTACGTTCAATTTCCAATCCGCTCATTGCACAATGAACATTGACCATACCATATAAATGATTGCCAAAACGACAAGGCTACCGAAAATCCACTTCACAACCTTATCACCTTGTTGCTTTTGCTGAACTTCGCGATCTGAACGATGCTTCTTGCCTGCTACGTTTCTCACTTCGTGGTTAGGAATGTGTTTGCTTGCTTTTTTAGTCATATCATTTCGATTTAAGTAAGATTTTATCTTCGTTTTTATTCTGCTTCTTCGTGGAATTCCATCAGATAGGCTTTGATAAAACCATCTATTTTTCCGTCCATCACACCGTCAACATCTGACGTTTGAAAGTTTGTCCGATGATCTTTTACACGGCGATCGTCAAAAACATAACTGCGAATCTGACTTCCCCATTCAATTTTCTTCTTGCCAGCCTCTATTTTTGCCTGCTCGGCCTGCTTCTTTTTTAAAGCCCTATCATACAGTTGGCTCTTCAGTAACAGCATGGCTTTAGCGCGGTTTTTGGGCTGGTCGCGGGTTTCTGTGTTCTCAATCAGAATCTCTTCCTTCTCACCTGTATCAGGGTCTTCATACTGATAACGAAGGCGAACACCCGATTCCACCTTGTTCACATTTTGTCCTCCTGCACCGCTAGAGCGGAAAGTGTCCCAGCTTACTTTTGCAGGGTCGACATAGATTTCAATAGTATCATCAACTAATGGCGAAACGAAAACACTGGCAAAACTTGTCATTCGCTTGCCCTGTGCATTGTAAGGCGACACGCGAACCAAACGATGGACGCCGTTTTCGCTCTTTAAAAAGCCATAGGCATACTCGCCACCTTCAATCGTCATCGTCACACTTTTAATGCCAGCCTCATCACCTTCCTGAAGGTCTGTTATCGTAACCTTATGGCCTTGAGCCTCACACCACCGCATGTACATGCGCATAAGCATCTGCGCCCAGTCTTGACTTTCAGTGCCTCCTGCACCAGAATTAATTTTCATTACAGCGTCCATAGAGTCTTCTTCTCTACGAAGCATGTTCTTTAACTCCAAGTCTTCTATAGCAGTTATGGCCTTACCGTAGTTATTATCAACCTCTTCTTCGGACACAAGTTCCTCTTTATAGTATTCGAAAGCAAGACTAAGTTCTTCAACATATAGGCTAACCTGCTTATAACCTTTTAGCCATTTCTCTATGCCTTTTACCTTTTTCATCTGCTCCTGTGCAGCAATGGGATCGTCCCAGAAATCAGGAGCCTGCGTCCTTAGTTGCTCTTCTTCGAATTCTACTTTCTTTTGGTCGATATTAAGATAATGGTGAAGCTTCTCCGTTCTCTCCACCACATCTTTCAACTGTTCTGCAGTAATCATAAATTATTGATTTTCTTCATACATCTTGTCGATGATATCCTTGTATTTTTTATAGATAACAGGGCGACGCATTTTTAAAGTATTGGTCAATTCTCCTGTTTCCATCGCAAAATGATAAGGAAGTAAAGTGAATCGTTTTATTTTTTCATAATTAGCCAATCCCTGCAAAAGCGTGTCTATTCGCTCTTTCATCATGTCGTTAATTTCTTGATTGGCACACAACTCTTCAAGACTATTATAGAATATTCCCTTATCTCTTGCCCACTTCTCAAGCGTGTTAAATTCAGGAACTATAAGTGCCGACACAAACTTTCGCTGATCAGCAATAACTGCGATTTGGTCAACAAATTTATCAACTAACAACAGCGACTCTATCATCTGTGGCGCAATATACTTGCCATTACTGGTTTTAAAAAGATCTTTAATACGCTCTGTGAGATATAGTTCTCCATCTTTCATATAACCCGCATCGCCTGTATGGAAGAATCCGTCTGCATCAAACGCCTGTGCGTTTAGTGCTTCGCGTTTATAATATCCAGGGGTAATCGTCGGACCTTTCAACAGAATCTCATTATCTGCACCTATTTTTATTTCGATGCCATCGATAGGACGACCTGCAGAACCCACGGTATAAGTTTCATCACAATGATCACATGACACGGTCGCAAGGCTCTCAGTAAGTCCATATCCTTTCATCATATTGAGACCAATAGAGTGAACAAAAGTCTCAACTTCAGGAGAAATATATGCACCTGCCGTTGGAAAAATATGAGCATTCTCCAAACCTAATTGCTTTCTTACAAGACTAAGAATTGATTTATTAAGAATTTTGTATTCCAAAGAAAGACTTAAAGGAGGACGCTTACATTTAGAAAGATAGTCAATATTATGCCTTTTACCAACCTTTAATGCATGTAGAAATATTTTCTTCTCAACAGGATTAGAAGTATCTATCTTACCTTTTACCGCCTGATAAACCTTTTCCCAAAATCTGGGAACGCTTGCCATACTTGTTGGATGCGTTTGTCGCATTGACTCTTGAATATTTTTGGGGTCGGTATTTACAATTAGTTGTGCACCCACTCCAAGCGATAAACAACTCCAACCGCGTTCAAAAACATGTGTAAAAGGAAGGAAATTGATAACTCTATCATTCTCATTTACTGGTACACATGCGTGATTTGCACTCATCGCAGCTGCATACTGACCATATGAAAGCATCACACCTTTACTGTCTCCAGTGGTTCCACTTGTATAAAGAATATTACAAAGGTCTTCATAATTCGCTTGCGCGTAAAGTGCTTCAACCTCTGATTGTCTAGGCAAGCCTTCGCCAAGCTTTACAAAATCTTTAAAATAAATAGAGTTGTTATCATGCGGACTCAATCGAACATTATCATCATACACAACTATTCGCTCAAGAGACGAACATAGAGTAAATACACGAAGCGCCTTGTCATACTGCTCTTGCTCACCCACAAACAAAATGCGGACCTGAGCATCATTTATCATATATTGTATTTGTGCTTCAGAACTTGTCGCATAAAATGGTACTGTTATAACGCGAACTCCATATGCTCCGTAATCCGTATAAAGATGTTGAACACAATTTTGAGTAAAAATTGCAATACTTTCCTGTGGCTTAATTCCAAGATTAAGCAAAGCATTACTAACCTGTTGCACTTGCTGCCCAAAATAATTCCAGGAAACAGTTTTCCACTCTTTGTCACCGAAGTCCTGATAAGTGATTGCTGTACGTGAGCCATACTTTTTTGCCTGCTCAGGAATAAGTACTGACAAATGACTTCTATTATGCATATCCAAAGGGTTTTAATTGATGCAAAGATAAAGAATTATATCAAAAACGGGAAATAATTCTTTAATTTTTCACATTTAATATAAAGCGCTCTATATCGTTTTATAAGATTGCAGGAAGCTAATAATAAAGCTACAGATAGCTTCTATTTACAATTACGGGCAAAGATTTTATAAAACCTTCACCCGTCATTATTTTTTATAGATTAACAGGAACAAATGTCATTCCATGATTATTTCCCCAACCAAGCCTCTGGATTGAGTTTCGCTCGTTCCTTTCTAAGCTGGAATTGAAGAATATTATCCGTTCCTACAACCCCCAGGGCCTGACGTGTACTAACTTTTTGTCCGCGACTAACACTAACTGATTTCAGGTTAGCATAGACAGAAATATATGCACCATGTCTAAGCATAACAACCATAGTACCTCCATAACTAAGTACAGCGCTTACCTCGCCATCATATACTGCTCGAGCCTGACAACCGTCATTACCCATAATATTGATACCTTTATTATCAAGTGTTACACCCTTTAGTCCAGCAACATTGTATTGTCCGAAACGACTTACAATCTTATAATTACCGGTTATTGGCATTGGGAGACGTCCTCTATTTGCTTCGAAGCCATTATTCAACATTCGATCTACCGATGAGAATTTTTGAATATTATCTTGTTGAACTTCCGCTTTTGTAATTTCTTCTTTGGCGCGCTCTGCATCAGCTTTTTCCTTACGTTCTGCCGCCTGCCGTGCAACTTCAGCCTCTTTTGCACGCTGTTCAGCTACGACCTTGGCTTCCGCGGCCTCCTTTGCCGCTTGTTCACGCTGAGCCTGACGTGCAGCCTGTTCGGCTATTGCTGCCTTTCGAGCAGCTTCTTTAGCCGCAGCTTCACGCTGTCGAGCCTCTTCTATGCGACGCGCATTTTCACGTGCAGCCGCCTCTGCAGCCGCCTTTTTACGTGCAATCTCTGCTTCGCGGCGCTTCTTTTCGGCTGCAGCAAGTTCTGCCTTCCGCTTAGCCTCTGCAGCAGCACGAGCTCGAGCCTTAGCAATTTCAATCTCCACCAAACGATCAATTTCAGCATTTAACTCTGCATCTTTCTTGTGTTGGTCAGCAATAACAGCTTGAATGGTTTTCTGTTGTTGTTGCAAACCAGCCACAATTGTTTGTTGTTGACCTTTATTGGCCTCAAGTTTCGACTTCACTTGTTGCCCTTGGTAAAGCAAATTATTCTTTTGTCCCTTTACCTGTTGTAACTGTTCATGCTTAGCATCTATTTGAAGTTGCTTAGCTTTTACCGCTTCTCCCTGCGCCCTTTGATACTGCGCATATTCTCTTACAAAGCGCAAGCGACGATACATCTGATAGAAATTCTTAGCCGAAAAAACGAACATCAGTTTATCTTGCATCGTACGATGACGAGCCATATATCGCATTGATTGGATATATTTCGTCTGTCGGTCTTTCAATTGTTCATTCAATGTCTTCAATTGCGAATTTAAAAGACCAATATTACCTTCAATATGATTTATATCTTTTTGAATTCCCTCAATGTGATGCTGGTTTTCATCTATTTCGCCATTGATAACAAGCAAATCCTTTAACCTCTTGGCTACATCTTCTTTATTTGCTTTAAGGGCTTGTTCCTGCTGCTTAATCTTTTTTTGTATAGCACTACGCTCATTCTGAAGCTTTTTAATTGAAGCATTCGTATAAGTTGCAGCAGTATTTTTTATACTTGTTTTCTGTGCTTGATGAGGCTTTTTGTTATTCGACGTTGTTACCTGAGCCTTCTGTTTCTTTACGGTATGGGTTGTCTGAGTCTTACTACGTGAGGAAGACTTCTGACTTTGAGCTCCCACCGAGAGCATCATAACCCATGCAAAACCTATCAGTAAAAATCGCTTCATTTACATATTTAGTAGTTTACCAAAAACATCTTTGGCATCCATTTGCTTATACTTGCCCGACACCGTTGACTCTGCTTCCCAGTCAGATATTGTCTTTAGCTCGTCCATTTCTATATTTATAGTTGCCTTGCGCGCTTTTCCGTCCACATTCGTTGAGAATGAAAACTTCTGTGTTGCAGGGAACGCTTTAGATCCTAACGGCTTGAAATCGGCATATTGCCATTTAAGTTGCGAATTTCCTCGACTCGCTGATGTATAGGTAACTTCTGCATCACCAATACGCGCATTCGAACGTGTGGTGTTCCAAACGAATGATATATTACCATTCTTTAGACTAATAGGCACTTTTTCTCCTGCCCCATCGAGATTAACTTGAAACTTTTGAAGGTCGCTCTCGCCAACACGTTCTACTCCGGGCAACAACAGTTGGTTCCAAAAAAGTGCTTGCAAAGAGTAAAAATTCAAACCGTTATCGCGAAGGAAATCAAGTTGATTATAATCACCTTTAATATATTGCTTGTGCAACCTGTCAATTACGAGTACATAGTCGGGTGTAAATTCGAGTCGTCCAATCTCACTACCAATAAGAGGAATAAAGAGCTGAAGTCTAATCACTTTATCCCTACGCATACGAACAGTACCGGGAACAGACACACTCTTCTCGCCTATTGTAGCTTGAAAATTCATATCAGCCACTATATTCTGTGCATATACTTTCTGATCGTATACCTTCTGCACATAAGCTAAAGACTGTGTTTGTTCTGTTGCCTTACTGATAGAAGCCGTCTCCTTCGTGTTGGTATCTTTCACCATTGCTTTCTTTGCACCACAAGATGCAAGTAGCAACGGAGCACAGAGTGCAATTACTTTCAGTTGGTTTTTCATTTTCTTCTCCTATAAAGATTTATCTTTTTATTCAGCGCTTTAGCATCTCCTCCCTGACGAAGTGCCTGTTCATAAAACTTTAAAGCTTCTGTATAGTCGCCTAATTCCACGTAAATATCGCCAGCATGCTCACGCAATGTTACATCGGTAGTGCTATCGGCCGTAAACTTCAATGCCATATCAATATATATTTTAGCCTCAGCGTAACGTTTTTGTTTATAAAGAATCCAAGCGTAAGTATCCAAATATGTAGCGTTTTTAGGCTCGGCTTTTACCGCCTTAGCACTCATTTCCTCTGCTTTTTTCAGATTAACACCAGACACACTTAGATAGTAGGCATAATTATTTAGGGTCACCACATTATCGGGTTTCCATTGTAAACAACTGTCGTAAGCAGCAAATGACTTGACTCTATCTCCCATTTTATGGTAAATTTCGCCCATAATTGAGAAGGCGTCGCTGATAATTTCAGGATTACTTTTTTCAGTAGCTGCACGTGTTGCTCGTTGCAACACATCAAGGGCTCCTGCATCATCTTTTTCATACCAGCGGGCAAGACCCGTGAAATAATAAAAGGCCAGTTCATCGGGATTGTACAACATACCCGGAGAACTAAGCGATTCTATCTCTTTCCACTTTTCTGATTTCCACTTATTTTGTATCAGTTGAAGACGTGCTCCCGAATTATCGGGTTGCAATTCCAGTAATTCTGACAAAGCGCGATTGATGTCCAACTCCGGAAATTTCTTCATAGAGTAATAAGCTACTCGCATTTGAGCTACAAGTGTATCTTTCGGAACAATCTGTTGAACACGATTGATAAGTTTTTCCACTTCAGTAGAATCAACTCCACGTTGTTCATTATCCATTATGGCCTGACGAAGGAACTGAATACGACTTTTTTGCGGAGTGTTCTTGCCTAATAAAATACGATTCATCATGTCGTTAGCCAAAGTATCCTGTGACATAGCACGATAATAGTCGTACATAGCGCTTTGTGCATAAACGTTATCAGGCTCTGCCTTTAGCGCTCCTGTATACAGTTTAAAAGCTTCTTTCTGTCCTTTATGTTGCATTAGCCAATTAGCCAACATCAATGTATAGTTTTTGTCTATGGGGTGCGCATCAGCAAGTGCCTTTAGGGTTTTGTAAGCGTTCTTCTCGTCACCTTTTAAGTCGTAGACATTCATCTTCATCATGGCCGTCTGATCACTTTCACCCTCCACCTGTTCCATACGTTGAATGGTGTAAAGCATACCATCATAGTTCTTCAGTTGCTTATAAAGTTGCACCAACATCGCCAGCACATCACTACGACTACGATTGTTGGAATAAAGATTTTCGTAGGTCTCGGTAGCTTTATCATACTTACCCGTTTTCAGATAACCCTCTGCCAACCGTTCTTGATAAGTGTCATTCGCAGGCTGTAGTGTTGCAGCCTTAACCAAATCAGCAAAGTATAGCGAATCGAGACGTAGCTCCGAGTAATATCCCGACCGCATAAAATACGCCTCTGCCGCATTGGGATTAAGTTGCAAGCAAAGGTTAACCAAGTCGAATGCTGCATCATAATGCCCCGCATTCTGCTGTCGAACAGCTTCAAGGAAGAAATAATTATATCGGCGTAAGGTTTCATAGCTCATACTATCCACCTTTACAGCCTGCGCCTGAACCTTCTTTGTCTTATCACGCCGAGCCTGTAAAGGCTGCAACAGACAGCAAAAAAGAATCAGCCACAGACCGATAAGACCTATATTTTTCTTCAAATGTTCCATATCGTTTACTTCACACCCGTGTGGCCATAGCCGCCAGCACCGCGCTCTGTATCGTCCAATTCTGTTACCTGTTCAAAGTCAACCTTTTCATATCGTGCAATTACCATCTGCGCAACACGTTCACCAGCATTGATTACGAAATCGGTATTGGAGAAATTAACCAACAACACTTTTAATTCTCCACGATAATCGGCGTCAATAGTACCAGGCGTATTCAACACAGTAATACCATGTTTTAAGGCCAAACCGCTACGCGGACGAACCTGCGCTTCAAAGCCTTCGGGCAAGGCTATATGCAAACCCGTAGGGATAAGCTGACGTTCCATAGGACGAAGTGTAATGGGCGCATCAATGTTTGCCCTAAGATCCATTCCTGCACTCTGTGCTGTTGCATAAGTCGGCAAAGGCTGCTGACCTTTATTGACAATTTTTATTTTTACCATATTGTTGCAAAATTAATCAATTCCGAACACATAATCTGATTTTAAATATTAAAAAGCCGAAAATTAGGGAAATAAGCGTATCTTTGCGTAATAACCATTAAGACCGATGATGAATTGGCAACAACTTATATCAAATAAGCGACTTGGGCAGGAAATTGGCCACCCTTTGCGTCACGATGACCGCTCAGAGTTCAAGCGTGATGGCGACCGTCTTATTTATTCTGCGCCGTTTAGGCGTTTGCAAAACAAAACACAGGTGTTCCCTTTACCTGGAAGTATCTTCGTTCATAACCGCCTTACCCACTCGTTAGAAGTGTCTTCTCTCGGCAAGTCGCTGGGCGATGATGTGGCGCATTTGCTCATCAAGAAGCACCCAGAACTGGCTGGAACTCTATTCGAAGAGATTGGAACTATTGTTCAAACCGCTGGATTGGCACACGACATGGGTAATCCTCCTTTCGGACATTCAGGCGAAAAAGCTATCCAAACTTATTTTACAGAAGACCGAGGCTTATTTTTAAAAGACAAAGTAAGTCCTGAATTTTGGGCTGACATTACAAATTTCGAAGGTAATGCCAACGCTTTTCGTCTACTCACCCATCAGTTTGCGGGTCGTCGTCCCGGCGGTTTCGTCATGACTTACTCTACACTTGCGGCCATAGTAAAATACCCATTCGCAAGCTCGTTAGCAGGTAAGCATGGGAAGTTTGGTTTCTTTTGCTCTGAAGCTTCCACTTTTGAGCAAATTGCCGATGAATTGGGACTAATTCGCTTATCGGCACCCGGCGAACCACTTCGCTATGTACGCCATCCGTTAGTATATTTAATGGAAGCTGCCGATGATATTTGTTATGAGATCATGGACATTGAAGACTCACACAAATTAAAGATTTTAAGCTTCGACGAAACTAAAAATCTACTTCTAAGTTTCTTTGACAAGGATACACAAGAAGAAATTATTCGACGCTTAAAAGAGGAAGGAGTTACCGATGAAAACGAGCAAGTGGTATACTTGAGAGCCTGTGTAGTAGGAAAGCTGGAGAACGAATGCGTACAGACTTTCGTTGATCACGAAGACGAAATATTAAACGGAACGTTCAAAGGCACGCTTATTGGCAACATCTCCGAGCCTCAACGCTTAGCATACAAACACTGTTCAGAGGTATCGTTTAAACGAATTTACCGTAGCAAACCTGTTCTTGACATCGAGTTAAGTGGTTATAAAATTATGGAAACACTGATGCAGTCGCTTATCAGCGCTGTTGTACAACCCGACCGCTTCCACAGCAAACAAATTATTGAACGTGTAAGTAGTCAGTACGATATTCATAGCGACGACCTTGAAACACGTATTATGGCTGTTCTCGATTACATTAGCGGCATGACCGATGTTTACGCATTAGATGTGTATCAAAAGCTGTGTGGCATATCATTACCTATCGTTTAGCCCCATTTCATCGGTATTTTTAGTACACAATCATAATGTTCAGGCCAGTATTTTTCGGTACTGGCCTGAACTTTTTTACATATATAGCTTACAAAAAACAAGTGTTGAAAAATTACGACAATCATCTTTTTATTTTCAGCTTATTTTAAAATTAAAAAGTAATCCTTCAAAATTCATCAAAAAACAAGATTGATTACAATATGCTTTAAAACAAGCAGTTACCCAGAAATCCGCAATGATGTTTTTATAAACATCAAGCATTTAACTCCCGATTACGGCATAATCGCTATGCGATTACATCGTAAAGGTGATGCGATTACGTCGAAAAGGCAAACCGTTTACGACGAAATAGCGAAGCCATTTAAGCGTAATGGATCCATGATTTTTCAAAAATGTTTTATTTTTTGCGAAAAATCAGTGTTGGCAGCACAAAATAACCACGTTTTTATTCAAAAACATGCCCTATCAAATAAGACCGTATATATACATTTTTCCCCATTTCATCGGTGTTAGAATGCTGAATTTTCAGAATTTATTTTACATTTAATCACATACAAAAGCTTAATATGAAAGGTATAGTAACAAATTGAAATCATAAGCCTAAAAAAGCCGTTGTTTACCCATACTTTAAAGTATGCCTAAACAACGGCTGCGTATTCTTAATAAGGAAATGCTATAGTATGATATTGTCTTTGTTGCCAGGCAGTTTCAATGATTCAGGATGCTCCTGCACAAAACTATTGATGTGCCGAACGCGCTTTTCCTCAAAAATTTCGTTTACATCAATAAGTATTCCGCTTTCCTCAACATCTCCAAATTCGTGATTGATAGCAGTACCAAAGAATTTCATTGTTGGGCTTAAATTCATATAGGCATTAACCAATGGCGGAATATTATATCCCAATTCACGTACTTGATGATTCAAGATGCGATAATCGCTACGAAAATTGTCCTCACAGAAAATACGGGCTAACTCTTCTTCTGGGGTAACCATTTCTAAAGGTTGCATCGGCACAATAAGTTTGTCATCATCGTTGAAATGCTTGCGCAGAAAATAGAGAATCATATCACGTCCACGCTTTGAGAAAGAGGGGTACATGGTCATCTTTCCAAAGAAATAGCGGCAGTCGGGATTGATAACTATAAGCGCGCCAAGACCGTCCCAAAGGTTATCAAGTGCAAATATCGATTTGGTATTACCTCGCACATTCTGGTAATCGAGCGAAACAAAGCTTCGTCCTAACTCAACAGTGTAAGGGGCATAATCGCGCATGAATTGCTGAGAAAAGCGGAACATATGTCCCGTTGCCAACACAGGCTGCCCGTTTTTATCGGTTCTCCAATCGCGCCCGTAAAGGTAACGGTAACCTCCTATAATCTCTTCGTCTTCTGGATTCCATACAATAAGCTGTCGGCAACCATTTTCCATGGTGTCGAATTCATCAATATCAACAGCCTTTCCTGTGCCTCCTCCCGCTGTGCGAAACGCAATTTCGCGCAGTCGACCAATCTCTCTCATGACATGAGGACATTCGACTGCCGATATCACATAAATATCATTGTGACTCTTATTCGTTGTGCGAAGCTTGCGTTCAGGCGTCAACTCACTCTTGAGAAGCGCCTTACTGACGGGTTGGATAATCTCTTCTTCCATATTCCTCTATTGGTTAGGTTCATTCGGCACGCAATGCCGCAGGACCCGCTTGTTCATAAACCTTGTTTTCAACATATTGTGCCCACTCAGCAGGTGTACGTGATTGATCAAACGTTTGCCAAGGAATGGGCTTCCCTATCACAATACGGAAATTCTTTCCTACATTGCGAAACATCTCGTCTACCAAGAAAAGCATTGCTATGTTAACCTTTAAATGAAGGAGTTTTTGCCATTTGGCAATACGATAAAAGCGGTCAGAATTACGTCCACTAAAAAAAATGGGCACTACATCACGATGGTGTTCAACGCTTTTAGTGATAAAAGTTTTCTTCCATGGTACATCATGAATATGACCGTTTATCATGCGAGAGTTTAGTCCTGCTGGAAACATGAGCATGTGATTATCGCTTTTGAAACCTTCCTCTACCATACGAGGGAAGTTGCGTCCTTGCCTACCCGTTTTATTAATACCTATACATACAGGCTTCAAACCAGGGAGAAACAGTAGTAAATCGTTCACCAAGTAACGGAAACGATTTGCATAATGACGGCCAATAATAGCGCCAAGACATACTCCATCTTGTCCGCCCAACGGATGATTTGACACAAAGGTATAGAGACGTCCATCGTTAGGGTCAGGTAAATTTTCCTTCCCTTCGATGGTAATATTCATTTTAAGAAACTTGACGCAGGTTTCAAGCCATTCGGTTCCTTCCTTATCACGACTTTCCCAAAGAAAGGAATTCAAATCGTCTTCGTGAACAATGCGTTTCAACCATTTAACAAGGAAACGAGGTACATATCGCACCTTGCTTCCCATCTTGCTCTTTAAAATACTTTCTACGTCAATGGTCTTTTCCATGCTCTCATGTGTTTTCTCACACAATACTAAACAACTGCAAAAATAGTACTTCTTTTTCTAAAATCTTCCCTTTTGTAATGAAAATCTATATAAATCTATAAATCAGTAATTCTTTTACACAACTTTTTATTCCCAAGAATGTCAAGCAGATACCGACTAAAAATAAAAATGTGGTTAAAATGCAAAAAAATTGTGGGGCAAAGTGGTGCAAAGTGGGGGATTTTTATGTACCTTTGAAGGCAAGAATCCTCTATAGGTAATGTACGCATGCGTTTTTTAGGTAATATAGAAGCCAAGACCGATGCCAAGGGAAGGGTGTTTCTTCCGGCTCAGTTTCGCAAGATACTCGCAGTATCGGGCGCAGAAAATATTGTACTTAGGCAAGATATCTTCGAAAATATTCTCGTGGTTTATCCTGAAGAGGTGTGGAACGGCCTGATGGATCAGATGCGAGCGCGGCTCTCTCGTTGGGATAGAAAACAACAACAAGCCTACAGAACATTTGTAAGCAACGTTGTTTGTCTTACACTTGATGCAAGTGGGCGCATTCTCATTCCTCGAAGTTTTCTTGAGGCTTCAGGAATAAAGCAAGCCGTAAGGTTTGTAGGAATGGGCGACATTATAGAGATTTGGCCAAACGATGACGACGCACAGGAACCCATCATGGACAAGGAAGAACTGGACCACACATTAGGTTTGGCTATGGCTAAAGAGCCAATAGAATAATGTACACAAAAAAATTGCTAACAAGCCCTTATAGTATAGCATTAGAAATATGGCAAAAACTGTAGAAACCTATCACGTCCCCGTACTTCTAAAAGAAAGTGTTAACGGTCTTCATATTAAACCAAATGGTATTTATGTAGACGTAACCTTCGGAGGTGGAGGACATTCACGCGAGATTCTTTCGCGACTGGGGGCAGATGGGCACCTCTTTAGCTTCGACCAAGATGCTGATGCTGAAAATAATATTTTTGAAGATAGTGGAGATGCAAAGGATTGTTCTAACGAACAGAAAGGCAAGCGTTTTGTTGACGATAGCCGATTTACGTTTGTTCGATCAAACTTTAGGTTTCTGAAAAATTGGATGCAATATTATGGTATAGAGCAAATTGACGGACTGCTTGGCGACTTAGGCGTATCGAGTCATCACTTTGATGACGAAAGCCGTGGCTTCTCTTTCCGATTTGATGCGCCGCTTGACATGCGAATGAATAAACGAGCAGGGAAGACGGCGGCCGATATTGTGAACGAGTATGACGAAGAACAGTTGGCCAATTTATTCTACATTTATGGCGAATTAAAAAACTCACGGCGAATTGCTTCTACTCTTACCAATGCGCGACGACAAAAGCCAATTGCTACGACAAGCGACTTTATAAGTGCCGTTGAACCTCTTTTCAAACGTGAACGTGAGAAGAAAGATATGGCCAAACTTTTTCAAGCCTTACGCATAGAGGTCAATCACGAGATGACAGCCCTAAAGGAAATGCTTATGGCCGCTACTGATGTGATGAAGCCTGGAGGCAGATTGAGTATCATTACATACCACTCTCTCGAAGACCGCATAGTGAAAAACATCATGAAAACGGGCAATATTGAGGGAAAAGTAGAGCAGGATTTCTTTGGCCATATTGACAGTCCATATAAACTTATCAACAATAAGGTAATTGTTCCGTCAGAGGAAGAGCAAAGCCAAAATCCACGAAGCAGAAGCGCTAAATTAAGAATTGCAGAACGAAAATGAACAAACAACCTGACATAAACGCCACACAAGACGCTGAATCGCTCAAAAAAGACAATAACACGAGCGAACCAACAGAAGAACTTTCGCTAAAAGAAGTTATTCAAGAGCAGGCTACTGAAGATGAAGCTCCGCTCTCGGGAAAGTTTTCTTTAAAAAAAATTCTTGGAGGTGATTTACTAAATACTGCTACCATTCGTCAGCAGGTATGGTTATTTTTGCTTATTGGATTCTTTTGTATCCTCTATATTGCCAATCGCTATAGCTGCCAAAAAGATATCATTGAGATTGATAAATTGCAAACAGAATTGGCCGATGCCAAATATAAAGCTTTGTCAAGTAGCAGTCAGCTCACCGAAAAAAGTCGTATGAGTAATGTAATTGACTTGCTGAAAAACAATAAAGACAGTGTGCTTAAAATAGCAAATCAACCACCTTATATAATAAATGTGCCTGAGAGTGAATAAACATGAGCAAATTCGATCATAATAAAATCATGCCCCGATATATCATCATCTCTTTTGTTTTGATGGCTATCGCCCTGTTTGTTATTGGTAGGGCTGCATGGATCATGGCATTCAAGAAAGACTATTGGATGAAAGTGGCAGATCGAGTAAAGCGTGATAGTGTAGAGGTTCAACCTGCTCGAGGGAATATTTTAAGCTGTGACGGACAGCTATTAGCTTCGTCTTTGCCCGAATTTAAGATATACATGGACTTCCAACAGCTCCATGAGGCAGGCAATGACTCATTATGGGATGAGAAGTTAGATAGCATTTGCAACGGACTACACGCCATTTTTCCCGAGAAAAGCGCACAAGCTTTTAAGGCCGATTTGAAAAAAGGGCAGAACAGTCGTAAAAAACGCCACTGGCCTATTTGGCCCTATCGTATTAATTATAATACGTATAGTGAAGTAAAAATGCTGCCTGTCTTTAAGCTTTCTAAGCTGCAAAGTGGTTTCCATGAAGACGAATTAAATGCCCGCGAGCGCCCATACGGCACACTGGCAGGACGTACTGTGGGTGACATGTTTGCAGCAAAAGACGAAGGTCGCACCCCACGCTGCGGACTGGAATTATCGTATGATTCACTGTTACGAGGTACAACAGGTATAGTAAGCAGAAGAAAGGTATTGAACAAATATCTTAATATCACCGACACCCCGCCTATCAACGGAAGTGATATCATCACAACCATTGATGTTAACATACAGGACTTGGCCGAGAGAGCGATTATAAATAAACTCAAGGAAATCGGTGCCAACTCAGGTGTAGCCATTGTTATGGAAGTAAAAACAGGAGATATCAAGGCTATTGTTAACATGGAGAAGTGTGTTGATGGCGAATATCGCGAAATTAAAAACCACGCAGTAAGCGACCTTATCGAGCCTGGCTCTGTATTTAAAACAGCTTCTCTCATGGTGGCGTTGGAAGATGGTGTTTGCGATACTGCCAAAACGATTCCTACAGGTAATGGTCAATGGCACGTCTATGGCCGAGATATGAAAGATAGTAATTGGAGACAGGGCGGACATGGTACTATATCTCTCGGCGAGGCTATGGAGTTTAGTTCTAACATTGGTATCAGTTACGTCATTGATAAATACTATCATAACAACCCCGAAAAATTTGTAAGGGGTATTTATCGCACAGGAATCAACGACCCAAATATAAGAATTCCTATTGTCGGTCATGCTACACCGAAAATAAGAATACCCAAGCGACTGCCTAACGGACAATGGAGAAACTGGAGCAAAACCGCCCTTATGTGGATGAGCATTGGCTATGAAACACAGATACCTCCTATCTATACGCTCGCCTTCTACAATGCCATTGCCAACGGAGGACGCATGATGCAGCCTCGCTTTGTAAAGGCTGCAGTTATGAATGGCGACACTATCGCCGAATTTCCACCTGAGGTTGTAAAAGGGCGCGAGCAAATAGCATCCGAGAAAACCATTAAGATTATACAGGACTTACTTCGCCGTGTGGTTGTGAAAGGCACTGGAAAGAAAGCAAACACGCCCAATTTCTACATTTGTGGAAAGACAGGAACGGCAATGATTGCGCGCAATGGTAGTTATAGTGGCATGCCAAACCACTTGCTTAGCTTTGCTGGTTGGTTTGGAACAAAAGAACAACCGCTGTATAGTTGCATTGTTTGCATACAGAAAGCTGGTATGCCAGCGTTTGGCTGGATGAGCGCAGAAACCTTCCGTGATATCGCTGAAGGTGTTATGGCTAAGTATGTAAAATACGATATTTCTGATGCGCGCGACTCTTCTTCTATACCTATCCCTGACGTAAAAACGGGCAATATTCTGTCGGCTGATTATGTGTTGTCTAAATTAGGTATTAGTACACATACCAACTTTATGTCGAATTTTAGCAATCCTAAGCCTATATGGGGCATGGCAGAAAGACGTAAAGGAAGTGTCATGCTACGCAAGAAAAACGATACAGATCATCGATACATGCCTAACGTTATTGGCATGGGAGCACGCGACGCCGTTTATCTCATTGAGAAACGAGGGGTAAAATGTCGACTGAAAGGGCGTGGAAAAGTTACAGAACAAAGCCTTGAGGCTGGACACTTTATCAAGAAAGGACAAGTGTGTGTGCTTACACTCAACTAAGATGACATGACCGTTCACACAAAGAACAAATCTAATGACGATAGCAATATGAAATTACAAGAACTGCTGAGAAACATTAAGCCCTCTACTATTGAGGGTAACGCTAATGTAGAAATTACAGGTGTAAATATTGATTCAAGAAAAATTAAAGATGGACACCTTTTTGTTGCCATTAAAGGCACACAAGTAGACGGACATCAATTTATTGGCAAGGCAATTGAATTAGGAGCAAAAGCTATTCTCTGCGAAGACATGCCGCAAGATAAAAACGATGGCATTTGCTATATCCAAGTGGCTTCTACCGAAGACGCTGTGGGCAAAGTAGCTACACTTTTCTTTGGCGACCCGACAAAACATCTTAAGCTTGTAGGTGTCACAGGCACGAATGGCAAAACAACTATCGCCACCTTATTATATAATATGTTCCGAAAATTCGGATATAAAGTGGGCTTGGTATCAACTGTTTGCAATTTTATCGACGACAAAGCAGTTCCTGCAGACCACACCACACCAGACCCAATTGAACTGAATGAGCTTTTAAGCGAGATGGTAAAAGCGGGTTGCGAATATGCTTTTATGGAGTGTTCCAGCCATGCTATACACCAAAAACGAATAGGCGGACTCAAGTTTGCAGGTGGAATTTTCACTAATTTAACCCGCGATCATCTCGATTATCACAAAACATTTGAGAATTATCGTGACGCGAAAAAAGCATTCTTTGATGGGCTTCCTAAAACAGCCTTTGCTATTACAAATGCAGATGATCGCAACGGTATGGTTATGGTGCAGAACACTAAGGCAACCATTAAAACCTATTCTACCCGTCAAATGGCCGACTTTAGGGCGCGAATCATAGAAATGCACTTCGCAGGCATGTACCTTGATATTGATGGACACGAGGTGGGCGTGCAGTTTATTGGTAAATTTAACGTCAGCAACCTGTTAGCTGTATATGCAGCAGCCAGAATGTTAGACAAACAACCTGAAGATATTCTTGTAGCAATGAGTACACTACAAAGTGTGAATGGCCGACTCGAACCCATACAGAGCCCTGACGGTTTTACCGCTATCGTTGATTATGCACATACTCCCGACGCGCTCGAAAACGTGTTAAATGCTGTTCATGAGGTACTAAACGGCAAAGGAAATGTCATTACTGTATGTGGCGCTGGTGGCAATCGCGACAAAGGAAAGCGCCCTCTCATGGCACAGGAAGCCGTAAGACAGAGTGACCGCGTTATTATAACCAGCGACAATCCTCGCTTTGAGGAACCACAAGATATTATTAATGACATGCTAGCTGGCCTTAACAAGGAACAAATGAAGAAAGTCATCACTATCGTTGACCGTAAAGAAGCTATCAAAACAGCATGTATGATGGCTCAAAAAGGCGATGTAATCCTTGTGGCTGGCAAGGGACATGAGAACTATCAAGAGATTAAAGGGGTGAAACATCACTTCGACGACAAAGAGATTTTACACGAGTTTTTTGGAAACTAAAGCCTTACTGAGAGTCATCGGTATTTTATAGACAAGGGCTCATTTGGGTTTGTTATCAACAACAACATATCGTAAGGTTTTACTATTTCCTATCAAAATCCATAACAAATGGTATATTATCTTTTCCGCTTTTTAGAACATTTTGGTGTTTCTGGCGCAGGACTTTGGAGTTATATCTCCTTTAGAGCCTTATTGGCACTTATTTTTTCATTGATTATTTCGGCATGGTTTGGCGAAAAATTTATCAAGTATCTAAAGAAAAAACAAATTACAGAGACTCAACGTGATGCCAAAATTGACCCATTTGGAGTTAATAAAGTAGGCGTGCCATCAATGGGAGGAATCATTATTATTGTTTCTATCCTCATTCCTGTATTGCTTCTTGGTCGTCTCCGTAACATATATCTTATTCTGATGATCATCACAACGGTATGGCTCGGATTCCTTGGAGGTATGGACGATTATATCAAAATCTTCCACCGAAACAAAGAAGGTCTCAAAGGAAAATATAAGATTGTTGGACAATTAGGTATCGGATTAATTGTTGGTTTAGTGCTTTGGGCTTCACCCGATGTGAAGATTAACGAGAATATTAACATCGAAAACAAAAACGGACAAGAGATAGTTGTCAAACACAGAGAGGTGGCACACAAGTCGCTTAAAACCACTATACCCTTTATCAAAGGACATAATCTCGACTACTCTAAAATTACATCTTTCTTTGGCAAGCACAAAGTGGCTGCGGGATGGGTGTTGTTTGTTTTCATGACTATTCTGGTTGTTACCGCCGTTAGCAACGGTGCCAACCTCAATGATGGTATGGACGGCATGTGCGCTGGCAACTCAGCAATCATTGGTGTAGCCTTAGGCATATTGGCTTATGTCAGTTCACATATCCAATTTGCTGCGTATCTGAACATCATGTACATTCCCGGCTCCCAGGAACTTGTGGTATTTATGTGTGCCTTTATAGGAGCATTAATCGGCTTCCTTTGGTATAACGCCTACCCAGCACAAGTATTTATGGGCGACACGGGGTCGTTAACCATCGGTGGAATTATTGGTGTATGCGCTGTTATTATACATAAAGAGTTACTACTTCCTATTTTATGCGGAATATTTTTTGTTGAAAGCCTCAGCGTTATAGTACAGGTTTGGTATTATAAACTGGGCAAACGACGCGGTGTTAAGCAGCGAATTTTCAAGCGAACACCTATTCACGACAACTTCCGTATGACCGATTCACAACTTGAGCCTGATTGTAAGTATCTCATTAAGAGCCCTACTTCGCCCAAACACGAGTCGAAAATAACCATACGTTTCTGGATTATCACCATTATTCTTGCGGCATTTACCATTATCACACTGAAAATTAGGTAACACCACAACGTGCAAAACAAGCACATGCTCCACCATTAAAAGCAAACGATTTAGACGAAATGAAAAGAATAGTTATATTAGGAGCTGGAGAGAGCGGCGCAGGAGCTGCCGTACTGGCTAAAAAAGAGGGCTTTGAAGTATTTGTATCCGACATGTCGGCCATTCACGAAAAGTACAAAAAAATACTTGATGAGCATCATATAGAATGGGAGGAAGGACAGCACACTGAAGCAAAAATTCTCAGTGCTGACGAAGTCATCAAGAGTCCGGGAATACCGAAAGAGGCTCCCATGATTCAGAAACTTATTAAGCAAAGCACACCTATTATCAGCGAAATAGAGTTTGCAGGCCGATATACACAATCGAAAATGATTTGTATTACAGGTAGCAATGGCAAAACAACAACCACTTCTCTAATCTATCATATTTTCAAATCGGCTGGATATGATGTTGGATTAGCCGGCAATATTGGCAATAGTCTTGCCCTACAAGTTGCTGAAGACCCACACGAATATTATATAATTGAGTTGAGTTCATTCCAACTCGACGACATGTATAGCTTCCGCGCCAATACCGCTATTTTGCTAAACATCACACCTGATCATCTTGATCGTTACGAATTTAAGTTTGAAAAATATGCCGATGCCAAAATGCGCATTACACAAAACCAAACTGCTGACGATCACTTTATTTACTGGAACGACGACCCTGTTATTCAAAAAGAGTTAGAAAAATTCAATATCAATGCTACCCGTTGCCCATTTTCAGAATTTAAGGGGGGCGAAAACGTGGGCTATTTAGAGAACGAAGAGTATAAACTTAGCTACCCCAAGCCATTCAGCATGAAGCTTGATGAGCTAAGCCTAACGGGTAAACATAATATCTATAACAGCCTTGCCGCTGGCCTTGCTGCTAACATTGCAGGCATTAAACAGGACATTATACGCAAAAGTTTGAGCGATTTCCCAGGCGTTGAACATCGTCTTGAAAAAGTAGGTAAGTTTAAAGACGTTATGTATATCAACGATTCAAAAGCTACAAATGTTGATGCTTGTTGGTATGCGCTGGAAAGTATGCGCACACCTACCGTCCTCATTATTGGCGGAAAAGATAAGGGCAACGACTACACTCATATCTATGAGCTAGTTAAACAGAAATGTAGGGGCTTGGTTTTCTTAGGTGCCGACAATCAAAAACTGCATGAAAACTTTGATCAATTCAACATTCCTATCCGCGATACACACAATATGAAAGATTGCGTTCAAGCCTGTTACGAATTGGCTAAGCCTGGCGACACCGTACTTCTATCGCCTTGTTGTGCCAGCTTTGACCTCTTTCGCAACATGGAAGACCGTGGCGAGCAGTTTAAAACGTGTGTAAAAAGCCTGTAAGCAACCCCATGATGATTGTCTCGTTATGAGGCAATGACGTAGAAAAACAACTATGAACCAAAAGTTTAGTAATATATTTAAGGGCGACAGAGTTATCTGGATGGTCTTCTTTTTCCTTTGTATTATCAGCGTGATAGAGGTATTTTCAGCCTCGTCAGAGCTTACATACAAGAGCGGAAGTTACTTTCAGCCCATGATAAAACATATAGCAATACTTAGCCTTGGCGTTTTTTTGACTGTTGTTACACTAAACATCAAGTGCAAATACTTCAAGATTGCCACACCCTTATTTCTTATCATATCGTTTCTTACCCTCATTTGGGTAGCATTTGCAGGCCATTCTACCAACGGCGCACAGCGCTGGATTAGTTTCCTTGGCCTTCAATTCCAGCCTTCAGAAATAGCTAAAGGCACTATGGTTCTTGCTACAGCACAGATTCTCAGCGCCATGCAAACCGACCATGGAGCCGACAAACACGCCATGAAATACATTCTAAGTGTATGCTTTTTCATCATTCCTCTAATCATGGCAGAGAACTTATCAACCGCCGTATTGCTATGTGTCATCATCTTTTTCATGATGATTATTGGTCGTGTACCCGTTCAGCAGCTTGGAAAACTGGTGGGAGTTGTTGTAGGTATCATCTTTTTGGTAATAACTACTGTAATGACTCTTGGCGAAGATAAAGAATATGTTGATAAAGACAAGAGCATGACCGAAATGGTTGCTTCCAACGGAAAGACAACAACTACAGAGGGACGACGTGGCGTTTTCCACCGTTTCGACACATGGAAATCGCGTATTGACAAGTTCGTCAACAAGAAAGAGGTAAGCCCTTCAGAAGTCGACCTCGACAAAGATGCACAAACAGCCTATGCCAATATTGCCATCGTTTCATCTAATTTTATTGGACGAGGACCAGGAAATTCGGTTGCACGCGACTTCCTTTCACAAGCATTCTCCGATTTTATTTACGCCATCATCATAGAAGAAATGGGGCTTATAGGAGCCGTTTTTGTAGCAATGCTCTACATTATACTGCTTTTCAGAACAGGACGTATTGCTAATAGATGTGAGAATACGTTTCCAGCATTCCTCGCTATGGGCCTTGCCTTGTTGCTTGTTATACAAGCACTGTTCAACATGTGTGTGGCGGTAGGTATTGTTCCTGTAACAGGACAGCCACTTCCGCTTATCAGTAAGGGAGGAACATCAACCATTATCAACTGTGTTTACATTGGAATCATACTCAGTGTAAGCCGAACAGCAAAGAAAACCCTGACGGAAAAAGATTCTTTTTCTAATAATAGCGCATCTATGTCTACGGCCGAAACCGTATAAATAGCTATTAATCAGTAGTAAGAAACAACAACTTTTACACCTGCTAAGGCACAGAAAGGCAAATGCTTTTTGAGCTTTTGGCGAGTGTGCGACGGCCGTCATACACCTTGTACGACGACCATAGTACGCGCGTTCGACGACCGTCATACGCATCGTACTACGGACGCCGTACCAACACCCTAACAACGCATACCGAGCAGCAAAAAAGGCTATCGGCAACACCCCAAAGCTGTAAAGCCCTAAAACATAGCCTTACCACACATAAGAAGATATAAATAAAAGTGGTGAGAATATGGCAGAAACACAAAATTTTTAATTACTTTTGCCAAAAATATACGTTGCAAAAATGGACAAAGAACTTCGAGTAATTATCAGTGGTGGTGGCACGGGCGGACACATCTTCCCCGCTATCTCTATAGCCAATGCTATCAAGGCTAAACACCCCTATGCAAAAATCCTCTTCGTAGGAGCGCTCGGACGTATGGAAATGCAACGAGTTCCACAGGCTGGATACGAAATTCAAGGCCTTCCCATCTGTGGTTTTGACCGTAAACATTTGTTGAGAAATATTGTCGTTCTCTTCAAAATTTGGAAGAGCCAACGTTTGGCAAAGCGCATCATTAAAAACTTTAAGCCCATGGTTGCTGTGGGTGTTGGGGGTTATGCAAGTGGTCCTACATTGAACGTTTGTGCAGAACGTGGCATTCCTTGTCTCATTCAGGAACAAAACAGCTATGCAGGAGTAACTAACAAACTGCTGGCAAAGAAAGCCGCTAAAATATGTGTTGCCTACGAGGGTATGGAACGTTTCTTTCCTGCCGACAAGCTTATCATGACAGGAAACCCCGTAAGACAGAACGTGCTTTCGTCAGAACTTACACCTGACGAGGCTCGCAAGAGCTTCGGACTTGAAGCTGATAAGAAAACCATTCTGCTGGTAGGTGGAAGCTTGGGTGCTCGAACTATTAACGAAAGTGTACGCCGTCAGCTTGACCTCATCAAACAATCGGACGTACAATTTATTTGGCAGACGGGAAAATTCTACTTTGATGAAATGACCGCTGCTGTTAAAGCTTACGGCGAATTGCCTAATTTGAAAGTGCTCGACTTCATAAGTGACATGGGCGCTGCATACAAAGCAGCCGACCTTGTCATCAGCCGAGCAGGCGCAAGCTCTATCAGTGAGTTCTGCTTAATAGGACAACCTGTAATACTTGTGCCCAGTCCGAATGTAGCTGAAGACCACCAAACCAAGAACACTATGGCGTTGGTTGATAAAGATGCGGCTGTTTACGTGAAGGATGCAGATGCTCCCGCAACACTCATTCCAACGGCACTTGATATCGTTGAGAAAGCCGATAAGTTGGCTTCGCTGCACGAAAACATATTAAAAATGGCATTAAAGAACTCGGCAGAAGTCATTGCCGACGAGGTTGTTAAGCTGGCTTGGAACGAGAAATAAGAGAAAACGCAAAGCGAAAACAACACAAAAATTAGAAACAAAAAGAAGAAATGGAACTAAAAGATATTAAAGCTGTTTATTTTGTAGGTGCTGGTGGCATTGGCATGAGCGCCATAGCGCGATACTTTATGAGCAAAGGGCTTGTTGTTGCAGGATACGACAAGACTCCGTCGGCGCTGACACACCAGATGGAAAAGGAAGGCATGCTCATTCATTATGATGAGAACGTAGACGAAATTCCACATGCTTGCCGCGACAAAGCTTCATGTTTGATTATCTATACACTCGCTATTCCTGCTACCCATAAGGAACTATGCTACTTCCGTGAAAACGGTTTTGAGATACAGAAACGTGCACAAGTGCTTGGAACGCTAACACGCACACACAAAGGTTTGTGCGTAGCTGGTACACATGCCAAGACTACTACGTCGACCATGTGTGCACATATCATGCACCAAAGTCATGTGGATTGCAACGCGTTTTTGGGCGGCATATCAAAAAATTACGGCACAAACTATATTCTATCTGACAGTAGCGACTATGTGGTTATTGAGGCCGACGAGTTCGATCGCTCTTTCCACTGGTTGCGTCCATGGATGAGTGTCATCACCTCTACCGACCCCGACCATCTCGATATCTACGGAACCAAAGAGGCTTATTTGGAGAGTTTCCGCCACTATACAGAACTTATTCAGCCTGGAGGTGCGCTAATTATCCATACAAACTTAGAGATGGAAGCCAACGTTCAGGAAGGTGTAAAGACCTATACTTATAGTCGTGATGCTGGCGACTTCCACGCAGAGAATATCATCATTGAAAACGGAGAAATTACTTTCGACTTTATTTCGCCCGTTGAATGTATAAAAGGCGTACAGCTTGGGCAGCCCGTGCCAATTAATATTGAAAACGGAGTAGCGGCAATGGCGATGGCTCAACTGAACGGTTGCACCGCTAACGAGTTGAAGTTTGGAATGAAAACATACCATGGTGTGGATAGACGATTCGACTTTAAGATACGTAACAACCGCCATGTATACCTTTCCGACTATGCCCATCACCCACAAGAGATTCTGCAAAGCGCCAAAAGCTTGAAAGAATTATATGCCAATCGCAAGATTACGGCTATCTTTCAGCCACACCTCTATTCGCGTACACACGACTTCTACAAGGAGTTTGCAGAGGCGTTAAGCCACTTCGACGAGGTTATTCTCACCGAAATTTATCCCGCTCGTGAGCTGCCTATGGAAGGCGTTACGTCGCAGCTTATCTTCGATAACTTGAAAGTGGGTGTTGAAAAAAGTATGATTCAAAAAGATGATGTGCTGGAACTGGTAAAGAATCGCGATTTTGACGTACTGATTACATTGGGTGCAGGTGATCTCGATAACTATGCTCCACAAATAACTCGCATCATAAAAGAGAAAGAATAACAAACAATACGCCTTACCCTACATGCGCTTCAACTGGAAGAAAACATTGTTGTTGACATGTGATATCGCCCTTGGTGTCTATCTCATAGCTGCATTCACCGCGTTCAATAAACCCGATGAATCGGCTCGTATATGCACAAAGGTGAATATTGATATACAGGACGAGGCCACCAATGGCTTTATCACAACACCTGAAATAAAAGCTCGACTGGAAAAGTTAAACCTATACCCCATGTCGAAACCCTTGTCAAAGGTTAACACCCGCGACATAGAAGACGTGCTAAAAGAAAGTTCTTTCGTAAGAACTGCGCAGTGTTATAAAACTGATGACGGACAAGTGTTCATCACATTAACACAGCGAATGCCTACCTTGCGCATAAAAGCGGCGAATGGTGACGACTATTATCTTGATGATAACAATAGTATCATGCCGAACTCAAGGTACACAAGTGACCTTATTGTAGCAACAGGCAACATCAATAGATGGTATGCACGCAACTACATTGCATACGTAGGCAAAGCGCTAATGGCCAATGATTTTTGGAATCGACAAATAGTACAAATCAATGTTCTGCCTAATAAGGGAGTTGAACTTGTACCACGAGTGGGCGACCATATTATTTATATTGGACAGCTTCCAGAAACAAAATATATTGCTGACCGTGAGAAATTGGTCACCAAATTTATTAATAAGAAAATGCATCGTCTTGAAATGTTCTATAAATATGGACTTTCACATGCTGGTTGGAACAAATATTCGTACATCGATATAGAGTTTGACAATCAAATTATTTGCAAGAAACGAACAATGAATTGATAACAGAGTATAAGCTATGGCAGAATTTATAGTAGCAATTGAGCTCGGTTCATCTAAGATGACCGGTATAGCTGGAAAGAAGAATCTTGACGGCAGCATCAGCGTTCTCGCTGTTGTCAAGGAAGATTCTACCGCATGCATCAGCAAAGGTGTGGTATATAATGTTGATAAAACCGTACAAGCCCTCACCAATATAGTCAAGAAACTGGAGACAAATCTTAAGTCGAAAATCGTACAGGTTTACGTTGGCGTTGGCGGAAAATCTATCAAAAGTATTAAGAATATCAACATCAAGGAACTGTCTGAAGATGGTATTGTCAGCCAAGATATGATTAATGAGCTGATGGATGCCAATCGTAGCATGCAGTATCCTGAACAAGAAATACTGGACGCTATTACACAAGAGTATAAGGTTGATAATCAGTATGAACTCGACCCTGTGGGCATACAATGTCGTCGTTTAGAAGGAAATTTCCTGAATATTCTATGGAAAAAGAACTTCTATCGTAACATTAACAAATGCTTTAACAATGCAGGCATTGCCATTGCTGAAATGTATCTCTCTCCATTAGCATTGGCAGATAGCGTGATTACTGATGCAGAGCGTCGCTCAGGCTGCTTACTTGTTGATCTTGGTGCAGAAACAACAACAGTTTGTGTTTACTATAAGAATATTCTTCGACACTTAGTTGTCATTCCGTTGGGAAGCAATAATATCACCAAAGACATTGCAAGCTTGCAAATAGATGAGCAAGAAGCTGAAGACATGAAGCTGAAATTTGCCAGCGCTTATACTCATGTTGACGATATCGAAAAAGAAGAAACACTTCCTATTAACGATGGTCGCACTGTAGAAAAGAGCAAGTTTGCCAATATCGTTGAGGCTCGCGTACAAGAGATTATCGAAAATACGTGGTGTCAAGTACCTTCTGAATATACTGACAAACTGTTAGGAGGTATTATTCTTACTGGTGGCGGCGCTAATCTAAATAACATAGAAACTGCTTTCCGTAATCACACACATATTGACAAAATAAGAATTGCGAAGACTACTTCACAAACTATCAATTCGAACAATTCGACTATTAACGCCAAAGATGGCACAATGTGCACTGTGCTTGGACTGCTTGCAAAGGGCGACATGAACTGCGCAGGAGACCAAATTACAGGCAATCTCTTCGAAAGTAATGAAGAGAAAAAAGCTACTCTTTCAACAGCCGACCTGCATAAAGAGCCACGTCCCATTACAGAAACTACGGGTAGAGGTATCGTCCAAACAGAAGCTGAGAAACAAGCTGAGGAAGAAGCGCGACGTAGAAAACAGCAGGAAGAGGAAGAAAGACTGAGGGCAGAAGAAGAGGAATTAGAGCGTGAGCGTGAAGAAAAACGTAAAAATTCATGGCTCCATAAGACTTTATCAAGTTTAAAAAACTTCGGTAAGAAGATGGTTGCCGAAGATGAAGAATAAAAGTTAAGCATTGTGCAATCTAAATAAGCTATCATATTATGGCAGATAATAATACAGAATCACGAAAGCCCACAATACTCGACATTGTTTCACCTAAGGTTCAAGACAGTATCATTAAGGTGATCGGTGTGGGCGGTGGCGGCGGAAACGCAGTCAATCACATGTATAGAGAAGGTATCCATGACGTGTCATTTGTACTCTGTAACACCGATGCGCAAGCACTAAATGACTCACCTGTTCCCGTGCATCTGCAATTAGGCAAAGAGGGACTCGGTGCAGGCAACCGTCCAGCACGCGCTCGCGAGGCTGCGATGGAGAGTATTGACGATATTCGTCGCATGCTTGATGACGGCACGAAAATGGCGTTTATCACAGCTGGAATGGGTGGAGGAACTGGTACTGGAGCGGCTCCTGTCATTGCGCAAGCGAGCAAAGAGATGGGCATTCTCACTGTCGGCATCGTTACTATACCCTTCCGTTTCGAAGGCCCACGCAAAATAGATCAAGCGCTTGACGGCGTAGAGGAAATGTCAAAGCATGTTGATGCGCTACTTGTTATCAACAACGAACGCCTTCGTGAAATATATCCTGACCTTACCGTTCTTGATGCTTTTGGGAAAGCTGACGATACATTGAGCGTAGCAGCTAAAAGTATTGCCGAAATTATTACGGTGCACGGATTGATGAATCTCGACTTCAACGATGTTAAAACCGTACTGAAAGACGGTGGAGTTGCGATTATGAGTACTGGATATGGCGAAGGTGAAAACCGTGTAAAGAAAGCTATCGATGATGCCCTTAATTCACCCTTGCTGAACGACAACGACGTTTTCAACTCGAAAAAAATACTACTTTCCATCAGCTTCTCAAGCGAAAAGAAAGAGCAGCAAGGCTTGATGATGGAAGAAATGAATGATGTAAACGACTTCATGGCGAAGTTTGGCGAGGACTTTGAAATCAAATGGGGACTTGCAATTGACCCAGAACTGGGCAATAAAGTAAAGGTAACCATTCTCGCTACTGGCTTTGGGATTGAAGATGTAGAACCTATCGAACGACGCAATAGGCACTCACAAGAAGAGGCTGACCGCATAGCAGAAGAGGAAGAAAAGGCTGCAGAGCGTGACGAACGCCGCAAACACTACTACGGCAACGACAATAACAACACGCAACATAAGCGTCGTCCTCACATCTATATCTTTAGTCAGGCCGACCTTGACAACGAAGACGTTATTCTTGCAGTAGAGAATACACCTACGTATAGCCGTACACGTCAGAAGCTTGAGGAAATTCGCAATCAGGCAAATGGCACAAAAGAAGAACCCGAAGTAGAAGAAAAATCTAACGGAACGATTCAAGGCGTGATTAGCTTCTCTTAATATTAATAAGGTGTAATATCGTTATCTGATTTTAAAAACAAGCAAATTATTATGGCATTATTTGAACAAGTTAGCAAAGATATTCGCGAGGCCATGAAGGCTCACGACAAAGTTCGATTAGAAACACTACGTAATATCAAGAAGTTTTTTCTTGAAGCAAAGACAGCTCCTGGCGCCAACGACACCCTTGAAGATGATGCGGCCATGAAGATTCTGCAGAAATTAGCTAAGCAGGGTGAAGAAAGTGCTGAAGTTTATCAGAAGGCAGGCCGTATTGAATTGGCTAATGAAGAGCTTGCTCAGGTAAATGTTATCAAAGAATATTTACCACAACCGCTCACCGAAGAAGAGGTTAGAGCACAGATTAGCGATATCATTGCTCAAACAGGAGCCTCTACTATGAAAGATATGGGAAAAGTAATGGGATTGGCTTCTAAGCAAATGGCTGGTCAAGCTGATGGTAAAACCATATCGACTATTGTGCGACAGCTTTTGGCTTAAAGTACAAAACGTAGCCCCCAAAAGGCTTTTTATAATCTTATTCTCAAGTAACGGATAAGATAAAAGCCCGATAAGCTACCGTTAAAACAAGGCTTTTACAACATCAAGCGACCGCAATTGTGGAAAGTTTGGTACGTGAAGCCTATAATAATAAAGGATAATATCAGTGCAGCGATTGCGCTGTTCCTTATTCATTTTGAAGAGATGCATATTCTCATACGTCATACGCATGAGGTTGTGCATCTCTTTTGCGTCAGTAGGTTCTATACTATCGGGGTGTGAAGGGCGAATTGACGTAAAGTCTCCATCACGTAAGTCGAACCACCAACCATCGTTATAACTTTCCAAATTAGGGAAAAAACCGATGAACATTGAGAGCCTCATCAAGAACACTAAATGAAAATTGGCAAAGTGTTCCTGCGCATTATCAAGCCACATCAAACTATTTTCTAAATAACTATACAGCTGTTCGTTACATTGTTCGTCACGCAAACAGTAAGTAAGAAATTCGGCAAGGAAAAGCGAAATCGATAATTTGTAAGCATCAAATGGTACAGAAACAAATGGCTGTGCCAGCCTTATATCTCGAAAATGTTGCAAACTAAGGTTCGCCCTGTAGTCGAAAACAATATCAAGAAAGGTAAGTGGCTGAAAAAATTGCTTCTTGATTCGCCCTTTAGATGTCTTAGGAAGCTTACAAATAAACGACATTCTTCCCTGTTCTTGTGTGAACAAGTCAACAATAATTTGAGCCTCTCCATATTTTAGTGCTCGCAATACGATAGCTCGACTTTTGGCTTCCATTTATAGGCAAAAATACGAAAAATTAGCCGATTATTGAAAATAACCTATATAAAATTTGGAGAGAAATAAAAAATGTACTAACTTTGCACCCGCAAATACAACCCATGGTCCCTTCGTCTATCGGTTAGGACGAGAGATTTTCATTCTCTAAAGAGCAGTTCGACTCTGCTAGGGACTACACAAAAAAAATAAAAAGTAGAATTTAAGATGGCAAATCACAAATCATCAGAAAAAAGAATTCGTCAGACCAAGGTTAAGACTCTGCACAATAGATATTATGCAAAGACCATGCGTAATGCAGTTCGCAAGCTGCGCGCTACCACAGACAAGGACGAAGCTATAAAGCTTTTCCCTGCTGTTCAAAAGATGCTTGACAAGTTGGCTAAGACAAATATTATCCATGCTAACAAAGCTGCCAATCTGAAATCAAGTCTGGCACAGCACATCAATAAGCTCGGTTAATAACCCGCTTCTTTTGATGTTTAAGATACAAGGTCGCACTCTTACGAGTAAGCGGCCTTTATTCGTTTATATACCTGCTTCGTTTTTAGAAGTAGGCTACTAAACACGAGCAAAGGCCTTACAACCATTTTAGGGAGCCATTGCGAGACAATTTATCCCCCACTCTTACAAAGCCATGTCACGAACCTATCGTTTAGGTGCGACATGGCTTATTTTATGATTACGACGTAAACGCATTTCGATTACTGCATAACGACAAAACGACAATTACTTTACATTGATTTTCAACAAATTACGACTCCAAAATATTTACGTGATTACGTCGTAATCGGAAGACGTTTACGATGTAATCGCAACGCCTTTACATCGTAATCGCGAGACCTTTACGTCGTAATCGCAACACGATTACGACGTAAAGGCAAAAACAGTATATTCTAATCACCACTCATCAGCACCTACCCTTTCTGAACGATATTACCAAAGTATGTGAAAAATAGGCCAATACACAGGAATCTTGACACAAAAATGGGGCTTTTTTTGATAAAATCTTTTCTTATTTACACTATTATTTTGTATCTTTGCATAGTTAATACAATTGAAAACAAATGGCAGAAAATCAACATCAAGCAGATAATTATTCAGCCTCCAATATCCAAGTTCTCGAGGGTCTTGAAGCCGTTCGTAAACGTCCGGCCATGTATATCGGCGACATTAGCGAGAAGGGTCTGCACCATCTTATTAACGAGACGGTAGACAATTCTATCGACGAGGCCATGGCAGGCTTCTGCCATAATATTGAAGTAACCATTAACGAGGACAACTCTGTCACCGTAGAGGACGACGGACGCGGTATACCTGTTGACGAGCATGAGAAGCTACACAAGAGCGCTCTTGAAGTAGTTATGACGGTATTACACGCAGGTGGTAAGTTCGACAAAGGCTCATACAAAGTGAGTGGTGGTTTGCACGGTGTAGGTGTAAGCTGTGTAAACGCATTGTCTTCGCACATGAAGTCGCAGGTTTTCCGCGACGGCAAAATATATCAGCAGGAATATGAAGAAGGAAAACCTCTGTATCCTGTAAAGGTCATTGGCGAAACCACCAAACAAGGAACACGTCAACAGTTCTGGCCTGATAACAAAATATTCACCACTACCGTCTTCCAGAGGGACGTCGTAGCGCGTCGTATGCGCGAGTTGGCATACTTAAATGCCGGCATTAAGATTACATTGACCGACCTTCGTCAAAATCTTGAAACAGGCAAACCACGCCAAGAGGTGTTCCATGCTAAAGACGGACTGAAAGAATTTGTTCGCTATATTGATCGCCATCGTCAACATCTGTTTGATGACGTTATCTATTTGAAGACCGAAAAACAAGGTCTTCCTATAGAGGTTGCCATCATGTACAACACCGATTATTCAGAGAATCTGCACTCGTACGTTAACAATATCAACACCATAGAGGGTGGAACCCACGTTACTGGCTTCCGTCAGGCGCTCACCCGTGTGCTGAAAAACTATGCCGATAACGACCCACAGATTTCAAAACAAATAGAGAAAGCAAAGATCGAAATTGCGGGAGAAGACTTCCGTGAGGGCCTAACTGCCGTTATCGCTATTAAAGTTTCAGAACCTCAGTTCGAAGGACAGACCAAAACAAAATTAGGTAACAGCGAGGTAACTGGAGCTGTAAATCAGGCTGTAGGTCAAGCATTGGCCGATTATCTTGAGGAGCATCCTACTGAGGCTAAGATGATTTGTGAGAAAGTTGTGCTTGCTGCTACAGCACGTATAGCCGCACGCAAGGCACGCGAAAGCATACAGCGCAAGAGCGTAATGAGCGGTGGCGGACTGCCAGGTAAGCTTGCCGACTGTTCGAACAAAGACCCAAAGGAGTGTGAAATATTCCTTGTCGAGGGTGATTCTGCAGGTGGTTCCGCAAAGCAAGGCCGCGATAGATACACCCAAGCTATCCTTCCGCTACGTGGAAAGATTCTGAATGTTGAGAAGGTTCAATGGCATCGCGTATTCGAAGCTGAATCTGTAATGAATATCATACAGAGTATTGGCGTGCGTTTTGGTGTTGAAGGTGAGGACGATCGTGAGGCAAATATCGACAAACTGCGTTACGATAAGATTATCATCATGACCGACGCCGACGTCGATGGTTCACACATCGACACCCTCATTATGACACTGTTCTTCCGCTTTATGCCAAAAATTATTGAGGAAGGACATCTATACATCGCCACCCCACCATTGTACAAGTGTACCTATAAGAACAAGGTTAGTCAGTATTGCTACAACGAACAGCAGCGCCAAGCATTTATAGACAAATATGGCGACGGCTCAGAAGAAGGTAAAGGCATACATACTCAGCGATACAAAGGTTTGGGAGAGATGAACCCTGAGCAGCTTTGGGAAACAACTATGGACCCAAAGAGTCGCTTGCTAAAGCAAGTAACAATAGAAAATGCTGCACAAGCCGATGAGATTTTCTCAATGTTAATGGGCGACGATGTTGAACCACGTCGCGAGTTTATCGAAGAAAACGCTGCGTTTGCAAATATTGATGCTTAAAGCATTACTACAATAACAGTCTTCCTGAGAAAGATAGAAGTTACGGCTTTAACTCTCTCAGGAAGATTTTTTATTACGTCTCGTCGTAATCAGGTAATGAGATATCTATTGATTTTTTTATTATTTGTATTCAGGGTATCGACAGTTTCAGCACAGGAATTCGATACCCATTGGATATCTATTTCACAGCCTGATAGTCTCTCACATGTGTGGTTCCGTCGCACTTACCTCTTTAACGGGCGTCCTCGTCAAGCCAAAATTACATTCGCTACTACAGGATTAGTGAAGATTTACGTCAACGAGTGTAATGTTGGTACGGCTTCTTTCTATCCCCTCAGGGCACAAGGTGACAACCTTCCCGTAAGTATCACTCTTGATGTATCTACATATCTCCGTCCCGATAGCAATGTAATTGCAGCCGTTTATTCACCTACATACCCAGAAATAAACCGTCGCCAGCTATCAGTAAGCTTTTACGGAATCGAAGATACAGGAGAACCATTTTGCCATTACAGCGATAACAGTTGGCTTTGTCGTAGGGCTAACAGCGCGATAAACCCGAAAGGTGGAGAAATTATCGATAGACGTTTTCATCATTCTACGTGGAAAGCAGCGTGGTTTGATGCTGCATTATGGACCTCTGCTGTTGATTTTAGAGGTAAAAAAGCCTTACCTCTCAAAGTCTTTGAATATGGGTATAGCGCTCCTAAAATAAAAAGAGTGAAAACGTATGAATGGTTTAACACTGACAATACAGGCGTTGTACAAGAATTTTATTCTGCTTTTCGGGGTTATCTACGTCTAACATTGCGAGGCGCAAGGCGCGGAGAACGTATTAACATGGGCAATATACAATATACTTGTAGTGGTGAATTAGACGAGCAAGTGTACCCATTATTCAACATTTCAAGCTATAGCACAATACATATTAACGGTGATAAATACTTCAAACCAAGTCAAATTACCAGTCTTGACGCTATAGAGATAGGAGAAGAAGCCTACTTCGATTTCTAATTCATTTGATTGTGGTAAGTAGAAAAAATAACTATCTTTGTAAGCATATTAACATTTTACAGAAACTAAACCACAACGAAAGATGAACATTGCAATGGATAGTATCACCATCGAAAGCGTCAAGAAAGCTACGTCCTGTAGTTTTATCGATAACGATTTGGCGCTTATTGACGATATTTCTACTGTAACCATGTCCAATTCTGCACGCTATATGCGATGCTTTATCATCGTTATTTGCTCACAAGGACATTTAAGTTACACCGTCGATACTATCCAACAAACTGTTAATGCTGGCAATAGCATTATTGTAAGCTCAGGTCAAGTCATCAACAATTGCACCATTAGTTCCGATTGTAAAGGCTTTGCCGTACTCATTTCCGAACATTTTGTTCAGGAAGTTCTTACAGGTTTGCGCGATCTTTCTATGGTTTTCCTCTTCACTCGTACGCATCCTGTGTTCGCGTTAAGAGCATCAGAGATGCAAGGTATACGCAATTTCTACCACCTGCTGCGTCAAAAAGTACTTGAAGAATCACGCCGATTCCGTCGTGATACCGTTCGCTTGCTTCTGCAAGCATTTATTTATGATGCAGGAAGTATTTTCTGGGACACGTTGCAAGACGCAAGAGAGTACAATACAAGAGGCGAAGATATCTTCACGCAATTTATACAATTGATACAAAAAAACTTCAGACGCGAACGCCGTGTAAGCTGGTATGCTCTGCAAATGAATATATCACCGAAGTATCTTGCCGAAACCATCAGACAGGTTAGCCACAAAACTCCCAATGACTGGATTAACTATTATGTTATTCTTGAAATGCGTGTGCTTCTGAAAAACACCACAAAAAGCATTAAAAAAATTACGGAATTAATGAATTTCCCCAACCAAAGCTTCTTTGGAAAATACTTTAAAGAGCATGTTGGAATGAGCCCTTCAGATTATAGAAAGGCTTAAAACATGCTATTAAAAAGCAATGATTAAGGATTATATTTAATCACATGCTTTGAAAATAGCTATGTTATTTAGCTTTCTAAAAACAACAAATTAGAAGTAGATTTAACTGTTTCGCACTTCAATCGCGCCTATTTCGCAAAACGAAAAGACAGCAAAAACAAGATTTAAACACTTGTTTAAATCATTCCTTTTGCCTTTAAATCGGCGGCAATAGCACATAACTCTTGGTACCATTCAACGCCAAAACGACGAATAAGTGGCTTTTTTAAGAACTGATATAAAGGTAAGTTTAGTTTCTTACCTAAGGTAACAGCGTCCCTGCATATCTCCCAGCTGTGATAATTTATGCCTACAAGTCCGCTCGCAAAACGCTTTTCACGAATAGGATATAACGCACAACTGATAGGTTTCTGCCAAGAAATATCGCCCTTACGGAAAGCACAATCGAAAGCACACAGGCAACAATTGCTGATAATATGCCCATCTGATGCATCTTTTACATCGTTATAACAAGTAAAAACACAGTCACGGCCACCTACAATACTTGTTACAAGGTCACCGTCGGCATCAGAATAAGCCACTCCTTGCTTATCTATCACCGCCTGAGCAGAAGCAGAAAGGTCAGTCCATACGCTATCCACATTCTCTTCCATCAGGCTTATCTCCTCCAGTGTTACAGGTGCTCCCGCATCGCCTTCGATGCAACAACTCCCTTTACACTTAGCAAGGTTGCAGCAAAACTTCACTGTAAGAATGTCGGGCGAAACTAAAACGTCGCCTACTTGTAGAATATGCAGCATCTCTCAACGATAATTTACCAATTAATAGGCGCAATACCCTTGCTTTCTAAATAAGCATTACACCTCGAGAATTGGTGCTGACCGAACCACCCTCCGCGGTTAGCCGACAACGGAGATGGGTGTACCGACTCCAGAACAAGGTTGTGTTGCTGATTAATTAAGTAACGTTTGCTGCGCGCATAACCGCCCCAAAGCATGTAAACAAGGCCCTGACGATGATCGGATAACGCTTTTATGGCAGCATCCGTAAACTGATTCCAGCCTAACTTTTGGTGACTATTAGCTTCGTGTGCCCTCACCGTGAGGGTGGCATTTAAAAGTAAAACACCCTGCTTACTCCAACGCGTAAGGTCACCATCTTGTGGAATGAGATTACCTAAATCCTGTTGAATTTCTTTGAAAATATTGACAAGCGAAGGCGGTATTGTCGTTCCCACAGGAACCGAGAAGCTTAATCCCATAGCCTGTCCTGGCTCATGGTAAGGGTCTTGTCCAATAATAACAACCTTCACATCATTAAAAGGACACAGATTAAAGGCGTTGAAAACCTGTCGTCCTGGTGGAAAACACTGATGATTCTGATACTCCTGACGAACGAGTTTGGTGAGATTGGCAAAATATTCTTTGTCAAACTCAGCATTCAGATATTGTTTCCAGCTGTCCTCAAGCTTTACATCCATATTCTTTTAAACTTTAAATCCCCTCTGTTAACATTCTAATGAGATTGCAAACAGAGGGAATAAATGAAACATCAAGCCCTAAAAAGGCTTATGTTATAGCTCTCTTTTTCAAGAAAAACTTACTATACCTCTTATTTATTATCCTCTATCAGGTTCTCGCCTGTCATATCAGCAGGCTGTTCTAAGCCCATAATGTGCAAGATAGATGGCGCTACATCGGCCAGACGACCGTCCTTAACGGTTGCCGAATTGTTCGAAGTAACGTAAACAAAAGGAACTGGATTCAATGAGTGTGCGGTGTTAGGCGTGCCATCTGCATTAATAGCGTGGTCAGCATTACCGTGGTCAGCAATGATAATAGCTTCGTAATCGTTAGCCTTTGCCGCCTCAATTACTTCCTTCACACAGTTATCAACAGCCCAAACCGCTTTGGCAATAGCATTATAAATGCCTGTATGGCCTACCATATCACCATTTGCAAAGTTCACAACAATGAAGTCATACTCCTGCGTATTAATCGCACCCACAAGCTTATCCTTTACTTCAAAGGCGCTCATTTCGGGCTTAAGGTCATACGTTGCAACCTTTGGTGAAGGTACCAATATGCGGTCTTCGTTCTCATATGGTGCCTCACGGCCACCATTAAAGAAGAAGGTTACATGCGCGTATTTTTCAGTTTCGGCTGTATGCAACTGCTTTTTGCCCAGCGAAGATAGATATTCTCCCAACGTGTTTTGTACGTTTTCTTTAGGGAATAATATATTAACACCCTTGAAATTAGCATCGTATGGGGTCATGCAATAGAACTGTAAGTCCTTAATAGTATGCATACCTTCCTCTGCAAAATCTTGCTGAGTGAGCACCTGTGTAAGCTCTTTGGCACGGTCGTTACGGAAGTTGATGAAGATAACTACGTCGCCTTCCTGAATCGTTCCGTCAACAGTAGAGTTGTTAATAGCCTTAATAAACTCGTCGGTTACACCTTCAGCATAGCTTTCTTCCATAGCCTTTACCATGTCGGTAGCCTGCTTTCCTTTACCCTCTACAAGCAAATCGTAAGCCTCTTTCACTCGATCCCAACGCTTGTCACGGTCCATAGCATAGAAGCGTCCTATAATACTTGCGATGCTTGCACCATTATCTTTACATACCTTTTCAACGTCAGCAATGAAACCTTTGCCACTCTTCGGGTCGGTATCACGTCCGTCCATGAAACAGTGTACGAAGACATTCTTCAAGCCATACTCCTTACCTATCTCGATAAGCTTATATAAATGGTCCATAGATGAGTGCACACCACCATTTGATGTAAGGCCCATGATATGCAGCTTCTTACCTGTTTTCTGTGCGTAGCTGTAGGCATTTACTACCTCTTTGTTCTTCAAGATATCGCCCGACTGACATGCTTTGTTAATCTTTACGAGGTCCTGATATACAATGCGGCCTGCACCGATATTAAGATGACCTACTTCAGAGTTACCCATTTGACCGTCAGGCAAACCAACATCTTCGCCACTGGTCAACAGTTGTGCATGTGGACTGGTTGCGTTAAGCAAGTCAAGATATGGAGTTGGTGTATTAAATATCACATCACCTTTGTCATGTTTTCCGATTCCCCAGCCGTCGAGAATCATCAATAAAGCTTTCTTTGCCATAATATTATGTATTTTAATGTTTGTTATTCCGTTATGCAAAGGTACTATCTTTTCACAGATTGCACAAATTACACAATGATATTATTGTTTCATAAAAAAGTCGGCGGCATACCGTCCCATCTCTTTGTATCCAACTGCATTAGGATGTAAGTTATCACTTAACTTCCATTGGGGATGTAAAGCTTGCTCATTGGTCGGATCACGCATTAATTTATCAAAGTCAAGATAACCGTCGGCATCTTGCTGTGTACGTATCCACTCGTTTACAATTTGTCGACACTTCTCATGCTCTTCACTGTAATATGCCGAGCCTTTCATCGGCGTTATTGTCGCAAGCCATACACGAAGATGCGCCTTTCGGCATTTTTTTCCCATTATTTTATACGCTTCTATAAGCCTTTGAGCCATAGTTAGCGAGGCGCGCGTGGTTCCAATATCGTTTATTCCTTCAAAAATAATAACATCTGTAACACCATGTTGTCCAAGAATATCGCGGTCAAATCGAACGATTCCCGGCTCTCCCAGTCCCACACTTAGCACACGATTATCACCAATACCAAGATTAAGTACGCTATATTCATGTTTTTTGCCATCACGACGTTGCTGTTCGCGACCGTAAATCTCGTTCAAATTAAAACTCATTTCATCTGGCCAGCGATTCTGTTGATTGGTTGTAGACCCTTTCCCATCAGTAATACTATTACCTAAAATAGCAAAAGTGCGCACATCAGTAGCATATACTTCTAAAGCGGATATATTGAACCATTTCTCATATTTAAATGCACCCGAAAAGTCAGTCTGTGGTATTGTTGCTCCCTTCATAATATACGATGTTGTACGCGAGCCCATGTGCACTGTTGGAATACGCGGCGCACGTTCATAGTTTATGGTTATAGCCAACAGTTCTCCTGTTTTTAAGTCAAAGTTTACTGCATCTGAGTAAATCGATTTTTTTGCCTCAATTGTTACCTTTTCACTGCTATTAAAGCTTAGATAACGCGCGCTATTCTCGTCAATACGGAAAGAATCAAGGGCATGAGCAATATAAACAGAGCGAATTTTTACCGGCGAATTTGAAAATATATTCGACAGTTGAAGACGTATTATTTCGCCACCTGCCGATACCTTTATGATTTGGCGTACCGACCTATCTGTCATTTCATTATTGTAAGGCATAAAAGTTCGTGTGGGCGTTTGCATAGCCGTAGCCCATGTTCCCGTCCAATGCCTATCAACATTATTCATGTTTTGGGCCATCATACTGGTTGAAAACACCAGCAAAAAAAGAGTACTGAGTAAATTTTTCATTCGTTGTTATCTTGAAAATATATCCTATTGCAAAGTTAATTAAATATGCTGTTAAACGCCTTCTGCCTTAGTTTAAGAAAGGTAAAAAGAAGCTTTTTTCTCACCATTTTATCTAATCGTATACACGTTATTGCATAGGCTTTCGCAGTTCCCAAAAGGCAACAGCGGCGGCCGAAGCTACATTAAGCGAGTCAACGCCATGTTTCATCGGAATACGAGCCACATAATCGCAGGCCGTTATGGTATCATGCGGCAATCCGTCGCCCTCTGTCCCCATCACAATAGCCAAACGAGGTTCAGCTTTCAAAACCTCATCATCGAGCGATACCGACCTATCGGTAAGCGCCATAGCCACTGTTTTAAACCCTTGTTCGCGCAAACTGTTAACAGGTTTATCAAGCCACGTCCACGGAACCAGAAATACCGACCCCATCGAAACCCTTACAGCCCGACGATTTAACGGGTCGCACGTGCCTTGTGTCAACAGCACACCGTCAATACCCAGTGCGGCAGCGGCTCGAAATATAGCCCCAATGTTCGTTGTATCCACTACAGAATCAATCACCACAACGCGCGAAGCACCTTCGCAAACACTCGCTACCGTGGGCATTTCCCTACGTCGCATAGCGCAGAGTACGCCACGCGTAAGTGTATAGCCCGTCATTTGGGCCAGCAGTTCACGCTCCCCTGTATAAACAGGTATGTCGCCACAGGCTGCTATAATGCCCGCAGCGTCGCCATCAATATGTCGTTCTTCGCATAGCAACGAAACAGGTTTGTAACCCGCCTGCAATGCAACACGAATTACTTTTGGACTTTCAGCTATGAAAATTCCTTGCTCAACATGCAACCTGTTGCGCAATTGGGCCTCCGTCATGTGGCAGTAAGGCTCAAGCCCTGCATCGTCAAGCGATGTAACACGAATACAATTCATTGTCCAGTTTCTTCCATATCTATAAAACGAAAGAGGCCCTTCAGGGCCCCTTTTGATTATTTTACCACTTTCTTTCCGTCAACAATATAAATACCGTGAGGCAGACTATCTAAACTGGTACCTAAATAAGTACCACTAATGCTGTAAACACGGTGATTCGGTTTCGGCGTAATGCCCACATTATCTATACCTGTAGGCACCGTCGGCGACTGCTCATTCTTCTTGTTTGCAGGCACACGGAATACGAAGCTCATGGTGCCATCGCTTTCCTCTTTAATATTGGTGATACTGCAATTCATGAATTTCGTACCATCGCTATTATCGTTATATAACGTAGCTGCAGGCGTCGACTTGTTCGTTAACGAATCATTTCCTGCATAGGGATAAGCGTCAGTGCTTTCTGTCGACATGATAAGGTATCCCTGGCTATTACGGTGTCCTGAATCGTCATCGCCGTCGGCATGGATTATTGTCACGCGTTGGTGGTCGTTTCCATACAAATAAGTTCCAGAAGTTGTGTTTACCGCGTTATATCTCCAGAGTGTCCGATCGTAATCAATATGACTGATTATCATACCGTGACCGGGCAAAGTAGCATCAAAATCTTTTTTCTGGCGGTTGTCAAGAATATAATATTCGTCACGGTTTGCCTTGTTATATATAATATAGGTTTGCCCCATGTCGGCCAACGACTTCATATTTGTAATGGTGGTATCAGTAGTAAGCTCGACAGGTTTCGTCCAACCGCATACCATTTTCTCATATCCTGTATAACCGGCAGGCACGTAACCCTTTCCGTTGTATGCGCCAGCGTCCATCAAATCCCAGCCTCCCATACCATAGTTTCCGCTGTAAGATGTGTCGTACATGTCAGGAAAGCCCATACAATGTGAGAATTCATGGCAGAAGGTTCCGATACCAGCAACTTCACTTCCGCCCATATTGGTATATCGTAATTCGCAAGAACAAGCATACGTATTAATCAGCGTGTTGTCTAATTTAAAGTTACGATAGCCCGAGCCTGCGAGGCTAGACATGTGCGGCCATATCAAATCGTCGTCGCCTGTTGGCGAGTCTGCTTGGCCGTGACCAGCATAGAGAACAAAAACTTCTTCTGCTTCGCCATCGTTATCCCAGTCGTATGTGCTATAGTTTACCGAATCGTTAGCCTGCAAACACGCGGTACGAATCATGTCAGCAGCACGGTCATCATCATTCATACCGTAGTAACGGTAAGGTCGCGACAGTTTAATAGGACCTACGACATCAAACGTAAGATCGAAAGTTCCACCGCTCTGGGCGAGGAAGTAATCGCGAATACTACCTTTGAATTGTCCTTTATTATATCCCTTATCGTTAGCAACGTGTGTATAAAAATCCTTAGGATTTGACATTGAAAAGCGCTTGTCAGAGAATTCGACAAGCAAAATCAACCCACGTTTACTGCCTTTAAAAATTGACGGATCTTTAGCTACGCCTGGTGCGCGCAGCTTCTGCGCTGCTCCGTTTGCCGCACGCGACATACGTTTTTGCTTTGCAACCATCTTTTTTTCAAGGCTTTTCATGGTTACTGCTTTATAATATCCTGTAGTGCCGTCGGCCACATAAGTCACGCCTTCAGCCGACTGCCAAAAGTGTAGGTGTTCATCACCACGAAGCGTTACCCTTACCTCGCTACCATCAGCCAGCTTTATGGTACGCCAAATACCTGGGCGTGCTGGAACGGCCATTACTAAAGATGTTACCATTGACAGCAACAATACGCTCAGAAGTTTCCTCATATACGGTAAAATTTATCTGCTTTTATTGATATAATACATTTTCAACTATCTCCCCACACGGGCAAAGTTACAAATGTAGTGATGGGCAAAGTTACGGCTTTCCGCCGAATTGGCAAAATTATAAAGCTATAACCTTTACAGCATATAAGCGTTCAGAATACACCTAAACGCCCATATTGTAATGCGTTTACGCTATTATAGTAAGTGTGCGACGACCGTAGTATAACGTGTACGACGGCTGCCGTACGCATAATACAACGGCCGTCATACAACGCGTATGGCGACCGTCGTATCATCAACATTACGCGGTTAAAGGGGCATCATTTTGCCACAATGCTAATAAACAAAGCACATAAAATAGGGAGCAAACCCCACTAACCGTGTTTGCTTAGCGCATCAACGCTTCTTAATTTGTGGCTCTTGCATCGCGCTCATCGTCGATAAACGTTCGTGCAAATAACGTTTCAGTCCGTCGCCTTGCACGATTTCCACATGGTCGAACAGTCCGAGTGTGAAGCGTCCTATGCCCACATAGTTGGCTACTTCGGTGGTTAACAGCCAGTGGTTTTTACCGTCAGATTTCAGCTGTTCAACGGCATGCGGATACTCTTCACACATTAAACTATAGGCTAAAAGGTCAAGACGGAGTGTAATAGGAATGCGCTCTTCGCTGCTAAACATAAACATATCGGTGAATAACAGTCGGTGTCGCTCTTCGTGTTCCCAAAAATCGTTCATCACTTCCACCTCCGATATTCTACTAATCTTAAAGGTTTTATTCATACCTGACGATGGTTCGTAAGCTCGAATATCGGCTTTATCGCCAAGGAAAAGGAAAGGTTCAACCAACCTATCTTTCACCGTCTGGCTATGGCCTGAACTATATCCGTGCAACACCACAACACGACGCTGGTTAATTGCGCGCTGAAGCTGTTGAACATTATTATAAACTAAGCGGTCTTTCCACGTTGGTGAGAACTCGTTAAGATGATAATAACGCGTAAGCTTTCGGCGCAAAAGACCAGCCATTGGGTTGCTTTTGTTGTCGACTTCTGACAGTAACGAGTACATATAAAAAGCCTGTTCCTGCGTAAAATCGACCGTGCGAGCTATGTTTTGAAAGAAGGGCGAATGAGGGTCGAGCAAATAACGACGATGCAAATGGTAAATAACGAAACCGTATTCCTCTAACTGTTTAATCACGTAATAGAGGTTGCGCGTTGAGGTTCCCAACACATCGGCAAGCTCTGATGCGGTATGGCTGTCGGCCACCATGGCCAAAAGAAGGTCTAATATAC